>NZ_JABUYN010000001.1:0-950058 GCF_014897305.1 Pseudomonas sp. FME51 | reverse complement strand
TTCTTGAGACTCACCTAAACGGCGTTTTACGCAAAGAAGGAACGCATTGGGTACCTGATACGACTAACGCACAAGGCTTAACCTTTAACCCTGAGTTCTTAAAAGCCTTAGATAAATTAAGCTATCTAGGCGATGTGGTTTTTGCAAATGGTGAAGCGCGTCTTTACTTTGAATTACGTCCGGGGACATCACCCGACATTATGCAAACCCATTTAATGATTGATAGACAATCACTGATCTACGATAACCAACAACCGCAATGGCAACGCTTTGTTTGGCCAGCGGATACCGTTGCCTCAGGTGCATCACTCAGTTGGATCACCACCAAGACAGGCACACGTATTTATGGTGATTATCGTGGCGTCTGGGGCATCATTCGGTTATTGGAAGATGCCCAAATTGTCCCTTATGCCGGCAGCACCAGCAGTTACTCTGTCAGTTGGAAAACCTTAAATGGCCAGTCACTCAATTACACCTTAAGAACCGAAATGGGCGAGGGTCCAATCGCACTTTTGCAACTACGCAATTTTATTTTACCGGAAAAGATCTTTTTAGATTAAAAATTTAAACAAATAAAGAGATAATTAAAATGGACTCTTATGGATTACTACAAAAATTTAAGCTTAATCGCCCATTAAATAACGAAGAAATAGCTGGTAAATTGGACCAAAATAATCGTATTGATTTAGAAAATGAAGAGTTAATTCCAGATGTAAAAGTGATCGCAATAAATTCTCATTATCTAGAAATGGTGGATAAATATTATTCTTCAAAAGGTATTTTTAGTTTTATAGGTGCTTTTGGAACCATAATGTGTTTAGGTGGTATATTATTATTTACAACAGATCTTATTTTCTCCAATCAATTATCTAAAAAAGATTTAATATTTACTCTTTTTATGATTCTTCCACTTATTGGAATGGGATCCTTTATGTTCTATTTACTGAAAACAGAATGGTTTACATGGACACATTATCCTTTACGCTTTGATCGAAAAAATCAGATGGTTTATGCCTTTCGCACTGACGGTTCTATTATTTCAGTGCCTTGGGAAAAGGTGTTTTTTACTACAGGACTTAATTATGTGAAAAATATAAGTGCTGATTATTATATTAGTGGTCATGTACTTGCAGATGATAATAAAACGGTAATTGATACGTTTTGTCTTCCTGCCTCCACAGGTAATCCAGCATTATTGCAACATCATTGGGAATTTATTCGACGCTATATGGAAGAAGGACCTGAGAATATTATTCAACAAGTCGAATTTTGTTTACCTATAGCTAATAAAAAAGAGAGTTATGGTTTTACCTTTTTTTATATATGTACTTTATTTAAAGGACTATTTAAGATCCTGATGTTATTAATGTTTCCACTTATCTTTATTATCAGTATCCCGCGTTATATTGCAATCTTAACCAGTCGCCATCCTATTTGGCCAGAGGAAGTAGAAGAGCAGTGCAAAATAGACCCTAATGATCCTTATATCTTAAATGAAAAAACGAATCCTAAAGATCTCTGGAAAGCATTTTATTAAAAATCATCTATATTGTATTTCATCAACATTTTTATTAGTTTTCCGCTCAACGATATGAATTTTATTAATTCAATGATTGCTTATTTCGAATAGCTCAAACTGTTATCAAAGCCCGTTTTTTTATTTGTTTAAGAAAAATTGTATAAAAATAATTATTTAAACTGAATAAAAGCATTTGCGACTTTTTTAGGACCTTCATAAATTTCAAATTTTTCTAATTCTTTTAATAAATGATGAGGGGCATGTTCAACTAAAAACTGCATATTGCCCTCACTTATCCAATGTTCAGACTCTTGTTTTGTGTGAGTGATTTTAATGGCAAGACTCCAACTATTTGGCTCATAAGGCAGTTGAGTAGTTGGATAATAAAAACCAGCTAAAGGCGGTGGTGATTGTCTTCCCCCTTCAGCAGAGGTTAACCAGACGATTTTAACCCAGACATTGGTATGCATATATTTTCCAGTAGAGACTATCTCCAGATAAAAAATATCCGCCTTAAAGGCGGATATTTTACTATTTGACAGGGATTACGCTTCGTCCACGTTTTCTTCGTCTTCCGGTGTAGGTTCCACAATTCGAACTTTATTAATTCGATGGTTGTTCACTTCTAACGGCTCAAATTCAATGCCATCAATAATGATCTTCTCACCGACAGTTGGAACACGTTGTAAATGCTCCATTAATAAACCTGCTAAGGTTTCATACTCACGTTTTTCATCCAATTTGATTGGAATATAAAGCACTAAGTCTTCAAGTGGTGTAAAGCCATTAACAGTCCATGAACCGTCTTCATTTTGAACTAAGTCGTGACGAGAATCGTTTTCTTCAGAACTCACAGGTAAGTTACCTGCAATCGTTTCCATTACGTCTGTTAACGTCACAATACCTTCAACAGAGCCAAACTCATCTACAACAAAAGCAAAGTGAGTATGGGCACTACGGAACTGTTCTAATGCTTGTAGCAATGATAAACCTTCAGGGAATATCAGCGGTTGTGTTACTAACAAACGTAAATTTAGAGGTTCATTACGTAGTTGTTGATTCAATAATTGAATCACATTCACAACACCTACTGGTTCATCACTGTGCTGTTCATCGGTAATGACAAGACGTGAGTGGGGATCCTTTTCTAATAATTGGCGGATATCATCTTGTGTTGCGTTTAAATCGATGTATTCAACATCATGGCGTGAAGTCATGATACTGTTAACGTTACGCTGACTTAAACCAAGCACACGCACAATCATTTGACGTTCTTGAGGATCGAATGCTTCTTCTGCATTAGAAACTAAGTTAGAAGTATGGGGATCTAACTCAGAAGATTCGGGCTTGCCATTAATAATGCGTAATACCGCTTCTGCTGTACGTTCACGTAAAGAACGAGAGGCAGATAAGAAACGACGGCGGTTAAATTGTGCAAGCTGGTTAAAGACTTCTATCATGATAGAGAAACCAATTGCCGCATACAGATAACCTTTCGGAATGGCGTAGCCAAAGCCTTCGGCAACAAGCGCGAAACCTATCATTAGTAAGAAGCTTAAACACAAAATAACAATCGTTGGGTGATTATTGACAAAGTTTGTCAGTGGCTTACTTGCAAGGATCATCAAGAACATTGCAATAGTGACAGCCGCAATCATGACACCTAAATGGTCAACCATACCCACAGCGGTTATTACCGAGTCAAGCGAGAACACCGCATCCAGCACGATAATTTGCGCAACGACAGACCAAAAGCGTGTCGTTTTACGTTGTTTTCCCTCACCATGGTCTTTGCCTTCTAGCCGTTCATTAAGCTCCATTGTGGCTTTGAACAGCAAGAATATCCCCCCGACAAGCATAATTAAGTCTCTTGCACTGAAAGGATGATCAAACAGTGTGATAATAGGTTTTGTCAGGGTGATAAGCCAAGAAAGGCTGAATAACAACACAACTCGCATCACTAAGGCACACAATAAGCCCGTTATACGCGCTTTGTCTCTTAGTTTTGCAGGAAGTTTATCTGCCAGAATAGCAATGAAAACAAGGTTATCGATACCAAGTACGATTTCGAGAACAATTAGGGTGGAGAGTCCTACCCATATCGTCGGATCTAAGATCCATTCCATACAGTTTGTTTTACCTTCTATAAAGACGGCTTATGCCGACTTGGGAATAATGAGCAATTTGAAGGAATTTTTCAATAATTTATTATCGATATCGGGAGAATAATTTTATTTTGTCGAAAAGATTGTGACACCAATGACATCAATAACTACCACCAAATGGGAGAGTGCGTTACTATGTGATCAGGTTAACAAATTGTCAGTACATTGATACTGGCAGGTTTATTTTCAGACGGGAGTTATTTTCATGTCAAAACAGCAAATCGGCGTGGTTGGTATGGCAGTAATGGGACGTAACCTTGCGCTAAATATTGAAAGTCGCGGTTATTCTGTCTCTATCTACAACCGCTCAAGCGATAAAACCAACGATGTTATCGCTGAAAACCCAGGCAAAAAACTGGTTCCGAATTATTCTATTGAAGAGTTTGTTGATTCGTTAGAAAAACCGCGTCGCATTTTATTAATGGTAAAAGCGGGTGAAGCAACGGATAAAACAATTGCTGCATTGACACCGCATTTAGATAAAGGCGATATCCTTATTGATGGCGGGAATACTTTCTTTAAAGATACCATTCGTCGTAATCGTGAATTATCAGCTCAAGGCTTTAATTTCATTGGTACTGGTGTTTCAGGTGGTGAAGAAGGCGCATTAAAAGGCCCTTCAATTATGCCTGGCGGACAGAAAGAAGCTTACGAATTAGTGGCACCAATCCTTGAAAAAATTGCTGCCGTTGCCGAAGGTGAACCTTGTGTGACGTATATCGGTGCTGATGGCGCAGGCCACTATGTAAAAATGGTACACAACGGCATCGAATACGGTGATATGCAACTGATTGCAGAAGCGTATTCCGTTTTAAAACACTCTTTAGGTCTGACTAACGAAGAATTAGCAGAAACCTTCACTGAGTGGAATAAAGGTGAATTAAGTAGCTACTTGATTGAGATCACCGCGGATATCTTCCGTAAAAAAGACGAAGACGGTAAATACCTTGTTGATGTTATTCTTGATGAAGCGGCAAACAAAGGCACTGGTAAATGGACTAGCCAAAGTTCTTTAGATTTAGGTGTCCCCGTGACCCTAATTACTGAATCTGTATTTGCACGTTATATCTCTTCATTAAAAGATCAACGCGTTGCAGCCTCTAAAGTATTATCAGGCCCAACACCTAAAGCGTTCTCTGGTGATAAAAAAGCCTTTATTGAAAATGTTCGTCGCGCACTGTATTTAGGTAAAATTGTTTCTTATGCGCAGGGTTTTCAACAACTGAAAGCCTCATCTGACGAATATAACTGGGATTTAAACTACGGAGAAATCGCGAAGATTTTCCGCGCAGGATGTATTATTCGTGCTCAATTCCTGCAAAAAATCACAGATGCTTATAATGGAGATGCAAGCATTGCAAATCTGCTGTTAGCACCTTACTTTAAAAATATTGCTGATGAGTACCAACAAGCTCTGCGTGATGTTGTTTGTTATGGCGTACAAGCAGGTATTCCAACTCCAACATTCTCTGCGGCGATTTCTTACTACGATAGCTATCGTGCAGAAGTGTTACCAGCAAACTTAATCCAAGCTCAACGTGACTACTTTGGTGCGCATACTTATAAACGTACTGATAAAGATGGCGTATTCCATACAGAGTGGATGGAATAAGTAAAATTAAATATTAGGTTATATTAATTGAAATATGACAAATAAAAGGTGCTTGATATAAGTGCCTTTTTTATTATCCAAATTTCAAAGGCAATCATTCACAACGACATTATTCGAAGGTTATTATTTTCTATTCGTTGATTTTTTTAATATAGGGATCGCACGTTCTTCTCCCCAGTTTTTTAGTGCAGCTAAAACGTGAGAGAGTGATTCTCCGTCTTCAGTTAGTTTATATTCAACTTTAGGTGGAATTTCCGCATACACTTTACGTTCAATAAGCCCATCAGATTCAAGTTCACGTAATTGCTTAGTCAGCATTCTTGGCGTGATTGAAATAAGCTTTCTTTTTAACTCATTAAATCGCAATGTTTTTCCCTGTAAATGGTAAAGGATCATGCCTTTTCCTTTACCGCCCATTAGTTCTAAAGATGCTTCAACGGGGCATCCGTCATAGGTGTAGTCGTTATATCTATTCTTTTTTACAGTATCCATTTGTATCCTATATACATAAATTGTGCGTACTTGCCAGATAGTAAATTATTATTAAAATAGACGTAATACAAGTGGCTTATTTGAAAATGGTGTAATAAATGAATTTATTAGAAGTATTAAAAACTCGTTATGCGACAAAACATTTTGATAAAAATAAAGTGATCCCTGAGCAAGAATTAGAACAGATAAAAGCGTTGCTGCAGCTAAGTCCATCAAGTGTGAATACTCAACCATGGCACTTTATCATAGCGAAAACTGATGATGCGAAGCTGAAAATTGCAGGATCTACCGAAGGTGGATATGAATTTAATAAAGAGAAAATATTAAGTGCTTCACATGTTGTGGTTATGTGTGCAAAAAATACGTTATCTGAAGGATATCTCTCTCATTTGCTTGAATTAGAAGATAAAGCGGGAAGATATTCTACAACAGAATTCAAAGAGCAGAATAAACTCGCCCGATCATTTTTTGTTAATTTACATGAAAAACAACTTGATGATTTATCCCATTGGATAGAGAAACAAGTTTATTTAAATATGGGGTCTTTGTTACTAGGGGCTGCAACGTTAGGAATAGATGCTCTTCCAATGGAAGGCTTTGACCTATCAAAAATAGATTCAACATTTTCTTTAAATGATAAAGGGCTTCATGCTGTGGCTATTGTGGCATTAGGTTATAAAGAAGAAGATGATTTTAACTACAATTTACCAAAATCAAGATTACCACAGAATGAAATTATTACTGATATTTAAGTTTTTGATTTAAATTTCACTTTATTAAATCATTGAAGAAATATACTAAGATTATTTAATAAAAAGAGAGTACTTAAATACTCTCTTTTTATTTTGTGTTTTATTAATAAATATAAAAATTATTACTCATATGATTTTATATAGTGTGTTTTTTCATTTATCTGATATTAAATCAGTATCTAGCTTGGTTTCTATTGATATATTTCCACTAAAAACATCATTCATTCTCTCTTTATCTAATGCATTTTCCCAGCGAGCAACCACGATACAAGCACAAGCATTGCCAACAAGATTAGTTAATGCGCGACATTCCGACATAAAGCGGTCAATACCCAGAATCAACGCCATACCTGCAACGGGAACACTTGGTACAACGGATAGCGTTGCTGCTAAGGTAATAAAGCCCGCTCCTGTTACACCTGCGGCGCCTTTGGAACTAATCATAGCAACAAAGAGTAATGTAATTTGTTCTGTTAACGACAAATCAACGCCTGTTGCTTGAGCGATAAATAATGCAGCCATGGTCATATAGATATTAGTGCCATCTAAATTAAAGGAATAACCCGTAGGAATAACTAAACCGACGACTGATTTTTTACAGCCAAGACTCTCCATTTTACTCATTAATGTGGGTAATGCAGCTTCAGATGAAGAAGTGCCTAATACAAGCCAGAGCTCATCTTTTATATATTTAATTAAAGAGAGGATAGAAAAACCATTATATTTAGCAACGGCACCCAAAACCACTAACACAAAAAGCAATGCTGTTAAATAAAAAGTAATTACCAACAACATTAAATTACCAATGGAAGAAATGCCGTATTTACCTATAGTAAAAGCCATAGCACCAAAAGCACCAATCGGCGCTAACTTCATTAGCATACCAACCATCTTAAAGACCGGATCGCAAAGATGCTGTAAGAATTTTAATACAGGCTCACCTCGTGATCCTGTTGATGCTAATGCTAAGCCAAAAACTACAGACACAAACAGCACTTGTAAGATATTACCGTTAACTAATGGGCTAACAATAGTATCAGGAATAATATTCATAAAAAAATCAACAAGAGAAGAGCTATGTGCCTGAGTGACATACATTTCTACTCGACTACTGTCTAATGATTCAGGAGAGATGTTTAAACCATCACCAGGACGAATAATATTAGCCGTTATGAGTCCAATAATCAGGGCGATAGTAGAGAATGTAAGAAAGTAAATCATCGATTTACCTGCTACTTTCCCCACTGTTTTCATATTGTTCATACCTGCAATGCCTGTTACTACCGTTAAGAAGATAACAGGTGCGATGATCATTTTTACAATTTTGATAAATCCATCACCAAGAGGTTTAAAAGATTCACCTATATCAGGATAAAAATGACCCAGTAAAATGCCAAGAATGATAGCGATAATAACTTGGATATATAACACACGATAAAAGGGGAGCCTGCGGGATGAAGTCTGCATAAAAATTCCCTGTAACTGAAAGATATTGACTAAATAAAAAAGAAATTATGATGTAAATTATTATTTACATTTATTTTGTTGTGATAGATAACTTAAAGGTCTGAGTAAATCAGGTCAATAAAATAAAGTTGATTTTATCAAATATTGTGCTCTTCATCTAAAAAATTAGATTTAATTTCAATTTATTGCCATTTGAAGAATTTATTTTTCTTAAATCAATAGGTTAATGAAATTATATTTTGTTTTAGTTTGTCGGGTTTCTTTAAGAATATGTGTTTTTAACTTTGTTTTTTGGTGAATGGGATGATTTAAATGTAAATAGATATGGATAAGGAAAGGTAGGAAGAGTAACTAGGCACAATTATTTGTTTCTATTCAATTTATTTTCAAGGGAAAAATGAACCACTGATAAATCCTTCAATATAAATAAACGCTAACCAACCAACAAATAAGCATTCAGAAAAAACAATAATAAAAGCGAATATTGAGGGAAACTCGAAGGTATCTCTGACTAAGAGAAAAAAATGAGGTAGCATGATTGCAGAAAATATAATTTTTATTACCAAAGCAAACGCAACAAGATAAATAGCGATATCTAAAGAAAACACTTCAATTTGAATGAGTGGTACAACAACCGTATAAAAAAGAATAATACTACTAAGAATTATTATGGCGGAACCACCCAACCAATATTTGAAAAATAAAAGCTTCAGAGAATATTGTTTTGTTATCAGATCTTTTAATTTATTCACAATTTTATCCCTTATTTATGAATTAAAAAATTATAAAAATAAGTAAAGAATAATCTATGAGAAAAAGAGACAATAATAAATAAATTATAAAAAATAAGTATTTATTCGTAGTGGTTAGGAATATAAAAAATAAAAGAGCGCACATGCGCTCTTTTATCGATGATAGAAAATGGTTTTTATTTTACTGGGATTTTTATTGAGTTGTCAGATTCAATTTCAATAGGAGTTAATGGCGTATCTTCAATAAATTCACTGGATGCTCTGCCACTAAAGACGTCATTCATTCGTTCTTTATCTAAGGCATTTTCCCAACGAGCAACCACAATACAAGCACACGCATTACCAACAAGATTGGTTAATGCACGACATTCTGACATAAAGCGGTCAATACCCAGAATCAACGCCATACCGGCAACAGGAACACTTGGTACAACCGATAACGTTGCTGCTAAGGTAATAAAGCCCGCTCCTGTTACACCTGCGGCGCCTTTTGAACTTATCATCGCAACTAAGAGCAACGTAATTTGTTCTGTTAATGACAAATCAATACCGGTTGCTTGTGCAATAAAGAGAGCGGCCATGGTCATATAGATGTTAGTACCATCTAAATTAAAGGAATAACCTGTTGGAATAACTAAGCCGACGACTGATTTTTTACAGCCTACATCTTCCATTTTACGCATTAAGCTAGGTAACGCGGCTTCTGAAGATGAGGTGCCTAAGACTAACCAAAGCTCATCTTTAATGTATTTAATTAAAGAGAGAATAGAAAAGCCATTATATTTCGCAACCGCACCTAATACGACTAAGACAAACAGTAATGAGGTGATGTAGAACGTTAGAACAAGTAAGACTAAGTTGCTGATTGAGGAAATACCATATTTACCGATGGTAAAAGCCATAGCTCCAAAGGCACCAATTGGTGCTAACTTCATCAGCATGCTTACCATTTTAAAAACGGGATCAGAGAAGTTTTGTAAGAATTTGAGTACCGGTTCGCCACGCGCATCAATAGAGGCTAATGCAATACCAAAGACAATGGAAACAAAGAGAATTTGTAAGATATTGCCATTAACTAATGGGCTAACAACAGTGTCAGGGATGATATTCATTAAAAAGCCAACAATAGAAGAATCATGTGCTTTAGTGACATAACTTTCTACTTTGCTTGCATCTAATGAAGCGGGGGAAATATTTAAACCATCACCTGGGCGAATAACGTTTGCAACAATCAAACCAATGATTAATGCAATGGTTGAAAAAGTGAGAAAATAAGCCATGGATTTACCCGCGACTGTACCCACTGCTTTCATGTTGTTCATACCCGCAATACCTGTGACTACCGTTAAGAAGATAACAGGTGCGATGATCATTTTTACAATTTTGATAAATCCATCACCAAGCGGTTTAAAGGATTCACCTACATCAGGATAAAAGTGTCCGAGTAAGATACCGAGCAAAATAGCAACGATAACTTGAACATAAAGCACTTTATAAAGCGGTTGTTTTTTAGTTGAAGTTTGCATGAAGATTTCCCTGCACCTATTGGTACATTGTTTATATATTTATATGTTAGAAAATGACAGAGTTGTAAACTGAATTTTACATTATTGTATTTTTATTGATGCTAACTTAAATGTACGAGTAAATCAGGTCAATAAAATAAAATCTATTTAGTTAATTATTGAGTGCTGAATCGTAAAAGAAAGTTAAGAATTTCTGTTTCGTACATTTTTCAGCGTTATTGATGAGGTAATGTGAAATTAGTGATATTTATTCTGATTTTTTTATTATTCTCAGTATTAAATTTTTGAATATTTTCAGATTAGATTATCTAATATTGTCTTTGAGGGTGTAAATCTATACATACAACAAGAGTTGATACTATGATAACAATTACCCTTAGTTGAATTTATGACTAGGGTAATTGTTAAAGATAAATTGGTTTTTTGTTATTCGATTTCTTCGTCACGAATAAAAGAAATTAATTCAGGTTGTGCGATACGTTTGTAATCCTGAGTATTGAGAATAATTGAGCGCTCTAACGTACCCGCATTAAAAGCTAACTCATCAAAGCGTTCAAACAGTAAAGGGTCAGCAACAAGTTTTAATGAAGCATGAAAACTAAAAGGAGGTATTGCGCCAAAGACACATTGAGTAAGGTCATTCACTTCTTTAGGACTTGCTAAAGAGGCTCTTGTGCCTCCTATTTGATGTGCAAGTTTAGTGAGGTCAGCTTGTTTATCTGCAGGTAATATCGCCAGCACATGTTGCTTAATTCCATTTCCTTTTATATGACAAACGAGTCCTTTTGCTCCTTGTCCCAATTGTGTTCCTCTAATTTTTGCGACTTCCTCAGAACGACCTGCGGTTGGGTGTTCCATAACACGGTAAGTTGCGTTGTTGCTGTTTAATAAAGTGGTGAGTTGTTCAAAAATAGTCAAAGGCATCAATGACTCCTGAATTTAATAGGTGATTTCTTTAGCATCATTATACGACTTTAAAAAAAATATTCTGCTATGGTGTTATAAGCTGGTTTTGATTATTTTGATAAGCTTTTCAAATTATTTTGTTACAAATAATAATATGTTAATAGTATTATCCTATTGAATTAATAGGGTAATTAAATATCTAAATTTAATTGCTTATACTAATATGATAATCAAATTGATATTTATTCATTATTTTGATAGTGATCAATTTAAGAACAAAAAGAATAGAACATATTAAAACATAGATTTAACTACTAAAAAGGAAGTCAATAATGGCTGTTTCAACATTCTATATTCCCTCTGTCAATAAAATTGGTTCAGGTTGTCTTGCAGAAGCGGTAAGTTCAATGAAAGACTTTGGTTTTCATAAAGCATTAATTGTGACCGATAGTATTTTAAATCAACTGGGTGTTGTTGATAAAGTCAGTAAATTACTTACAGAAGCAGGTATTTCTAGTGTGACTTATGACGGCACTGCACCAAACCCTACGGTTGAAAACGTTGAAGCGGGATTAGCTCTGCTGAAAGCAAACCAATGTGACTGTGTCATTTCTTTAGGTGGTGGCTCGCCACATGACTGTGCTAAAGGTATCGCTTTAGTGGCCGCTAATGGCGGAAAAATTGCAGACTACGAAGGCGTTGACCGTTCAGCTAAACCACAATTACCACTGATTTCAATCAACACCACAGCAGGTACTGCATCAGAAATGACGCGTTTTTGTATTATTACTGATACTGCGCGTCATATCAAAATGGCTATCGTTGATAAAAACGTTACCCCAATCTTATCTGTAAATGACTCAGAGTTAATGATTGGCATGCCTAAAGGTTTAACCGCTGCAACAGGTATGGATGCATTAACTCATGCTGTTGAAGCCTATGTTTCAATTGCTGCAAACCCAATTACAGATGCCTGTGCATTAAAAGCCGTGACAATGATCAGCCAATCTTTACGTAAAGTTGTTGATAACGGTGGCGATGAACAAGCACGTGAAAATATGGCGTATGCTCAATTCTTAGCAGGTATGGCATTTAATAACGCATCGTTAGGTTATGTACACGCTATGGCTCACCAATTAGGTGGTTTCTATAACTTACCTCATGGTGTGTGTAATGCTGTTTTACTGCCACATGTTCAAGCTTATAACATCCAAGCAGCAGCAGGTCGTTTAAAAGATATTGCACAAGCAATGGGTGTTGATGTTTCTGCAATGAGTGATGAGCAAGGCGCTAAAGCATGCATCGAAGAAATTCGTAAAATGGCAAAAGACGTGGGTATTCCAGCAGGCCTGAAAGAGTTAGGCGTAAAAGAAGAAGACTTCAAAACATTAGCTGAAAATGCGCTGAAAGATGCTTGTGCAATCACTAACCCAGTTCAGGGTTCTGAAAGTGATGTTATCGAGTTATTCCGCCAAGCAATGTAATATTTAAGAAATACAAAAATAGCTAACTCACTATTTTTCTAAAAAAAGCCGATACGCTTATTGTATCGGCTTTTTATTGATACATTACTCTGCTTTTTTATGGCGTTCTTGCAGGCAACCTATCACATCGGAGAGTGATAGGGATTGATCTTGTAATAATACCATTAAGTGATAGAGCAAATCAGAGGCTTCATTTCTTAGCTCTTCTCTGTCATTAACCGTGGCAGCTAATGCTGTTTCTACACCTTCTTCACCCACTTTTTGAGCGATACGTTTTGTACCACTGGCGTAAAGGCGAGCAGTGTAAGAGCTATCCGGTGAGGCATGTTTACGTTCACGTAATATATTTTCAAGCTCATAGAGAAATCCCCACTGGCTTTGCGCGGGTGCAAAGCAGCTTTCAGTACCATTATGGCAAGTTGGGCCAATGGGATTAGCTAAAATTAATAGAGTATCATTATCACAATCAGGGTAAATATTGACTAATTTTAGGAAGTTGCCTGATGTTTCACCTTTCGTCCATAAACGTTGCTTAGTGCGGGAATAGAAGGTGACATTTCCACTTTCTAATGTCACATCTAATGCTTCTTTGTTCATATAACCTAGCATTAATACATCGCCTGAAATGGCATTTTGGATAACCACAGGCATGAGGTTATCGACTTTTTCCCAATCTAATTGCGCTAATGTTTCATTATTCATTATATTCTTACCTTAACGTCATTCTTTGCAAGATACTGTTTTAATTCGTTGATATTAATTATTTGTTTATGAAAAACAGAAGCTGCAAGTGCACCATCAACATTGGCTAATTTAAAGGCATCAAGAAAGTGTGACATCTCGCCAGCTCCACCAGAGGCAATAAGAGGAACATCGGTCACTTCGCGTACCCGTGCCAGTTGTTTTAAATCATAACCTTGTCTTACACCGTCTTGATTCATCATGTTCAAGACAATTTCACCTGCGCCGAGCCGCTGAACTTCACGCACCCAATCAAGCGTTTTCCAGTGTGTCTGTTGTGTCCGCTTTTCATCACCAGTGAATTGGTAAACTAAATATTCACCTGTTTTTTCATCAAACCAAGTATCAATGCCTACAACAACACACTGCACACCATAGCGTTCAGCTAAGCGTGATATCAGTGATGGATCAGAAAGTGCAGGGGAGTTAATCGAAATTTTATCTGCACCAAATGAGAGAATTTTCCCTGCATCTTCAACAGAGCGAATGCCACCAGCAACACAAAAAGGAATATCAATCACTTCAGCGACACGTGATACCCAGCTTTTATCAACAACACGACCATCAGAAGATGCCGTAATATCATAAAATACTAGCTCATCTGCGCCTTCTTTGGCATAGCGTTCAGCAAGCGGAACAATATCACCAATGATTTCATGGTTGCGAAATTGAACACCTTTAACAACTTGTCCATCACGGACATCAAGACAAGGAATTATGCGTTTTGCCAACATGATATCGCCTCTTTTAATGTAAATTTACCTTCTAATAATGCTCTACCAACAATAATACCAGCAACACCTGATGCTGGAAGATCCGCGATATCTTGTAGATCACCAATACCGCCCGATGCTTGGAATAAAATATCGGGAAAGCGCTGGCTAATTTCTTTATACAGCTCAACGTTAGAGCCTGCTAATGTACCGTCACGAGAGATATCAGTACACAGTACATGTTTTAATCCAACACTTTGGTAAAGCTCGATGATCTCTTCGAGGGTATAGGGTGAGTTTTCTTGCCAACCGCTGACAGCTACCCATTTTTTACCTTGTTTATCAATACGAACATCGAGAGCTAATACAATGGCATCTGCACCATAGCGCTCAAACCATGTTTTCACGATGTCAGGTTGGCTGACTGCGGTAGAGCCAATAACAACCCGGCTTGCACCTGCATCTAATAGTGATTTCACATCTTCTTCAGTGCGAATGCCACCGCCCACTTGTACAGGCACATTCACACAGGCAACAAGTTCTTTTAATAATGAAATTTGACGAGCAGAGGGATCTTTAGCGCCCGTTAAATCCACTAAATGAAGGAGTTTTGCACCGTCTTTTTCATATTGTTGATAGCGTGTCAGCGGATTGTCTTCGTAATCACGTTGTTTCGCATAATCACCTTGGTGAAGACGCACTACTTTCCCATCAATTAAATCTAATGCTGGAATAATCATAACGGGTTACATCTCCAAAAAGTTCTTGATAAGTTGAGCACCAGCTTTTCCTGAACGCTCTGGGTGAAATTGCACTCCATAAAAATTATCTTTTTGAATGGCACTACTAAAACGCGAGCCGTATTCAGTTTCAGCAATCGTTGATTCATTGAGTGCTAAAGCGTAACTATGAACAAAATAGAACCAAGCATCGTCACCAAGATCACGAAAAAGAGGATGAGCAGGTTTTGCTAATACTTGATTCCACCCCATATGAGGCAATGGCAATCCCGCTGTATCAAGTTTATCAATAGTGCCATCAACTAAACCCAATAAAGGGATCCCTTTTCCTTCTTCGCTTAGTGAAGCCAAAATTTGCATTCCTAAACAAATACCTAAAACAGGTTGCGTTAACGCTTTAATTAGAGGAATTAGCTCGCGTGCTTTGAGTTGTTCCATCGCGGCTTTAGCTGTTCCTACACCGGGTAAAAAGAGTTTATCCGCAGATAGCACAATATTTTTTTCATAGGAAACAATGGGATCATAACCGAGTCGCTTAACGGCGTAAGCGACGGAGGCTAAATTGGCACAACCTGTATCAAGAATAACCACTTTCATCACAGTACACCTTTTGAGCTGGGTAATGTATTGCCTTCAACACGAATGGCTTGGCGTAATGTACGACCGAAGACTTTAAATAAGCTTTCAGCTTTGTGGTGATCGTTTTTGCCTTTTGATTTCAGGTGTAATGTGCATCCCATGGTGTAAGAGAGTGAACGGAAAAAGTGTTCAATCATCTCTGTACTTAAATCACCGACACGCTGATATTTAAATTCGGCTTTGTATTCAAGATGTGGACGACCAGAAATATCTAACGCACAACTTGCTAGGCATTCATCCATTGGTAATGTAAAGCCGAAACGAGCAATACCGCGTTTATCACCTAAGGCTTCACGTAATGCTTCACCCAAAGCAAGACCAGTGTCTTCAACCGTGTGGTGATCATCAATCACTAAGTCGCCTTGTACATCGATGTTCATACGAAAACCACCATGAGTGGCAATTTGATCAAGCATATGATCAAAGAAACCCACGCCAGTGCTGATTTGGCTATCACCTTCACGATCAAGCCAAATATCAATGGCAATTTTTGTCTCTTTGGTTTTGCGCTCAACATGAGCATAGCGATCTTTTTTCGTGAGTTGTTCTGTGATAACCGCCCAGTTAAGCTCATTAGCATTATAAAACAGGCCTTTGATACCCATATTTTCAGCTAACTGAATATCAGTTTGTCTATCACCAATGACATAGCTGTTATCTTTATCTAGTGCACCATCAACTAAATACTGGGTGACAAGCCCTGTTTCTGGTTTGCGACAAGGGCAGTTGTCTTCAGGTTTATGAGGACAAATTAACACATCATCAAATGAGATCCCTTGAGATGAGAAAACTTGCATCATTAAATTATGAGGCGGATCGAAATCTGCTTGAGGAAAACTTTCTGTGCCTAATCCGTCCTGATTTGTGATCATAATGAGTTTATAACCCGCCTTTTGCAGAGCAGTAAGTGCGGGGATCACGCCATTTTCAAAGGCTAGTTTATCAAGTCTATCAACTTGGTAATCTGTTGGTGGCTCAGTGATTAAAGTACCATCACGGTCAATAAAAAGAATTTTTTGGCTCATGGTTGAGATCCCTCAGTTGCGATTTTTTGTTGTTATCGTTTTTAATGTTTTATACGTTTGCAGTTTGAATATTTTTTATGGCATTAATCACGCTATCACATTCTTCTGCGGTACCGATAGAAATACGCAAACAGCCATTAAGCCCATATTGACGCTGTTGATCGCGTAAAATGATCCCTTGCTCCCATAAAGTACGGAAAACTAGATTGGCATCAGTGAATTTCACTAAAATATAGTTGGTTTCACTGTTATAAACCTGTTCAACATTAGGCAGTTTTTTTAACGAATCAGATAAAATGGCTCTGTTGCGAGAAATTTCTGCTACTCGTTTTTTCATTATCTCAATACCTGCTTCTGTTAACGCTTGCGCAGCAATATCTGCAACAGGTGTCGAAAGCGGGTACGGTGCGATGACTTTTAGTAATAATTCAATAACTGGGGGATTGGCAAGCGTAAATCCACAACGCAGCCCAGCTAAAGCAAATGCTTTCGATAAGGTTCGCAAAATGACTAAATTCGGATACTCTTCAAGCCATGAAATGATCGAGGCTTGTGGGCAGAACTCAATATACGCTTCATCAACTGCAACAATAGCTTTTCCTTTAGCCAGTGCCAATACATCACGAATCAGTGAAGGATTAACAATGTTTCCGGTTGGATTATTAGGGCTACAAAGATAGATGAGTTTTACATTATCAAGCTGTGATGCCATTGTTTTAACATCAGGACTCCAATCAGCAAGGGCAGGAATAACACGTTGTTCTATACCAAAGGTTTCTGCACTAACGCTATACATACCGTAAGTCGGCGGACAATAAAGCACAGCATCTTTACCAGGCTCGCAAAAAGCACGAATAAGCAGTTCAATGGCTTCATCTGCACCACGGCTAACTAAGACTTGATTTGGATTAACACCTGCATATGCGGCATAACGATTAATGACATTAACAGGCTGACACTCAGGGTAACGGTTTAAATTTTTTTCATTAAAAGTAAATTCAGGTGCAACAGGGTATTCATTTGCATTTAACCAAACTGAACCATTACCCCCTAAACGCCTTGCAGACTGATAAGGTGTTAACTCACGTACATTTTTTCGGGCAAGTGTGGTGATATCAAATTCATTTTTCATCGTTATTTTTTCCCCTGAGCCAAAGCATTAACACGAAGTGTGACCGCATTTTTATGAGCCGTTAATTGTTCAGCTTGCGCTAATATTTCAATAGTTTGTGCTAAATCAGATAAACCTTGTGCCGTGAGTTTTTGTACGGTCATACGCTTCATAAAATCGGCTAAACCTAGGCTTGAATAGGTTGATGTATAACCATAAGTTGGTAGAACGTGATTAGTACCAGAAGCATAATCTCCCGCAGATTCAGGTGACCAAGCACCCAGAAATACAGAACCAGCACTGGTAATACTGTCAACACGCGCATCAGCATCATTGGTTTGAATAATTAAGTGTTCAGGGCCATAACTGTTACTGATTTCAATGCATTGATCGAGATCGCGAGTAATAATGACTCGACTTTCAGCTAAAGCTTGTTTGGCAATTTCAGCGCGACTTAATTGAGTAAGTTGTGTTTCCGTTTCAGCAATAACGGCTTTGGCTAATGTTTCATCTGGGGTTAATAATACGACTTGTGAATCAGGGCCATGCTCTGCTTGCGACAGTAAGTCAGCAGCAATAAAGGCCGGATTTGCATCTGCATCAGCAATCACCAAAACTTCTGAAGGGCCTGCTGGCATATCAATAGCTGCACCTTGTAGCGATTGGCTGACTTGACGTTTGGCTTCCGTAACATAAGCATTACCGGGGCCAAAAATTTTATCTACTTTAGGGATAGATTCTGTACCAAACGCCATTGCTGCAATCGCCTGCGCGCCACCCACTTGGAATATTTCATCAATACCAATTTGTTGTGCGATATATAAAATTTCATCAGCAATAGGAGGGGGCGAGCATAGAATAACTTTGCGACAACCTGCAATACGCGCTGGGATACCTAACATCATGACGGTTGAAAGTAAGGGCGCTGATCCCCCTGGGATATAAAGTCCTACCGCATTAATCGGTCGGCTTACTTGCTGGCAAAATACGCCAGGCTGAGTTTCCACTTCGATGGTGTTAGGTATTTGAGCTTCATGAAAACGGCGAATATTATTCATCGCCTGCGCTATTGCCTGTTTTATTTCGTTATTAAGTCTTGCTGTGGCTTCATCAACTTGCGCTTTTGGCACCAATACACTTTCTGGCGCTGTCTTATCGAATTTCTGACTGAGTGCTTTAAGCGCTTTATCCCCGTCATTACGTACCTGTGAAATAATGCCAGCGACTTGTTCTGTAATGGAACCGGATGCCGAAATAGCAGGGCGAGTTAATAGCGCTTGTTGCTGCTCTTGCGTACATTCATTCCAGTAAGTTAATGTATTAAAACCCGTTTTCATTATTTCACCTTATTCCATCATTTTTTCTATTGGTAAAACAAGAATTGAACTTGCACCTAATGCTTTAAGTTTTTCCATTGTTTCCCAGAACAGGGTTTCACTGCTGACCATATGCATAGCAACACGATTTTGATCGCCAGCAAGCGGTAGAATAGTGGGTCTTTCGGCACCGGGGAGCAGTGCAATGACATCTTCAAGACAATCACTAGGTGCGTGTAACATAATGTATTTTGATTCACGAGCTTGGATAACACCTTGAATACGTGTCAGTAAGCGGTCGATAAGAGCTTGCTTATCGGTATCCATTTCACCATCACGTTGAATTAAGCACGCTTTTGAACGATAAATAACTTCGACTTCTTTCAAGCCGTTTGCTTCAAGTGTTGCACCGGTTGAGACTAAGTCACAAATTGAGTCAGCAAGACCCGCACGAGGTGCGACTTCAACTGAGCCATTTAATAGGCATGATTTAAAGGCAATCCCTTTTTGGTCTAAGTAGCGTTTTAATAGATTAGGGTAGGATGTCGCGATACGAGTGTTATTAAGGCACTCTGTACCTTGATAGTTAAAATCGACAGGTGTCGCAAGAGATAAACGGCAACCTCCAAAATCGAGGCGGCGTAATGTTACATAGCTTGGGTTTTCACCTTGTGAACGACGTTTTAATAATTCTTCTTCTAATACATTTTCGCCAATAATCCCTAAATCAACAACACCGTCCATAACTAAACCAGGAATATCGTCATCTCTAACACGTAAAATATCGATTGGCATATTTTCAGCGTAAGCAATTAGGCGCTGTTGGTTTAAGTTAATTTTGATACCACAGCGTGCTAAAAGGGCACGAGACTCGTCACTTAAACGGCCTGATTTTTGCATTGCAATTCTTAATCTTGCTTTATCTAACATAATGTCACCCTATCCTTGTCTTAATTTTTGATTGAAAATTAGCTATAAAAAAACCCCGGAAGTTGCCTTCCGGGGTTTTTGTTATTTGTCTGCATTCAGACCACCGGAAGCGTTTCTTAAACGTCTTCCAGCACTCATCGCCTGAAAGACTAGTCAGGGTGATGGTGATGATGGTGGTTTAGTTGAATGCTATACATGATTATTTTCCTAGCTAATACACTATTCGTTATTTAATAATGCCCGTTACTATTAATTTGTATTTAGTCACACGCATTTGGAATTTGTCTGCCTTTCAACCTACATGATTTGCAAAGTAAAAAGCAACCTATATTTTAATAATAATTTAATTATTTTGTAACCTTTTGTTTTTAATGCTATTTAAATATTTCTCTTATTTACTTAATGCGATAAGTGAGCGAGTATATAGAGGTATAGTAAAAACTGGCAAAATATAAGTAGTATTTATAGGTAATGGCGAAACCTAAATTTTATAGCATACTTTGAATAAGCCATTTAAGTAGGGGAGCAAAATGAAACGAATAACCATCGTTGGATTAGGTTGGTTAGGTTTACCACTTGCCGCTGCATTACGTGATGCAGGCTACCAAGTTAAAGGGACTAAAACCACCGAAGATGGCGTAGAAGCAGCAAGAATGAGTGGCGTTGATTGCTGTTTAGTGAATTTAACACCTGCAATTGAATGTGATAGAGATGATTTTGATTACTTATTGGAAACAGACGTTCTTATTATCACATTACCTCCTAGCGCTGCTGGTGGCGGTTATGATTATGTTGAAGCCATTCAAACGCTAGTGGATAGCGCAATGTCACGCCATGTAACCAGAGTGATTTATATTAGTTCGACTTCAGTATATGGCAATCAAACGGGTAATATCACAGAAGAAATGGATATCAAACCAGAAACACAATCAGCAAAAATGTTAGCTGAAGTTGAAAACTGGTTACATCGTTTACCGTTGACAACCGTTGATATTCTTCGATTGGCCGGGTTAGTGGGTCCCGGTCGTCATGCAGGACGTTTTTTATCAGGGAAAAAACAGGTAAAAGGCGCGCACCAAAGCGTCAATTTAGTGCATTTAGATGATGTCATTTTTGCGGTTGAACAACTGCTTGCGCAGAATGAAGGGGGACATTTATATAATTTATGTGCGCCAATTCATCCTAAAAAGAAAGATTTTTACGCTAGGGTTTCAACTCAGCTTGAACTTATTCCGCCAGAGTTTGCCGATGAAGATAAACCTTTAATTCGTGAAATTGATGGTCAGGAAATTTGTCGGGATCTTGGATTTCATTACCACTATCCAGACCCCGACAAAATGCCGATGAATTAATTAACTGGCAGTAATACGATATCACGGAATATAGATCGCTCACTTAATTGTGCAAACCACCGCTCAATATGAGGAAAGTGAGGTCTATCTTTGCAAACTTCAAGCCATGGATACACCAATGGTGCGATAGCAATATCAGCAAGAGAAAGCATATCACCTGCAAAATAAGGTGTTTTTGCCAGTTGGTTATCTGCAATTTTTATCAGTTTGTTAAGCTTTTCTTTTAATGCTTCAACAAGCTCGGGGTTCTGTTGCTCTTTAGGTGTACGAACAATCATTATCATCATTTGTTGAATGGGTGAAAATAGGCTGCCATTTGACCAATCCATCCATTTTTCTACATTTGCTCGTTGTTTAGGGTCAATTGGATAGAGTGCATTATTCTCATATTTTGAGCATAAATAACGAATAATGGTATTAGACTCCCATAACACAAAGTCATCATCTTGTAATGTTGGGATAGAAGCATTGGGATTCATTGCTAAATAATTTGCTTCATTGAGTCCGCCAAATGGGCCCCCAACATCAATTTGCTCATAAGAAACATTTAACTCTTTTAAGCACCAAAGCACTTTTTTAACGTTAGATGAGTTTTTTCTACCCCAGACTTTTAACATAAAGGTCTCCTAAACCACGATAAGTAATAAAAATTCCCTCTATAGGGCGCTAAACATGAATATAAGATAAATCTCTATATATCAATGTTGGCGTCTTATTCCAGAAAGCCATATAGTAGGAAAGCTTTAACAAATTGATATAAAAGGGTGATCGGTAATGAAAAAAAATATTCCATCTGTTCTGGGTAAGGTTACCGCGGGAATGGGTTTACTGCTAATTATTTCTAGTCCTTCATTTGCGGTAAATAATCCTGTACCTCCTCAAATAGAGGCTAAATCTTATGTGCTAATGGATTACAACAGCGGAAAAATTCTGGCATCAGAAAAACCTGATGAGCGTTTAGATCCCGCCAGTCTGACAAAAATTATGAGTAGCTATGTCGTTGGACAGGCTATTAAAGAAGGGCGCATGTCACCAGACGATATGGTGATTGTTGGACGTAATGCATGGGCAACAGGTAATCCGGTATTGAAAGGATCATCATTGATGTTCTTAAAACCGGGTGATCAAGTGAAAGTGATTGATTTAAATCGTGGTATGGTTATTCAATCGGGCAATGATGCCAGTATTGCATTAGCTGAGCATGTCGCGGGCAGTCAAGAAACCTTTGTTGATTTAATGAACTCTTATGCCAATAATCTTGGTTTAAAAAACACACACTTTAAAACAGTACATGGATTAGATTCTGACGGGCAATATACAACAGCGCAAGATATGGCTTTGCTAACTACAGCGATGATCCGTGATGTTCCAGCCGAATACGAAATTCATAAAGAAAAAGAATTTACATTCAACAATATTCGTCAGCCAAATCGCAATCGGCTATTGTGGAATAAAAATATGAATGTCGATGGTGTAAAGACGGGTCACACTAATGGCGCAGGCTATAACCTCGTTTCTTCGGCTACTGAAGGCGATATGCGTTTAATTGCCGTTGTTTTAGGAACACCATCAGATAAAGTTCGTTTTGCTGAAAGTGAAAAATTATTGGGGTGGGGGTTCCGCTTTTTTGAAACAGTGACACCAGTAAAAGAGAATGCGCCACTCACAACGCAAAAAGTATGGTACGGTGATAAAGGCGAAGTGGCTTTAGGTGTTGCGAATGATGCCTCAATCACTATTCCTAAAGGTGAACTGAAAAATTTGAAAGCATCATTTACTTTAACTAATCCTGTATTAGAAGCACCATTAGCTAAAAATCAGGTGGTGGGTACCGTTAACTTTTTATTAAATGATGAAGTGATTGAACAGCGTCCATTAGTGGTAAAAGAAGCGGTTGAAGAAGGTGGATTCTTTAGTCGTATCTGGGACTTTGTGGCTAAAACAGTATCAGGCTGGTTTAACGCTATTTTTGGTTAAAATTATCAATAATGGTTTTATCAACGCGTTACTGAGTTTTTCACCCATAAAGAAAGACTAACTATCGTTTTTGTATAAAAAATCCGTAATTAGAATGACGATTACGGATTTTTTTATATTTACTGAAATAAAGAGTTATAGACTTTAGAATTTAAATAAGCCCATCAATCTTGCCTCGATTATTAATATCAACCGTAATGGCTGCTGGCGTTTTCGGTAATCCTGGCATAGTGGTAATAGTGCCTGTTAACGCAACAACAAAGCCAGCACCCGCAGATACGTATACTTCACGTACATTTATCGTAAAATCAGTAGGGCGCCCTAATAAAGTTGGATTATCTGAGAGTGAATATTGTGTTTTTGCCATACATACAGGAAAATGGCCAAACCCCATATTTTCTATTTTTTCCAACATATTGCGTGCATCTTGGCTATAAGTCACACCATTTGCTCCATAAATATCTTTTGCAACAATGTCGATTTTTTCACTAAGTGAGGCATTATCAGGGTAAATTAATTGAAATTGGCTTGGTTCATGTTTAAGTGTATCAATAACTTGATTGGCTAACTCAATCCCCCCTTTGCCTCCTTTTTCCCAGACGTGGGTCATCGCGAAGCGACAATCCTTTTCTTGGCAAAATTTGGCAATAAATTGATGTTCTGCAACACTGTCAGTAACATAGGCATTAAGTGAAACAATAACGGGTAAGCCATATTTTTTAAGGTTTTCAATATGTTTTTCGAGATTTACAATGCCTTTTTCCAGCGCAATTAAATCTTCATTATTCCATTCGTTTTTACCTAACCCACCGTTATATTTTAATGCTTTTGTGGTGACAACAATGACGGCACAATCAGGGCGTAACCCACTGATACGACATTTAATATCAAAGAATTTTTCAGCCCCTAAATCAGCACCAAAACCGGCTTCTGTTACTGTAATATCGGCAAGTTGAAGTGCTAATTTTGTTGCTCTAACGCTATTACATCCATGAGCAATATTCGCAAAAGGACCACCATGAATAATGGCGGGTGTATTCTCAAGAGTTTGTACTAAATTAGGGTTAATAGCCTCTTTTAGTAAGCTTGCCATTGCACCTACTGCTTGCAGATCATCGGCTGTGATGGGGTTTCCATTATAAGAATAAGCGACAATAATACGAGCAAGCCTTTGTTTTAAATCGTCAATATCTTCAGCTAAACAAAGGATAGACATAATTTCAGAGGCGACAGTAATTACAAAGTTATCTTCTCTTGTAATACCGTCTTTTTCGCCACCTAATCCCACAACAATATGACGTAGAGCGCGATCGTTCATATCCATACAGCGTTTAAACACAATTTTCTTAGGATCGATATTTAAAGGATTACCTTGATAAATGGAATTATCAAGCATGGCGGCCAGTAAGTTGTTTGCTGATGTAATCGCATGAAAATCGCCCGTAAAATGAAGGTTAAGATCTTCCATTGGAGCAACTTGTGAATAACCACCGCCAGTGGCGCCGCCTTTAATACCAAAACAAGGGCCTAAAGAAGGCTCTCGTAAGGCAATAATGGCATTTTTTCCAATATGATTAAGTGCTTGACCTAGACCAACAGTAACCGTTGTTTTACCTTCACCTGCTGGTGTGGGATTAATCGCCGTAACTAAAACTAATTTTCCCTGTTTTCTTGCTGTGATTTTCGACCAAATACTGTGACTAAATTTAGCTTTGTATTTGCCATAAAACTCGATATCGTCTTGATCAATATTTAAATTTTCTGCAATATCCTGAATAGGTAAGAGGTGTGCTTCTTGGGAGATTTGAATGTCTGATTTCATTTTAGTTCTCTTTTATCCCGTTTTATGATGTCTCTAGTTATCTTTACTTATCAACTGTAGCTAATAATCTAAATATGGCAATAGATTGATTAATTTGTGATTATTCAGCTGTAGACAACGTACGCATTGCAATATCACTTAATTTATTTTTCTCAAGACATATTACCCTTGATCGCACTCCCTTTTTATCAGGCTCTTATTTTAACGAAGAATAGTACTTTAATCTCAGACAAAAGGTAGTATTAAAAGAGAGAGCAAATATCATTTATTTTTCTTACAAAAAAAGGCACTAATATCAGCGCCTTATCGATAATAATTATCTTTATTTGATCCTCTTAAGCTTAGTCACAGGACACTTTTATAGCTAATCCGCCTTGGGAGGTTTCACGATACTTAGAATTAATGTCTTTGCCTGTTTCGTACATGGTTTCGATCACTTTATCCAAACAAATACGAGGGTCACTAACTCGGCGTAAAGCCATGCGAGATGAGTTTACAGCCTGCACTGCAGCAATAGCATTACGTTCAATACAAGGGACTTGTACTTGTCCTGCGACAGGATCACAGGTTAATCCTAAGTTATGTTCCATTGCTATTTCAGCCGCGATACAGACTTGCTCTGGACTACCCCCTAGAAGTTCTGTTAATGCCCCAGCGGCCATTGAGCAAGCAACACCTACTTCACCTTGGCAACCGACTTCAGCACCTGAGATAGATGCATTCATTTTATAAAGTGAACCAATGACACCCGCGACTAAGAAAAAGCGACTGTAAGAGTTTTCATTTACAGGGCGAATGAATTTATCATAGTAAGAAAGTACCGCAGGAATGATGCCACATGCTCCATTTGTTGGTGCTGTCACAACACGCCCACCTGCTGCATTCTCTTCATTAACGGCAAGCGCAAACATGTTGATCCAGTCAACAACAGTCATAGGATCTGTCGTCGTTTTATCTTCAGTTACCAACATACGACGTAAGGCAGAGGCACGACGTGGTACACGCAGTGGTCCTGGTAATAAGCCTTCGGTATTGACACCCCGTTCAATACCCGACTTCATGACATCCCAAACAGCAGCAAAATGGGCGGATATCGCTTCTTTATTTCGTAATGCTAATTCATTTTGCATCACTAATGCTGATAACGAGAGGCCTGTTTCTTTACAATGGCGGCGTAAATCAGCTGCATATTGGTAAGGATAAGGAACTTGAACCGCATTTTCTTCGGGTTGACCAAAATGCTCTTCATCAACAATAAAACCACCACCAATAGAATAATAGGTTTTTTTCAACAGAACTTGTTCACCATTATAAGCGGTGATAGTCATGCCATTTTCATGGAGGGGTAAATTGCTTTTATGGAAATTCATACCACCATCAACGGGAAAATCGACTTCTTTAATGCCATTTGCCAGCATCAAGCGACCTGTGGCTTCCACTTGCTTAATAAATGGAGTGATAGAATCTATATCGACGGTATCTGGTAAATTTCCTGCTAATCCCATAATAATTGCAATATCGGTTGCATGGCCTTTACCTGTTAAAGATAAAGAGCCGTAAACATCAACGATAACGCGGGAAACTGAAGAGAGAAGATTTTTGTCAGCAAGGATATCGACAAATTCTTTACCTGCTTTCATTGGGCCTACAGTGTGTGAGCTTGAAGGACCGATACCAATTTTAAAAATATCAAAGACGCTAACCATAATATTCGCCTCCCTAATTAATTTAAAGGCGTAACTGTGTGATTATTAGAGTGATAAGTGTCAGTTTTGAAGTCTAACGCTGTGATGGCGACTCCTTGTTAAGAAAGCCGCCATCAGACGCCTTATTAGCCCACTAACGAGTTAATTAAGCTATAGAAAACTGCTGAGATTGCGATAAGACCCATGATTACAACGAATACGTTGCTGATATGGCCTTCATATTTCTTCATCGCGGGTACTTTACGGATTGCATACATTGGCATCAGGAACAGTAACATTGCGATAACTGGGCCACCTAATGTTTCAATCATACCTAAGATACTTGGGTTTAACGTTGCAACGATCCACGTTGTCACCAGCATAAACAGGGCAGTGATTTTGTTTAAACGATCTTTCTCGATTGTTTTCCCTTTTTCACGCAGTGATTTGATGATTAAACCGTTGAAACCTTCACGAGCACCTAAGTAGTGACCTAAGAATGATTTTGTAATCGCAACAAAAGCAATGAAAGGTGCAATATAAGCGATAACAGGGGCTTCAAAATGGTTAGCAAGGTAAGACAGAATACTGATGTTTTGCGCTTTTGCTTCTGCTAAATTTTCTGGAGTTAAGCTAAATACACAGCTAAACACGAAGAACATAACAGTGATAACCATCATAATGTGCGCATAAGCTAAAATGCGTGAACATTTTTTTTCTGCGTTTTCACCGTATTCTTCACGTTTTGCAACTGCGAACGCAGAGATGATTGGTGAGTGGTTGAAAGAGAACACCATTACTGGAATTGCTAACCACAGAGTGACTAATAGGCCTTGGCCCATACCTGAGGTTGTTGCATGATCAAAAGAAAGTGTATCAAGGACTGCACTGTTCCACTCTGGAATAAGATACAGAGCCAACACCATCAAGACTGCAACAAACGGGAACACCAGTACGCTCATTGCTTTAACGATAGCTTGTTCACCAAAGCGAATAATCGACATGATACCGATAATCAGTACCAATGATAAAATTGCACGAGGTGGTGCTGCCATGTGCATTTGGTTCACAATAAAGCTTTCTACAGTATTAGTAATAGCAACACTATAAACCAACAAAATAGGATAAATTGCAAAGAAATAGAGCAGAGTGATCAGTTTACCGGCTGTTTTACCAAAGTGTTCTTCAACAACTTCTGTAATATCTTCACCTGGGTTTTTACCTGATAACACAAAGCGACACATACCACGGTGTGCAAAGAAGGTCATTGGAAACGCAAGAATTAACATGATAAACAGGGGAATCAAACCACCAATCCCTGCATTGATAGGTAAAAATAAAACGCCAGCACCAATCGCTGTGCCGTATAAACCTAACATCCATACTGTGTCTGACTTACGCCATGCTTTGTAATCACCTTGGGTGTTACCTGATGCGATAGAACCAGCTTTGGTTGTATCCATAATACTCTCCGAAATAATGCGGTAAATAAAATAATGAATAAAAATAAGTGCGTGATTGTATTTCTTCATAATAGAAATAATCACAGCATAAATTTAATTATGAATAAATGAGTGCATTGAGTACCTGGTGTTATCTCAATATCTTCAATTACCACAAACTAAAAATCTTTAAATTTCAAAAGAATTAAGCTCTTCTAAAATTTGAAAAAATATTCGATAAGTTTATATCCAGACTTAAGAGGTGCAGAATATAGTGTTTTTCAGGATAAACTACCGTGATCACCATCTCAAATGCTAAATATAACTGAAAAACCTAAAAATGTAACATTTTTTATATTTTGTGTTTTTAATGAGGTTTTTAATACATTTTGAAATACTTTTCCATTTTTAATAGTAATAAAAAAGAAAGTTAAATATTAAAATGTTCACATGTTAATGATTAATTTTTGTTTTTTTTATTTCTTATTAAATAAATGATTTAAATCAATTAGGTTATTTTTATTCACAATTAAAACATTGTGATAACATTGTATGTTATTGATATATATTAATTAATTATTTTAATAAGATTGTGTATAAAAGTAGGGAAATGAATATGAAAATATGAGGATATGATTATTTATTAATGACTTTCTTTTATTCTATGAAATGAATATGGCAATATTTCAAGCATAAGTAGAATATTGTTTATTATTACGACAATAAATTTGTTAATAACTGAACATGCTGCATTATTATAAGATGAATATAAAATTTTCATTTTGATTAAAATAACAACACCTATATTTCTTGGACAAATAATATAATAATAGAGAATATTTTTATTTATATATTAATATATAGAATAACGATGTTACTTAAGGTAAATATAAAAAAGACCACAATAAGTGTGGTCTTTTTCGATATTAGAAAGGTTAAGCTTTTGTCCAACCTTTACGAATAAGATAAGCAAAACAGAGTTGATAAAGCTGTTGTACCCATTTTTGGAGTACATTCCCGCCTTTAGACCAAAAAATCTGAGTTAAGCCACAAGAGAGCAGGGCAACAATAAAAGCACCAACCATATCGATGGGCCAATGTACACCAAGATAAATACGTGTCCATGCAATGGCAAGCCCTAACCCTAGCATGATATAGCCAATACGTTTGCTGCTATGCCAAAACAGATACGCCAAGGCAATAGTGAAAACAAACGTACCATGGTTACTTGGAAATGAAGGGGTCGCTTCATGATCAAGAAAATTATAGCCAATATTGGCTGCAAAAGGACGCTCGTGTGGGGCAATTGAACCAATTAACCAAGAAATAGAAAGCGCAATACCTAAGCTAACAGCAGCTTTACATACTAATGTTCTTTGCTGATTAAGATATTTTTCATTACCCCACAGCCAATAGAACACTAAAGACAAAGGAAAGAGATAAACAAGGTACTTAGCAATAATTATCGCCATACCGATTTCGAAAGGAGATGCCGCAGGCGTTGCATTCATCATTGAAAATACGGCTAAATTAAGTTGTTCCAGCAAAGTAGGCTCCATACATGTCGTGCTGATAAGCGATGTTTATGATACATAATACGCAAGTTTTTAAGGGTAAATGAGTGAGTAATAGGGGTAAAGTGTTTTTTTCTTATTTAATTGTGCTTTTTTAAAAGATTTGTCAGTTTTATCTCAAACTGGACAAAAGTATGCTTAAAAAGAGTATTTCACTTATGGTATTACTCTCACATTGTTTTTTTTCTTATCTTCAACGAGGTATAAAAAATGTGGTTCCAAAAAAATATCATACTCAACGCAAGGTCGAGAGGATTTCACTTAATTACACAAGTATTGATTCAAGAATTACCTGAACTAAGACAATACAAAATCGGAATTGCTCATTTTTTTATTCAGCATACATCGGCTTCATTAACGATTAATGAAAATGCAGACTCAACAGTACGAAGCGACTTTGAAAGTTTCTTTAATCGAAATGTAAAAGAGGGAGAAGATTATTATCTTCATACCTATGAAGGCTGTGATGACATGCCCGCACATATAAAAAGTAGCTTGCTTGGACAAAGTGTCACTATTCCTATTAGTCAGGGCGAGCTTAATTTGGGGACTTGGCAAGGAATTTATCTTGGTGAACATCGTAATCATGGTGGGCGTAGACGTATTATTGTGACATTGCAAGGCGAGTGAGGTTGAATTTTAGGCAATAAAAAACCCGACAGTAATTTCACCAAAGGGGTTGAAACTATCGGGCTCCTCAATATTTGGGGACATCAAAGAAAAGCAGTGGCACTAATTCAGACTCTGAGTTAGAAAGAAAGTTCGCTGACTAATGAAAAAAAAGAGAATTTTTTTTTGGAAAGAGGAGAATAAAAAAGAGAATCTGGGGAAAGAAAGAAGGAAAGCGCTAAAACATATTGAAAAATAAGTTGTTTTAGCGCTTTTAAATTAGTTGTAGATGCCTAAATTTTCTTTAGCATAAGCTTCAAAATCTGTGCAACCACCAATGTGTTTCTCATCAATAAAAATTTGCGGCACAGTTTCAACAGGTTTACCGACAGTTTTTGATAAGTCTGCTTTCGTAATTCCTTCGGCCTGAATATCGACATAGCGAAAGTCAAAATCATCACGTTTTTCAGCCAGAGTTTCAGCCAGTTGTTTAGCACGTACACAATATGGGCAACCAGGGCGACCAAAAATTACAACAAACATACGACACTCCTTATTGAGGAAATAAAATTCAGGCATAATAGTCTTTATTAATGGGTACTATGCCCTTTTATTAGGCTAAACAAAAACAGTTATTGCCTTTTAGTGTAATAAATTATACCAATTTGCCGAATAATGAGATAGGACTGCAACGTAGCATTTAGCGGAGAAAATATGGAAAAATCGTCTAAACGGGATATGAAATCACTGTCAGATATGCCAACGCCCATCATTATCATTGAGGTCATTGGGATTATTTTGTTAGTGATTGCTTATTTATATATCAATCAATATATCACTTCCCCGCAATGGCTAGGAACTTATACAGGGCAAGTGACGCTAGTGATACTTGGGGTGATTTGTATGATCCCACCTGCCATTCATATTGTATGGCGTGCGATCTATCGTTTAACCTTCTTAGGTATTGATAATAAAGCCACGGATAATAAAAAGAAAAAAGAGAATAACGAAGAATAGTGTACTGTTTTTTCTCAACAATGGATTAAAGACGAAGAAAATCCAATGTATAAATTGGCTTAATTTTCTTAGTTTCTCCATTTATTAGTGCCTTCAAGATAGAAAAAGTGGCAAAATAGGTTTAATGCCAAAAGGCACTCTTTTTTTAGCGCGTAAAGGTTATTTGAATGAACGCTGTTGTGACTCCCGATCTGGATCAGCTAAAATCTTGGCTTGATGAACTACAGATTGCTTATTATGAATGTGACTCTTGTCAGGCGTTACATTTACCACATCTTCAATATATCAGTGGCATTTTTGATGCCAAAATTGATATTCTTGAAGAGGTACTTGTATTTACCGCTATCGCTGAATTAAAACCTTCAGCAATAGTGCCTTTAATGGCTAATCTTAGCCAAATTAATGCCAGCTCTTTATTTATTAAAACATTTTTAGAAATTAGTGATGACAATTTACCTAAATTAGTTTTTTGCCAGTCATTCCCCGTTGCATCTGGGATCTCACTTAATCAATTCGATCTGTTCTTACAAAAAGCGGAAGAACAATCGGCTGAAGTGGTCAGTGAAATTTTTAATAATGGTTTCTTGTATGGTGAAAAACAAGAAAGTGAAAATGATGAAGACGAAGAGGAAGATGATGTTGAAGTAAGTAGCTCATCAACGGACTCCGCTTATACTGTTCATTAATATTAATCTCCATAACGGTCATAAAATCTTATGCAATGCGCACGATTTAGTGCGGGTGATTGTCATTCTTGTGAATGGCTTTCTCTTGCTTATTCTGAACAAATTAAGAAAAAACAGCACAGCTTATTAGCATTGCTACCTGAAGATTATGCCTTTGATAAATTAGCGCCTGTTGAAAGCCAACAAGCGCAATTTCGTAATAAAGCAAAAATGGTCGTCAGTGGTAGTGTTGAAAAACCAATTTTAGGCTTAAAAACACGAGAGGGCGAGGCGGTCGATCTGTGCGAATGCCCACTTTATTCTGATGCATTTATCCCAATATTCCCGATTTTAAAAACCTTCATCGCGAAAGCAGGATTAGTGCCTTACGATATTGAACGACGCCGTGGTGAGCTTAAGTTTATTTTATTAACAGAAAGCCGAAGCAATAGCACCATGATGTTGCGTTTTGTTTTACGGTCAGAAAAAAAATTAACACAACTACGTAACGTGCTTCCTTGGTTACAAGAGCAATTGCCTCAATTAGTCGTCATTTCTGTGAATATTCAGCCTGTTCATATGGCAATTCTTGAAGGTGAACAAGAAATTATTCTGACCGATAAAACGTTTTTGGATGAATCTTTTAATCAGATCCCATTACATATTCGCCCGAGAGGTTTTTTTCAAACAAATCCAGACGTTGCTTCATCTCTTTATGCCACCGCAGGTTGTTGGGTAAGAGCATTAAATATCACTCATTTATGGGATATGTTTTGTGGTTCAGGCGGATTTGGATTGCATTGTGCAGATAAATCAACAAAATTGACCGGCATTGAAATTAGCCCAGAAGCGATAGAATGTGCACGTTTATCAGCCCATGAATTAGGTTTAGAGCATGTTGAGTTTCAAGCATTAGATTCTACAGGGTATGCATTAGCGAAATCGTCGGTACCTGAATTAGTGCTTGTTAACCCACCAAGACGTGGTATTGGAGAAGCATTGTGTGGTTATTTAAATAAAATGAAACCCCCTTTTATTCTCTATTCCAGTTGTAATGCTCAAACCATGGCAAAAGATATTCAGCAACTTTCTCATTATCGTATAGAGAAAGTGCAACTGTTTGATATGTTTCCTCATACCTCGCACTATGAAGTACTCACATTATTGGTTTTACAAGATAATTAAGATATTTATTACAAAATAGATAATGAATGCTAGTATAAATGAGTATTTAACGCTCGATGGATAACATCGAGCGTTTTCTTTGTTGATTAGATAGGCATTCTATTTTATGCAGAATTTAAAAGCGTTGTTATTAGTCATGGTGTTATTAGGGCCATTAGGAATTGATCTCTACCTACCTACTATTCCTGCTATTGCTCAAGATTTAGGGAGCAGTGAATCTCTTATTCAATCAACTATTGCTTTATTTATTTTAGTGTTAGGCGTAGGGCAACTTATTTCTGGGCCACTGGTAGATAAATATGGTCGCAAACCCATCGCTATTGTCGGTATCCTTATTTATATTTTAGGGTCGATTATTGCGACTATTTCGACAGACTCAACACTTTTTATTATTTCACGATTATTACAAGCGTCAGCGGTGTGTTGTACTTCTGTTGTTGCTTTTACGTGTGTACGTGATTGCTTTAATGGTAATGATGCTGCTCGGGTTTTTGGTTTTTTAAATGGCACTTTAAATATTATTCCTGCATTAGCGCCGCTATTAGGTGGCTTATTAGCAGAATATTGGGGGTGGCGTGCGCCGTTTAGCTTTTTAATTTTCTATTCAATCCTTGTTTTAATACTGATCACCCGTTTTTTACCAGAAACAAAACCTGAAAGCACAACGCAATTACAACAAAGTTTAGGTAAAACATACCTTGAGATTTTATGCAGTAAACGCTTCTTAACATTTGCTTTAGTCAATGCTGGCACAATGGGTATGGCATTAACTTATGTTTCATTTTCGCCTATTGTATTAATGAATGACGCAGGATTATCACCATTAATATTTTCTATTGTTTTTGGTGTTAATGGCTTTTGGATAATGTTTGTCAGTTTTTATGCGAACCGTATTATTCATCGCGTGGGGAGACCTATTTGTCTTATCTTAGGCGGTGGACTCATGGGATTGGGTTGTATAAGTTTATTGTTAAGCTTATTGTTTATTCCTGCTGAAACACAAAGCCATTGGCTTATTTATATGCTTCCTGTGGCAAGTGCGTGCGCGGGGTTAGCCTTTATCATGGGACCAGCAACAAGTTATGCACTTGAACCTTATTCACACACTGCCGGTATTGCCTCAGCATTGGTCGGGTTCATTCAAATGGCAGGTGGCGCTACTTTGGGATTAACGGCACTAGCATCACCCGTACAACCTAAATTAGCGTTAGCCATTGTGATGCTAATCGGTGGTCTATTAGCATGGAATGCGTATAGAGTAAGCCATAAAGAAGCATTAATCGAAAAAAACATAACCAAAAAATAAATTAATTGTTTTGTCATAAGTGAATAAAAAAACACCCCAAAGTGAAAACGGTTGGGGTGTTTTTAAATCTATAACTTTTTTATTAGCAATTATTTAATTGCGGTGTTCAAACTCTAAAGCTTTCTTCTCAATTAAACGCATTAAGAGTGTCAGTATTCCGTTGATGCCTAAATAGATAATGCCTGCGGCAACAAATACCATCACGTCATAACTTTGGCCAAAGACTTGTCGGCTATACCCTGTTAATTCAAGTAGGGTGATCGTACTGGCAAGTGAGGTACTTTTAAATATCAATACAACTTCATTTGAATAGGATGAAAGTGCACGTTTAAAGGCATAAGGTAATATTACCCTTGCTGTTTGTACCGGCGACATTCCTAATGCTTGACAAGATTGCCATTGCCCTGCGGGAATAGCTCTTACTGCACCATAGAAAAGTAAGGTTGAATAAGCGGCACTATTTAATGCTAATGTGACCATCGCACAAAACCAAGGTGTTGATAATAACTCCCAAATCAAAGGGAATTTTTGCAACGCAGGAAATTGTCCAGGCCCATAATAGATTAAGAAAAACTGTACTAATAAAGGAGTGCCTGTGAATAAGGTAATATATGCTTTTACAATTTGGGTAATTACTGGGGTTTTTAATGCCAAAATAAAGGTCATTAAAACGGAGAGTGTAAATGCCACCAATAGAGCCACTAACGTTAATGACAGGCTTGTTGGTAACCCCGGTAAAATATCAACAATATAATCCCACATTATGAGGCACTCCGTTCAAATCGAGTCGTTCTCATGTCTAACCATTTCAGGATATATTGACTGACCAGCGTAATTGCCAAATAAATTAATGCAACAATGCTATACCAGGTAAAAGGTTCTTGGGTTCTATTAGCGATACTTTGTGTTTGTAGCATTAAATCGTTAACACTGATTAATGACACTAACGCGGTATCTTTTAATAAAACTAACCACTGATTCCCCAAACCAGGTAAAGCATGACGCCACATTTGAGGCATAATAAAGCGGAAGAATATCGTGACACGCCCCATACCTAGTGCCTGACCAGCTTCCCATTGCCCGGTTGGTACGGCTTTTAATGCGCCTCGCAAGGTTTGTGATGCATAAGAAGCGTAAAGGAGTGAAAGGGCGATAACACCGCAATAGAAGGGTAATGATTCAGTATCACCAAAATCAATTTGCAAGGTGAAAAAACCTAATTCAATACCATCCATTAACATCATGACGCCTTGTAGGGTGCCATAATAGACAAAAAGAACCACCAGCATTTCTGGTAGTCCTCTAATTAGTGTTACCCAGCATATTCCTAAGAAAGCAAAGGCTTTCCATCTCGCGGATTCCCAAGCCGTAAACAGCATGGCAAGAACTAATCCGATGATAAGAGCAGAAATAGCAAGTGAGACCGTTGTAACGGCCGCACCTGCTAGAGTTGTTATTTCATTCATTTATTAAGCTATTATTGTTATTCAAACCATTTTTTATAAATGACATCATAGGTGCCATCAGCTTTTACTTCAGCTAATGCTTTGTTTAATTTATCTTGTAAATCAGCATTACCTTTTCTTACGGCAATCGCAAGACCTGTACCAAAATAGTTAGGATCTGCAACTTTGTCGCCTACAATACCTAATTCAGGATTCTTTTTCAGCCATTCATTGACAACTGCTGTGTCACCAAAGATAGCTTCGATACGACCATTTTTAAGATCTAATACCGCATTTTGGTAACTATCATAAGGAACTGTTTTCATCTCTTTATGTTGTTCATTGATGAATTTCTGATGGGTTGTCCCATTTTGTACACCAATTTGTTTGCCTTTTAAGCTAGCAACATCGGAAATTTTACCTGTTACAGTGATAAATACTGCTGAGTTATCGTAGTAAGAGTCTGTGAAATCAACTTGTTTTTGACGCTCTGGCGTAATATCAATACCTGCCATTAAGGCTTCAAAACGACGAAATTTCAAGCTAGGAATTAAACTATCAAATGATTGATTGGTAAAGGTACAATCAGCATTAATTTTTGCACACATAGCATTGGCTAAATCAACATCAAATCCTACGATTTGATTATTTGCATCAATCATTTCAAAAGGAGGATAAGTGGCTTCAGTTGCAAAACGGATTGTCTCTTTCTCAGCCGCAGTAGCAGAAAATGTAATACTGGTCAGAAGTGCTGCAAATAATATTTTTTTCATTGTCTGATCCCGATTTAGTGTGACAAGTAATTAGCAAAAGCTTCCGTTTGTGGAGCCGTGAAACGATAGTTATCGCCTTGCTCTATAATACGGCCGTTTTCCATATATACAACTTTGCTCGCGGCTTTGCGTGCAATTTCAACTTCGTGGGTCACAATGACTTGTGTAATACCCGTCTCAGAAAGCTCTTTTATAATATCAACAACTTGAGCGGTAATTTCAGGATCTAATGCTGCCGTTGGTTCATCAAATAAGAGAACTTGAGGCTCCATCATTAATGCTCTTGCAATAGCTACACGCTGTTGTTGTCCACCTGATAAATGTAGCGGAAAGCGTCCTGCGTAATCACTTAAACGTAAACGCTCAAGTAATTTCATGCCTTTTTCTTTAGCCTGTGGTTTTGATAAACCTAATACACGACAAGGTGCTTCAATTAAGTTATCAAGAACCGTCAAATGTGGCCATAGATTATACTGCTGAAATACCATACCTACATTTTGGCGTAATGAACGAATCGCTTTTGCATTAGGCTGTTGGCTAAAGTCAAAATGCAGACCCGCAATGTCTAATTCGCCTGACCGTGGCATTTCTAATAAATTAAGAACTCTCATTAGTGAGCTCTTGCCTGCACCACTTGGTCCTAGTAGAACCATTGTTTCGCCAGCAGAGCATTCTAGATTAATATCATAGAGTGCTTGGTGCGAACCGTAGAAACAATTTATATTTTTTAATTGAATACTCATGCGTTTTTTCTGAATAGTCATTAACTGGTTCAAATAATAAAACGATAAGAATAATTATGCAACTAAAACTGCATAATAAAGTGGTTTTTTTACGTAAAAATGAGTAGTTCAGCCATTACCTTTCACTTTTAGGTGAATTTTTATCCAGTTTATAAGCGTTAATACTTATCGTTTTAGCCATGCCCTTGAAAATAAATAAGTGCGCAGGCATCATGGCAAACCAATAAAGTAATCCACTAAATCCAGCAGGGTGCCACCAAGCACGAACATCGATTGAACGAAGATGTCCACTATCATGGATCGTGAAAGAAAGGCGTCCTAATCCAGGAGCCTTCATTCCAAATAATAACGTGAGCTGTTTTTCAGGTTCTAGCTTGATCACTCGCCAACCATCAATCATGTCGCCAAGTTCTAATGTGTCTCGAGGAGGCCGACCATAAGTGACTTTATTTCCAACAATATCATCCATAATAGCCCGCGTTTTCCATAGAGCATTACCATAAAAGTAACCTTGTTCACCGCCGATTTGTTGGACGGTATGCCAAAGTGATGCCGCACTAGCCGGTGTTGATAAGGTACAACCTGCATTTTTAGGATAATAACCATAACCGGGTTTCCAACGATTGCGTACAGCAGAAGAGTAACCCCAATCTTGATTATCTAAAGCGGCTTCTTCATCTGCTAATGTTTCTCTGACGGCATCATCAAATTTAATTAAGGTTTGAGGAATAAGTTTGCGTAATGGCTCATCATTGGCAGGAAGATCATGTTTAAGCCCTTGAATAAGCTCTTTGGCAATAGAGGTGGGTACTGAGGTTATTAGGCTAATAAATCCCGCGGAAATGATACTGGCTGGCATTGGTAACGGGATCAATACCCGTTTTTTACCTGAAATTTTAATAAAGCGCTCAAAAAGAGTTTGATAGCTAATATATTCGGGGCCACCAGCATCAAAAATACGATGTTGATGTGTGGGATGATGGATAATTTCTGTTAAATAGTGAATTAAGTTTTTTAAGGCAATAGGGGAAGATTTTGAACGAACCCAGCGCGGAGGTGTAAGAATAGGGAGGTTATAAACCATATCACGCATAATTTCAAAGGCGGCAGAACCGGGGCCGACAATCATTGAGGTACGAATTTCAGTCACAGGGATCGCGCTTGTTCTTAATACTTCACCCGTGAGTTTTCGGGCAATAAGATGAGGCGAGTATTGCTGATCTTCATGTTGTAATGCACTTAAAAAGATAATTTGTTTAACTTCTGTGCCTTCTAATGCTTCCACAACATTAATTGCTGCTTTACGCTCTTGCTCAACTAAATTATGTGCATCGCCCATGCTATGAACAAGGTAGTACACGATATCCGTATTGTGCATTATCTTGTTTAAGGTTTCTGGGGTATGTAAATCCACAAAGATACAGCGTGTATTTTCCCAACCTTGAGACATCATCCAGTCAACTCTTCGTGCTCCTGCTGTGACCTGATGGCCTTGCTTTATCAGCGCTGGAATAAGATTTTGACCAATATGCCCACTTGCGCCAAGTACTAATACACGTTGTTGATTCATTGTTAATCCACTGTAAAAAGAGAACGTTATCGTTCTATTGTTACTGATTTTTCTATGAAGTAAAGAAAGCCATCAATATTGGTGTGATTAAACTTAACACGAATCCATGCACAATAGCGGCAGGCACGATAGCAACACCGCCACTTCGTTGTAAAACGGGTAACGTAAAGTCCATGGAGGTTGAGCCACAAATCCCTAATGCGGTGTTTCTATAACGATTAACAATAATAGGAATAAGCATGATCGCCGCTAATTCTCGCATTAAATCATTAAAGAAAGCGGTACTACCAATAACAGGGCCAAAAGCATCTGTGAGTACAATTCCTGATAAAGAGTACCAACCATAACCTGATGCGATTGCTAATCCCATTTTCATTGGCAATCCCAATAAATAAGCGGCTAACGCACCCCCCGCAAGTGCACTGATACCCATCACAACGGCAATGGTTGTGCCACGGCGATTGATGAAAATTTGTTTAGGGCTCATTCCACTATTACGTAATTGTAAGCCAACTAGCCAAAGTAAAAAGATAAGGGCGCCTTGGCTGGCATGAGACGCATAATGGAAAATAGACCAGCCGGTTAAACCAATAAAAAAACCAATAACGACGACACCACAAAGTTGTAATGACTCAAGCACCATTTTTATACGTGATGGCGGTTTAGATTGCTTATGCGCAGGGACATGCCAAGGATCTTTTTTATCCAGTAACCATAAAAACAGTAAATTTGCACCGAAAGTGCATAAAAAGAAAACGCTGGCATAAGCGAGAATAGAGACTAAGTTTTCACCAATATTATCTAACATGGCTAAACTGACGCCCATCAGAAAGAGGATAACGTAAACCATCGCACTGAGTAGGCGGTTTGCCAGATGAAGCAATGGGCGATTGTTTAACTTAATCAAATACCCTACAAAAAGCGGAAGTAGGATAATCAATAATCCTGATAGCATTTCTATTCCTTACTGAACTGAGTGTGCTCAAATTATAAAATAAACTAATAACGTAAGATGGATTATAACATTTACTTATGATGTTGTGGATGTGGATATAGAAACTAAGAATAAGTCTAAAAATTTTATTGAAAGGCAAAGAGCCTAGCACGTTTGGATTTAAGAGGCTTTAATTGTTTGAAATACGTACTAATAGGGTATATATCGAATAGTTGAGTAAATTTTATTACGGTTATCTTTAACTGTGATTTAATGAAATCATTCATTAAGTTAAATTATTGGCTGATTAAGCATAAAATTAAGACGGAAATTATAAAATAAAATCATAGCTTAGTCGTAACTAACGAGGGAATTTATGTATTTAGAAAGAGTGGAAATAGTTGGATTCCGTGGACTTAATCGTCTTTCATTACCTCTTGATATGAATACAGTTTTAGTGGGTGAAAATGCGTGGGGTAAAAGCTCATTACTTGATGCGTTAACACTCAGTTTGGGTATTGAGACCTATCAATATGCATTTACACCTGATGATTTCCATCGTCTGCCAAATGAGCCTGAAAATGGTAAAAAAAGCCTGCAAATTATTTTAACGTTTACTGAATCTCGTCCTGGTCGTCATCGCTCTTATCGCTTCCATAAGCTAAAGCCAGTATGGGTTGAAAATGGAGATGAACTTAAGCACATTTATTATCGTATTAGTGCTGAATTGGATGAGCAGAAAAATGTAAAAACGTTCCGTTATTTTCTTGATAAAGAAGGAAAGCAAGTTCGCTTACCTAATGGGCAAACACAAGACATTATTGCTGAATTGGTGAGGCTTTATCCTGTACTGCGTTTACAAGATGCGCGTTTTGTTCGTAATCTTGCCACTGAAATGATTGATCCTCACAATAAGCCTCATCGCGAAGCATTTAATAATAAGATGAGTGAACTGACCAAAGCCTTAGTGAACAATCCTGACGAGTTGTCTGATGATGATTTACGGGAAGGTTTAGATGCTATGCAGCAATTACTTGGGCACTATTTTGCGGATCACGGTTCGTTGTTGTTTAAATCACGATCTCGTCATCGCAAAGTCAATGAACCGCATGTGCGAGGATGGCATGCATTAGAAAGCATTAATAAAGTATTGGCAAAGCCCAATCAACGAAATATTCGATTAATTATTTTAGGTATGTTTTCCTCGATATTGCAGTCGCGAGGCAGTATTGCATTAGATCCTTACGCCAGACCTATTGTTATTGTTGAAAACCCAGAAACTCGTTTACATCCTATTATGCTGTCGGTGGCTTGGGGATTACTCAACCTTTTCTCCTTACAACGAATTACAACGACAAACTCAGGTGAATTACTTTCATTAGCGCCATTACAGAGCGTTTGCCGTTTAGTGCGTGATACTGACAAAGTGGCTGCTTATCGTGTCGGCAATCAGCAATTGCAGTCTGATGAAGAACGACGTATCTCATTTCACATTCGTTATAACCGACCCTCCGCACTTTTTGCTCGTTGTTGGTTATTAGTTGAAGGTGAAACCGAAATTTGGTTAATGAATGAATTAGCAAGACAATGTAATTATTTCTTCGAGGCCGAAGGTATAAAAGTTATCGAATTTGCACAATGTGGGCTTAAGCCATTATTAAAGTACGCAACATATATGGGCATAGAATGGCACACCTTAGTGGATGGCGATGAAGCGGGTAAAAAGTATGCTGCAACCGTCAAGGATTTTGCATTGAGAAGTAACGATGCTGAGCGCGATCGATTAACGAAACTTCCTGCGTTAGATATGGAACATTTCTTATACAAAGAAGGTTTTCGTAATGTATATCATGATATTGCGGGAGTTCCTGATAATGAAAAATGGCCAACACGGCGCGTGATTATTAAAGCAATTCAACGTTCATCAAAGCCTGATCTTGCACTAACAGTGGCTAACAATGCGGCTCAACGAGGAGTAGATTCCATCCCTTCCATACTGAAAAGTATGTTTTCTCGTGTTGCATGGCTGGCAAGAGGTAAGGCCAATTAAGTCGTTATAGCAAGCAAGATAAATTCACAGAATTAATGCAAGTTTTATTGAGCGGTGATTGTTAAACCTCATCGCTAAAATTTTTATGGTGTATTAAGTCGTTATGTTTAAGAAGGATATTTTATGGCTTTTTTATCTTTAAAAAAGCAAGGGAAAGTGATTACCCTTATTTTGATTATCGCAGCAATTGCTGCCTATTTTTTTTGGCCCAAAGAGAATTTACCTGCCTATCAAACACAGATGATTACTCGAGGTGAACTTTCAAAAGAAGTCACTGCAACGGGTAAGCTTGATGCTGTTCGTAAAGTCGATGTCGGTGCACAGGTCAGTGGTCAATTACAAACCTTGTTTGTAAAAGAGGGGGACACGGTTAAAAAAGGCGATTTATTAGCTATTATTGATCCTAAAAAAGCACAAAATGATGTCATTGAGTCGCAAGAAACAGATAACGAACTTAGAGCCAATCTTCAGCAAGCTCAAGCTGAATTACGTTTAGCGCAATTAACCTACCAGCGTCAATTAAAGCTAATCGGTACTCATGCGATTGCACAAGATGAGCTAGATCGGACGAAAACTGATGTTGATGTTAAAAAAGCGCGCATCATCACCTATCAAGCACAAATTAAAAAGAACCAAGCAACGTTAGATACGGCAAAAACGAATCTTCAATATACCCGTATAACGGCGCCAATGGATGGCGTAGTGACTTTTATTAAAACGCTTGAAGGCCAAACCGTGATAGCAGCACAAGAAGCGCCGACGATCCTAACCTTGGCAGATTTAGATACGATGTTGGTTAAAGCAGAAGTATCAGAAGCGGATGTTATCTATCTAAAACCTGATCTTAGTGCCTCATTTACCGTTTTAGGAGCACCAGATAAAGCCTTTAGCGGTAAGTTAAAAGATATTTTACCAACGCCTGAAAAAATTAATGATGCTATTTTTTATTATGCACGTTTTGAAGTCCCTAATGATCAGCATTTATTACGACTACAAATGACTGCTCAAGTTAAAATTCTACTTGAGAATAAGAAAGATATCCTTTTAGTTCCCCTTTCTGTGTTAGGTGATGATGCAGGGATTAACGAATATTACGTTGAAGTGCTTGTTAATGGTCAACCTGAAAAGCGTACGGTAAAAATTGGTATGCGTACCGATGTTTATGCAGAAGTGCTCAGCGGATTAAAGGAAAACGATGAGGTTATTCTGGGTGAGACATCAGGAGAAGCATAATGTCAGCATTATTAGAACTTAATGACGTTAGCCGCTCATATACCAATGGTGAAGAAGAAACGATTGTTCTTAATAAAGTTTCATTAACGATTAATGCAGGCGAGATGGTCGCTATTATGGGCGCTTCGGGCTCAGGTAAATCGACCTTAATGAATATATTGGGATGTTTAGATAAACCCAGTCACGGCGAATATAAAGTGGCGGGGCAAAGCGTTGCTAAAATGGAAAGCGATCAACTTGCGGCATTACGCCGTGAGCATTTTGGTTTTATTTTTCAACGTTATCATCTTATGGCTCATTTAAGTGCAGAGCAAAATGTAGAGATCCCCGCGATTTACGCAGATAAGAATGCGACACAACGTAAAGAAAGGGCGCGCGAATTATTAACACGCTTAGGGTTAGGTGATCGCGTAGATTATCGGCCTAATCAGCTCTCTGGAGGGCAACAACAGCGTGTGAGCATTGCTAGGGCGTTGATGAATGGGGGGGAAGTCATTCTTGCTGATGAACCTACAGGAGCATTAGATAGTCATTCAGGTAAAGAGGTGATGGCTATCTTGAAACAATTAAATGAACAAGGGCACACGGTTATTATTGTTACCCATGATCCTTTAATTTCCGCGCAAGCTGAGCGAATTATAGAAATAAAAGACGGTAAAATTATCAATGATAATCGTCATCAAGCCACGGTAAATAAAGTCAAAAAAGAAGCAACGACAGTGTTAACCTCTTCTTATTTAGGACAAGTTATTGGTCGCTTTACCCAAGCATTAGATATGGCTTGGCGTGCCATGGTTGTCAATAAAATACGTACATTGCTCACTATGCTGGGCATTATTATTGGAATTGCTTCTGTCGTAACAATAATCGTAATCGGTGATGCGGCAAAAAGTATGGTGCTCGCAGATATTAAAGCCATTGGCTCTAATACGATTGATATTTATCCCGGAAAAGATTTTGGCAGTGATTCTCCAGAAGATAGGCAATCATTAACATTACAAGATGTTTTTGCCTTAAAACAGCAGTCCTATGTGCAAGCAGTAACACCACAAGTGCAATTTGCTACACGATTACGCCGTGGAAATCAGGACTCGCCTGCTTCTGTTGCAGGCGTAAGTGATGACTATTTCACTGTGTATGCCATGAAATTTTCTCAAGGTCGCTCATTTACCCCTGATATGATCCAACGGCAAGCGCAAGTTGTGGTGATCGATGAAAATACGCGACACCGTTTTTTTCCTAATAAAAAAGCGGTGATTGGTGAACAAATTATTATTCGAAATATACCTTCTACGATTGTTGGGGTGATTGCAGAAAAAAAATCGGCTTTTGGTAATGGACAATCGCTTAGGGTGTGGGTGCCTTATAGCACATTAAATAGCCGTATTTTAAATCGAGCCTATCTTGATAGCATTACGGTTAGGGTGATAGAAGGCTATGATGCCAGTATTGCAGAGCAACAAATGATCCGTTTACTGACGATAAGGCATGGTAAGAAAGATGTTTTTACTTATAACCTTGATAGCTTTATTAAAGCTGCCGAAAGCACCACACAAACAATGCAGCTATTTCTCACTTTAGTGGCTGTTATTTCGTTGGTGGTTGGTGGCATTGGCGTTATGAATATTATGTTGGTTTCGGTAACGGAGAGAACCCGAGAAATCGGTATTAGAATGGCCGTGGGTGCTAGAGCCAGTGATGTGATGCAACAGTTTCTTATTGAGTCTGTATTGGTGTGTTTAGTCGGTGGACTATTAGGAATAGGCCTTTCATTTGGTATTGCGATGATAGCCAGCGCGATGTTGCCTGATTGGCAATTTGTTTTCCAACCTATTGCATTGATCAGTGCCTTTGCATGTTCTACTGCAATTGGGGTTATTTTTGGATTTTTACCTGCAAGAAGTGCGGCAAAAATGAATCCCATAGATGCATTAGCACGAGAGTAATTCAAACAGTAAGATAAAAGCCCTTCACCATAAAGGGCTTTTATTTGAATGAATTAGGCTTCATATTTAGCTGAAATAGCAAGCTTATTGAGTAAAAGGTATTTGTACTAAAATTTACCTATACGGTCATTTATCCTCTATTCAATAATAGGAATGATAAGGTCTGCATGATCACCTTTAGGTCCTTTTATCGTGCTATAATTAACTATCTGCCCCGCTTTAAGTGTGCGGTAGCCTTCCATTCTAATTGTTGAATAATGGGCAAAAATATCTTCGCCACCTTTTGCTGGGGTAATAAAACCAAAGCCCTTAGCATTATTGAACCATTTTACTGTACCTGTCTCCATACTTAGCTTCTCTCATATACTTATATTTATTTGTTTAACATTACCTTCAGTATATTTACTGAGCTGTTCATAAAACATACTCTATTTTATTGTTTAAGTCGTCAAGAGGTGAAAGGGATAGAATGTGTTTCAATGAGGTGAAATTTTGATGTAGCTAACGCTTTGTTATTTATTTGAGTGTAAAAAGAGGGAATAAAAAAGCGTTGATAGGCAGACTTTCCTGTGAGATGGTAAACTAAATGTCATAATTGAATATGATGTTTAATAAAATGATGAGTAATGCAAAACAATGGGTCAGTTTGATTTTTTAACAGAAACTACGCTAAGGGATGACGTTCATCAGGTCATTGAGCCACCATCGATGTATAAGGTGATCTTGAATAATGATGATTACACCCCCATGGATTTTGTTGTAGAAGTGCTTACGATGTATTTTTTCCTCAGCGAGGAAAAGGCCACGCAAATTATGTTGGACGTTCATCATAAAGGAAAGGGAGTTTGTGGGGTTTATAGTGCGGATATTGCTGAAACAAAAGTGGCTCAAGTTAATCTGTATGCGAGAGAAAACGAATATCCACTTTTATGTACTCTTGAACAAGCATGATCCGGTTAGTCTTTTAAGGAGGAGGTGCTTATGCTTAATCACGAATTAGAGCTGAGTCTTAATGTTGCATTCGCGAAAGCCCGTGATAACAGACACGAATTTATGACTGTAGAGCACCTGTTGTTGGCGCTATTAAGTAATAAATCGGCACGCGAAGCATTGGAAGCTTGTAAAGTCGATCTGGCGGTCTTACGTGAAGAACTTGATGTTTTTATTCGTAAAACAACCCCAATACTGCCTGAGAATGTAGACAGAGAAACACAGCCAACATTGAGTTTTCAACGCGTGTTACAGCGTGCTGTTTTTCATGTGCAATCATCAGGTAAAAATGAAGTCTCTGGCGCGAATGTGCTGGTGGCTATTTTTAGTGAACAAGAGTCTCACGCAGCTTATTTATTACGTAAACATGACGTTAGTCGTCTTGATGTGGTTAATTTTATTTCCCACGGTATTTCAAAGGAAGATCAACAAAACGATGATCTTTCTGACATGAATGAGATGAACGCACAATCTCAGCAAGAGATGCCTCAAGGTGACGATCATATGGATAATTTTACCACTAACCTTAATCAGTTAGCGCGCCAAGGTAAAATTGATCCCCTGATTGGGCGTCAAGCTGAGTTAGAAAGAACAATCCAAGTGTTATGCCGTCGTCGTAAAAACAATCCACTATTAGTGGGTGAATCAGGCGTAGGTAAAACGGCGATTGCAGAAGGCCTTGCATGGCGTATCGAGCAAGATGATGTTCCTGAGGTTATGAAAGGTTATACCATTTACTCACTGGATATTGGCTCATTACTTGCGGGCACAAAATACCGTGGTGATTTCGAGAAACGGTTTAAAGCGCTACTGAAAACCCTCGAAAAAGATGAGAAGAGTATCTTATTTATTGATGAAATCCACACCATTATTGGCGCAGGCGCAGCCTCGGGTGGACAAGTTGATGCTGCAAACTTAATTAAACCTCTCTTATCAGGCGGTCGGATCCGTGTGATAGGCTCTACAACGTATCAAGAGTTTAGTAATATCTTTGAAAAAGACAGAGCACTGGCTCGTCGTTTCCAAAAAATAGATGTCACTGAACCATCACCAGATGAAACAGTGTTAATCATTAAAGGATTGCGCCAAAAATATGAAGCGCACCACGATGTACGTTATACCAGTAAAGCGATTCAGGCTGCAGTTGATTTATCGGTTAAATACATCACTGATAGGCATCTACCTGATAAGGCGATAGATGTTATTGATGAAGCTGGTGCGAGAACACGTTTAGTTGCACCGAGCAAACGTAAGAAAACCATCAATGTCTCTGACATTGAAACGGTTGTGGCTAAAATTGCGCGTATTCCTGAGAAAACGGTTTCTAGCAGCGATAAATCGATGCTAAAAAACCTTGATAATCAATTAAAAATGCTGGTGTTTGGTCAAGATCAGGCGATTCATGCACTGTCTGAAGCCATTAAAATGAGTCGAGCAGGATTGAGCCAGGATAATAAACCTGTTGGTTCTTTCTTGTTTGCAGGCCCAACCGGTGTGGGTAAAACAGAAGTCACTGTGCAGTTAGCGAAAGCGTTGAATGTGAAATTACTGCGCTTTGATATGTCTGAATATATGGAAAGACATACGGTTAGTCGTTTAATTGGTGCACCTCCGGGTTATGTTGGTTTTGATCAAGGTGGATTGTTAACAGATGCCGTGATCAAAAATCCATATTCTGTGGTATTACTTGATGAAATTGAAAAAGCACATCCAGATGTGTTTAATATTCTATTACAAGTCATGGATAACGGTACATTAACGGATAACAATGGTCGCAAAGCGGATTTTCGCAATGTTATTTTAGTGATGACTACCAATGCGGGTGTGCGTGAAACGCAACGTAAATCTATCGGATTTACAGAGCAAGACAATAGCACTGATGCAATGGTTGAAATCAAAAAAGCCTTCTCACCTGAGTTCCGTAACCGTTTAGATAACATTATTTGGTTTAATGCATTATCGCCAGAAATTATCTCGATGGTTGTAGATAAATTTATTGTTGAACTACAAGCACAGTTAGACGATAAAGGGGTATCGCTGGAAGTGAGTCAAGAAGCACGCCAATGGCTGTGCGATAAGGGCTACGATAAAGCGATGGGCGCAAGACCAATGGCACGTGTTATTCAAGAGAATCTGAAAAAACCATTAGCCAATGAGATTTTATTTGGCTCTTTGATAAATGGCGGTTCAGTTTCTGTTACATTGGATAAACACGTAGGTAAGTTAGATTATGAGTTTTTAAGCCAAGAAAAGTTGGCTAAAAATGAAGATACCGTTATCTAAAGATAGCGGTTTTTAACTCAGCCATAAACGCATACACCACAGGTGAGCATTAATTAATGCCTTGCCTGTGGTGTTTTTTTCACCCGTTACATGACAATAGCGGGAGAGAACAGATTGGGATCAACGGCTACGGAAGATGATACGGCCTTTGCTCAGGTCATATGGGGTCAGCTCAACGGTAACCTTGTCGCCTGTCAGGATACGAATATAGTTTTTACGCATTTTTCCTGAAATATGAGCGGTAACGACGTGTCCGTTTTCTAATTCTACGCGGAACATCGTGTTTGGCAGAGTATCCAGTACAGTGCCTTGCATTTCAATGTTGTCTTCTTTGGCCATCTAATCCTCTAAGTTTTAATAACCATATTTTTTAAACGGCAAGATAATGCCGAAAATATTGTCCTATGTAAAGGAATGTTATTGGATAGCAAAGGTATCTACCTTGCTATTGTACTTAACATCCTTACCGTGACTCACGTTTTACTCAGCTAAAGCAACAGTAATAACAGAAGTCGTAATTCTTTAATTTGTGGTGTTTGTAACAATAAAGTAACAACACCCCCACCACATCATGGGTGTGCAGATAAATTTTTTGTATAAACCTTTTGTCCAAATGACAGAATGATATTCTTGATTCTGTCGTCAATAAGAAGGGCTTTACAAAAATAAGCTGTGATTATAATTCCAACGATTGCTGATACCAACACTTTTTATCAATAATCACTTTTTTCCAACGAGATAATGCAACTAAATATTGTTCACGCGAAATCTCTGTGGCGCCTAACGAGGCAGTATGAGAGTTTAGCACCTGACAATCAAATAGTTGACCCCCATAACGAAGAAAATGGTTATAAAAGGCAATAAAGGCACATTTAGAAGCGTTATCACGACGACTAAACATCGATTCACCACAGAAAACAGCACCGATATTAACGCCGTATAACCCACCGACTAATTCGTTACCTTCCCACACCTCAACAGAGTGTGCTTCACCTTGTTGATAAAGCGCCTCATAACCTGCTTTGATATCAGGGCCTATCCATGTTCCTTCATCACGAATAGAACAGGACTCTATAACAGAGCTAAAGGCATGGTTTAACGTTATCTTATAGGGCTGTTTACGTAAAAATTTATGCAAACTACGGCCTATATGCAACGACCCTATAGGTAATACAGCCCTAGGATCTGGAGACCACCATAACGGTTCTTCATTAGGAAAGTACCAAGGGAAAATACCCGATTGGTACGCAACACGCAATCGGGAAAGGGAGATTTCTCCCCCTATCGCTAATAACCCATTAGGCTCTTTTAGTGCTAAATGAGGTTCTGGAAAATCTAACTCATTGTTATCTAATTGAAATAAAGGCATGTTATGCCTCGTGAGACGGTGTTAATAGAGCCTGCCTTTGGTGAAATTTAGCATAATGCCCTTGTTGTTGTAATAACGAAGCATGTGTACCCGTTTCAACAATTTTTCCGTTATCCATAACGCAAATTTTATCCATTTTATCTAAACCGTGAAGTCGGTGAGTGATCATTAATACGGTTTTGTTCTGACAATGCTGATGTAAGAGTGCAAGGATCTGTTGCTCAGTATCGGCATCAAGGCCTTCTGTCGGCTCATCAAGCAATACAAGTGGCGCATTATGGAGTAGAGCTCTTGCTAGTCCTAAACGTCGCTGTTCGCCACCTGAGAGCTGTCTGCCACCATCGCCCATCCATGCATTTAAGCCTTCCTCATTCTCCAGTAATTGTTCAAGCCCAACTCGCTGAAGAACGTGGTTTAGTTCGTCATCCGTTGCATCTTCTTTTGCCATAATTAAATTTTCTCTTAATGTATGGCTAAAAACGTGAACACGTTGAGGAACCACAGACATCATTGAACGCAATGTGGCTTCATCATAATCAGCAAGTGGTGAATTATTTAAGGTGATAGTACCGAGAGTCGGGTTAAAAGCACGGTTTACCAACTGTAATAATGTTGATTTACCGCAACCCGTTTTACCTAATAATGCAATGTGTTGTCCAGACTCGATGCTTAAGTTGACATGATTAATAACTTGCATAGGTTGGGAAGGGTAAGTAAAGCAAATATTATGCAGGGTAAGCGAAGCACTATTTTTCACTTCTCCCCCTTTTTCAGGGAATGTAACATCTGGCTTTTGCTCAATTAAATGAGAAATACGCGTCGCTGATGTCATCACTTGGCCTAAATGTTGGAAAGCAACAGTGACAGGAGCTAAAGACTCAAAAGCGGCTAATGCACAGAAAGTAAATAATGCAATTAAGGCTTCAGGCATAAAACTATGCTCAATTCCTCCAGCGGCTAGCCATAAAATTAATGTCGCGGTTAATCCTGACGCAAGGATCATCAATGATTGCGATAAGCCAGTTAAGTTTGCTTGTTGTGCTTGTCTGCGTAACCATTTAGCTTCAACTTGCGCTAAGGTTTGTCTAAAGCGGGGTAACGCACCAAAAACAGTCAGTTCTGCTTGTCCTTGCAACATGCTGGTTAATACTGTGCGATATTGACCGCGTAAATTAGTTAGATCACGACCAATAGGTTTACCTGCATAATAGAATACAAAAGGTAAAACAATCAGTAAGGTGAGCATAATGCCACCCAACGTATTGGCTAAACGTGCATCAATTAATCCAAGCCCAAACATAATCATCATAATGACGACAAAGGCGGAAATAATAGGTGAAATAACACGAATATAGAGGTGATCGAGGGTTTCAACATCAGCCACTAAACGGTTAAGTAACTCCCCTTGACGAAAGCGAGCAATGCCCCCAGGGGATAGTGGTAAGATCTTTTTAAAGGTAAATACACGTAAGTGTGATAAGACGCGAAATGTTGCATCATGACTGACCAGTCTTTCAAAATAACGACCCGCAGTACGAAATATTGCCGCACCACGAACACCTGCAGCAGGAAGCATATAGTTAAAACTATAAATGCCGGCAAAACCGGCGAGAGATGTGCCTGCTAAAAACCAACCTGATAATGTTAAAAGACCAATGCTGGCAAGCAACGTGAGAATAGCCAGAATAATACCCAGCAAGAGCATAAACCAGTGGCGGCGATAGAGCGCAAGAAAAGGAAGCAATACTCTCATGATTAAAGTTCCTCTTTACGATGAGCAAGAAGACGAGCAAAAGCACCTTGCTGTTGGCTTAATGATGCATAAGTGCCTGTTTCAATAATTTGACCTTTTTCCATCACCCAAATCTGATCATAATCCAGTGTTTCTTCCAATAAATGGGTTATAAGCAAGGTTGTTTGATGCAATGATGCATTATTAAGTGCATGCATAACACGTTGTTCACTGTGAGAATCAAGGCTTGCTGCGGGTTCATCTAATAACAAAAACTGGCAAGGTGATAATAAAGCACGCGCAACAGCAATGCGCTGAGCTTGACCAACCGAAAGACGTGCAGCACTGTCGCCAATCACAGTATTTAAACCCTCAGGGAGATCGTTAATAAAATCGCTGACGTAGGCTTTTTCGATGGCAAGATTGATTTGCTCTGTAGTGGCATTTGGGGCACTTAAACGCACATTATCAAGTAAGGTTTGCTCCGGTAAATTCGGGTTTTGACCCACCCAACTTAAACATTGTCGCCATGACTCAGGAGAAAGCTGTGTTAATTCAATACCGTTAATTTTTAGCGAACCACGGTAAGGTAAAAAGCCTAAAAGTGCATTTAATAACGAGCTTTTACCTGCACCACTTTGACCCACAATCGCAATGCGTTGATTAGGGTTAATGGTGAAATTTAATGGGCCTGCAAGTTTGATACCTTGATGAGATAAAATTTCTAGCTCTGTGGCCGTTATCTCAATGCTTTCGTTTGACTGGATACGCTCATTGCCGGCTAATTGTGGCTTTTCACCTTCAGCATCTAAAAACTCAACCAGAGATTCAGCCGCACCAACTGCTTGCGCTTTTGCGTGATAATAAGTCCCTAAATCACGTAAAGGTTGGAAAAACTCAGGCGCTAAAATAAGGGCTAAAAAGCCTGAAAAGAGTGTCACACCTAAGCCATAACTACCAAAGTTAAGTTCACCTAAATAAGAAAAACCGAAGTAAACGGCAACAACAGCAATAGAAACAGCGGTAAAGAATTCCAATACACCCGATGAAAGGAATGCCATTCTTAGCACTTCCATTGTACGTTTACGGAAATCTTCTGTTGCTTCTGTAATTTGTTTGACTTCAGCATGACCGCGGTTGAATAACCGTAAAGTTTCTAACCCTCTTAATCTATCGAGGAAGTTACCACTTAAACGGCCTAATGCGAGAAAGTTTCTGCGGTTTGCATCGGCTGCGCCTAATCCCACTAACGCCATAAACAGTGGAATAAGTGGGGCGGTAAAGAATAAAATTAAGCCTGCGACCCAGTTAACAGGAAATATTGTAATAAGAATAAGAATAGGAACAATAGCAGAAAGGTACATTTGAGGAAGATAACGAGCATAATAATCTTGCATATCTTCGATTTGCTCAAGAATAATGGTTGCCCAACTTCCCGCGGGTTTTCCTTTAACCCAAACAGGGCCTAATTCTTCAAGTCTATCAAGAACCATTTTACGGATTTGTTGCCTGACAGCCATGCCACAGCGATAGCCAACACGTTCTCGAATTGCTATGACTACAGCGCGTAAGATAAAAATACCAATAAGAGTGAGAAAGGTAGGTATATGCGTATCACGGTTAAGACTGTCCATGATAAATGCTTGAAGTAAAACAGCTAATAACCATGCTTGAGCAATGATTAATAAACCGCTTACAACACCTAGAATCATTGATAGCCGTAGCCATCGACGGGCTGGAGCACTTTGCTGTTTCAGCCATCGAACCAATTCATTTTGTTTAGTTTTATCCATAAGAAAAGATTCAAATCTGCAGGTGGGATACAAAGTATCAGAAAGGCCAAGGTAAGTAGTTATACGCTTTGGCAACCAGTCTTGTATGTTACATGGTAAAAGGCGCTACTGAAATAGCGCCTTGAAAGGAAGTGATGATTTTAATTGGATTTTTGTGCGTCTAAGTAACGTTCTGCATCTAAAGCTGCCATACAACCAGTACCTGCAGAGGTAATTGCTTGACGATAAATGTGATCCATTACGTCACCAGCAGCAAAAACACCTTCAATAGAGGTTTGAGTCGCGTTACCTTGTGTACCAGATTGAACTTTGATGTAACCGTTGTCTAATTCTAATTGTCCGTCAAAAATAGCGGTATTTGGGCTATGACCAATCGCAATAAAAACACCCATGACATCTAATTCTTCAGTTTTATCGCTTTTAGTCTCTTTTAAGCGAACTTTAGTCACACCCATATCGTCGCCGATAACTTCATCTAAGGTACGATCAGTATGCAAAATAATATTGCCACTGTTCACTTTGTCCATTAAGCGATTAATTAAGATTTTTTCAGAACGGAAAGAATCACGGCGGTGGATTAGGTGAACTTCTGATGCAATGTTTGCTAAATACAGCGCTTCTTCTACGGCAGTATTACCACCACCGACAACAGCGACTTTTTGGTTACGATAGAAAAAACCGTCACAAGTAGCACAAGCAGAGACACCACGACCTTTAAAGGATTCTTCTGAAGGCAAACCGATATAACGTGCAGACGCGCCTGTTGCGATGATTAATGCATCACACGTGTATTCTTGTTCATCACCAAATAGGCGAAAAGGGCGGTTTTTCAGATCGACTTTATTAATATGGTCAGAGATAATCTCTGTATTAAATTTTTCTGCGTGCTGAAACATACGATCCATTAAGTTTGGGCCTGTTAACCCTTCTGGGTCGCCGGGCCAGTTTTCGACTTCTGTTGTTGTTGTGAGCTGACCGCCTTTTTCAACACCGGTAATCAGTACAGGCTCTAAGTTGGCTCTTGCCGCATAAACGGCGGCAGTATAACCCGCAGGGCCTGAACCTAAAATAATAAGTTTGCTATGTTTGATGGTGCTCATGTGTACCTCATCTCTGATTAGGCGTGATGCGAATTGAGGGATTGTAGGAGAAATAAGACGTTAAAAAAAGCTAATGACGAGAAATAGACATAATATTTTAGCTATTTTAGCAATAGTTGATACCAATATAGTTTAATAATTATAGAGTTATATTGGGCTAACATCATCGAATTAACCTGAAACATTTTGCTTTACAATTGATGACTATCTTGCGTATATAGATAATAACATAGCGCCTTGTTCTGATTTTTACTCATTTGCTTTGACAATCCGCTGTACATTTGCGAAAACATGATTGTTAAAGATAATTATCCTCGGATGTTACACGCACTATTTTTTAGACAGACAGGGTATGGGATAGTTACTTTGCGATATTTGCTAATGAGTATTTAGATAAAATAGATGTTTTATCTGGCATTAAAAGAAAATAGATTGGTAGTTTGCTCTGACCGTTTGATACCGAAGTTTCGACGTTGATGCTGAAGGTGTACAGGTATGGGTATAGGAAAATAAAGTAAGAGAAAAAGAGAAAGAGAGTATAGAGATGATTGATAATAAAAAACGTCCGGGTAAAGATCTTGATAGAATAGACCGGAATATTCTAAATGAGCTTCAAAAAGATGGTCGTATTTCAAACGTTGAGCTATCTAAACGTGTCGGTTTATCACCAACACCGTGTTTAGAGCGTGTACGTCGTTTAGAGCGCCAAGGATTTATTTCCGGTTATACCGCGCTATTAAACCCACATTACTTAGATGCATCATTACTGGTATTTGTGGAAATCACACTAAACCGTGGCGCACCAGATGTTTTTGAACAATTTAATATGGCTGTTCAAAAATTAGAAGAAATCCAAGAATGTCATTTAGTTTCTGGTGATTTTGACTATCTGTTGAAAACTCGTGTACCTGATATGTCCGCTTACCGTAAATTGTTAGGTGAAACCTTGTTACGTCTTCCTGGTGTTAACGACACACGTACTTACGTGGTTATGGAAGAAGTTAAGCAAAGCAACCGCCTTGTAATCAAAACTCGCTAAGCCAACTTAATAGGTTGGTGCAAAACAGGAAAAAATTAGGTACACTCCTGTTTATGCATACAGTTTCAACGCTGAGATATCTCAGCGTTGTTCCGTTTTAATTTAACCCTAAGTTAAACCTGGAGAGCCCTCTTTGAGCCAGGAATATACAGAAGATAAAAATATTCGTTTAACAAAGATAAGTAACCGTCGCCGTATTTGGGAAGCTATTCTCATATTGATCGGGATTGGCGCTGTCTTTTTGATGGTTTCTTTACTTAGCTTTCATCCCTCTGATCCTAGCTGGTCACAAACCACATGGAATGAACCTATTCAAAATTTAGGTGGCAGCATCGGAGCATGGCTAGCTGATATTCTATTTTCTGCATTTGGCTTACTTGCCTATGCCATTCCTGTTGTCGTGGTTTTTGGCTGCTGGAATTCTCTACGCTACCAACAAAACCGTGAATACACCGACTTCTTTTCCCTTGCACTTCGCACGATTGGTGCCTTGGCTCTGATCTTTACCTCTTGTGCATTAGCTGATCTTAATTTTGATGATATCTATAATTTCAGCTCAGGAGGGGTGATTGGTAGCTTATTTAGTAAAGCCTTATTACCGTGGTTTAATATATTGGGTGCAACGCTTGCTCTGTTGTCTGTTTGGGCGGTTGGCTTTACATTATTTACAGGCTGGTCGTGGTTAACTATCACAGAAAAAATTGGTGCAGTTATCCTTGGTTCCGTGGGTTTTATAACTAATCGAGGCCAACACGATACTGAATACGAAGACGATGATAGCACTCAAGATTTAGCCGATGATATTACTGAACATTCAAATCAAACAGAAAATCAATCATTAGAACTGACAACCGAAGAGAGTGATGACATCTTATTTTCTGCGCCTTCAGCGCTTGAACTTGCTCGTCAGCAAGATATCGATTCATCACAACCAAAAACGGAACAAGAAGATGATTTACCTTCTTTCAGTGCAACAAATGATACAGACGAGCATACTCAATCATTAACGCAAGTTGCACCTGTTATAGCTGAACCTGTTGTAGAACAAACGTCTGAGATAACAGAAGAAGCACCTGAACATTATCGTTTTGATATTCCGGAAGCCTTCCTAAAAAAAGACATTCAACCAGAAATCAGTACTCCTCAACATTCTGTTTATTCAATACCAGAAGAGAACACATCTTCTGTAATGCCGTTAGTTGAAAATAATCCTATCGCGCAATCTGTGGATAGTTTTATGCCCGTTGGGCAAGCTGAACCTACATTTTCATTAGCACCAGAGAGTGATGATACCTTAACACAAGCGGCTGTGGTGTCTGCGGGAGTAGCAACAAGTCCCCTAGTGAATCACGCTGCACAAGTTAAACAAGGTTTAGGGCCTGAACTGCCGCGACCAAATCCAGTACGGTTACCTACTCGTCGTGAGCTCTATGGCATTCATATTCCTTCACAACGTGAAGCAGAACTGCGTCGTCGCGAAGGTGCTGTTCACTTTGAACCTGAAGACGAGTTAGCGGATATTCAAGATCAGGCTAATTTTGAACAAGAATTACGTCAGCAATTTATTGAGCAACAGCGTGAACGTTACGGTGCTGAAGGAGATGACGCTGATACACACTATCCTCCTGCTCATGAGCAGAATATTCAATCACCCGTTTCTGCATTTGACTATCAACAAGATGATTATCGTGGTGAACCCACGGTGACAACAAATACATTCTCTTCAGTAGAAGATAGTAATGCTGAGGTTGATGAAGATGAGCAATATGACCAACTATTGGCTGCACAATTTAAACAACAATTGCAGGATCGTTACGGTGATGATGTTGCGTTAGATGATGACGAAGATGAAGTATTGCCTCAACTATCCACACAGACATCTTCACTACAAGCAACAACAGGGTATCAACCCCACATTCAACACTCATTTGCGCCACAATCAGCACAACCGACACAAACTCTTGAGAAGAAAGTTGAGTACCCAACCAGTAATGCATTTTTACAAATTTCGCCTCGTGATGAAGAAGAGGAAGAGTACCGCCCGAAAATTGAGTTAGAAAGAGAACTCACTGCATTAGAAGCGTTCTCACCTATTGATGATTTATTGGATGAAGATCCGATAGAGCCAGTGTTTACACCGATTGTTTCAGAACCTGTTACACCACATGCTGCTCCTCAATCTGCGTCGCAATCACGTATTGAACCACAGACTAATATGGTTCAGCATTTTGCACAGCAACAGCAACAGCAACAGCAACAGCAACAGCAACAGCAACAGCAACAGCAACAGCAACAGCAACAGCAACAGCAACAAGAATCATTAATTCACCCATTCTTGATGCGTAATGATAGGCCGTTGCAAAAACCAACAACGCCAATGCCGTCTCTGGATTTGCTAACCACGCCGCCAGTAGAAGATGAACCTGTTGATATGTTTGAGCTTGAGCGTATTGGTAAATTAATCGAAGCGCGTCTTAATGATTATCGTGTTAAAGCTACGGTGGTGGGTATTTCACCGGGGCCGGTTATCACACGTTTTGAGCTTGAACTTGCACCGGGTGTAAAAGCGGCTCGAATTTCAAATTTATCTCGTGACTTAGCACGTTCATTGTCAGCTATAGCCGTACGTATTGTCGAAGTGATCCCAGGAAAACCGTATGTAGGGCTGGAATTACCTAATAAAAAACGTCAAACCGTATATATGCGTGAATTGCTAGACAGTGATGTATTCCGTGAGAGTCGTTCCCCTCTTACTGTTGTTTTAGGTAAAGATATTGGCGGTCAGCCTGTTGTGGCAAATTTGGCTAAAATGCCTCACTTATTGGTGGCAGGGACAACTGGCTCAGGTAAATCAGTCGGTGTGAATGCGATGATCATTAGCATTCTCTATAAGGCGAAACCTGAAGATGTCCGCTTTATTATGATTGACCCCAAAATGCTTGAACTTTCTGTTTATGAAGGTATTCCACATCTTCTGACCGAAGTTGTTACGGATATGAAAGATGCGGCAAGTGCGTTGCGGTGGAGTGTGGCAGAAATGGAGCGTCGTTATAAATTAATGTCAGCTCTAGGTGTACGTAATCTAGCGGGTTATAACGAAAAAATTAAAGAAGCAGAAGCAATGGGACGGCCAATTCCTGATCCATCCTGGAAACCAACCGACAGCATGGCAACTGAAATGCCAACCCTAGGGAAAGAGCCTTACATTGTGGTTGTTGTCGATGAATTTGCTGATTTAATGATGACAGCAGGTAAAAAAGTTGAAGAATTAATTGCACGTTTAGCACAAAAAGCACGTGCTGCGGGTATTCATCTTGTGCTTGCAACCCAACGGCCATCTGTTGATATTATTACGGGGTTAATTAAAGCCAATATTCCTAGTCGTATTGCCTTTACGGTATCCAGTAAAATTGACTCTCGAACTATTTTAGACCAAGCCGGTGCAGAGTCTTTATTAGGCATGGGAGATATGCTTTATGCACCAAACGGCTTTGTACCTGAACGTGTCCATGGTGCGTTTGTGAGTGATGATGAAGTGCATGCTGTCGCAACAGATTGGAAAGCACGGGGTCGTCCTCAATATATTGAGGCTATTACTAAATGTGGTGAAGAAGGCGAAGCTGGCAATGGTGGTGGTTACGATGACGGTGAAGAGCTAGACCCATTATTTGACCAAGCTGTTGAATTTGTAGTTGAAAAACAGCGTGTTTCCATTTCAGGTGTACAACGCCAATTTAGAATTGGTTATAACCGCGCGGCGAGAATTGTAGAGCAAATGGAAATGCAAGGTATTGTCAGCACGCCAAACCACAACAATACGCGTGATGTACTTTCGCCACCGCCTTCTGATATGTAATATCTTGAAAACACAGTTATCAGCTAATCAGATAGCGTGGTAACCTGCACAACATCATTAATAAATTATACGCCGACATTATGTCGGCGTTATCTCATGCCGAGGCTTGTAGAATGAAAAAAGTATTATTTGCAGTGTGTGTGATGACATTAATAAGTAGCCAAGCCGCTTGGGCTGATGCACGTCAAGATTTACAACAACGATTAAATAAAGTGAATAGCTTTCAAGCTAATTTTAGCCAAACAGTCACAAGCAATGAAGGCTCGCTTATCCAAAAAGGGGAAGGGAATTTAAAAGTACAGCGTCCTGATTTGTTTAATTGGCAAATGACTGCACCTGACGAGAGTACTCTGATTTCTGATGGTAAAACATTGTGGTTTTACAATCCCTTTGTAGAGCAAGTGACAGCAACTTGGCTTGAAAGTGCCACAAGCAATACCCCTTTTATGTTGATCGCGCGTAATGACAGTAAAGAGTGGCAAAACTATGAAGTAAAACAAGCGGGTGATCGTTTTGAGTTAACACCAAAAGTAGAAAATAACTTAAAGCACTTTACAATTACGGTATTACCTAATGGGCAAATTCAACAATTTGCAGCCACAGAACAAGATGGTCAAATAAGTAATTATCAACTGACTGCTCAAACTGTTGCACCTATTGATGCCTCTGCTTTTCGCTTTACGCCACCTGCGGGTGTGACTATGGATGACCAACGTCAGTGAGGATATTTTGAGTAATTTTTCACTCGATTTTTCACGCAATGAGTTCCAGCCTTTAGCCGCAAGAATGCGCCCTGAAACGTTGGAACACTATATCGGACAAACGCATTTACTTGCCGAAGGTAAACCACTGCCTCGTGCGATTAAGGTGGGTCAATTGCATTCCATGATTTTATGGGGACCTCCTGGTACAGGCAAAACAACGCTTGCTGAGATTATTGGTCGTTATGCACAAGCCGATATAGAACGATTATCTGCGGTAACCTCGGGTATTAAAGAAATCAGAGAATCTATTGAAATTGCGCGTCAAAACCGCAATGCAGGGCGTAGAACAATTCTGTTTGTTGATGAAGTGCATCGTTTTAATAAGAGCCAGCAAGATGCTTTCTTGCCTCATATCGAAGATGGCACTATTACTTTTATTGGCGCAACAACAGAAAACCCTTCTTTTGAGTTAAATTCTGCATTGCTCTCTAGGGCCAGAGTTTATCTATTACGTTCATTAACTGAAACGGACATTGAGCACGTTCTACAACAAGCCTTAGATGATAAAGAACGAGGATTAGGCGGACGCAATATCGTTTTACCTAATGATACACGTAAAATGATTGCACAACTTGTAAATGGTGACGCGCGTCGCTCGCTAAATTTGCTTGAAATGATGGCAGATATTGCCGAAGTGGATAGCCAAGGAAACCGCACATTAACACCAGCATTACTGACAGAAATCAGTGGTGAACGTAGCGCGCGTTTCGATAATAAAGGTGACCGCTTTTATGATCTTATCTCTGCACTACACAAATCAGTAAGAGGATCAGCGCCTGATGCGGCCCTTTATTGGTATGCAAGGATCATTACAGCAGGAGGCGATCCGCTTTATGTCGCTCGTCGTTTATTGGCTATTGCGTCAGAAGATGTGGGCAATGCTGATCCTCGCGCAATGCAAGTTGCCATTGCTGCATGGGATTGCTTTACACGCGTTGGTCCTGCTGAAGGCGAACGTGCGATTGCACAAGCGATAGTGTATTTAGCGTGTGCACCAAAAAGTAATGCCGTTTACACCGCTTTTAAAGCGGCAATTGCAGATGCTAAAAATAAACCTGATTACGATGTACCTGAGCATTTGCGTAATGCGCCTACAAAATTAATGAAAGAAATGGGGCTTGGTGCTGAATATCGTTATGCCCATGATGAACCTAATGCTTATGCTGCTGGAGAGGTCTATTTTCCTAAAGAAATGGCCAATACACAGTACTATTACCCAGTAAAAAGAGGGTTAGAGATCAAGGTTGGAGAGAAATTAGACTGGCTTTCTCAACAAGATCAAAATAGTGTTACAAAACGCTATCGCAAAATGTAAAGATGCGGTAAGGTTATTAAATTATCATTAATTTCTTAACTATGCCTTGTCTCAGATATCTTTTTGATAAAGATAGGAGAAAAGGTTTTTATTAATCTATCAATAAGCACAGGATAAGCATGCTCGATCCAAATCTACTGCGTAATGAGCTAGACGCGGTCGCCGAAAAACTGGCTCGCAGGGGGTTCACCCTCGATGTGGAAAAAATTCGTCAACAAGAAGAACGCCGTAAGGTGTTACAGGTTGAAACTGAATCCCTGCAAGCAGAACGTAATTCTCGATCGAAGTCCATCGGTGCGGCAAAAGCGCGTGGTGAAGATATTGAGCCACTTCGTCAGGAAGTTAACCTGTTAGGTGAAAAACTTGAAGCTGCGAAAGCAGAACTTGAAGTGCTTCAAGCGGAAATTCGTGATTACGTTTTAACTATCCCGAATATGCCAGATGATGCTGTTCCAAATGGCAAAGACGATAGCGAAAACGTAGAAGTTTCTCGTTGGGGCACACCAAAGACTTATGATTTTGAATTAAAAGATCATGTGACTTTAGGCGAATTGACTGATGGCTTAGACTTCGCTTCTGCGGTAAAAATTACCGGTTCACGCTTTGTCGTAATGAAAGGTCAAATTGCACGTTTACATCGTGCTATTACACAATTTATGCTGAATCTGCACACAGAAGAGCATGGCTACCAAGAAATGTATGTTCCTTATTTGGTTAACCATGCAACACTGTACGGTACAGGTCAGTTACCTAAATTTAGTGAAGATTTATTCCACACTAAACCGTTAGAAGAAGAAGCAGAAAGCCAATACGCACTTATTCCAACAGCAGAAGTGCCTGTGACCAATATGGTCAGAGACGAAATTCTTGAAGAAGATGACCTGCCACTAAAAATGACGGCTCATACACCTTGCTTCCGTTCAGAAGCAGGTTCTTATGGTCGTGATACCCGTGGTCTTATCCGTATGCACCAATTTGATAAAGTTGAGCTAGTTCAAATCGCTCATCCAGAAAAATCAATGGAAGCATTAGAAGAACTAACAGGTCATGCTGAAAAAGTACTGCAATTGTTGAACTTGCCTTACCGTAAAGTCATTCTTTGTACGGGTGATATCGGTTTTGGTTCACGTAAAACTTACGACTTAGAAGTTTGGGTTCCAGCTCAAAATACTTACCGTGAAATCTCTTCATGCTCAAATATGTGGGATTTCCAAGCACGTCGTATGCAAGCACGTTTCCGCTCTAAAGGCGATAAGAAAACTCAACTGGTTCATACATTAAACGGTTCTGGCTTAGCGGTCGGTCGTACCTTAGTAGCAATTATGGAAAACTATCAAATGGCTGATGGCCGTATTGAAATTCCAGAAGTGTTACGTCCTTACATGAACGGCTTAGAATATATCGGTTAATTATTCTTTAATTAATTGAATATTAGCCATAAAACCCTCAGCCTAGACTGAGGGTTTTTTATTGCCTCAATAAAATATTTATCACTGACAATTACTATTTTTATAGTAATGAATAGTATTTTTTAGCGTTATTACCGTACAAAAATAAAATAAAAAAGCGATTGGAAATAATTTAATTCTAAGGTATGCATTTTTTGTTTTATCCCTTTCTTATTCCCTGCTTGACAATACTGCTCATTAACACTACTTTGGAAATCTAGATGTTTAGACGTCTATGTATCCATTTAATAAGTGAGTTGATTAAAATGATAACACTAAAAAATGTCAGCAAAATTTACCAGCGAGGGAAAAAACAAACTGTTGCTGTTGATGATATTAATCTCAATATTGAACAAGGGGATATCTTTGGCATTATTGGGTATAGCGGTGCAGGTAAAAGTAGTTTGATCCGACTATTAAATCGCTTAGAGCCAGTTACAAAAGGGGAAGTGATTGTAGGAAAATACAATATCACTGCTAGCAGTGAACGTGAGATCCGTAAAATTCGTCATTCTATTGGCATGATTTTTCAGCACTTTAATTTATTGTGGTCACGTACAGTGAGAGAGAATATTGAATTTCCACTCGAAATTTCGGGTGTAGATAAAAAACAACGCTTTCAGAGAGCGAGTGAACTAATGGCCTTGGTTGGGCTTGCTGATAAAGCCGATGAATATCCATCAACATTAAGTGGTGGACAAAAACAACGTGTGGGTATTGCTAGAGCACTGGCAAACAACCCTGATGTTTTATTATGTGATGAAGCAACATCTGCATTAGATCCAAAAACAACACAAACAATTTTAGCATTGTTGGCTGACATTAATAAAAAAATGAATATTACGATTGTGTTGATCACACATGAAATGCAAGTTGTAAAAGCAATATGTAATAAAGTAGCGGTTATCGAGCAAGGAAAAATAATTGAACAAGGTGAAGTAGTAAAAATCTTTAACCAGCCAAAACATAAAGTGACACAACAGTTTTTATCACAATCAATACATGTAACAGATAACAGTGATGATATTGATAATATAAAACAGCAAAGCACAGTAATAAAACTGTTACTGCAAGAGGGTAAAAAATATGACTGTTTACTTTATGATTTAATTTCTAATTTTAATGAACCTATTAATTTAATAAAAGGTAGTTTTTCGCAAGAGAGTGGGTTTATTTATTTACAGTTAAATAATAAATCGGATGAAATTATCCAATATCTTGAGAATAATAAATTTGATATAGCGGTCGTGTGATATGGATGAAATACAAAGTTGGATTAATAGTTATTTACCTCATTTAAAACTCAATGTATTAGGTGAAGAAACATTAAATACATTATATATGACACTTGTTTCTGGTTTATTATCTTGCTTATTAGGGATCTTAATTGGTGTCGCATTATTTCTAACGGCAAAAGAGGGATATAAAGAGCAGGTTTCTATATATAGAACACTTTCATTTATTGTAAATATTTTTAGAGCGGTGCCTTTTATTATTTTAATTATCTTATTGTTTCCTTTTACTAAATTAATTGTGGGAACCATATTAGGTGTTAATGCAGCACTACCTGCATTAGTGATTTCCGCTGCTGCTTTTTATGCTAGGTTGGTTGAATTAGCATTACGTGAAGTTGATAAAGGTGTAATAGAAGCAAGTCTCTCAATGGGCGCTAATTTACCAACACTAATATTTAAGGTGTTATTACCTGAATCTTCGCCAGCTCTTGTTTCTGGTTTAACGGTAACATTGATTTCATTAGTGGGTGGAACAGCTGTTGCTGGCGCAATAGGTGCGGGTGGATTAGGTAATTTGGCTTATTTAGAAGGGTTTCAGCGCAGCCATCTTGATGTAGTTTGGATTGCAACATTAGTGATTTTATTTATTGTGTTATGTATTCAGTTATTGGGAGATAGTGTTGTAAGAAATATAGATAAACGCTAATTAAAAAATATTTCAATTAAAAATCAAATTTAAAAATAAGGTTATAACAATGAAATTAACAGTATTTAAAAAGCTGGGATCACTGCTACTTATTAGCCTCGCACTCTCTGCTTGTAAACCATCAGATGAAAAATCAGAAAATAAATTAATTATCGGTGCATCAAGTACACCTCACGCGGAAATTCTGGAATTTATTAAACCCCAATTAGCAAAAGAAGGATTAGAGTTAGATATTCGAATTTTTAATGATTATATTATTCCTAATCAGGCATTAGCAGAAAAAGAATTAGATGCCAACTTCTTTCAACATGTCCCTTATTTAAATAAAACACTTGCTGATCACCCTGATTGGAAATTAGTATCAGCAGGCGCAGTACATATGCACCCATATCGTTTTTTTTCACAGAAATATAAAAGCTTACAAGATTTGCCTAATGGTGCGAAAATGATAAGCAGTAATAATCTGGCACAACATGGGCATATATTAAAACTATTTCAAGATGAGGGAATAATTAAGTTACGTGATGGAATCGATCCTGATGATTCTACGATAGATGATATTGTAGAAAATCCACGTAATATTAAATTTCTATTTACTTATGATGGGCCATTGTTACCCCAAATTTATAAAAATGGTGAAGCGGATGTTGCTTCTATAGATGGACACTTTGCCATTAATGCAGGGCTCGATTTAACCAAAGAAGTGATTTATACAGAGCCTGCTGCTAACAGTAAGTTTGCCAATGTGATTGTCATAAGAGAGGAAGATAAAAATGATCCACGCATTGCTAAATTAATGGCACAGTTAAAAGCACCTGAAACCAAAAAGTTTATTTTGGATAACTTTAAAGGTGAAGCTGTTCCTGTTCCATAATCGATCTATTTTAAAAATAATGTATAAAAAAGTGGTGTAAGAAATTATGCCGCTTTTTTGCTTATTCTTAAGAAGATTATCAAAAGGTTTTTAATAAAGAAATGACTATTTAACAAAAATATAACGCAATCTGTCATTGGTTAAACCGATCACGGCAGATCCTATTTATACTGTTAAATTAGAGCTATCACTCGAATTTATCTCAATTATTTTATGACGTTTCTATTAAATTAGAACCCTACAAAAGAGCATATTCTATGATAGTTTCTAAACAACAGTTACATCAATTAATAAAAAATAAATTACATCATGCAGGGCTAAATGAAGCGCATGCAGATACGGTGGCTGATGTCTTAGCCCATGCTGATGCTAAAGGTATTCACTCTCATGGCGCTGTGCGAGTTGAGTATTATGCTGAGCGTATAAGTAAAGGTGGTACTAATACGGCACCTAACTTTACTTATACTGAAACTGGGCCCTGTAGCGCCGTATTTGATGGTGATAATGGTGCTGGGCATGTTGCTGCGAAAGATGCAATGAAACGTGCTATCAACATGGCACAAGAGAAAGGTGTTGCCGTTGTTGGTGTAAGACGAATAGGCCACAGTGGTGCACTCTCTTATTTTGTTGAACAAGCATCACAAGCAGGCATGATAGGTATTTCACTGTGCCAATCAGATCCTATGGTTGTGCCTTTTGGTGGCTCAGAAGTCTATTATGGTACTAATCCTATCGCATTTTCAGCACCGGGTATCGGTGATAAACATATTACATTTGATATGGCGACAACAGTACAAGCGTGGGGAAAAGTCCTAGATGCACGCTCTCGTCATGCAGAAATTCCTGATACTTGGGCGGTAGATGAAAGTGGTAAGCCTACGACGGATCCCTTTGCGGTAAAAGGCTTATTACCTATTGCTGGCCCTAAAGGTTATGGCTTGATGATGATGGTTGATGTGTTGTCAGGTATTTTGCTTGGGCTTCCTTTTGGCAAACATGTTAGCTCGATGTACCACGATTTAACGCAAGGGCGAGAATTAGGTCAATTACATATTGTCATTAATCCTGCATTTTTTACTGATGCAACATTATTTAGAGAACATATCTCACAGGTTATGGGGGAGTTAAATGCCATTAAGCCAGCTCCTCATGTAAAGAACGTTCTTTATCCTGGTGAGAATAGCCAAATAGAAGAGCAAAGAAGTGAAAAAGAAGGTATTGAAATTGTTGATGAAATTTATAACTATTTGATGTCTGATGCACTTTATAATAAATCGTATGATAATAAAAATCCATTTGCAGGTTAATTACATTAATAAGATTTATTTTGGATAATAAAAAACAGTAGGCTGTGAGGTCTACTGTTTTTTTATTTAAGCGAGATAACTTTTCTATTAGCTGACTAATTTACCAATATTGGATTCAGCCGTTTTATTGAGAGAAATTGTACCATTTCCACCATTATTTCCTGCATTATGGTGATAAAAAATATCACGATAAGAAGCATACATTGCAGTGTAAGAAAGTGGAATAGTAATTAATAGGCCCAAACCAAATGGAATAATACTAATTGCCATAATAAAGAACAGTAAAATAAAGAAGAAAAAACCACCTACTAAGTTTATTTTTACTGCGGCAAGGCTCGCTTTAACCGCCGAGAAAGCAGTATAGCCATTAACTAATACAAGTGCAGGAACAAACCAATAGGCTGCGGTACTCAATGCACCAAAAATAGCGATAATAACAAAAAATAATGTAAACCCAGATGAGTTATCCACCATCATTTCAGCAATGATCTCTTCGGGATAATCGCTATTGATAGCATAAAAAATATCCATCATGGCAGCACTACTGACGATAAATGCGAGAATAATGCCCACAAGTAAAATTAGAAAACTGATACCATATGCACCCATCAAGCTAAGGTAACGTTTGTTATAAAAACCAGTGAACAGGTTATCAACATCCATTCGTTGAGTTTCATACTGCTGATGAGCAATCGCCACGACACCTGCGGCTAATACCGTCGTAATAAAAGGTGAGATGATTGGACCAATAAGTGGAATAAATCCAGCAATGGTTGATATTATAAGGCTCACAATAAAGTAGATAATAATAACACCTATCCACATCCAAAAACGTTCTTTTATTAAATCCCATCCCAGCCCTAACCAGCGTACTCCGCCGGAGGCACCTCGAGCCTGAGGGAGTGGCGTAAAGACCTCTTGTGGCTCTGTTTGCGATGAATTATTGTCTTGTTCCATTTCCTGTACCTTAATCCCAATAATTTTGTTTATAAATATAAGTCTTCTATAGTATCTTTTTGTTTTGTTATTGATCAACAATATTAAACTTAATATAGGTTAAGGAAATTCTTATAAAGTTATTTTTACCAGTTAGGTGTCATTTGGTTTATTTTGATAATAAATAAAATAAGTAGGATGACTACAATTTATTTAATAAAGAATATATGATTCATCGGGTAAAACGTTTAAAACGGATGAAAATAAAAGGGAGAAGATAATAGAACAAGTCTCTCTAATATTAACCTTATTTTATCTTTACAGACAAAAAAACAGCGCTTAAAAACGCTGCTTCTTAAATAAATCTTAAGTGAAAAACTTAATATATGACTTTATGGCCATAAGACTCAAGGATGGATTTTACATTTTCCATCGTCTCTTTTGACGGTGGATGAATACCATCAAGTTTATATTCTTCGCCTAACGCGACCCATTTATGTTTGCCGAGTTCGTGGTAAGGAAGAAGCTCTACTTTTTCGATGTTCTTCATATCTTTAATAAATTCGCCTAAACGATGAGTTGAATCATCATCATCAGACCAGCCGGGTACAACTACATAACGAATCCATGTTTTTTGGCCTCGTTTGGCTAAATAACGCGCGAATTCAAGTGTGCGTTGGTTTGATACACCCACTAATTTTTGATGAATTTCATCATTAATTTGTTTTAAATCGAGCATAACCAGGTCAGTGGCATCGATTAATTCATCAATCACAGGATCATAACGACGAACAAAGCCGTTAGTATCTAAGCAAGTATGGATATTTTCTTTTTGACATGCGCGGAACCAATCGCGCACAAACTCTGCTTGCAAAATCGCTTCACCGCCAGAAGCAGTAACGCCGCCACCAGAAGCATTCATAAAATGACGATAGGTAACCGCCTCTTTCATTAGTTCATCAACTGTGACGATTTGCCCACCATGAGTATCCCATGTGTCACGGTTGTGACAATAGAGGCATCTCATTAGGCATCCCTGAAAGAAAACAATGAAACGTATTCCGGGACCATCAACAGTACCGCAGGATTCAAATGAGTGGATACGACCAAGTACGGACATAACAGGGTTACTCCAAAACTGTCTAGATAAAAAGGCCCCAAAGTAGGGGCCTTTATTCTAAGCGATTTTATCTACTTTCTCAGTAAATAAATGCATTAGTTATCAAATTACATTGTTTTTGTAAATGTACGGGTGATAACGTCTTGCTGTTGCTCTTTAGTCAGTGAGTTAAAGCGAACTGCATAACCAGAAACACGGATAGTTAACTGAGGATATTTTTCAGGATCTTCCATTGCTTCTAACAGCATTTCACGGTTCATCACGTTAACGTTCAGATGCTGACCACCTTCAATACCTGCTTCATGGTGGAAGTAACCATCCATCAGGCCTGCAAGGTTCGCTTTACGAACATCATCATCTTTACCTAACGCATTAGGTACGATTGAGAAGGTGTACGAAATACCGTCTTTTGCATAAGCAAATGGCAGTTTAGCAACTGAAGTCAGTGAAGCAACTGCACCTTTTTGGTCACGACCGTGCATTGGGTTAGCACCTGGTCCGAATGGCGCACCAGCACGACGACCATCTGGGGTATTACCTGTTTTCTTACCGTAAACAACGTTTGAAGTAATAGTCAGAATAGACTGTGTAGGTACCGCATTACGGTATGTACGCATTTTCTGAATTTTCTTCATGAAACGTTCAACTAAGTCACAAGCGATATCATCTACACGAGAATCGTTGTTACCAAATTGTGGGTATTCGCCTTCGATTTTGAAATCAATTGCTAAGCCGTTTTCATCACGGATAGGCGAAACTTTCGCATATTTGATAGCAGCCAGTGAGTCAGCTGCAACAGACAGACCTGCGATACCACATGCCATTGTACGATATACGTCACGGTCATGAAGTGCCATCAACGCGGCTTCATAGCTGTATTTATCGTGCATATAGTGGATAACGTTCAGTGCAGTTACATACTGAGTTGCTAACCAATCCATAAAGTGGTCCATTTGGTTCATCACAGTATCGAAGTTTAATACTTCGTCCATGATTGGCGCATGTTTTGGACCTACTTGGATTTTCAGTTTTTCATCAACACCACCATTGATGGTATACAGTAAAGTTTTGGCTAAGTTTGCACGAGCGCCAAAGAACTGCATTTGTTTACCAACAACCATTGGGCTAACACAACATGCGATTGCATAGTCATCGCTGTCGAAGTCAGGACGCATTAAGTCATCATTTTCGTACTGAATTGATGAAGTATCGATGGAGACTTTTGCTGCGTATTTTTTGAAGTTGATAGGCAGTTGTTCTGACCACAGGATGGTCATGTTTGGTTCTGGTGACGGACCCATTGTGTACAGGGTATTTAAGAAACGGAATGTATTCTTAGTTACCATAGTACGGCCATCTAAGCCCATACCTGCTAAAGATTCTGTTGCCCAGATTGGGTCACCAGAGAACAGCTCATCATATTCAGGAGTACGTAAGAAACGAACCATACGTAATTTCATGACTAAATGGTCAATTAACTCTTGAGCTTGTTCTTCATTCAGAAGGCCAGCATCAATATCACGTTGGATATAGATATCTAAGAAAGTAGATACACGACCAAATGACATTGCCGCGCCGTTTTGAGATTTAACAGCAGCTAAGTAACCGAAATAAGTCCATTGTACAGCTTCTTTTGCATTTTGAGCAGGACGAGAAATATCATAACCGTATTTCGCAGCCATTTCTTGGATTTGACCTAAAGCAGCGTGCTGCTCTGCGATTTCTTCACGCAGTTGGATAGTCATTTCCAGATCTTCGCCTTTTTCCATTCTTTCTTGTAAAGAAGTGAATTGAGCGAATTTGTCTTTACGCAGGAAGTCGATACCGTACAGTGCAACACGACGGTAGTCACCGATGATACGTCCACGACCATAAGCATCTGGTAAGCCTGTTAAGATACCAGATTTACGGCATTTCATGATGTCTGGAGTATAAACATCGAAAACGCCTTGGTTGTGAGTTTTACGGTAATCAGTAAAGATTTTTTTCAGTTCTGGGTCCAGCTCACGATCATAAGCTTGGCAAGAACTTTCAACCATACGGATACCACCGAATGGGATGATCGCACGTTTCAGAGGTGCATCAGTCTGTAAACCTACGACTTGTTCTAAATCTTTAGTAATGTAACCCGCATCGTGAGATGTGATAGTTGAAGCAACAGAAGTATCAAAATCAACCGGCGCATGCGTGCGGTTTTCGATTTTGATGCCTTCCATAACTTGTTCCCAAAGTGTATCAGTTGCTTTAGTGGAACCTGCTAGGAAAGATTCGTCGCCTTCATATGGAGTATAGTTTTTTTGAATAAAGTCACGAACGTTAACACCGTTCTGCCATTCACCTTCAGAAAAACCTTTCCATGCTTCAGCAAATTTTTCATTTAAATCAGACATGATACTTCTACCTTTTTACAATGGAACTTAAGAAATCAGTCATACCTGCACGGATTAATGCTTGTCACCGCGCAGATACATTAACCAGTATACCAGACCGACTAGGACTGCTCCGCCAATAATGTTACCGATAGTGACGGGTACTAAATTATCAACGAGGAAATTTGATATCGTTAAATCTGAAAATTGTTCGGGTGATGCACCTACTTTAGTCCAGAATTCTGCAGGTGCAAAATTCTTAATAACAATACCTAAAGGAATAAGAAACATGTTAGCGATACTGTGCTCAAAACCGCTAGCAACGAACATGCCGATAGGTAAAATTAGTGCAAAAAGCTTATCAATAAGTGTACGGCCTGCATAACTCATCCAGACTGCAAGACAAACCATCAAGTTAGCTAAAATACCTAAACAAACAGCTTCTATAAAGGTGTGTTCAACTTTATGTTGTGCGGTTTGTAAAACATTTAGCCCCCAAAGCCCATTCGCTGCCATATGCTGACCTGCGAACCACATTAAGGCGACAAAAAAGAGTGCGCCAACAAAGTTACCCAGATAGACATTTATCCAGTTCGCAAGCATTTTGCCCCAAGATATACGTCCGGTTGCTTTAGGAATAATAGTAAGAACAGTTGAGGTGAATAAATCCGCGCCACAAACGACCACGAGCATTAACCCCAGAGAGAAGCAGATCCCGCCGACTAATTTTGCCAGCCCAAATGGAACAGATGCGGTGCCTGTAGTAGCAGTAATATAAAAAACAAAAGCAATTGATATAAACATTCCCGCAGTAAATGCAGATAAGTAAGTCGTTGAGATCTGTTTATTTGCTTTATAACAACCTGCATCATCGGCAACTTTTGCCATATCAGCAGGGGATAATAAATTAAAAGGGCTGTCAGCTTTCATACTAACACTCTCTTATATGTTGGAATAATTATAGTACGCAATAATAGTAGCAAAGGGGCTTACTTCTAAAATTGATATGGATCATAGTCGCTTATTGAGATCTCATTTTTAGTGCGTAAAAACCCGCTATTTCGACTATAACTATTTGATTAATTAAGTAAAAAAATTTTTTAAAAATTATCAAAAAATTTTAGACTAGCTGGATGAATAAAGTAAAAAGTAAATATAAAGTATTATTTAAACCCCGTATGTTAATAATAAAAATAAAATTTAACGCCTTATTTACTTTTGCTATAAATATAAACATTACTTTATTTATGGTTAATCTCTATTGATTACCCCAGACATATATCCATTATAAAAATAAGGTTTTTAAATTTTTGAGACCTAGTTAAACAAATAGCAATTTAAACTAATTTTAAGCGTTATTCTTAGTGAAAAAATTCAATATGTATTTATAGTGTCATATTAAACACCTCAAATCGTCACTTTTGCCATATTTTGACACTTTTGTCGGATGACAGATTTGCCATGTTGACAAATTTGTCAAAAATTTATTTTCAGCAAAATAAAACACTCTACTTTTCAATAGAGTGTTTCACTTTAAATATGTGCTTATTATTCAGTTAAATTTAGTGATTATTTAATAAATTACCTTAAATAAAATAGGTTTATTTGCTCAATTGGCGTTTTGCTTTTTGTAATTTCTCATAAGCGGCAAGTAATGATTGATGTACAGGTAGATTGATTAAATCTGCATCAATAGGTTGTAAACCATAAAATGCTTGCTTACCTTGCATCGCATTTAGTGCGGCTTGTAGTGTCTTTTCACCATACATACGAGAGAATGCATGCATATATTGCTCGGGTTTACGCTCAGTCTCTTGTTTTAATAATAAGAGATTATGTAAACAGCGATAATAGTTTTGACGCTCTGGAGTAAACAAAGAAGCGTTGAAATCTTGAGTCCACTCAACCCAAACGAGGGCTTGGTCAAGATCACCCCCTGCAAGTGCAAGCATCGATTTTAATTCACCTACACGTAAATGACTCCAACCATTATCTTTGCCTGGTGCAATACCAATCATTTCTCTAATTCGTGTAAAGTCGTCTAAACCATCTTCATCGAATTGACCAATAAGAGAAAGGTATTCTTCGTTAGTACCTTGGCTTGTTGGTAAAGAAAGAATAGTGTCACGCCAATGTACACCCATAATGTTATTGGCTAATTGTAGATCTTCTGCAGGGTAAATATCAGATAAACCAGGCACTAAAATACGGCAAGCGTAAACGCCTAAGTGTGAGTAATCCATAATATAGACTTCAGCATCACACTGTTGGCACAGCGTCATTAAGGTGTGGAACTCTTCTTCAGTGGTGCCACTGAAATTCCAATCAGCAAAAGTATAATCGGCATCTTTTTTAAACAGATCCCAACTTATTAAGCCGCTTGAATCAATAAAGTGTGTTTCAAGATTGGTGTGATCACCCACTTCTTCATCATCAAAGCTTGGTGGATTGAAAACATCCAGATCTTTAAGGCTACGGCCTTGTAATAACTCAGTGACGGTACGCTCTAACGCTACACCAAAATCAGGGTGAGCACCAAAAGAGGCAAAACAAGTACCATTTTGTGGGTTAAATAACACCACACAAATAACAGGGAATTTCCCACCTAAAGACGCATCAAAGCTAAAGATTGGGAAACCTTCTTGCTCTAAGGTGTTAATCGCTTCAATAACAGCAGGGTAGCGCGCTAAAACTTCTTTAGGAATTTCAGGTAAGCTAATTCTTTCAGTGATAATGCGATTTTTTACATAGCGTTCGAAAACCTCAGAAAGTCCCTGAACGCGAGCTTCATTCTTTGTATTCCCTGCTGACATACCATTAGATGCATATAAGTTAGCAATAATGTTGACAGGAATATAAACAGGCTTTTCATCAGACTGACGTATAAATGGTAGGGCGCAAATTCCGCGATCATGATTACTTGATTGTAAATCAACTAACTCACTACCACATAACTCACCTTCAGGATCATAAAATTCACGTAAACGTGTATCTAATAAGCCAGCAGGAACAGAATCATCTTCTGTTAGTGGGAACCATTTTTCACTTGGATAGTGAACAAATTCACCTTCTGCAATATCAGCACCTAGCCAGAAATCAGAGAAGAAATAATTGGTTGAAAGACGTTCAAAATATTCGCCTAATGCAGAAGCTAATGCTGCTTTTTTACTGGCACCTTTACCGTTGGTAAAACATAAAGGGCAATCTTTATCACGAATATGAACAGACCAGACATTAGGAACAGGGTTTAACCAAGACGCTTCTTCAATGTTAAAGCCTAAGTCGGTTAATTTTTTTTGAAAGCTAGCGATAGAATCTTCCAGTGCGGCATCTTTGCCAGGAATAAATGTTTGTGACATGGCAGGTTTCATCAATATTTTGCTGGTGATAGTTAGGGGCACATGATACTGAAATCCCCTGTAATGCACTAATAATTTCTCTCATTTACCAAAGACTAACCATATTCATAATTAATAATTTATTTGATATATGAGTTTTTTTAATAAATACGTTCGATTTATCACGGAATTAATAATTTTAAATCATCATAATTGGATTTATTTATAAACTCATAAGGGATCAGTTCGATGATGAAAAAAACATTGCTTGCCAGCCTATTAGCTGTAGCTAGTGGTTCTGTTTTTGCCTTACCTAATGTCACTATTTTGGCAACCGGTGGTACAATTGCGGGGGGCGGTGATTCAGCAACAACATCAAGCTATACCGCAGGTAAATTAGGTATTGATACGTTGATTAATGCCGTCCCCGAGGCTAAAAAAATCGCTAATTTAAACGGTGAGCAAGTCGTTAATATTGGTTCTCAAGATATGAATGACCAAGTATGGCTCAAGCTGGCTGATAAAATTAATGCCGATTGCGATAAAACAGACGGCTTTGTGATCACTCATGGTACCGATACCATGGAAGAAACAGCCTACTTTCTTGATTTAACCACAGCATGTAAGAAACCAGTTGTTATGGTGGGTGCAATGCGTCCTGCAACTGCATTAGGCGCTGAAGGTCCTTTAAATCTTTTTAACGCAGTTGTGATTGCCAGTGATAAAGCGTCTGAAAATCGTGGTGTGTTAGTCACCATGAATAATGCCGTTATCAGTGGTAAAGATGTCGTGAAAATGAACACGACGGAAGTACAAGCCTTCCAACCAGTTAATGCGGGTGCTCAAGGTTATGTACATAACGGTAAAGTTCATTTTTATACGGCTGCATTGCCTCGTGCCGATAAGCCCGTCTTTGATGTGAGTAAACTGACTGAATTACCTAAAGTAGGCATTGTCTATAACTACTCAAATGCCTCTGATTTACCTGCCAAAGCTTTTATTGATAATGACTATAAAGGTATTGTGAGTGCGGGTGTAGGTAACGGTAATTTATATACTGATATTTTTAATACTTTAGCAGACGGTGCTAAAAAAGGTGTCGTTGTTGTTCGCGCAAGTCGTGTGCCTGTAGGTTTTACAACACAAAATGGTGAAGTGGATGATGTAAAATACGGTTTTGTGGCATCTGAACGATTAAATCCACAAAAAGCAAGAGTATTATTACAATTGTCATTAACACAAACACAAGAGCCTGCCAAGATCCAAGAGAATTTCGAAAAATATTAATTCAAAGTAGTTTGAATAAGAATGAAGCCTTGTTACAAGGCTTCATTCTCCGTTCATTATCAATACAAAATTAATGAGTATGTTTTAAGGTTAAGAATTGGAAAACACCTCTATTATTAAAAGAGTGATGATTTAATGATGTAATGACTCTGTTTTTTTCATTATTATTTATTTCATTATCATTTATTTCTTCCATTGAAGACGTTGAGTTATATATATGAGGTAAGTAATGAAAAATATAGCCTGACTCCATGTTGATTATTGTGGATGTGCGCTCTTTGTTTAAAATTAAATTTTCCGTAAAAATAGAGTTGTGATTTTCAAGTTTACTTCGATTATAAAGTGATAAATTTGTTATTCTACTATTTAGATAACCATGATTTTTCACTTGAGACTGATTTGCATAAATAGTAATTTCATTGTCACTGTATATGCTACCACTTAAGTTTGATGGGATAGCATTAGTAGTCTCTTTATTACCAATTATCAAATAGTTGTTGTTGGGGCGTTTTGGTAAGTTTTTTACAGGTCGATTAGCGCGACTGAGCGGATTTAAGACTGATGGGGAATTAAACTTAGCCATAGGGTAATATAAATTCATTGTGCTATCTAAATTATGTATCACATTGTAATTATTAAAGAAATTAATATTGTTAGATGAGGATATTTTATTATTAATTGTTATTCCATGGCTAATAATATTTAATTGATTATATATGGTGTTATTGTCGATGCTTTTTGAATTTATAATGTTTATTTTCCCACGGTTAGGGATAAATTTAGAGTGATCTGAGGATGATATATCGGGTAATTCTGTGGCATTATAAATAGCAACGGTATTGTTAAGCCTCTGAACACTTCCACTAACAAGTGTTTCAGATAATGTGTTTGAAAAGCTACAATTATCACAAGTAATACCATTAGGGTTAGCAATAATAACGTGAGCTGCTTGTCCCTTGATGCCAATATTACCCTCTATTAAAGAGGTTGGACCATTGTTAATCACTTCATTAATAATATAGTCAGCTTTTACCTGGGTGTTATTTAAAATAATACCGCCATCATCAACACGGAAACGGTCATATTTATTGTGTGAAATATGGTTTTCATCTTTAGGTGAGATGAAAATTTCAGCGACTTCATCATTATTTAGGCTCGCTTTAACTGTAGTTAGAGAATCTTTGTTGATAAGAATTTCAGTACCATCTTCATATTCAGCATATTCTTTATTAATAGCATAATGTTCTTGATTATCTGCCTGACATATTGATGATGCAGATATTAAACCCATTATTATTGCAGTTTTTAAATTCATATAGTTTTCCTTTCTTATTTAAATCTAAGTTTAATTTATAGATAATAATGAAAGGAATAAAGATGATAAAATAAAAAGGGTCTTTATTTATAAATAACGCAAAGACTATTTTTTAATAGTCTTTGCGTTAATAAATATAAATCTATAAATTTGATTTTTTATAACGAACAACAACAATATTAGCTGTGAAAAAAGCAAATAGAGGCGTGATTGCAAAAACAATAAATAACCAATGTGCCGCATTTTGAGCACCTATAATTCCGCCTGGTTCAGTTAACCCTGCCATATTAACCACAGTACCTGATATTGAGGCACCAACGGCGGTTGAAAATAATTGGATAGTCGTAATTGATGTCGCTGCTTTTTGGGCATCTTGGCCCTGAGAAACATGTAAAACACGAGTTAAATAATGAGGCCATGCCATACCAATGCCTGCACCCGTAAAAAATAGCGCCACACAAATAATGATCATTTGCCCATAAGGTAATGTGATGCTCTTGGATATAAATAAACCGAGAATAACTATCGCAGAAAAGTTAATCATAGGACCAAAACGCATTAAGTGTTGAGCAGTATGTTGCTTACTTGATGAAGAAATAATGGCAGAGAAAGACCAACCCGCACCAACCAATGCAGCTAAATAACCGGAAAGTAGTGGGGTAATATTATGGATAATTTGCAAGAAATAGGGCACAAAGACTTCTGTTTGTACACTGATCCCTAATAATGCCATTGTGAGGTATATTGGTGCTAAAGGTGCAGAAAAAGAAAATGTGCCTTTAGGAAATAAACCATCATTAGATTTTTTATCAATGTGTATTAAAAGTAAGATAAAGAGAATGGCAAATAAAAATGATAATACGTGATATAACGTGATGTTATAAAGACTGCCGATTGAAATAGATAATACAGCAAGCATTAATAAAATAAGTTGCTGATAAGGTAAAGGGGATTTTGCAACGATATTATCAGCATTATTTTCTGTAGGAAGAATAGTAAATAATAAAATAGCATAGGGAATGCCAACGAATAAGATAGACCAAAATGCGCCCCGCCAAATATCATACTCTGCAAATATCCCACCTAATGCAGGGCCTAATAATGTTGATATTCCCCACATACTTGACATTAATGCCATGGCTCTAGACCAAAGGGGTTGTGGAAACATCACTCTGACTAATGAATAGGCAAGGGCTAATAGCATACCGCCCCCAGCTCCTTGTATAAACCGCCCTAACAGTAATATATACATTGATGGTGCGGTTGCGCAGATAATTGAACCGGCTAAAAAACAAATGGTAGCAAAAAGGTAACTATTACGAGGCGCAAATACACTGAGTAAGCGCGAAGTAAGTGCTGAAGAGAGAATAGACGCTAAAATAAAAACGGTTGTATTCCATGCATATAAATTGAGGCCGCCAATATCGCGTACAATTGAAGGCAGTGTTGTTATCGTGATATAGACATTAATCGCATGTAATGCGACACCTCCTGCTAACGCGAGAGATTTTAGACTATTTTTTCCATGAAGAAGCATTCCCCAGCTCGCTTCTTCTTTTTTATTTAGACTCCCCGACATAAAACACTCCTAACCGTTATTCTTACGCACTGCGTATTATGCGTTACTTCACAATAATCATTGCGCCAATTTAACGGGAATGATACAACCGATAAAGGTCATTTTGTAAAAACATATTCAGATAGGGTGAATTTGAATGAGTCAGATATATAACTTTAGTGCAGGTCCGGCTATGTTACCGGTAGAAGTTCTCCGTCGTGCAGAATTAGAATTATGCAACTGGCATGAACTTGGGCGCTCGGTGATGGAAATTAGCCACCGCAGTAAAGAGTTTCTAGATGTTGCTCATCAGGCAGAGCAAGATCTTCGTGATCTACTCAATGTGCCAGAAAACTACAAAATTCTTTTTTGTCATGGTGGTGCTCGTGGTCATTTTGCTGCTTTGCCGCTTAATTTATTAGGTGAAAAAGCAACTGCAGACTACATTGATGGTGGTTATTGGGCACAGAGTGCTGCCGAAGAAGCTGCTAAATATTGCTCGCCAAATATCATTAAAATTAAAACAGAAATTGATGGCAAAATTGGTGTTAAGCCAATGAAAGAGTGGAAATTAAGTGATGATGCTGCTTATGTACATTATTGCCCAAATGAAACTATTGACGGAATTGCTATTCATGAAGAGCCCGATTTTGATGATAAAAAAATTGTGATTGCGGACTATTCATCTTCTATCTTATCGCAACCACTTGATGTTAGCCGTTTTGGTGTGATCTATGCGGGGGCACAAAAAAATATCGGCCCAGCGGGTTTAACCATTGTTATTATTCGTGAAGATTTATTGGGCAACGCGCACAAAGAAACACCGTCTGTGTTTGATTATACGGTGCTTGCTGAAAATGACTCTATGTTTAATACTCCACCAACCTTTGCTTGGTATTTATCCGGCATGGTCTTTAAATGGCTGAAAGAGCAAGGTGGGTTACAAGAAATGGCAAAACGTAACTATGAAAAAGCGACGCTTCTTTATAGTGCCATTGATAATAGCGATTTTTATATTAATCGCATTGCGACAGAAAACCGTTCACTAATGAACGTACCTTTCCAAATGTCGTCTCCTGAACTGGATTCTGTTTTCTTAAAAGAAGCTGAAGCACAAGGTCTGGTTGCTTTAAAAGGCCACCGCGTATCAGGGGGAATGCGTGCTTCAATTTATAACGCAATGCCATTAGAAGGTGTTCAAGCCTTAGTGGATTTTATGGCTGATTTTGAACGTCGCCACGCATAATTGGTTTATTCTAGGCTAAGAAAACCTGCCCATAATAGCAGGTTTTCTTATCATTAAAGATGTTAATAATTAAAATTGAGTTAGCTCAGTACGAAAATAATAAATAAAAATATAGAAACCGAATAATTTAATTATGAATTAAATAACGTCTAGTTTTATTTTACTTATCTATTGGAGTTCTACCTGTTTATGGAATCGTTGACGTTACAACCTATCGCGCATGTTGAAGGGACTATTAATTTACCCGGATCAAAAAGTGTTTCTAACCGCGCATTATTATTAGCCGCCTTAGCTAAAGGTAAAACACGTTTAACTAACTTATTAGATAGCGATGATATTCGTCATATGCTTAATGCTTTAAAAACATTGGGTATACAGTATCAGTTATCAAATAATAATACGGTATGTGATATTGAAGGTTTAGGTGGTGAATTTAAATCACACTCTCCACTAGAGCTCTTTTTAGGTAATGCTGGTACGGCAATGCGCCCATTAGCAGCGGCATTAAGCTTAGGTGAGCATGATATTATTTTAACGGGTGAACCGCGCATGAAAGAGCGTCCAATAGGACACTTAGTTGACGCTTTACGTCAAGGTGGTGCTAACATTGATTACCTTGAACAGACAGATTATCCACCTATTCGCCTACGAGGTGGTTTTAAGGGAGGGGATGTTGCCGTAGATGGTCGAGTTTCTAGTCAATTTCTTACTGCGTTATTAATGACCGCACCATTAGCTCAGCAAGACACCACTATCACTATTAAAGGTGAGCTAGTATCAAAACCTTATATCGATATTACCTTAGCATTAATTAACACTTTTGGTGGTAAGATTGAAAATCATGATTATCAACGTTTTGTGGTAAAAGGTGGGCAACAATATCAATCACCAGAAAAATACCTTGTAGAAGGCGATGCATCATCAGCATCTTATTTCTTAGCCGCAGCTGCCATTAAAGGTGGTACTGTTCGCGTGACAGGGATTGGCAGAAATAGCTTACAAGGCGATATTCATTTTGCTTCTGTTCTTGAAAAAATGGGTGCGAAAGTTCGTTGGGGTGATGATTATATCGAATGTGAACACGGCACATTAAAAGGTATTGATATGGATATGAATACGATACCTGACGCCGCAATGACCATTGCTACGACAGCACTATTTGCTGAAGGTGATACTGTTATTCGTAATATTTATAACTGGCGCGTAAAAGAAACCGATAGATTATCAGCAATGGCGGCAGAATTACGAAAAGTGGGGGCCATTGTTGAAGAAGGACATGATTACTTAAAGGTGACGCCTCCTAAGCAGTTAACCACCGCTGATATCAAAACTTATAATGATCATCGTATTGCAATGTGTTTTTCGCTGGTGGCACTTTCGGATACACCGATTACGATCCTAGATCCAGGTTGCACTGCAAAAACATTTCCTGATTATTTTGAAAAATTAGAAACACTTTCACAGCGTAATCATTAATATAAAATGAACTAAAAAAAACAGTCAAAATTAAATCAGTTAAATCGACACTATTGAACTTTATAAGGAATAATAGTGTCGATTTTTTCTTGTAATGAGTTATTTTTTTCTAAAAAATAATGGATCTTGAAAAAATAATATTGAATAAATCTCCCTTGTGTTTATCTGCTTGTTTCTTCCTATACATTGTATGCGTATAATGGCGCGCAATATATTCATACTGTTTTTCTTTGTTTGAGCAATATGCCTATTATATCAATGTAGTAAAGGTGGCAAACACAGAAACGCAGTGCCCATATAAAGGAGAAACTCATGGCGATTATCGTCCCTGTTATTACTGTTGATGGGCCTAGCGGAGCAGGTAAAGGAACATTATGTCAAGCATTAGCGAAAGCGTTTGGTTGGCACTTACTTGATTCGGGTGCTATTTATCGTGTGCTGGCATTAGCCGCTTTACACCACGATGTTGATATCACTTCTGAAGATGCATTAGTGCCATTAGCGGCTAATTTAGATGTACGCTTTATTCCTACTGAAAATGGTTTAAATGTTATCCTTGAAGGCGAAGATGTATCGAATGAAATTCGAACAGAAACAGTCGGAAATACAGCATCACAAACAGCGACTTTCCCTCGAGTAAGAGAAGCATTATTACGTCGCCAACGTGCGTTTCGTACTGCGCCAGGATTAATTGCAGATGGCCGAGACATGGGAACAATCGTTTTCCCAGATGCTCAAGTAAAAATTTTTCTTGAAGCTAGTGCAGAAGAACGAGCACGTCGTCGCACGTTACAGTTGCAGGAAAAAGGCTTTAATGTTAACTTTGAACGCCTTTTATCCGAGATAAAAGAACGCGATCACCGTGACCGGAATCGCGCTGTTGCGCCACTTATTGCGGCGAAAGATGCATTAATTCTCGATTCTACAAGTTTGTCTATCGACGAAGTCATTGAAAAATCGTTGACTTATGCTAAAAAAAATCTGCAATTATCAGCGTAATTAATTTTTATTTCGTTTATACTAGGTAATTATCAAAATCGGGTTGACGTGTTAATGAAAACACAATAATGCCCGATGACCTTGTCACAAAGGATGTAACGAGGTATGTGAAACAACCCCATTCGGCCGGATGCTAAATGGACGTTAATTAAATTTACTTGAAGATCATTAACATGACAGAATCTTTTGCTCAACTCTTTGAAGAATCCCTAAAAACAATCGAAACTCGTCCTGGCGCTATCGTTCGCGGCGTTGTAGTTGCTATCGATAAAGACGTTGTTCTGGTTGATGCAGGTCTGAAATCAGAATCTGCTATTCCTGTAGAACAATTCAAAAACGCTCAAGGCGAATTAGAAATCCAAGTGGGCGACGAAATTGATGTTGCTCTGGACGCGGTTGAAGATGGCTTCGGTGAAACCGTTCTGTCTCGTGAGAAAGCAAAACGTCACGAAGCGTGGCTGATGCTGGAAAAAGCTTACGAAGAAAACGAAACTGTTGTTGGTATCATCAACGGTAAAGTTAAAGGTGGTTTCACTGTTGAACTGAATGGCATTCGTGCGTTCTTACCAGGTTCACTGGTAGACGTTCGCCCAGTTCGCGATACAACTCATCTGGAAAACAAAGAGCTTGAGTTCAAAGTCATCAAATTAGACCAAAAACGTAATAACGTTGTTGTGTCTCGTCGTGCGGTTATCGAATCTGAAAACAGCGCAGAACGCGATCAGTTATTAGAAAATCTGCAAGAAGGCATGGAAGTTAAAGGTATCGTTAAGAACCTTACTGACTACGGTGCATTCGTTGATCTGGGCGGTGTTGACGGCTTACTGCACATCACTGACATGGCTTGGAAACGTGTTAAACACCCAAGCGAAATTGTCAATGTTGGCGACGAAATCACTGTTAAAGTCCTGAAATTCGACCGTGAACGTACTCGCGTATCATTAGGTCTGAAACAACTGGGCGAAGATCCATGGGTAGCTATCGCTAAACGTTATCCAGAAAGTACTAGACTGACTGGTCGTGTAACTAACCTGACTGATTACGGCTGCTTCGTAGAAATCGAAGAAGGCGTTGAAGGTCTGGTACACGTTTCTGAAATGGATTGGACTAACAAAAACATTCACCCATCTAAAGTTGTTAACGTTGGTGATGTTGTTGAAGTTATGGTTCTTGACATCGATGAAGAACGTCGCCGTATTTCACTGGGTCTGAAACAATGCAAATCTAACCCATGGCAGCAGTTTGCAGAAACTCACAACAAGAACGACCGTGTTGAAGGTAAAATCAAGTCTATCACTGACTTCGGTATCTTCATCGGTTTAGACGGCGGTATCGACGGTCTGGTTCATTTATCTGACATTTCTTGGAATGTTGCAGGTGAAGAAGCCGTTCGTGAATACAAAAAAGGCGACGAAATCGCTGCTGTAGTTCTGCAAGTTGATGCTGAACGTGAACGTATCTCACTGGGCGTTAAACAATTATCAGAAGATCCATTCAATAATTACCTGTCTGCTCACAAAAAAGGTGCTATTGTTTCTGGTAAAGTAACTGCTGTTGACGCTAAAGGCGCAACTGTAGAATTAGCTGACGGTGTTGAAGGTTACCTGCGTGCTTCAGAAGCTTCACGTGACCGTATTGAAGATGCAACTCTGGTTCTGAATGTTGGCGAAGCTGTAGAAGCTAAATATACTGGCGTTGACCGTAAAAACCGCGTTATCAACTTATCTGTTCGTGCTAAGGACGAAGCAGACGAGAAAGACGCTATCGCTTCTGTAAACAATAAAGAAGAAGTTGGTTTTTCAAACAACGCTATGGCTGAAGCTTTCAAAGCAGCTAAAGGCGAATAATTTAAGTTATTAACGGAAGGCAACGTTAAACGTTGCCTATTTATCGGTAGTTTAGGGAGGTAATATGACCAAGTCTGAGTTAATCGAGAGACTTGCAGGCCTACAATCTCATCTTTCGGCTAAGACGGTTGAAGAAGCTGTAAAAGAAATGCTTGATCATATGGCTGATACTTTAGCTGATGGTGAGCGTATCGAAGTCCGCGGATTCGGCAGTTTTTCTCTACACTACCGTGCGCCGCGTACGGGTCGTAACCCGAAGACTGGTGATAAAGTAGACCTGGAAGGTAAATACGTTCCACACTTTAAGCCAGGCAAAGAGTTGCGTGACCGCGTAAATATTTACACGGAATAATAACTCCTGTCGAAATGGCACGATGTTAGTTAACTTTCTCAAAAACGACACTTAGGTGTCGTTTTTTTATTCTTTTTTATTCATATTTATTATCTTTTATTAATTCTGTATTATTCCTTTCTGGTTCTCGCCTTTAATTCCTTCTTTCATTTTATGAAATCTCTGTTACTCAAGTTATCCTCTTTCTTACTTTTTCTTGTATTACTTTATTGTAGTTTAATTTTAATTTCTCGATTTAATCACCATTCTCACTAAATTGTTTTAGTTTTTTCGAGCACCTTCTCAAAAGATAGTGTATATGACAAAACGGCTTTTCTTTTTTATAAAGAGGCTCTAAAAAACAGCCTTAATAGCTATCTTTAGTTTTATTATAATCTCATGATATATAAAGAAATTATTTGAGGTGGAAATAGGAATGATGATTTTATTGGAGAAGATAATAAGTGCTTTTCAGCTGAGAATATTGCTAATAAAACAGCACTGCTTTCATTCAACATACTTTCAACGATTGTATTTTACGACGCTGACTTTAGATCATATTACTTTAGCTATAATATTAGGGTGTTTGCCTTTATTAATGCAACATACACTTTTTAGTCAAATTACTTATTATATTGTCATTACTATCGCAATAATTTTATTGCTAATACCTTTCTCTTTAATTCGTTTTTTAGCATTATTTTTATTTTTCTGGGTTTATTCAAATCTTGCTGCACAATCGTTAATGGCGAGAACAACACAGCTTGTTGATAATATTGCGACATTTGAAACTCCTATTATTGAATATCGTGAATTATCAGATGGTAGTCTGATTGTTAAAATTCCTATACCTAAAGAACATGTATTTTCTTCCACTATTTACGCTAGTGTATATTGGCGAAACCCGCCTAATAATGTCGCAATAGGACAATATTGGAAATTTAAAATTCAATTTAGAGCTGTTCACAGCTATTTAAATGAAGGTGGGTTTGATAGTCAAAAATATGCAGCTTCAATGAAAGAAACATTAGCAGGAAAAGTGATGCTAGCTACATTTGTTCATGCTGATATTCCGTTACGTACTCAGTTTATTCATACAGTTTCACCCTATTGGCAAACCGCTAAAAATAAAGGTGAAATTATTGCTTTAGTTTTAGGTGATAAACGACAAATAGATCCAGAAAGAAAAGAACTTTATATGAAAACAGGAGTTGCGCATCTTATTGTTATCTCCGGCTTACATATAGGTTTAGCTGCATTTGTAGGGTGGGTTATTGCAAGAGGAATTCAGTTTTTTTTCCCCTTAAAATGGATAAATACACAATTTCCACTGATTATTGCTTGGGGATGTGGTGTTTTTTATGCGGCATTATCGGGTTGGGGAATACCAGCAACAAGGGCCGTTATTGGGTTAAGTGTTTGGGTGATACTACATTGGGGGAGTCGATTATTCCTTCCTTGGCAGTGGGCACTTTGGAGTGCAGCCCTTATTCTTATTATTGAACCTCTTTCAATTCTTTCAGCCAGTTTTTGGCTTTCATTTTCAGCTGTATTTGCCATTATTTTTTGGTATTGGATGTGTCCATTAAAATCAAAATATAATTACCAAAAGCGTTGGTTTATTCTGAGGCTAATGCACTTACAATTTGGCTTATTAATTATTTTATTACCTTTTCAGTTTTATTTATTTGGTGGCGCTAATTTTTTTAGTTTAATCGTTAATTTATGGGCAGTTCCCATTATTTCCTTTATTACTGTTCCCTTGATAATGTTAGGATTATTGACATCATTCTTTTCATTTTCACAGCCATTGCTTTGGCACTGGGTTGATCTTTCTATCAATTTTGCTTTTTGGTGTGCTCCTGTATTTTTACCCTATTGGCAAAATAGTGGTAGGCTTTCCTTTTTAGTCGCGTTTTTGGGTATTGGAATAATTTTAGTGATACGAATGTCATGGTGGCGTCACCATTTTATTTTGCTAATCACTATTGTGACTATTTTTTATTGTGAATGTACTGCTTCCACACGTTATCAATGGCGTATATCAATGCTAGATGTAGGGCATGGTTTGGCTATTATTATTGAAAAAGAGGGGGAGGCTGTCATTTATGATACTGGGATCCGTTGGAAAAGCGGTGGTTCAATTGCGAAGAGTGTGATTATCCCTTATTTAAAGTATCATCGGCTTAATCCTGTGGCTTTGATCATTAGTCACGATCATCTTGATCATACCGGCGGAATGGATGATCTATTTATGACTTATCCTAATTTAACGTTGCGCAGTAGTTTTGATTCACCCACGCATTTACCGTGTGTACAAGGAGTATCATGGCAATGGAAAGGACTTAATTTCGATGCAATATGGCCACTGAATACCTCACGCTCTCCAAAAAACAATCAGTCTTGTGTTATTAATGTTAGTGATGGTAAACAGAATATTTTATTAACGGGCGACATAGAAAAAGAAGCCGAATCTCAATTAGTCAGGCTGGAAAAATCACAATTAAAAGCGGATATCTTGCAAGTTCCGCATCATGGTAGTCAAACATCGTCAACATTAGCGTTTATTCAAGCAGTATCACCAAAATTTGCTTTAGTTTCTGTGGCTCGTTATAGCCCTTGGCATTTACCTTCTGATAAAGTACATCACCGTTATAAAAAAGAAGCCATTAATTGGCTAACAACCCCTATTAGTGGGCAGATTTCTATCGAGTTTAATCACGATAATATTGATGTATTTACCTATAGACGAGATATTTTACCTCGTTGGTATCATCAGTGGTTTGGTGTTTTGACGTTTCCCGAGTAGAATGACCGGCTAATTATTAAAAGTTTGGTAATATATATGAATGATATAGACCTATCAACGTGGCAAACATTTCGACGCTTATGGCCGATGATTCGGATTTTCAAAGCAGGTTTGATCACAGCAGCAATTGCATTAATCATCAATGCGGGTGTAGATGCATTTATGATTTCTTTATTAAAGCCACTTCTCGATGAAGGTTTTGGTAAAGCAAGTAATGACGTATTAAAATGGATGCCTATTGCTGTTATTGGACTGATAGTTCTGCGCGGTATATCTAACTTTATTTCAAGTTACTGCCTTTCTTGGGTATCTGGAAAAGTTGTAATGAATATGCGTCGTCGGTTGTTTTCTCATATTATGGGAATGCCGGTGAGCTTTTTTGATCAGCAATCAACAGGAACTTTGCTTTCTCGTATCACTTATGATTCAGAGCAAGTTGCTTCATCTTCATCAGGTGCATTAATTACTGTTGTCCGTGAAGGTGCTTATATCATCGGGCTATTTGCATTGATGTTCTATTATAGTTGGCAATTGTCACTTATCTTGATTGTGATTGCACCTGTTGTTGCTATTGTCATCCGAGTGGTATCGACTCGTTTTAGAACGATCAGTAAACGTATTCAAAACAGCATGGGACAAGTCACAACGAGTGCTGAACAAATGCTGAAAGGGCATAAAGAAGTTTTAATTTTTAATGGTCAAGAAGTTGAAAATAAACGTTTTAATCATGTGAGTAACCATATTCGCCGCCAAGGTATGCGTATGGTTGTTGCATCATCAATTTCAGATCCTATTATTCAATTAATTGCTTCATTTGCATTAGCTTTTGTTCTTTATGCTGCAAGTTTTCCTGAAATTATGGAAACACTTACCGCAGGAACAATTACGGTCGTTTTCTCCTCAATGGTGGCATTAATGCGTCCATTGAAATCTCTGACAAATGTGAATGCTCAATTTCAACGAGGTATGGCTGCGTGTCAGACTTTATTTGCTATCCTCGATATGGAGCAAGAAAAAGACACTGGTAAGTTAGAGCTGAAAAAACCAACGGGTGATATTGAATTTCGTAATGTAACTTTCCAATATGTGACAAAAGATACACCTGCCTTGAAAAATATGTCATTTACTATTCCAGCAGGGAAAACAGTTGCTTTGGTTGGACGTTCAGGCTCAGGTAAATCGACTATTGCTAACTTAATTACCCGCTTCTATGATATCAATGAAGGGCAAATATTGATTAATGGTCATGATATTCGTGACTACACATTGAAATCTTTACGGAACCAAGTGGCGCTAGTTTCACAAAATGTTCATTTATTCAATGAAACAGTAGCAAACAATATTGTTTATGCCTGTGAAGACCAATATAGCCGTGAGGATATCGAGAAAGCAGCGAAAATGGCACATGCCATGGACTTTATCAATAAAATGGATAAAGGCCTAGATACCGAAATTGGCGAAAATGGTGTTTTGCTTTCGGGTGGACAACGTCAACGTATCGCGATAGCAAGGGCGTTACTACGTGATTCACCGATCCTTATCCTTGATGAAGCCACATCAGCACTGGATACAGAATCAGAGCGCGCGATCCAATCTGCACTGGATGAACTACAGAAAAATAGAACCTCTTTAGTGATAGCCCACCGCTTATCTACCATTGAAAAAGCGGATGAAATATTAGTTATTGAAGATGGTGAAATTGTTGAACGTGGCGCACACCTTGATTTGATTGAGCAACAAGGTGTTTATGCACAACTTCACAGGATGCAATTTGGTAAATGATTGAACGGATTTGGTCTGGTAAATCTTGGTTTTATCTTCTATTGCTGCCATTTTCATGGTTGTATGGCGCTATTACTGTATTTAGGCGCTTTGCTTATCAAAAAGGTGGATTGGCATCATGGAAAGCCCCTGTCCCCGTCGTTGTTGTGGGGAATTTAACAGCGGGTGGTAATGGTAAAACACCTGTTGTTATATGGCTTGTTGAGCAATTAATTCAGCAGGGGTTTAAACCTGGGGTTGTATCTCGCGGTTATGGTGGGAAATCAGACCATTATCCATTGCTCTTAACATCAGAAACAACACCCGCGATGGCGGGTGATGAACCTGTGTTAATTTATCATCGAACAGGTGCACCTGTTGCCGTTGCACCTAATCGACGAGAGGCAGTAAAAGCTTTATTAGCGCAGTATAATCTTGATGTGATCATCACGGATGATGGTTTACAGCACTATGCACTACAACGAGACTATGAAATAGTTGTTATCGACGGACAACGACGATTTGGCAATGGTTGGTGGTTGCCCGCTGGCCCTATGCGTGAACGAGCCGGGCGCTTACATTCTGTTGATGCAATTATTGTTAACGGTGGATTAAGCCAAGGCAATGAGATAGCGATGGTTTTAAAAGGGGATATCATTGTTAACCTTAAGACAGGTGAAAAGAAACCGGTTCAACAAATCGATAAAGCGGTTGCAATAGCTGGTATCGGACATCCTCCTCGTTTTTTTAATTCTTTGCAGGAAAAAGGCATTGAATTAATAGCCACCAAAGCATTTAGTGACCATAGCGATTATAGCGCACAAGAATTGCAAGATTTAACACCTCACCAAGAAGCGCTAATTATGACAGAAAAAGATGCTGTTAAATGTCGGCATTTTGCACAGGAAAACTGGTGGTATTTACCAGTAAGTGCAGAGTTAAATAACCAATCTGTGCTAAAACAAGTCAGTAATTTAATTTACGGCTCGAAAAAAACTTGTATCTGATCTGAAACAATGATATTTATAGTGGAAATCAGGATAGTGTTACATAAAAGATTACCTACCCACAGTCACATATCGCTTTTGTCGTAGTTCAATTTAACTCGCAAAATACCCTATCTACTCAAAAGCCTTGTGTAGAGATTTGTGGATCTTTGATGTAGGACGTAATATTTTTTTGCTGTGAATGTAATAGGTTTTGTGCACAATAGAAGGTAGAAACTATTTTAAATAGTGACTATTAATCGTTATATTCGGTTATCTAATTTATAGGTGCACAATAAGATGCTTTTCTCATGTCATCTTTTTGTCATGAACATGCTGTAAATATTTATTGAGCCTATAGATATTCATTAAGCTTAGCTATCACGGTTTTGAACATTTATATTGAATAATAAAATGCACTACTTAAATTAATGTGTTCAGAATTTAATTGGGATTTTATATAAGAAGACTTAATAAAAAGTAGGATGCATTTGTATAGAAAAATAAAAACTATACAAAGAACAAAAGGAGTTTATCTATCATGACATTACAATTAAGAATGGGTCGCGTAAAATGGTTCGACAATAACAAAGGTTATGGTCTTATTGTTGCAAGAGATATTGAACAAGAAGTTTATGTCAATAAAAAAGCGATTGCCAATACAAAAAATAAAGCATTAACAGAAGGTCAACACGTTGAATTTTCTGTTATCAGAACAGCAGCAGGTCTAGAAGCTGCTGATGTTATAGGGTTTTAAATAAAATTTAGCCTTGTTAGTACAGATAAAACGATAATTTAACCTTGAGCTTAAATTATCGTTTATGCTTATTTAGGGTGGGATAAAGATAAAATGTTTATCATCACGCTCAGTAAGTAATATAAAAGGGTCGCTACGTTAATTAGAATGCAATAAAGATAATAAAAAGGTTAAATTATTATCAATAAAAGCGGAATGTAATTCTTTATTAATAATGTTGCAGACTCAACGATAAAAAGCCACATTAATGTGGCTTTTTTGTTGCTTATAGTAAAAGAGAAAATAATAAATTTATTAATTGCTAAAATAATTTCTGAATTATGACTAAACGAGCGGCTTTGAGTATTAACGCTGATCCTTCCTTATGATATCCTTTTGCCATATAAAATGATTAACCCTTGAGAGGGACAAAATGGATCACCGCTTACTTGAAATTATTGCTTGTCCAGTCTGCCACGGCAAACTTATCTTTGATAAAGAAAACTCAGAGCTTATCTGCAAAATTGATCATTTAGCTTATCCTGTTCGTGACAATATCCCCGTTCTTCTGGAGAATGAAGCAAGAGAATTGTCATTAGAAGAGGAAAAGTAACTTCATGTTCACGGTCATTATCCCTGGTCGATATGCATCGACTCGTTTACCGGGTAAACCCCTCGCGGATATTCATGGTAAACCTATGATTGTTCGTGTGATGGAACAGGCTATGCGCTCTGGTGCAAATCGTGTCATTGTTGCAACAGATAACTTAGATGTTGTTGCTGCAGTTGAAAAGGCGGGTGGAGAAGCGTGTATGACTCGCGAAGACCACCATTCAGGCACAGAACGTTTAGCTGAGGTCATTGAAAAATATCAATTTGCAGATGATGAGATAATTGTTAACGTACAAGGCGATGAACCTCTTATTCCACCTGTGATTATTACTCAAGTTGCTGAAAATTTAGCAAACTGTGGTGCGGGAATGGCAACATTGGCAGTGCCAATTGTTGATTCAAAAGAAGCTTTTAATCCTAATGCTGTGAAAGTGGTGATGGATGCAAAAGGTTTTGCACTGTATTTTTCTCGTGCAACCATTCCTTGGGAAAGAGACCGTTTTAATTTATCACATGATGAAATTGGTGAGCATTATCTCCGTCATATTGGCATTTATGCTTATCGTGCAGGCTTTATACGTCGATATATTACTTGGGAACCAAGCCCATTAGAATCTATTGAAATGTTAGAGCAGCTACGAGTGCTGTGGTATGGCGAAAAAATCCATGTTGCAAAAGCATTAGAAGTTCCTGGTGTGGGGGTAGATACTCAAGATGATCTTGTCGCAGCAAGAACGGCATATCGCGCACTTAACCAAGAATTCTAATTCTTAATGGTTACAAATAAATTTCAACGGCACTTAAATTAAGTGCCGTTTTTGTATTTATACAGTCTACATTTTACAGCAATTCTTACCTATTAAGTTAATTAAGCCTATGATAAATAAAGTTTGTCTGAAAAGTGAGATTCACTATCTGCGGTAAGAATTATTTATGTTAGTGTGTCGTTAGGTTTATTAACTTAGTTTTTATATGATGATACGATATTCAGGTAGGTTTCAAGAATTCCCCAACAATAATTTTATTGCGCATACATATGATTTCTTTATTGATGAATTTAATTTTATTTTGTTTTTTACTCAAATTAACATTATGGATAAAGCATATCTTTGTTATCGAAGTGAAGAAGCTGGATTTGAAATTATAGATAACTGTTATGATTTAAAATTTGATAGAAAAGAAAATTTTCTTAATGAAACGTATTATAAGCCGCCAGAAAAAGGGAAGTGTTCACGAAAATTTCATTTTCAAAAAGAATTAACTGAAGCGTTAGAAATGATAATTACTCTTCATTGTAAGATATATGGCTCTAAAGCATATTTGTTTATTGCAGAAAACCATAAATTAAAGCGCTATTATGATAGAGTTTTACAGGCTTTGTCGGTTGAAGTAGTATCAATTATTACCCATGATATTGGAGAAACGGGGAGAGGATATGCTATCAAAACACGATATTTCTAAATTGAAAAAAATGAGTGTAATGGAACGTAAAATAGAAGCAATGCGCCAGCTTAAATCTTCCTATGATCAGGCAAACAAAAGCAATTTGATCTCTTCTCGTACAGTAAAAAACAAATAAATTTCAACGGCACTTAAATTAAGTGCCGTTTTGGTATCATTCTGCGGAGAAATTTTTGATTATTGGCTTTCGTCCTTATCAGATTGATGATTTTCATTTTCAGGAATAGTCGCTGGTTGCCCAGCAGGTTTTACTGATTGCCACATTGATCCTAAAAACTCATACCATGCACGTTCACTGTGTTGAAAATAAGTGGCGGAAGGAAAATATTTCTCCCAAGGATGCAATGGAGAACTGATTGCTAATTGGTTAGCAGGTGCAACGATAGGTTTCATACCGCGAGCTAAAAAGAAACGTTCAGCACGGGCTAAATGGTTGGCAGAAGTCACAAGTAAAAATGGTTTCTTACCAATTAATTTATCAACTTCATAGGCTTCTTCTTCGGTATCTTTCGGTGTTGATAATGCGATAGTTCTCTCAGCAGGAACACCTAAAGATTGTGCCACTTGAGCTGCCACCTCTGCACTACTTATCTGATTAACACCTGCCCCACCTGTGAAAATGAGTATCGCATTAGGATTACGATAATAAAGCCTTACACCTTCAGCAACACGAAATAAGCTATTGTTAAGAAGATTAGAACTGGGTGCCCAATCAGGGTTATAAGTAAATCCACCACCTAAAACAACAATGTAGTTCACATCTTGCTGCGAATTTTCTCGTAATTCATAACGAGCTTGATACTCTTTTTCACTTGGCATTAATAGTGTATCGGCAACAGGCTGTATGCCTAAAATAGTTAACAGAACAAGCACAACAGTGAGTAGACTTTTTCCGGTTTTTTGCCAACGAGTAAACCAAAGTAGTGCTAATGCAAAAAAGGCGATTAATAAGAGTAAAGGCAAGGGCATCAGAAAGCCTGCAACATATTTTTTGAGCAAAAACAGCATAAATCATCCTAGATTGAGTGAAATACATGCAATTGATAGCGAAAGCTTAGTGAAAACTAGGGGAATTCCAAGTCATTGTGTCAAAATAGCGAGCACAACAATGTTTCACTCAGTTTTTATCAATAGAAATAAAGAACCATTTAATTATTTATAAAACGAAAAACGTTTGAGCGTTAATTTTTTCATTAATAAGCGTTATATTTATACTGCGCTTTGCGAATAGTCTGATTCATGGCTTATTTCTTTACAGAAAACAGTCAGTATCATAGAACACTGGTAAAATTGCTGTCTTTATTTTATGTACAGTGTCTCATATTTTTTGAATTTATCAGAATGCAAAGAGCGCAAGTAGCAAGTTGTTATCATGAGGCGTTTTAATGTCAGATCGTAATTTTGACGATATTGCAGATAAATTCTCCCGCAATATCTATGGCACAACAAAAGGCAAAATTCGCCAAGCTGTGATTTGGGAAGATCTACAACAATTATTGACTCTCTTACCTCATCGGCGTTTGCGGATTTTAGATGCAGGAGGAGGCGAAGGTTATTTTTCTCGCCAGCTTGCTCAATTAGGACACCAAATCATTTTATGTGACTTATCACAAGAGATGCTTAATCGCGCCAAAGAAGCGGCGATTGAAGAAGGTGTTGTCGAGAACATGACGTTTATTTGTTGTGCAGCTCAAGAGATTAAAGAGCATATTAATGAAAAGGTTGACTTAATTCTGTTTCATGCCGTATTGGAGTGGATCACGGATCAGAAAGACGCCGTAAATGTTCTTACCGATATATTGCAACCTAATGGTATCTTATCGCTAATGTTTTACAATGCGAATGGCATTGTGATGAGAAACGCAATTTTAGGTAATTTTCATTTGGCAAACCCCGAAATTCCGCGTAGAAGAAAAAAATCGTTATCACCACAAAACCCATTACAACCTGAAGATGTTTATCAATGGCTGGCTGAGTTTTCAATGACGATTTTAGGAAAAACGGGGGTGCGTGTTTTTCATGATTATTTGCAAAGTCGCCAACTACAAAATAAAGATTTTCCATCATTGCTTGCACTAGAGCAACGATATTGTCGGCAAGAGCCCTACATCAGTCTGGGGCGTTACATTCATGTCATGGCACAAAAGCGTGTAAATTAAGGATGTACTATGAGTGATTTTACCCAGACCGTTCCAGAGTTAGTGTCTTGGGCGAGAAAAAATGATTTCTCTATCTCACTGCCACCTGAAAGATTAGCTTTTTTGATGGCTGTTGCTGTATTAAATGGCGAGCGCCTTGATGGCGAAATCAGTGAAGGTGAGTTAATTGATGCCTTTAGAGAAGTATGCAAAGGCTTTGAGCAACCCATAGAATCAATACAAGTTCGTGCTAATAATGCCATTAATGACATGGTAAAGCAGCGGCTTTTTAACCGTTTTACCAGTGAACTGGTAGAGGGTAATGCAATATATCGTTTAACCCCGTTAGGCATTGGAATTAGTGATTACTATATCCGCCAGCGTGAGTTTTCATCGTTACGTTTGTCTATGCAGTTATCTATTGTTGCCGGTGAACTTGATTCCGCAGCCAGCTCTGCGGAAGATGGTGGAGATGAATATCATTGGCATCGTAATGTTTTTGCCCCCCTAAAATATTCTGTTGCAGAAATTTTCGATAGCATCGATTTATCTCAGCGAATAATGGATGAGCAGCAAAATACAGTAAAAGAAGATATTGCTGAATTATTAAATCAAGATTGGCAAGCGGCAATTTCAAGCTGTGAGCAATTGTTATCTGAAACATCAGGCACATTAAGAGAGTTGCAAGATACACTTGAAGCGGCGGGAGATAAGCTTCAAGCCAATCTATTACGTATTCAAGAAGCAAATATGAATACGGGCCATGTTGAGCAAATTGATACACTAGTCTTTGAGCTTCAAAGCAAATTAGACCGCATTATTAGTTGGGGTCAACAATCTATTGATTTATGGATTGGCTATGACCGACATGTTCATAAATTTATTCGTACGGCGATTGATATGGATAAAAACCGTATTTTCTCTCGTCGGTTACGTCAATCGGTACAAAATTATTTTGAAAGCCCTTGGGCATTAACTTATGCCAATGCGGATAGGTTGTTTGATATGCGTGATGAAGAGCTGACTTTACGTGATGAAGAAGTTACGGGTGAGCTGCCAGAAGAACTCGAATATCAAATGTTCAGTGAAGTGAACGAACAAATAGCACAATGGGTAGAGCAAGAGCTGGCTTCTTACAAATTAGAACAACGAGCGTTAGATCTCAGTTCAGTGTTAGTTGAATACCTCAATCATTATCCACAACCAAAACATTTTGATGTGGCACGTATTGTTATTGATCAAGCAGTACGATTAGGGGTTGCACGCGCTGAACTTGCGGGATTACCTGCAAAATGGTCAGAAATTAACGAATATGGAGCTAAGGTACAGGCGCATGTCATCGATACATACTGAACAATTTATGCCAGCAAAACTGGCTCAGGCATTAGCGAACTCACTTTTTCCTGAACTGGATAGTCAGTTACGTGCTGGCCGACACATCGGTATAGATTCTCTGGATAATCATGCTTTCTTGATGGACTTCCAAGATGAGTTATCCGATTTTTATGCGCGTTATAACGTCGAGTTAATTCGAGCACCAGAAGGCTTTTTCTATTTACGTCCTCGCTCGACCACACTTATCCCTCGCTCTGTTCTTTCTGAAATGGATATGCTGGTAGGTAAAATTCTTTGTTATCTCTACCTAAGCCCAGAACGGTTAGCAAATCAGGGTATATTCACTGTTCAAGAATTGTTTGATGAATTGAGAACGTTAGCGGATGAAACCAAACTGCTTCGTTTAGTCAATCAGCGCTCAACAGGCTCTGATCTTGATTTACAAAAATTACAAGAAAAAATGAGAACATCTCTTAATCGCTTACGTCGCTTAGGAATGATCTCGTTTTTATTAAATGACTTACAGCGTTTTTCAATCACTGAATCAGTGTTCCGTTTCGGTGCTGATGTGCGTAGTGGTGATTCACCCATTGAAGCACAAATGCGCATGATCCGTGATGGTGAAGCAATGGCACTTGATACGGGATCAGACACACCAAACGATGAAGAAGAAAATGACGATGAGCATTTACAGTCGAGTGAAGATGATGCGGAGGAAGAAAATAAATGATTGAACGGGGAAAATTTCGCTCATTAACATTGATCAACTGGAATGGCTTTTTTGCTCGTACTTTTGATTTAGATGAGTTGGTGACTACGTTATCAGGCGGAAATGGTGCAGGTAAATCAACCACCATGGCTGCATTTATCACAGCTATGATCCCTGATCTCACTTTACTTCACTTTCGTAATACCACAGAAGCAGGATCGACAAGCGGATCACGTGATAAAGGGTTATACGGGAAACTGCGTCCTGGTGTGTGTTATGCCGTATTGGATGTGATTAACTCACGACATTTACGTGCAGTGGTTGGTGTGCGTTTACAACAGATTGCAGGACGTGATAAAAAAGTCGATATCAAACCCTTTATGATCCAAGGGTTGCCTATGGCAGAGAATCCAACAGAAATCTTAACGCAAGCTGTTGCCGATCGCCAAGCACGTGTGTTACCGCTAAATGAATTAAAAGAAAAAGTCGAAGCGATTGATGGTGTTGTTTTTAGACAATTTAATTCAATCACTGATTTCCATTCTGTTATGTTTGATTTAGGGGTTATTCCTAAACGTTTACGTTCAGCAAGCGATCGCGCGAAATTCTATCGTTTAATTGAAGCATCGTTGTATGGGGGGATTTCGAGTGCAATTACCCGTTCTTTACGTGACTACTTATTACCTGAAAATAGCGGTGTAAGAAAAGCATTTCAAGATATGGAAGGGGCATTGCGGGAAAACCGTATGACACTTGAAGCGATTCGTGTCACTCAATCTGATCGTGATTTATTTAAACACCTGATTACAGAAGCAACCTCTTATGTTGCGGCTGACTATATGCGCCATGCCAATGAAAGGCGTGTTCATCTTGATGAAGCTTTAAATGTACGTCGAGAATTATGGAGTCAGCGAAAATCTATTAATAATGAAGCCTACCGTTTTGTTGAAATGGGCAAAGAGTTAGAAGAACAACAAGCGCTTTCTTCTGATCTTGAAGCGGATTATCAAGCGGCAAGTGACCGATTAAACTTGGTACAAAATGCGGTTCGTCAGCAAGAAAAAATTGATCGTTATGTTGCTGATGTGGAAGAGATAACTTTCCGCTTAGAAGAACAAAGCGAAGTTGTTGAAGAAGCTGCGTCTAAGAAAGAAGAGCTTGAAGCGCGGGTTGAGTCCGCGGAAGAAGAAGTGGATGAACTAAAAAATCAGTTGGCAGATTATCAACAAGCATTAGACGTGCAACAAACACGTGCTATTCAATATCGCCAAGCTGTGCAAGCCTTAGAGCGTGCTAAAGCACAATGTGATATTGCTGATTTAGATGAAAGTAATGCTGATCAGTGGGCTGAACGTATTCAAGCAAAAATTCAAACCATTACTCACACCTTGCTTTCTATGGAACAGAAACTCAATGTTTCTGATGCCGCGAAAACACAATTTGATCAAGCCTATAAACTGGTTAGCACCATTGTAGGTGAGGTTGATCGTAAAGATGCATGGAGTGCAGCTAAAACGGCGTTACGTGAATGGTCTTCGCATCGACATCAAGCTGACAGGGTTCATCCTATCAGAATGCAGTTAGCAGAGTTAGAGCAACGTTTACATCAACGAAATAATGCTCAGCACCAGCTTGAAGAATTTAATAAACACCATGGTAAATCCATGGAGCCTGACGATCTCTTAATTCTACAAGATGAGCTAGAAGCTAAAATTGAAGAACTTAGCGATTATGTCAATGAGTCTGGTGAACATCGCATGCAAATGCGTCAAGAGCTCGATCAACTCAAACAACAAATTGAAAAATTAAAGAAACAAGCCCCCGCATGGCTTGCGGCACAAGATGCATTAACGCAATTATGTGAGCAGACTCGTCAATCTTTTGAAACGGGCCATCAAGTAACAGAATATATGCAGCAGTTACTTGAAAAAGAGCGTGAAGCCACCGTATTACGTGATGAAACTGCAACGCGTAAACAGCAAATCGAAGCACAAATTGAACGTTTAAGTCAGCCAAGTGGTGCTGAAGATGGGCGGTTAATTACGTTAGCAGAGCGCTTTAATGGGGTCCTATTATCAGAGATTTATGATGATATTACGTTAGATGATGCACCTTATTTCTCTGCATTATATGGTCCTGCACGCCATGCTATTGTGGTACAAGATCTCGCTCCAATTCAGGAACAATTAGAAACATTAGAAGATTGTCCTGAAGATCTCTATTTTATTGAAGGTGATCCACAATCTTTCGATGACAGTGTATTTAATGCACAAGAGATGAATAAAGCGGTTCTGATTAAAAGCTCAGATAGACAATGGCGTTATTCTCGTTACCCAGAAATTCCACTTTTTGGTCGTGCAGCGCGTGAAAACCAATTAGAGATTTTATCTCGTCAACGAGATGAGCTTTCTGAGCTTTATGCAACACAAGCTTTTGACGTGCAGAAAATTCAACGTGCTCACCATGCTTTTAGTCAATTTGTCGGACAACATATTTCAGTGGCCTTTGAAGCCGATCCTGAAGAAGATATCCGCCAACTTAATCAAAGACGTAATGAGCTAGAAAGAGCACTCGCACAGTATGAAGAAAGTACTCAGCAGCAACGTCAACATTATGCCCGTGCTAAAGAGTCACTGAATTTACTTAATAAACTGATCCCTCAAGTGAATATCTTGATGGATGAAACGCTGATTGATCGCGTTGAAGAGCTCCGTGAGGAGCTGTATACCGCTGAAGAATCTATGCGTCACTTACAACGTCATGAAAAAGCGTTAGCAACCCTAGAGCCTATTGCGTCAATTTTACAAAGTGATCCTCAAGAGCATGAACAATTAGCACAAGATTACGAACAAGCTAAAGTAGAGCAACAGCGTTATCAACAACAAGCTTTCTTGCTGGTGGAAGTGGCACAACGTCGCGCGCACTTTAGCTATAGTGATGCCGTTGAAATTGTCAGTGAAAACAGCGATCTTAACGAAAAGTTACGTCACCGTTTAGAAATGGCTGAGACAGAACGTACGACAGCAAGAGAGCTTTATCGTCAACAACAAGCCCAATGTGCTCAATTTAATCAAGTGTTGGCCTCATTAAAGAGCTCTTTTGATACTAAATCTGAATTGCTTAGAGAGCTTGAGCAAGAGATGCGTGACACGGGGATCCAAATTGATGTTGGTGCTGAAACCAGAGCAAAAGAGCTACGTGATCAACGTTATTCGGCAGTCAGTGCTAACCGTACTCGTATTAGTCAACTTGAGCGTGATATCGCATTGAGTGAAGCGGAACGCGATAATCTGACTAAAAAAATTCGTAAACTTGAGCGTGATTATATTCAAATCCGTGAACATGTTGTGAGTGCAAAAGCGGGTTGGTGTGCAGTAATGCGATTGGTCAAAGAAAATGGTATGGAACGTCGTTTACATCGTCGAGACTTTGCTTATCTTTCTGCGGATGAATTACGTTCAATGTCGGATAAAGCGTTAGGAGCATTGCGTCAAGCAGTTGCTGATAATGAATATTTACGCGATGCATTACGTCGTTCTGAGGATGCTAAATATCCTGATCGTAAAGTTCAGTTCTTTATTGCGGTATACCAGCATTTAAGAGAGCGTATTCGCCAAGATATTATTAAAACAGACGATCCGGTTGATGCAATTGAACAGATGGAAATTGAGCTAGCTCGCTTAACGGAAGAATTGACCAACCGTGAGCAGAAATTAGCGATCAGTTCACGCAGTGTGGCAAATATTATCCGTAAAACTATTCAGCGCGAACAAAACCGTATTCGGATGCTAAACCAAGGTTTGCAAGCGGTTTCATTTGGTCAAGTGCGTGGTGTGCGACTTAACGTCAATATTCGTGAAAGTCATCAAGTACTTCTTGATGTGTTATCTGAAGAAGACAATCAATACCAAGACTTATTTAAAAACCAAAACCTCACGTTCTCTGAAGCAATGGCGAAACTTTATCAACGTCTCAACCCACAAGTGGATATTGGACAACGGATGCCTCAAACTGTGGGTGAAGAACTGCTAGATTACCGTAATTATCTTGAAATGGATGTTGAAGTTAATCGTGGACCAGAAGGGTGGTTAAAAGCCGAAAGTGGTGCTTTATCTACTGGTGAAGCGATTGGTACGGGGATGTCAATTTTAGTGATGGTTGTACAAAGCTGGGAAGAAGAATCACGACGTTTAAGAGGAAAAGATATTTCACCTTGTCGTTTACTTTTCCTTGATGAAGCCGCGCGTTTAGATGCGAAATCTATCGCAACGTTATTTGAACTGTGTGACCGTTTAGATATGCAGCTCATTATTGCAGCACCTGAAAATATTAGCCCAGAAAAAGGCACAACCTATAAACTAGTCCGTAAAGTGTTCAATGGAACAGAACATGTTCATGTTGTTGGATTAAAAGGGTTTGGTCAACAGGCTGAAAAAGATAAAATTGCATCATCAAATGTTGCTGAAATAACAGAATAGTTTTATTTCGTGACTTGCTTTAAATTGGCAAATAGAAAGGCGCTATGGGCATATGCTTATGGCGCTTTCTTTTTCCAAAGTGTTAGATAGATCAAAAAATGAAAGTAAATTAACAAAAAAATGAAAATTTAAACAACGTAACGTGCGCTATCTCTCATTTAAATGTAATCGTGATGTCTATGATTGTTCCCGTATGTGATTAATATAAAAATTAAAGGAAAGAGAATGCGTAAAGTCACGTTAGCTTTTAGTGCAATTGCTTTAGCGTTAAGTTTAAATGGCGCGGCAATGGCAAAAGTTCATATGCCAGAAGTAGTGAGTCCAGGTGTTACTGTTGCTCAATTAGCACAACAACAACCTATTAACTGGGTTTCTGTTGCAGATATCGAGAAAAGCTTAGCAGGCCAAGCGCCGATGGCGGTTGGTTTCGATATTGATGACACCGTTCTGTTCTCAAGCCCAGGTTTTTATCGTGGTAAATTGGAATATTCTCCGAATGATTTCAGTTACCTGAAAAACCCAGAATTCTGGGAAAAAATGAATAACGAATGGGATAAATTCAGTATGCCTAAACAAGTCGGTATCGATCTTGTTCAGATGCACTTAAAACGTGGAGATACTGTTTATTTCATTACGGGTCGTACTCAAACTAAAACTGAGACTGTGACCAAATATGTTCAAGAAGGGTTGAATATTCCAGCAGATAAAATGCAATCGGTTATTTTTGCTGGTGACCAACCTGGTGCAAATAACAAAGTAAGCTGGATGCGTGATCATAAACTGAAAATTTACTACGGTGATGCGGATGCGGATATCGCAGCAGCAGATGAGCTAGGTATCCGTGGTGTCCGTATTCTGCGTGCAGCTAACTCTTCTTACCAACCACTGCCTAAAGCAGGTCAGTTTGGTGAAGAAGTCGTTATCAATTCAGAATACTAATTTTTACCCTTTGTTTACCTTTATTTGTTAGGCGCAGAAAACTGCGCCTTTTTCTATTTTAAAACGCCTTCCATGTCGATAATCTTATTTATCGATTCTCTATTCTTCGTTTATTATTGATATATTCATTTTAAAATAAGTTGTCTTTTATTACTTATGTGCAATTTTATTTAACATATAGTATTGAATATAAAAACAGCTAAATAGTCTTTTTTTGATTAAATAAAATTAAATTCCCATCAAAGGTTTATAAAACTTTAAAAATATTAGTTTATTCCTATAAAATTCTTTTCCAAGCTCATCTATTATTCTAGGATACCAAAATAATAATAAGGAATGAGGGTAGAGGATTTATGGCGCACCAACCAATTAAAAGAGCAATCGCATATTCAGTTGTTATAAGCTCACTTCTGTCTGGGCATTATGCCGTGGCAACAGAATCAGAGCCTGTCGTTGTTTCTACACCTGCAACAGAAAATACGACATTAGTTCCTGTAACGGATGAAACAATACCAACACCTGCCATTGTGGCAATGAATATCCCGCAAATCACTGAACTAGAAGCAAAAACAACGCTACAGCTTTGGGGCCCCAAGGAATATAAACCATTATATTTAACGCAGTTAGCAAAAGTTTACCAAGCGAATAATCTTGCATTAATTTGGCAAGATGAAAAGGTGGTACAGCAGTTACAGCAACAAATTGCAGAAGTGGCAATTTCGGGTATTCAGCCTCAATTTGGACAATGGCTGACGCAATTGGAAATACCTGAATTAACAAAAGAAGGGCGTGATATTATTTTATCAGACGCTTTTTTAGGTTATATCAGTTTTGTTGAGCAAGTAAATAAATCAGGAGCCTCTTTACTGTATCGTAATGCAACACAAGCGCTACCATTACCTTCAGATAAATCCGTAGCAGACTTGCAACAAAATATTCTAAATAACACATTGGGTAGCTTTATTATTTCTTATGCTCCTTCCCATCCTTATTACGCATTAATGAAAGAAGAAGTGCGCAAGCAATTGCAGAATGCAGTTGTATGGCCTGAAATGAAAGGCACAGCATCATTAAAGCCAAATCAATCATCTGAAGAAGTCTTGGCATTGAGGCAAATTTTACGCCATTTAAAATTAATACCTGAATTAGCAGAAAATGAGCAAGAAATTGCCACAACAGTTTATGACGCACCTTTAATTACCGCAGTTAAAGTATTTCAAACGGCTCATGGGTTAGAGCCTGATGGCGTGATTGGACGACAAACACGAGTGTGGCTAAATACAACACCTGCACAACGAGCCAGTATTATGGCGTTAAATATTCAACGTCTACGCCTAACGCCTGCTATTGGTGATACTGGAATTTGGGTGAATATTCCTGATTTTTCACTCTATTTCTATGCCAATAATGAACTTATTCTTGATTCAAAAGTGATTGTTGGTCGTCCTGATAGAAAAACACCGATTATGAGTAGTGCGTTGAATAACGTGGTTGTTAATCCTCCTTGGAATGTGCCAACTAGCATGACGCGCAAAGATATTGTTCCTAGAGGTAAAGCAGATCCTAGTTACTTTAGTCGTAAGGGATATACTATTTATTCAGGCTGGGGCAATGATGCTTATCCTATTAACCCTTACGATATTGATTGGCAAAATATGAGTGCAGCGAATTTTCCTTATCGAATTTGGCAAGCTCCTGGTCCAACCAACTCTTTAGGGCGTTATAAATTTAATATGCCAAATTCAGAGGCAATCTATTTGCATGATACCCCTAATCATTCGCTGTTTTCAAAAAATATGCGAGCGATTAGCTCTGGGTGTATTCGTGTCAATAAAGCGTCTCAGCTTGCCTCAATTTTATTAGGTGATGCGGGATGGAAACAAGATAGAATTGATGCAGCATTAAAACGAGGTTCAACACAATATGCGCCTATTCCAGAACGAATTCCGGTTTATTTATATTATCAAACTGCATGGGTAGCGCAGGAAAATACCCCTCAATATCGTGCCGATATTTATGCTTATGATAAAAGTATTTCAAATGCACAACCCTATTTAGAGAATATTAAGAAATATTTGTAATATAAAGAAATATAAATTGAATAAAGGATGGTTAATTTGACTATCCTTTATTTTTATATAAATCAATAGGATGTGTTTTGTTTTGTATCATTCAATAAGAAAGATAAAGGCAATATAAATATACAAAATATTTTTAAATTTTACATTAAAAATAGAATGATAAAAAACAATCTAGTATAAATAACTAAATTAATAAAATTTTAAATGTTGATAAATTAAAAGAAAGTATTATTTACAATACTATACAAACTATAAGAAACAATTCGGGAAAAATATTGTCATAATAAAGGTTCTTCCTCCTGAAATAATTTTTTGAGTACATAGACTATGGATATTATTGATTCACATCGCCGTAAATGGCTGGGGCTGGGTATGGCCGCAGTGGGGTTAGGTTTATTGCCTTCTCATGCTTTTGCTTCATTAGCAACACCTCGTCCAAAAATTCTTCGCTTTAATAATTTAAATACTGGTGAAACTATTAAAGCCGAGTTTTTTGATGGAAAACGTTATAATAAACATGAACTTGCTAAATTAAATCACCTTTTTAGAGATTATCGTCAAAATAAAATCAAAACCATTGATCCCGCACTGTTTGACCAAATCTACTTACTGCAAGTGATGTTAAATAATAATAAACCCGTTGAACTTATTTCAGGTTATCGTTCTTTAGTGACCAATAATAACTTGCGTCAAAGTAGCAGTGGTGTGGCTAAGAAAAGTTACCATACTCGCGGGCAAGCAATGGATTTCCGTTTAGTCGGTACTGATCTTTCTAAAGTTCGCCAAGTGGCATTAAGAATGAAATCCGGCGGTGTTGGATATTACCCAAGAAGTAATTTTGTGCATATTGATACAGGACCTGTCCGCTCATGGTAATCTATTAAGAATGAGTTAATAGAGAGTGGAGTGATTAATGATGTATCACATTGTCCCCGTGACAAATTATATGCAAAATTGCACCCTTATTTGGTGTGATGACACAAAAGAAGCCGCAATTGTTGATCCTGGTGGCGATGCTGAAATGTTGATTGCTGAAATCGAAGCACGCCAATTAACATTGACCAAAGTATTATTAACACATGGACACTTTGATCATATAGCAGGTACTTCTCAGATTGTTGAGTACTTCAAGGTTCCTGTTTATGGTCCTCATAAAGATGACAGTTTTTTATTAGAAGAATTAGAGCAACAGTGCCGCATGTTTAATTTCCCCTGTGGAAAATCATTTACACCAGACAGTTGGTTAAATGAGGGTGATACAGTGACAATTGGTAAAACAATTTCGTTATCTGTTTTACATTGCCCAGGCCATACACCCGGACATATAATTTTTGTTAATCACCAGAATAAACTCATTTCTATGGGTGATGTGTTGTTTAAAGAAAGCATTGGCCGTACAGATTTTCCTCGTGGTAACCATGCTGACCTTATTGCTTCAATTAAAAATAAAGTATTACCTTTAGGTGATGATTATCTGTTTATTCCGGGACATGGTCCTATGTCTAATTTAGGACATGAACGCCAATATAATCCTTTTTTACAAGATGAAATGCCAATTTGGTAATAGTGCGCTGATATAAGTGAATAAATATGAAAGCTCTTTATTATAAAGAGCTTTTTTATAATTAAAAAATATAACTAATATTTCTTTTATGCCAATAAAAATGCCACGTTACGTAATCGAACTGACCCCAGTTTATTGGACAGTTCACGTAATAACGCGGCATTTATCTTATTCAGCTTCTAAACAGAGATTAAAGCACAGCCACAATGGCTTCACATAACGGAACCATATTCTCAAGGGTTAAGCCTGCAACGTTAATACGTCCAGAGCCTACGATATAAATACCGTATTCAGCACGTAAACGTTCAACTTGTTCTTTATTTAAACCACTAAATGAGAACATCCCATTTTGGTCGATAATAAAGCTAAAATCTTGTTTTGCGCCTTTTTCTTGTAATGTGGTTACTAACAGTTGACGCATGCGTTTAATACGTTCACGCATGGTTGTCAGCTCTTCAATCCACTCTTCTTTTAATTCTGGATTAGAAAGAATGGTGGTAACTACAGAAGCTCCATGTGCGGGTGGGTTTGAGTAGTTGGCACGAATAATGGCTTTGGCTTGGCTAAAGGCTTTTTCAGCAGTGTCACTGTCTTTGGTGACAATAGTACATGCACCAACACGCTCATTGTAAAGACCGAAGTTTTTAGAATATGAGCTTGCCACAATAAGTTCAGAGTTGTTTTCTGCGAAAAGACGTAAGCCTTGCGCATCTTCTTCAAGACCACGAGCAAAACCTTGGTATGCAAAGTCAAAAACCGGTAGCCAGCCTTTTTCTGCTGATAATGCAGCCAGTTGACGCCATTGTTCTTCCGTGGGATCAATACCACTTGGGTTGTGGCAGCAACCGTGGAACAGGACAACATCACCTGCTTGAGCCTTTGCAAGACTTGCTAACATGCCTTCAAAATCTAGCCCACGTGTTGTTGCATCATAATAATCATAATTACAGATCTCAAGACCTGCTGTTTGGAAAATATTATTATGGTTAGGCCAAGTTGGATTGCTTATCCAAACACGTTTTGCTGTGGTTTGTTGTGCAATAAAATCAGCCGCAATACGTAAAGCGCCAGTACCACCGGGTGCTTGTGCGGTACGCGCACGTTTTTCTGCAATAATAGGGTGTTGCTCACCAAACAAAAGTGCTTGGGTAACAGCACCGAATTCAGGGATACCGCTAATAGGAAGGTAGTTTTTAGTGGTTTCGTTTTCTAACAGGTATTTTTCTGCTTTCTTAACTGTGGTTAAAACAGGGGTTTTGCCTGTTTCATCCTTGTAAACACCAATTCCTAAATTAATTTTGTTTTCACGAGGATCAGAACGGAAACTATCAGCTAAACCCAGAATAGGATCGGCTGGTGCAGCAATGATTTTCTCAAACATAGTGTAATTGTTCCCTAAGCTCAAAACGAAGCCGAAATATGAGTATCAAGAGTAACGCTATGAGGGATTTTTGCCAACTGTTTGTAGAGAAATTAACAAGAAGTTGTGAACTAAGTGAGAATAAATAGCAAAACAAGATGTAAGTAAGTGAATATCCTGTGATTACATTAACATGTAAAAATAATCACTAAAAAGTCATAATTGTTTAGTATGATAAACTTTTTAATGTTCTCAAAATAGAAAGTATAGGAGAGAGTTATGATGATCAAGAAACCAATTAAGCGTGATTAATATAAATATAGAATAAATAGATAGAGGAAGGGAGAGTGTATGTTAACGGTGAAATTAAAAAAGCAACACCGAAGTGTTGCTTTTCAAATCAATTAACTTGACTGTTTAATTACCTAAGTGGTAATTAGAACTGATAAGTCAGGCCTAAACCAACTACGTTGTCGTCGTTGATGCCTAGTTTGTTATCAGATTTGATCAGGTTGATTTTATAATCAACAACTGCAGTCATGTTTTTGTTAAATTTGTAGAAAGAACCTACAGAGATATATTTAACTAAATCTTCGTCATTTACGTTGTTAACTTGTAAATCTTTACCTTTAGATTGAACATAACCTAAAGATGGTTTGATACCTAAATCAGCGAAGTCATACTGTGCAGTTAACTCGATGTTTTGAGTTTTGTTAGCAATATTACCTTTGAAACCAGTCATGTTACGAGTTTCACCGTACATAGCGGCTAAGTAAACATTGTTAGCTGCAAATTTACCACCAAAGTTCCATGCTTCTGCACGTTCACCTTTAGCTGAGCTTACTTTTTGTTCTGCAGTACGTGATGAATTAGAGTAACCACCACCCAGAGTTACGCCCCAACCTAAGTTGTAAGCTGTAGAGAAACCAAAACCGTCACCGTTTTGTTTTTTAACATCAGTACGTGTGTTAGTAGTTTCTGAGTTGTTTTTACCTTGATATTGCAGAGCAAAATTCAGACCATCAACATAACCGAACATATCAGTGTTACGGTAAGTCAGAACGCCAGTAGTACGGCCAGTCATGAAGTTGTCAGTTTGTGACATTGAGTCGCCGCCCCATAAAGGCAGAACGTCTGTCCATGCGTTGGTGTCGTAAATTACACCGTAATTACGACCGTAGTCTACTGAACCGAAGTCAGCAAATTTTAAACCAGCGTAAGCGAAACGAGCACGTGAGTCTGTTTCACCTTCTTGTTCACCAGTACGAACTTCGTATTCAAAACGACCAAAACCAACTAAATCTTTATTGATTTGAGTTTCGCCTTTGAAACCGATACGCGCACGAGAAGCGTCACCGCTTTCTTTACCGCCGTCTCTTTCAGAGTTAGCGAAGTAATGACGAACGTCAACTTTACCGTAGATGTCTACTTTGTTGCCGTCTTTGTTATACATTTCAGCTGCGTTTGCTGCACCAGCAAACATTAAAGCTGGGATTACCACTGCAAGAAGATTGCGCTTCATCATTATTATTACCCTCATTGGTGTTATTCAGACACCTTTGCCACTGCCAGAAATAGTTTCTTAATTTTTATGGAACTATTTATGAGAGTTAAGTGTCGTCTGTGTCGGGTGACAGTGTTCCATTGGTAAAAAATTTTATCTACCCCCAATTTGCTACAAAAACGAAAAAAGTGTAACAAATTGTAACTATGCATTTCAAATTATGTATTTTGGGGAACTTTTGAATCAAATAAGAGCCATGCATAAAAAAAGCCAACCTTGTGGTTGGCTTCTTCACTTAAGCTAAATCTGCACAATAAAACAGCAGTGCAAATTTCTGATTGAATACTAATTAATCACTAAATTAGAAATCAGCATTTCTTGGTGTACGTGGGAATGGAATAACTTCACGAACGTTTGCGACACCGGTCACATAAGCAACTAAACGTTCAAAACCTAAACCGAAGCCTGAATGAGGTACTGTGCCGTAACGACGCAGGTCACGATACCACCAGTAGTCTTCTTTATTCATGCCCATTTCTTCTAAACGTTTATCAAACATATCTAAACGTTCTTCACGTTGAGAACCACCGATGATCTCACCAATACCTGGTGCTAATACATCCATCGCTGCAACTGTTTTCCCATCTTCATTCATACGCATATAAAATGCTTTGATATCTTTTGGGTAATTTTTTACAACGACAGGCGCTTTAAAGTGTTTCTCTGCCAGATAACGCTCATGCTCAGAAGAGAGGTCAACACCCCAGTAAACAGGGTTTTCAAATGTCTCACCACAATTTTCAAGTACAGCGACTGCATCGGTATAATCAATTTGAGCAAAATCAGACGTAATAAAGCTTTCTAAGCGTGAGACCGCGTCTTTATCGACACGTTGTGCAAAGAATTCCATATCATCTTTACGCTCTGCTAACACTGCGGCAAAAGTGTATTTCAGCATTTTTTCTGCAAGGGCTGCGATATCGTTCAGATCAGCAAATGCCACTTCAGGTTCAACCATCCAGAATTCAGCTAAATGGCGACTGGTATTTGAATTTTCAGCACGGAATGTTGGGCCGAAAGTATATACCTTGCTTAATGCAGAAGCATAAGTCTCACCATTTAACTGGCCTGATACGGTTAAAAATGCTTCGCGACCAAAAAAGTCTTCACTAAAATCAACTTCACCTTTATCAGTGCGTGGCAGGTTATTCATATCAAGTGTAGAAACACGGAACATCTCACCAGCACCTTCTGTATCTGCGGCCGTAATAAGTGGCGTAGAAACCCAGAAGAAGCCTTGTTCATCGAAGAAACGATGTAGTGCTTGTGCCAACGTGTGACGAACACGTGCAACTGCACCAATTAAATTAGTACGAGGACGAAGGTGAGCAACTTCACGTAGGTACTCAATACTATGACGTTTGGCGGCCATCGGATAAGTTTCCGGATCATCGACCATTCCTACTACAACAATATGAGTAGCATGAATTTCAAAGTTCTGTCCCTGGCCCGGAGATTCAACAATTTTACCGGTGACTTCCACAGAACAACCTGTGGTTAAGTGCAGCACTTCATCTTGATAATTCGGTAAATTATTATTAATGATGGCCTGTACTGGATTAAAGCAGGAACCGTCGTAGACGGTAAGGAATGAGATACCAGCTTTTGAATCTCTTCTTGTACGTACCCAACCGCGAACGGTGACGTCTTCGCCAACCGCGATACGGCCTTGCAGTACGTCGACTACAGGCGCAACGATCATAAATAAATCTCTCTTCGTTTAATTAAAATAATTGTTTGGTTAATTCACTCTGCCCCTGTCGGACAGTTTTTCTATGTTACTTGCAATAGCGCAGGAAACAAGTAGGAAATTTTAGTTTAAAGAGTCAATAAAGAAGAGAAAAGCTTTTGTATAAAATAAATTGATAAAAACAGGTGAAATATTGATAAGAAAGGGAGTTATGACAAAAAAAAGGGTATTTATTACCCTTTCTTTTGTGAATGAAGATTTTTAGCTAATCAACAGGCTTGTTTTATGAGCGGGACATCAAAGGCTTTGCGAAGTTGGTCAACGAAGTCATCGTCTTCACAAATTGTTTTACCAGGGCTATCTGATAATTTAGCCACCGGCTTACCATTACACTCCACCAGCTTAATCACAATATTGAGCGGTGTTATCTTTGGAATATTACAAGTGAGTCGAGTGCCAATACCAAAGATCAAGCGAATGCGTTTATGAAAATGCTTATAAAGTACGAGAGCTTTTTGAAAGTCGAGACTATCAGAAAAGACGAGTACTTTACTCATTGGGTCAATACCCAATTTTTCATAATGTGCAATGGCCTTTTCTCCCCATTCAATAGGGTCGCCAGAGTCATGACGTAAACCTTGATAGCTTACGGCAAAGGCTTTATCAAAATCACGCAAAAACGCATCCATCGTAATACAATCAGTTAATGCAATACCTAATTGATCAGGATATTCATCTAACCAAGACTGTAAGGCGGCACGCTGACTATTGGCAAGCTCAGGGCTAATTTGCTGATGTGCTTGAAACCACTCATGAGCTTGTGTACCCACTGGCGCTAATTGCATACGTTCTGCTAAATGATAGTTACTAGTCCCAATGAGATAAGGAAAATGATTTTTCAGCTCATCCACAATGGCACACTGCACATCATAAGAAAAACGACGACGAGTGCCGAAATCCATCAATTTGAAATCAGCTAAATTAATCTGCTGTTCAGCAGCATCACGATAGAAGATATCAATTAACTTACGTAATTGGTCAACAGCATCATCAGGAGTGATTTCAGGGGAGCGAGTACGATGTACAATTTCACTCACTAAAGCCAACAAAGGCACTTCCCATAGAATAACTTCACGCCAAGGGCCTGTTATTCTGATGGCAAGTTGGTTTTCAGGTGTGGTTGAAATTTGGACTTGTTCTGGTTTAAAACGAAAATGCTTAAACCATTGCAGATAGTCATTTTTGAAAAAGGGGAGGCTCTGAAGATAGTCAAATTCTTCATTCGTTAATGACAAGTCTGCCATCATGTTAACTTGATGGCGTAAGGTTGTTGCATATTCACCTAGACGTTCATCACTCCGGCAACGGAATTCAGCAACGACAGGAATATCACTGTAATGATGGTAAACCGCTTGTTGCATGTGGAGCTTGTATGCATCGGTATCCAAAAGTGATGTAATAATCGGTGTAGCGTCTAAAATCATAGCGCGTCAAGCATCCTCACGGAGCGTTTTTATGTCTGCTAAATCGTTAAGGTTGGAGAGTATACCCGAATATGATAACAAAAAGTCACTATTCAATAATATTTCTCTGCGACATAAAAACAAGCTGTAAAACTTAGATGAGTTTACCACGTTAAACATAATTTGGGAGTCTATTAGCATCATTTACCAAATAAATTGATTACATGTATTAATAATCTATTAACATCTTGTTGACTTTTAATGTTCTCAATTGAATATTCGACTGGCTAAACAGATTTTTGACGAGTAAGCTTTGGCAATATAACCGTTAAATAGTCGTGTTAACTAAAAGGTTTTTATTTATGACACAACAAAGAATCGCGAAATTTCGCAAAGATTATCGTGCCCCTGACTACACAATCACCGATTTGCATCTTGATTTTATTTTAGATAAAGAAAATACCCAGATTACGGCGATCAGCCAATGTAAGCGCTTGGCTTCAACCTCAACACCTTTGGTCTTAGATGGTGAAGAATTAACCTTAAAATCAATCGCAGTAAATGATGTTGCTTGGACACACTATAAAGAAGAAAACGGCAAACTCATCATTGAACAACTGCCAGAGCAATTTACATTAAAAATTATCAACGAAATTAATCCATCTGCTAATACTGCATTAGAAGGGCTGTATGTATCGGGTGATGCATTATGTACACAGTGTGAAGCGGAAGGTTTCCGTCATATTACCTATTATTTAGACCGACCTGATGTATTAGCTCGCTACACAACAACAATTACTGCGGATAAAAAACAGTATCCTTATTTATTATCCAATGGTAATCGTGTTGCACAAGGTGAACTTGAAGATGGTCGTCATTGGGTAACATGGGAAGATCCACATCCAAAACCAAGTTACTTATTTGCGGTGGTTGCAGGTGATTTTGATGTGTTACGAGATACTTTTATCACCAAAAGCGGTCGTGAAGTTGCTTTAGAGCTGTTTGTTGATAAGGGTAATTTAGATCGTGCCGATTGGGCAATGACATCATTGAAAAATGCGATGGCATGGGATCAATCTCGATTCGATTTAGAATACGATCTTGATATCTATATGATAGTTGCGGTTGACTTCTTTAATATGGGTGCAATGGAGAACAAAGGACTTAATGTCTTTAACTCGAAATATGTACTGGCTAAAAGTGAAACGGCGACAGACAAAGACTATTTGGGTATTGAATCTGTTATTGGTCATGAATATTTTCATAACTGGACAGGTAACCGAATCACTTGCCGTGATTGGTTCCAATTAAGTTTAAAAGAAGGCTTAACCGTTTTCCGTGATCAAGAGTTCAGCTCGGATCTAGGTTCACGCTCGGTCAATCGTATTAATAATGTACGCGTAATGCGTAGTGCGCAATTTGCTGAAGATGCAAGTCCGATGGCGCATCCAATTCGCCCTGATAGCGTGATCGAAATGAACAACTTCTATACCTTAACTGTATATGAGAAGGGTTCAGAAGTGATCCGAATGATCCACACTTTATTAGGTGAAGAACAGTTCCAAGCGGGCATTCAGATGTATATTCATCGTCATGATGGAAGTGCGGCAACTTGTGACGATTTTATTCAAGCAATGGAAGATGCCTCTAATGTTGATCTCACTTTATTCCGTCGTTGGTATAGCCAATCAGGTACGCCACAACTGACAGTGCGTGATAGTTATGATGCTAACAAAAAGCAATACACCTTAACTGTTAGTCAAATGACACCACCCACCGCAGATCAAACTGAAAAGCAAGTACTGCATATTCCATTAGATATTGAGTTATATGATACCAAAGGCGATGTTATTCCTTTGCGCTCACAAGGTCAGGCGATTTCTAATGTATTGAATATTGTACGTGAAGAACAGCAATTTGTGTTTGATGATGTTCCAGAACAACCTATTCCCTCTTTATTACGTGAATTCTCAGCACCCGTAAAACTTGATTATTCGTTTACGGATGAGCAACTGTCCTTTTTAATGAAATATGCACGTAATGCCTTTTCACGTTGGGATGCGGCGCAATCATTATTAGGCCGTTATATAAAAGAAAATGTGGCTCGTGTTCAAAAGGGCGAAAGCGGTATTCTTCCTGATATGGTGATTGATGCTTTCCGTGCCGTATTACTTGATAAAGATATCGATCCAGCATTAGCTGCACTTATTCTGACATTACCAACTGATGTTGAAGCGGGTGAATCATTTAGTATTATTGATCCTATCGCTATTCATGAAGCGCTTGGTTTTATTCGTAAAACATTAGCGATTGAAATGGCAGATGAGTTCTCTGCTGTTTATCATTCAATGCATATTGGCGCTTATCGTGTTAATCATGATGATATTGCAAAACGTGATTTACGTAACGTGTGTTTAGGTTATTTAGCGGCTGAAGATGAGCAAACAGGTAACCAACTTGTTGATGCACAATATCACAACAGTGACAATATGACTGATGCACTTGCAGCATTGAATGCAGCCGTCATGGCACAATTGCCTTGCAAAGATGTGTTACTGCAAGAGTTCGATGATAAATGGCATCAAGATGGTTTAGTGATGGATAAATGGTTTAGTTTACAAGCCATGAGCCCCGCAAAAGACGTGTTACAGAAAGTTCGTAGTTTGTTATCTCATCGTTCATTTACATTAGCAAACCCTAACCGTACTCGTGCGTTAATTGGTGCATTTGTAAATAATAATCCAGTCGCTTTCCATGCTGAAGATGGTTCTGGTTACTTATTATTGACAGAAATTCTGACTGACTTAAATAGCCGTAACCCACAAGTTGCATCACGCCTTATTGAACCATTTATTCGTTTAAAACGTTATGATGCAACACGCCAAGAAAAAATGCGTGCTGAGTTATTAAAACTGAAAACGCTGGATAATTTATCGGGCGATCTTTATGAGAAAATCACCAAAGCGTTAGTTGATTAATATCGCGTTTTATATCACTTTATAAGTGAATAAATAGTGTTAAATTAGCATGATGATAAGATCCCCTGCATAGTCTGGGGATTTTTTATGGCGAATTGTGAAGTTGAAACGTTTACTTTTCGTGCTTTTATCTATAAGATGCACGACGCTTAAATTGTCGTAGACGTACCATTCCTAATACCCGATATTCTCAATGGAGATCGTATGTATTATTCCTTAGTAAGGAAGGCATTGTTTCGGCTAGATCCTGAACGTGCCCATGATTTTACCTTCCGTCAGTTAAAACGTTTATCTCATTCCCCATTTCAATTTCTTATTCAGCAGTCGCTTCCTTCAAAACCCGTTTCCTGTATGGGACTCTCATTTAAAAATCCTCTTGGTCTTGCAGCCGGTCTTGATAAAAATGGCGATTGCATAGATGCACTTGGTGGAATGGGATTTGGTTTTATTGAAGTAGGTACTGTGACACCACGCCCTCAAGTAGGAAATGATAAACCTCGGTTATTTCGTTTAGTGGAAGCCGAAGGCTTAATTAACCGAATGGGATTTAATAACCTTGGCGTTGATAACCTCATTGAAAATGTAAAACAATCTCGTTATGGCGGTGTACTGGGTATTAATATTGGTAAAAATAAAGATACCCCAGTCGAGCAAGGTAAAGATGATTATTTGATTTGTATGGAAAAAGTCTATGCGCATGCCGGTTATATCGCAATCAATATCTCATCACCAAATACTCCAGGTTTACGCACGCTACAATATGGTGAAGCGTTAGACGATCTGCTATCTGCAATTAAAAATAAACAATTAGAGTTGCAGGGAAAATATCAAAAATATGTTCCTGTCGCGGTTAAAATTGCACCTGATTTAACACATGAAGAATTAATTCAAGTTGCAGATAGCTTAGTGCGTCATCATATTGATGGTGTTATTGCGACAAATACGACATTAGATAAATCATTAGTCAGTGGATTAGATCATTGTAATGAAGCGGGGGGATTAAGTGGTCGCCCAGTACAATCAAAAAGCACACAAATAATCCGCCAATTAAATGAAGAATTAAAAGGTGCATTGCCTATTATTGGTGTAGGTGGAATTGATTCATTAACAGCAGCAAGAGAAAAAATGGATGCTGGTGCTTCTCTTATTCAAGTCTATTCAGGATTCATTTACCAAGGTCCTGCACTTATCAAATCTATAATTAATCATATCTAAATCTATTTAATAATGAGATAGGGGCTTTTCTTCTGCCCCTAACTCGTTTATATTGCCCCTAGTTGGTTATTTTTTATTAAATTGCACTGATTGTGCTTAATTAATAGTAAAATGAATCCTGTTTTTGTTAAGTGATATTAAATATTTTATTTAGGTCATTTAAATTTGATCGTTTATCCGAGTATAAAACAGGTAATGAATCGAAGGGGGATTAATTAGTGATAATAAAACCCGATGATCGCTGGCGTTGGTATTTTGATGTTGAGCAACAAAAATTAATGCTTGATTTAGCCAATGGCATGATTTTTCGTTCACGCTTTCCAAGTAAAATGTTAAGTGAGAGCGCTCGCCAATCAGCATCTTTTACCGTCGATGATGCAGCTCTTTATTATGGATACGATGAGCAAATTCGCCAAATAGATATGCCATCAGAATCAAGAGCTGAATTAGCTTTAAATGCATTAATAGCCCATCGCTTTTTAAAACCGCTGATGCCTAAGAGTTGGTATTTTGAAGTTAACAATAATCAAATCAACCCTTATTTATCGCAAGTGGTAGAGGCTTCATTAAAAGAAGGCAATGAAACAGCCCTTTTTTTAGTGACAGAAGTGGGGGCTCAAGCTTGTTTATGTTTATTAGCGCAACCGCAGTTAACGTTATTTGATAGAATACTTAATTTTTGTGACCCGATAAAAATTATGAATGACAGGTTGAGCGATTATCATAAAGAGTCAGAGTCAGGATCATTTTTGTACGAAAAAGTTATTTAACAAAAAGAGTAAAAAGGACTTTCTCTTTTTATTATTACTCATTAATTTCACATCCCAAAAACAAATTCACCTTAAACAACACTTCCTAAAATCAAATCTCTATTATTCTTTTCTTACAGTACATTTCTAGAAACAAATAAAATGAGTTTATCGATAATTCATTGCTCAGGTATTAATAAGATAATTCTTATTAAACGAACTATTTTATTTAAAATAAAAAAAGAAGATAAGGACAAATTACCTTCTTTTAATTTGCGATAAAGATAAGAGTTATTTTTTGTTAAGTGAAAGTTTCACATTACCGTTAGGAACACAGCTACAGGCTAAAATTTTACCTGAATGGTATGGCAGAACTAAGATAGACCTTTAAAAAAGCTTCTTTTTTATAGAGAGAACATGGTTGGCCAAGGTGCTACATGGCCATATTAAATATTACGCTTTAATCAAGAGAATTTCCTTATGGTGTGTCTAATGGCGGCCATGGGTAAAGAAATTTATAAACCTCGTATCAAAAAACAGAATAGATGAATAATTGAGTATTGGTCATATTAGAGCACTATTGTCATTGTATGGTTAAATATAAAAAGGAATTTATATGAGTAAACGAGTCAAACCGATCGAGGTAATAAGGCGTAATATTTGTCCTGTATGTGCAAAAATGGATTGTCCATTTTTAACAAAAGATAAGCATTGTAAGGAGATGATGGATGCGTTTAGGGAAGGTAATATAACCAAAGCGATAAAAATATATTCTCAGCGTTATCTACAGTATGCGGGGCTGATTAGTGGCAGTTTAAAGAAAGCAGTTGAATCATATGATTCTATTATTCAAATGGTTACTTCAACGCCTAAGCAACAAATCAGTATTCCCGTTGAGTTAAATACAGCAATAACATCTGCTCAATCAACTTTAATCCCTGGAAAGACTATTGATAAAGCCACATTGGCTCCGATCGCTGTATTCACTCCTGCAATAACAACGACAAGTACAACGGCGACAGAAACGTTCGGTGCTATTTTAGGTCGTGCATTAGGTTTAGGTGCTGGTCTTATGCTGTATTCCCCTCCCGTTGGGGTGGGGAGTGATAGATACCCTTCGATGATTTATCAAGAATACCCAAAAAACAAAGAAACTGCGCTTACTGACGCTGGGGTGAGGTTAAATATCCCCAAAGAAGCACAGTTGAGAGATATTGCAGCGAAACAAGGGATAATTAATACCTCAGCTATTGTAATCGAACAAGTAGTTAATGGGACAAAACAAATTGAATTAGTGAAAACGGATGCACCCGTTAAAACTCGTGTAGTTGAAGCGAGAAAAACGGTTGAAAAAGGTATTTTTGCTTATATTTTACCAAATGAAAAACAAGAAAGAAGGGTTCAAATTGGTAACGTAGCGATATTAACGGGTACGGCTCTACCTCAATCTGAAAGGCATAAATATCTACCAGGTAAGGTATACGATATACCTAGATTTAATAACTTACCTTTACAGCCGCCAACATTCTTTACTGAAAGTGAGAAAAAGCAGTCCACGCTGAAAGAGCCTATAATTTTGGTGTTTCCATGGGAATTAGGGATAAAACCAATTTATTTATCAACGGGGAAAAAGGATAAACCTCGTCAGGGAGTAAAAGAGCGTGGTCATAGTTATCATCCAGCACCAAGAACTGAAGATATTAAAGGATTGGGTATCCTTAAGCCAGTCCAAGGTAAAACACCTAAACAAGGTGGAGCAGGTAAGCGCAATCGCTGGAAAGATGATAAGGGGCGAAGAATTTATGAATGGGATTCACAGCATGGTGAGCTGGAAGGATATCGTGCCAGTGATGGCCAACATATTGGGGCATTTGACCCAAAAACAGGTAACCAGTTAAAACCAGCTGATCCTAAACGCAATATCAAAAAATATCTATAAGGAAGATAAGATTATGGGATTGAAATTACATACTCAGTGGTTTGATAAAAAAACAGAAGAAATTATAGGAGAGGAATACTCAAAAGATTTTGGTGATGATGACTTCCTGATTGATGAAACAATTGACCCGAAAGATGAAAATATAATTAATAATGGAGTTTTCGATTTACACGAAGGTTGGGTCAACGCTATTCAAAAGCATGTTACACATAAAATTGAATTAAATAAGTATCTTTACCAAATTTCTTTTGATTACCGTGATAAGTGGTAATGAGTAAGCGTATATAATATTTTTTTATATCATTTTGAAAGTCTCTTAACAGAGGCTTTTTTTATTGATCAAAGAGACGTCCTAGAAAAGATTAGTCATTTAATCAACTTTACACACACTCATCCTCAATAAAATCGTCTCCATTACCTTTGTGCTAAAGAATATGATGCTTTCCCCGAAAACCATTAACGACTGGCAATGCAACGAAAATCCGAGTGAGCTTACTTGAGACTAAGAGTTCAATAAACTCAGTTATATATGAATGAGGTAAAATTAATCAATTTAATGTTTACTGATAACGATATATATCATACATAACTGTGTTTATATTTAGTTTTTTATTTAATTTATTTGTTCATATCAATTTGATTTTTATTATCTTTAAATGAAAGTTTCACATTACCGTTAGGAACACAGCTACAGGCTAAAATTTTACCTGAACGTTTAATTGCTCCAGCTTTTAATGCATTAACATCACCTTCATCTAGTTGGATAACACAAGAGCCACAAAGACCCGCCCGGCAACTATAAGGAATGGTATAACCATTATTTTCAAGCTGTTCTAACAGGACTTCTTGGTTATTACCTTCGAAAACCTCACCGTTAAATTCAATGCTGACAGTTTGTTCTTGTGAGTTTTCAACCATAGGTGTTGCTTGTGTTTCAACAGGTGCTGTTACAAGATACTGTTTTGCCTCTTTATAAGCTAATACTTCAACAGTATCTCCTACACGAATAATACCTGTTTGGCGAATGATGATATTTTGACCAAAGTCGACATCACCTGTTTCATCACTACGGAATGTTTGCAGTGTTGCAAGTGGTTCTGTGTTAGGATGTTTAACGCCTTTATCAATACTAATTGTGGTCATGATGCAACGGCTACAAGGTTTCATCAGATCCATCACAACAGAGCCAACACGAATAGTCTGCCAAGTATCTTCTTCAAAAGGCTTTGCACCTGTTATGAGGATATTACCTCGAAATTGCTCAATATTAATTGAAGCAGGGCAGCGTTGTTGTAAGTATTGAAATGAGGCTTCATTGATTAATAAGTAAGGGTAACCATCAGCGAAAGAAACAGCGGTTTCTGGATTTTTTTTCACTCGGCGTGTCGATTTTTCACCAGTCCAACGAAGTTGAACATCCATTTTTAAATAACGACTGAACCACTGATTTATTTCATCTGGTGCCACATACGCGGTAAAATGGTTACCCCAAACTTCTGTCGGTTGCAATGTGGTCTCAAAATCTTGATAGGTGATAGCAATACCCTCACCATCAGGTGCTTGAATATAAATACCATTTGCCATGACAGTGGGAATAAAGCACAGCAAAACGGGGAATTTTCGTGCGGTGATAAACGTCCCTTCAGGCGTGGTTATCATAAAATCACGATCAAACGTGAATCCGCTCTCACGAGCAAAAGCATGAGAAAGTCGAATTCCCTTCATGGATTTAACTGGGTGTATATAAAGGCGTGAAACGTTGATCATCGGTGCTCCCAAAAGACATTATTATTTTTTATAGCCAGTAACTTTATGACAACGTAATACAATTAGCTATAATGCCCAACAATTTTATTTTAGGTGGTAACAATACTATGCGCTCTCTGTTTGCCAGCACAGGCCGAGGTCTGGAAGAACTCTTAAAATCTGAACTTGAACACCTTGGTGCTCAGGCTTGCCAGATAACACAAGGCGGTGTCTATTTTCGTGCTGATGATAAAACCATGTATCAGTCTTTACTTTGGAGTCGTTTAGCGTCGCGTATTATTCTTCCGTTAAATGAATTCAATGTTTACAGCGATTTAGACTTATATCTTGGTGTGCAGGCAATTGATTGGAGTGAGATTTTTACTGTTAATCAGACCTTTGCTATCCATTTTAATGGCACAAATGACGTTATTCGTAACAGTCAATATGGTGCATTAAAAGCGAAAGATGCCATCGTTGATGCATTCCAACGTAAAATAGGGCAACGCCCTGATGTGGCTAAGCAATCTCCTGATATCCGCTTAACTATTCATCTTCACAAAGAAAAAGCCTCTTTATCTTTAGATTTAAGTGGTGATGGTTTACATCAACGTGGTTATCGTGATTTAACGGGGCAAGCACCTTTAAAAGAAAACTTAGCTGCCGCGATTATTATGCGGTCAGGTTGGAAAACAGATACACCATTAATTGATCCAATGTGTGGCTCAGGAACGTTATTAATTGAAGCTGCCATGATGGCAACAGATTGTGCTCCTGCATTAAATCGTGTGCACTGGGGATTTCGCCATTGGTTAGGTCATGATGAAGCGTTATGGAAAGAAGTCACTCATGAAGCTTTCACACGTTTTCGTGAAGGCAAAAAGAATACAACCGCCCGTTTTTATGGTTTTGATGTTGATAAACGTGTATTGGATATGGCAAGAGCCAATGCGCGCAGAGCTGATGTCGCTGATTTAATTACCTTTACTCACGGTGATGCGGCAAAACTAACAAACCCTGTTTCAGCAGAAATCAAAGGGACAATAATCAGTAACCCACCTTATGGTGAACGTTTAGAAAGTGAACCCGCACTTATTGCACTGCATAGTCAATTAGGACGAGCGGTAAAAGCGCATTTTCCAGGTTGGAGATTATCACTGTTCAGTGCATCACCCGAATTGTTAAGTTGCATTCAACTTCGTGCTGAACGTGAGTTTAAAGCGAAAAATGGTCCACTTGATTGTGTGCAGAAGAATTATCTACTTTCTGATACCCCTTCAACGATTAACACAGGACTTGCTGAAGATTTTACAAACCGCTTGCGTAAAAATGAGAAAAAACTCGCAAAATGGGCCAAACAACAGCAAATTGAATGTTATCGTTTATACGATGCTGATTTACCTGAATATAATGTTGCTGTAGACCGTTATGGCGAAAAAGTTGTTATTCAAGAATATGCACCACCTAAAACAGTTAATGAACACAAAGCACGCCAACGTTTGTTTGATGTAATTAGTGCGACAATGGAAGTTTTAGGATTACGTTCTGATCAACTTATTTTAAAAACTCGCCAGCGTCAAAAAGGCAAACTGCAATATGAAAAAATGGCAGAAAAAGGTGATTTTTTCTTAGTTAATGAGTTTGGTGCAAAATTTTGGGTAAATCTAACAGATTACCTTGATACTGGGCTGTTCTTAGATCACCGTATTGCACGAAAAATGCTAGGTGAGATGAGTAAAGGAAAAGATTTCTTAAACCTTTTTGCTTATACCGGTACCGCATCTGTTCATGCCGGCATTGGTGGTGCAAAAAGTACAACGACTGTTGATATGTCACGTACCTATCTTGAATGGGCTGAGAAAAACTTTCAAGCAAATGGCCTGTCGGGTAGACAACACCGTTTAATGCAAGCGGATTGCTTACAATGGTTAATGCAAAGTCATGAACAATTTGATGTGATTTTTATCGATCCACCTACGTTTTCTAACTCAAAACGAATGGAAAACACGTTTGATGTACAACGTGATCATATTGAATTAATGAAACATCTGAAACGTTTGTTGAGAAAAGACGGAACAATTATGTTCTCAAATAACAAACGTGGATTCAAAATGGAATATGACGAGTTAGCAAAAATAGGATTATCCGCAAAAGAGATAACACAGAAAACATTATCGCAAGATTTTGCGCGTAACCGACAAATCCACAATTGCTGGCTGTTAACTCATGCTGGTGAGGAATAATTTACAATGCCGTTAATTAGTTTGACTGGGGCTTATTTATCTTTCAGTGATGCCCCCTTATTAGATAGCACCGATTTATTTATTGATGAAAATGAACGCGTTTGTTTAGTTGGGCGCAATGGTGCAGGAAAATCAACGCTATTAAGAGTGTTATCTAAAGAACAACCTTTAGATGATGGTCAAGTTATTTATGAGCAAGATCTTGTGACTGCTCGTTTACAACAAGATCCACCAAGAGATATTGAAGGCACTATTTTTGACTTCGTGGCACAAGGGGTTGAAGAAGACGCTAAATACTTAACAGATTATCATCATATTTCTAAGCTGATTGAGACTGATCCTTCGGATAAAAACCTCAATAAAATGGCTGAACTGCAAGAAGTGCTTGATAACCGTAACTTATGGTTGCTTGATAGCCGCATTGCTGAAGTGCTAGAAAAACTAGGCTTAAATGGTGAAGCTGAACTCTCTTCTTTATCGGGAGGGTGGTTAAGAAAAGCGGCGTTAGGGCGTGCTTTAGTCAGCGCACCTAAAGTTTTATTCTTAGATGAACCAACAAACCACCTTGATATCGAAACCATTCTTTGGCTTGAGAAATTTTTAAAAGATTTCCAAGGAAGTATTGTGTTTATTTCCCATGACCGTTCATTTATCCGTAATATGGCAACCCGTATTATCGATCTGGATCGGGGGCATTTATCATCATGGCCGGGAAATTACGATAAATATCTTGAAAGCAAAGAAGAAGCCTTGCGTGTTGAAGAGCAACAAAATGCAGAGTTTGACCGCAAGTTAGCACAAGAAGAAACATGGATACGTCAAGGTATTAAAGCACGACGCACTCGTAATGAAGGGCGTGTACGCGCTTTAAAAGCACTGCGTGTTGAACGTAGTGAACGCCGTGATGTATTAGGCAGTGCACGTATGCAAGTCGAAGAAGCAACTCGATCGGGCAAAATTGTGTTTGAGCTGGAAGAGGTTAATTACAGTATTGGAACACGTAAATTGGTTCGTGATTTTTCTGCCAAGGTGCAACGTGGTGATAAAATTGCATTAGTTGGGCCAAATGGTTGTGGCAAAACGACGCTATTAAAACTGATGTTAGGTGACTTAAAAGCAGACAGTGGACGAGTCCATTGTGGTACTAAGCTTGAAGTTGCTTACTTCGATCAGCATCGTGCTGCACTTGATCCTGATAAAACAGTCATGGACAACCTTGCAGAAGGTAAACAAGAAGTCATGGTAAATGGTCGTCCTCGCCATGTATTAGGTTATTTACAAGACTTCTTGTTCCCGCCTAAGCGTGCGATGACACCTGTTCGTGCTCTGTCTGGCGGTGAAAGAAACCGTTTATTACTTGCGCGTTTATTCTTAAAACCAAGTAATTTACTGATCCTCGATGAACCAACCAATGATCTGGATGTTGAAACATTAGAATTATTGGAAGAGCTGGTGGATGCGTACCAAGGAACTATTTTACTCGTCAGCCATGATCGTGAATTCGTTGATAACAGTGTTACTGAATGTTGGATTTTTGAAGGCGATGGCGTTATTAATAGTTACGTGGGGGGATATTTTGATGCTCAACAACAAAGAGCACAGACTGTTTCATTGAAAAATGATCAAAATAAACCACGTAATGCACCAGAAAAAGCTGAAAAAGAAGCCAAAACTAAAGATAGCGCCAAAAAAAACACTCGTAGTGGTAACAAGTTAAGTTATCATTTAACGCGTGAGCTTGAACAACTTCCTGCTAAGTTAGAAAGTTTAGAAACGCAGTTAAGTGCGTTACAAGAAGAAGTGAGTGCGTCAGATTTCTTTACTCGTCCTCACGAAGAGACAGAAAAAGTGCTAAAGGCGCTGGCAGACAAAGAACAAGAGCTTGAGACCGCTTTTGATAGATGGCAAGAGCTGGAAATAATGCAAAACGGTGAATAACCGATTGAAAGCGGGGCATGATGCCCCGTTTTACTTACTAGATTGAATGTTCTTTTATTGATTATCAAAAATAAGAGGTGTCGCTGTGTGCTCTGGTCAACAACATCGTCATGAACATAAGCATGAGCAAATATTATGTCCTCAGTGCGATCTGGTGGTCAATGTTCCTGAATTAGCGCAAGGAACCAAAGCCACATGCCCTCGTTGTCACTCGGTATTAACAGCTCGTTGGCGTCAGCCTTTTTATCAGCCTGTTGCATTGGCAATCAGTGCATTATTTATGTTATTTATGGCGAGTCAATTTACCTTTGTGAGCATGGAAGTTGCAGGTATTGCCAATAATATTACTCTGATGCAAATCCCAAACGTGATGTTTAGTGAAAATTACATCGAACTGGGGGCTTTTTTCTTATTATTTGTCCAGATTGTGCCTGCCTTTTGTATGTTGGCAATTTTATTACTTTGCACACCGATTAAATTACCTAGGAAGTTACAAATCTGGTTATCTCGTATTTTATTCCAACTTAAATCATGGTGTATGGCAGAAATTTTTCTTGCCGGAATTTTAGTCAGTTTTGTTAAATTAATGGCATATGGTGATATTGGTTTAGGATTAAGTTTTTTACCTTATGTGCTTTATTGCTTATTTCAAATTCGTGCTTTCCAATGCCTTGATAGGCATACATTATGGGAGAAGTTAGAGCCTCGTCCTGCCTATCCTGATATAGAGTCAGGCAAATCAGGCCTAAAGCAAGGGGTTAGATTATGCCGTTCCTGCACGGCAATTTTGCCAGTTTCACAATATGAATGCAGTCGTTGTGAAGTTAAAGGACACGCAAGAAGACCAAAAAGTTTGCAATGGACAGTCTCTCTGCTGATTACGTCATTAATCCTTTATATCCCAGCTAATTTATTACCTATTATGGTGACTGAATCTCTGGGCAATAATATTTACTCGACCATTATGGCTGGGGTTATTTTGTTATGGGAAGATGGTTCTTATCCTGTTGCCATGGTGATATTTATTGCCAGTATTATGGTGCCCAGTTTAAAAATGATCGCGATTGCTTGGTTATGTTGGGATGCGCATAAATCAAAAGGTAAAAGAGATCCTGCCAGAATGCATTTTCTCTATGAAGTTGTTGAATATGTCGGGCGTTGGTCAATGATCGATGTCTTCGTTATCGCGGTTTTAGCTTCATTAGTCAGAATGGGACGTCTGATGAGCATCTACCCTGATTTTGGTGTGGTGCTATTTGCATTGGTCGTCGTGTTAACTATGTTCTCTGCAATGATGTTTGATCCTCGGTTGACGTGGGATAAGTGTACAGCCGATGATGATAACCCCATGATTAAGGAGCCTAAGGGTGACTGAAAAGAATGAAACTGCTTTCGAGGAAGCAAAAATTAACAAATTAAAAAGCTGGTCTCCAGTTTGGATTATCCCTCTAGTCACTTTACTGATTGGTGCATGGATACTTTATTATCATTTCAGCCATCAAGGCCCAGAAGTTACATTAATTACCTATAATGCCGAGGGGATTGAAGCGGGTAAAACCAAAATTAAAAGCCGTAGTGTAGATATTGGCTTAGTTGAAAGTGTCACACTCGACAGTAATTTTAGCCGCGTTATTATCAATGCACGTCTTGATACAGGCATGAACGAGTTATTACGTACTGACACAGCATTCTGGGTTGTAAGGCCACAAATAGGCAAAGATGGTGTAACTGGCTTAGGAACCTTGCTTTCAGGTGCTTATATTGAGTTACAACCAGGATTAACTGGTAAAGAAAAAGATGAGTTTAATCTCCTTGATGCCCCTCCGCTTGCTTCACCGGATGCTAAGGGTATCCGCATTAATTTAGTCAGCGAAAGAGCGGGCCAATTAAATGCAGGTGATCCGATTTTATTCAGAGGTTATCAAGTTGGCTCAGTTGAAACCAGTGAGTTCAACATTGATAGTCGAGACATGCATTACCAACTCTTTATCAAAGCCCCTTATGACAAAATGGTGACATCCAATGTTCGATTCTGGAAAGATTCAGGTATTGCCTTTGATATGTCTTCATCGGGTGTACGAGTTGAAATGGCGTCACTTTCTACACTCTTTAGTGGAGGCGTGAGTTTTGATGTTCCTCCTGGTTGGTTACCTGGTGAACAAATTGCACCTAAAACTGAATTTAAGCTTTACGATAATGAAAAGAGCATTCAAAACTCGTTATATACCGATTACCGTAGCTACATCATGTTCTTCTCTGATTCAGTGAGAGGATTACAAGCAGGTGCTCCGGTCGAATTCCGCGGAATTCGGATGGGAACCGTTGTTCAAGTGCCTTATTACACGAAAGGTATGCAACAATCACTGGATAAAGATTTCCGTATTCCTGTACTTATTCATGTTGAGCCAGAACGTTTTGCCAATGATGTTGGTGAAAGTTTTGATTTTGTTAAAGAAATATCCTCTGCTTCTAATAATGGACTAAGAGCGTCATTGAAATCAGGAAACCTTTTAACGGGTGCGTTGTATATTGACCTCGATTTCTATCCGGATGAAACCAAATGGGAAGGGACTCAAGAAGTCGCGGGTTTCCAACAAATTCCTACCGTAAGTTCAGGTTTAGCGCAGATCCAGCAAAAAGTGATGACATCACTTGATAAGATAAACAATCTTCCTGTTGAGCCAATGCTCAAAGAGATGACAGCGACATTATCTGAAAGTCAAAAAGCAGTCACTGAGGCTAAAGAAACGTTAAAAGCATTGAATGCCATGATTGGTAGTGATGAATTTAGAAACCTCCCTAATGATATCCAACAATCATTGAAAGAGATCAATCGCAGTATGCAAGGCTTCCAACCCGGTTCTCCTGCATACGGAAAAATGATCGATAACATGCAACAGCTTGATCAGGTGTTAAGAGAGATGCAGCCTTTATTGAAAACATTGAACAATAAGAGCAACGCATTGATTTTCGAAGCGAAGGAAGGTAAAGATCCAGAACCAAAGAGGGCTGAGAAATGATGAAATACATCATTGGAATATTTGTATTGATGCTAACGGCATGTTCAAGCCAGACTAATAAAACGTATTATCAGTTACCTGATATTTACCAGAATGGTGTATCAGTAGAAGTAACGACAATACAAGCAGCGAAGAAGCCTCAAATCTGGGTTCAGCCGATCCGCTTATCTAATATGCTAGTAAGTGCAGGAATTGTTTATCAAACAACGGATATTAACTATACCGTAGCGAACCAACATTTATGGATCAACCCACTTGATCAGCAATTACAACAAAATCTTATTTCGGGGTTGACTAAATCATTGCCTGATACGGTTGTTGCTAATCAGCCAGTTGAAGATAAGCTGGCGAAATTAACAGTAACTGTTAATTACTTCCAAGGTCGGTATGACGGAAAAGTCATTATTTCAGGTGATTGGATTTATGCTGTAGACAATAAGGTTATTAGTCAGCCATTTTCATTAGTGTTGACACAAACAGAAGATGGTTATCCCGCTTTAGTACGCACATTAGGGCAAGGTTGGGAACAGGTTGTCTCTGATATCGCGAAAGCAATTCAAGCGCAATACTAACTGATTTAGCATTACGTTTATTAAAACCCAATACTCTCTTAAATTATATTTAAGTGGGGTATTGGGTTTTGTTTATTTAAAAAACAAAAAAAGGAAACAGTATGTTAGAAAGCCTTAAAAAGAAATATCCCACTGCGATCAGTTGGTCATTTGGGGATAATGCTCAGTTAGCGGATGAGCTTGCTATGCTGGTGGTAGAAGGAAAAAAAACGGCAACGTGTAGCTCATTAAATGGTTTTTTTAGTGACAGCGTTATTCCTGTTATTGGGGGCTTTAGCATTATTCTAAATAGTAAAAATGAGCCTATTTGTGTTATTCGAACACGTTCTTTGCAACTAATCCGATTTAATGAAGTCACCGAAGAATTGGCTAAGAGAGAAGGCGAAGGGGATTTAAGTTTGGCATATTGGCAAGAAGGACATAAAGCCTTCTTTAATCGAGAAGGTCATTTTTCAGAAGATATGGAGTTGGTATTTGAAGAGTTTGAATTAATAGAAGTATGTAAGTGGTGTTAATAGCCTATTTTATTTTCAATAATAGCTAATTCCTTAATAAAACAAAGGTAATTAAAAAGAGTTTTCTACAAAAAAATAAAAATAGAGCAAAAAGTTATATTTATAAACCAAGTCTTATATTGACATAATTTTAAATTAAAACATCATTTTGTCTTACTTGATTTTTTGGTTTTATGAAATGAAAATGGAAAAAATATTTTTTGTTTCTTTATTGTTTTAAAATATCAATAGGTTATATTTATCTGCAATGTAACTTATTAAAAAACTAGATAATATTTTAATAAAAACATTAAATAAAATAAATGATAACAATAGTTATTAAACTTGCGGTTGGCTCAATATCACAAATATGACATTTGTATTAACTTCTTTACTTGCTTAAATGCTCAATAAAGCGTATCAATTTATAGTGGTTGTTGAAAAAACAATCATTATCTTTCCGCTTAAACTTAGAACGTGAGGGTTGTCTAGATATGAAAAGACAGAAACGAGATCGTTTAGCAAGAGCATTATCGAAAGGTTATCAAGCTGGTATGCAAGGTCGTTCAAAAGAACTTTGCCCTTATTTCGCCATTGATGCGCGTTCACATTGGCTTGGAGGTTGGCGACAGGCGATGGAAGATCGCCCGAGTCTGGTAAAATAAATAACCCGTCGTAGTGAAATAGATAATAGCTTATTTTTAGCTATATTAAATATTATCACTAAGATTTTACCGACAATCAAAACGAGGGTTATTTATATACATTCCTATGTACATATTGAGCATAGGACAATTTGAGTATAAATAACAAACGATTAATTTGGATATAAAAAAGGCTTACATATTTTGTAAGCCTTTTTACGTTATATTATCATTACTTTTTTAATTTTATTTCATGAAAATTTTTACGTAAGCGAAAACCATAAACAGTAAGAAAAATAGCAAGTATTGTATTGACGGAATTATATAGCCAATCAATTTTTTCTGAAGTAAACCAAGTTATAAAAGATGTAAATATCAAAAATATGCCACCATAAAACATAAAGTCTGCCTATTTTTTTAGATACTTTTCCTTTGTTAATCACTTATTTTCCTTAAATTTTCTTTTTATAAAAACTAATTTAACTTAAAGGTTTTCTTTTGATTTTTTAAATAATTTATATAAGTTTGGGCTATATAAACATAATGAGGTTATAGAAAAGCCTAAGATCCATTTTATATCGAATTGACTAGCATACATACAAATAAATATAATCAATAAAATCGTGAGACGATAGCCAATGGCTTTACAAAGAAAAAAAGTAAGTTCAATAAGAAAGCTAAAGAGTTCTACAATTGCGCTTATAATCATATCCATACGATTATTCCTTAACATAATCTACTTGTACTAAGTTGATATAAATTTTTAGTATCATATTTATTTATGATAAGAAAGCTCACTTAACTTAAGCTTATATTTATATATAAAATTCATTTACTAATTTAATGACACTATACATAGATTAATTTATTATAGCGACTTTTATTTACAAGGAAGACTTCAATGAAAAAACCAATCTCATTATGGATAATATTAATTGCTTTTACTTTTTTCACACTAGGGCAATTAATGTCTTCATTTACTAGTGTTTCGACTTTATTGAGTGTATTTATAAAAAATAGTGCGAATTTTAATTTAATAGCTTCTCTTTCTATATTGTGGAGTATGATACAAACTTTTTCACTCCCTACTTTATATGTTATTACACTTTTTGTTATTTTTATGAAGAAAGAAATAGCACCAATGATGCTGAAAATATTCTGGAGTATATCAATGTTTCCGATCACTATCGCAATAATAATTGGAATTCAAAATGCATTTGATAATACAAATGGTAGTAATCAAGCAGAAAATTCAGGTGAAGTATTAGGTGTTTTATTTTTAGCCGGTTTATTTGTTTATCTCACATATAGCTTATTTTTCTCTGCTAAAATTAAGCATCATTTTCAGTGTCTAAAAGATAAGCAATCGACGGTTTGTGTTGATAAAAACTGAATTGAATATGATCTGTTTTTTATAAAGAAAATAAATACACTGTTAGTGTAGATAAAAAAATACCGTGTACTTTATGTTACACGGTATTTTTATAATAGATTCGGATTATTATCGAACTTAGAATGCAGTTGTATCTTTAAATAAGCCAACTTTTAAGTCTTTTGCTTCATAAATCAGCTTACCATCAACATACACTTCACCATCGGCAATACCCATAATCAGTTTACGATTGATAACACGCTTGAAATCAATTTTATAGGTAACTTTTTTTGCTGTTGGTAATATTTGTCCGGTAAATTTAACTTCGCCTACACCGAGTGCGCGGCCTTTACCTTCACCACCAAGCCAACCAAGATAGAAGCCAACAAGTTGCCACATAGCATCAAGGCCTAAGCAACCTGGCATTACTGGATCATTGACAAAGTGACAGTCAAAAAACCATAAATCTGGCTTGATATCGAATTCTGCTTCGATAAAGCCTTTATTATGGGTGCCGCCATCTTCCGTCATTTTAATGATGCGATCCATCATTAGCATATTACCCGATGGCAGTGGTGGGCCATCTTGGCCAAATAATTCACCACGGCCTGAAGCAATGAGGTCTTCTTTAGAATAAGATTCGCGTTTATCAACCATTGTCTATATAGCCTTTATCATGTGTAAGTCAACAGAATAGCTTACACTTGTACGCTGAACAACTCCGATCACTTGAAACAGAATTATCTGAATAACCGTAAGAACCAAGGTAACTTAGGTCTATCTTGGTTATTTGCAAGTGTTATACGGTCATGAATAACAGCTAACAGGTGTGCGTCAGATTGTTCTGGTTCGCCTTGTTCTTCATAATATGGCTGACGAGTCAGTAGCATTATTGCTTCTGCTACATGGGTTACGGGCCAAATATGAAATTTCTCTTCTTTTACTGCCTGTTGTACATTTTCATTTAGCACAAGATGACGAATATTCGCAAGAGGGATAATGACACCTTGTGATCCGGTTAATCCTCTTTGTTGGCAAATATCAAAGAAGCCTTCGATTTTTTGGTTTACGCCACCAATCGGTTGAACCTGACCAAATTGATCAACAGCACCAGTTACAGCAATTTGTTGGTCAATGGGGTGCAGTGCAAGCGTACTAATTAATGCACATAATTCAGCCAGAGAGGCGCTATCACCATCAACTTCACCATATGATTGCTCAAAAACAATAGAAGCGCTAAATGGCTGTGGTTGGTCTAAACGTAACTCTGAGTTTAAGTAAGCTTGCATAATCATCATCCCTTTAGCATGAAGATTACCACCAAGCTCTGCTTTTCGCTCAACATCCGTAAATTCGCCATCACCAATATGAGCAACACAGGTAATACGAGTGGGTTCACCAATTAAATCAGGATAACCAGGATAATCTAAGACAGAAAGCCCATTGATTTGACCAACAGCTTCGCCTTCTGTTTGTATCATAATTTGATCTTGTAGAATTTCATCACGGCTACGTTCTAATAGATAACTATGCCGCCATAAGCGATTTTCTTCAGCTTTTTTTAATGCATCAGCATTTAGATAAGCATCATGATTAAAACGCATAGCGTAACGAAGTTGACGTAAGATCCATTCTAAATCTAAGCTCAATATCAGCTGATCTTCATGTTGTCTTGCCGCTTGTGTTAACAACACTTCCCATGCATCGGCTGATAAAGAAGGGAGGTGATATTTTTGGCATAATGTATTCACAAAACCGCACCACTGAGAAAGTGCATTTTCGTCTTCTAAATACATGTCATATTCATATTCGCCATATAAAGCATTACTACTAAACTCGGGTTCCATAAACTCAAGTTCTTCAAGACTGAGTCTATCACCAACTAGAATAACGCGCAGATTGAGAGGCATGCTTTCAATGGGCAAAGGTAAGGATTGATTATCATTCCAAACTAACCATTCAAAACGTTGTTCTTCAACCATTTTTTTAAGGCGGAACCACATTAATGGTTGTGCTAATAAAGATTTAATAGAGAGAACTAAGACGCCACCATTCACTTTATGCAGTAAACCGGGGCTCACAGTGACTTCATTCTTATGGTAATAAAATGAGCCAAAAAGTTGTTCGGGTTCTATCCACTGGCAGCAAGTAATGGATTCTGATGATGAAAATGCACCTTGTACATTTTCTTGCCAATAGAGTTTATTTGATTCTGCTTGATAAGCACCAACAACTGGATAGGTTTTGATTTCTGATTGTGTCAATGTATCAGTCAGCATATCAAAATACGCAGCAGAATCATCGGCTTTAAGCAGCATAAATTGACCTGAATCTGCATTATTTAGCCATTGTAGGCTTTCATACAGGCGAGGTTGAACCTCACGAAGTAGAGATGCAGGTAATTGAGATGCTGTTTGAAAGAAAGTCTGATAGGAGGCGTAATTAGGGCGTAACGCCTGCCATTCTAATTCGTTGTTTTTCAAGGTTACCGTTTTTATTATTGGTTAGTGAAAAGAGATTTATTTAGATACCGTATAGCGATATCTATCCTGCAATAAGACGGTTCTTTAACTGTCATCAACTGCGTAGGCAGGGAATATGTATTGCTACTACTTATAACAACAAGCTAATAAATAGCCATTATGGTTTTAGGGTAGCGACGCTCGATTCTATCATAATGTGCTCAGAAAACTATCCCTTATCAAATCTTGTTATTAATTGATAAAAAAGATTATCTAAAATAACTTCGCCTATAAAATAGGCTAAAAATTTCGGTTCAGTGGCAGTATTTTTGTAAAATTGTTGATAAACTACTATATAGTTACGTTGTCACGGGGGTTTGTATGAAATATCAACAATTAGAGAACCTAGAATGCGGCTGGAAATGGGCCTATCTAGTAAAAAAACACCGTGAAGGTGAATTAATTACCCGTTATATTGAAAAAAGTGCGGCTGATGAAGTGGTTGAGAAATTGTTACTTATCGAATCACAACCATCAAAAGTAATAGAGTGGATAGACTTACATATAAATCCTGAGTTATCAAATAGGATGAAACAAACTATCAGGGCCCGTAGAAAACGTTATTTTAATGCAGAGCATCAGCATACACGTAAAAAATCTATCGATTTAACATTTAAGGTTTGGCAACGTTTATCGGCTTTATCTCAGCGTCGGGGAATAACATTATCAGAGACGATAGTGCAATTAATTGAAGATGCTGAACGCAAAGAACAATATGCACTCAAAGTACATAGTTTAAAAGATGGATTAATTGAGTTACTAGAACGAGATAAAGGTAAATAAATAATATTTTCTTTTGGTTAATTGAGGTTTATTTTTATCCTCAATTTTTATTGTAATATTTCATACCTACTTTACTCAGTACGCGTTATCTCCCTGTTCGTCAGGGCGTAGGGGATTAAATCTTACCTACCGTTATACAACAATTCTCTTGTATCTTGGTTTATATCTCTTTATTTCATATACCTATACCCATAAAGAAAAACCCTGCCATTGGCAGGGTTTTGAATTCATCAACAGTAGATTAATCTACTATCTGAATTATTTACCAGGTTGAACAACAACTTCAGTTGTACCTTGGATTTCGATTTCAACACGACGGTCTGGCGCTAAGCAATCGATCAGAGCTGAACGAGCTTTAACGTTGTCACAGGTGTTGCCAGTAACTGGATTTTCTTTACCACGACCTTCTGCAGAGATGCTGTTTGCAGGGATACCTTTAGAAACCAGGTAATCAACTACAGATTGAGCACGTTTTTCTGACAGAGGCAGGTTATAGTTTTGTGAACCGATACGGTCAGTGTAACCGATAACAACGACACGACCTTGAGTTGGGTCGATGTTAGCCAGTTCAGAATACAGACCATTCAGAGCATCTTGACCTTCAGCTTTCAGAGTTGATTTGTTGAAGTTAAACAAAACGTCTGAACGCAGAGTAAAGGTTTTGTTCTCAACAACTGGTGCTGGCGCGACAACTGGTGCTGGCGCTACAACTGGTGCTGGCGTTTCTTGGTTGAAACGGTAAGCAACACCAACACTCAGCATGCCGTTGTCTGGACGTGCATTCAGAGTACCTTTATCACCGATGTTGTTGATCCATTGATATTCAACACGGGTAGCGATGTTTGGAGTAATCGCATATTCAGTACCTAATGCAAACACTGGAGAAACACCAGTATCGTTATTAGAAAAACGTTCTTGAGCTGGAGATGCTGAAGTTGCGTTTTTAGTTGCAGATGAATCTGCACGCCATACCATACCACCTAAACGTGTATAAACGTCTAAGTCTTCCATTACTGGATAGCTTAATTTAGTGGTTAATTGGACACCTTGTGCACGGAATGCGCCGTTATCATATGAACCTTTGTAAGTCATACGACCTAACCAATCATAACCCAGTTCAAAACCTAAGTATTGGTTGTACTGATAACCAGCAAATGCACCTGCACCTAACTGATCACGGTGAGTGTTACCGTTACCGATAGAAGTATCACCGAAATGATTACTTGTACCTTGGTATTGAGACCAACCTAATTTACCACCGGTATACCAGGTATTGTCTTTTGGAGCTGCTTGCGCTGCAGTTGCGAAAGCTGCCACTGCCACTGCTAATGCGATAGCTGTCTTTTTCATTTTTACGCCTCGTTATCATCCAAGTTAGGCATTTGGCTTTAAGCCTTATTATTTGCCCTTGGTTAAATTATTGTTAGGAATCCAATGCTTTCATCAAATGATGATCCCAAAAAATGGGATTTAAAGCATAACCTTAACGACATAAAGTCTACAATGAACTTAAAAAGTTACAAGTAATCCTTTAAAATTCGACTTAAAATTTTAAAAAGATCTGCCTTATTCCACAATGGGGAAGATTCTGTATTTTTGTTAAATTTATTGTAACTCTATGATTTAGGTTATAAATACTTTTAACTTATCTTAAATGATATAAGGGTGTTTTGAGTATTAGGAAAACTCTTAAATTTCACTAATGGTAGTGAATTGAATGAATTTTTACGGAATTTAAATGTCGTTTAGGTGTATTAGTACTTTCTAAATGGATATTTGCGTTGATTTGCTGTCGCATAATAAAGCCGAGAGTTTTACCTTTGCTGGCAGCCTGTTCTAATTTTTTCATCTCTTCTGGTGATATTTCGGGTAGCCAACCTAAAACAACACTGTAATTACCACTCATTAATGCTTTTTCCATTAAATCGACCGTAGTTATCATATTGATATGATTTAATTGAATTATTTTATTAAGTGGCAAACCTGCTTTTTTTAGCCAAGAGCGATTTAGTTTTTGTTGTGGATTAAGCCACAGTAACCAACGTGATTCATGACTATACTGTTTCAGTAATGGCAACAAAATATGATTAATGACGAGTGGGTTTTGATAGAGAAGTTCACTCACCATACCTTGTTTATTATCATTCTCAGAGATAGTCTTTATTAAAGGGATAGATAGAGGCAATACCTCGTTCGAGATCTCTTGGAGAATAGTATTTTGTCTTGTCGGAGATGATGTTGAGATTTTCATGGTTACCTCGTTCTAATATATACTGTATGAATATACAGTATCCCTAAATTTCGCTTAAATCAAGATCAATTTTTTGAAAGTTCCTCTCAAATTTTATGTAAATTCCCCTTTTCTAACGGTTAACTATTGGCAATAAAAAGGAAAGTCTTTATTGTCCCCTTGTAATATCTACTTGCATGTTTTTGAATTCAAAGATAAAAAATTAATATCAATAGTGTTATTGGAGTTTTAATGTCATTTTTACCTGAGCAAAGGAACGCTCATTTATTATCGCGTATTGCGAAATATGGAGAGTTAACAACGAAGTCTCAATTTGGTGGTGTTAGTTTAATGATTGATGACGTTATGTTTGCTATCACAACAGATAACGAACTTTATCTGAAAGGAAGTGGTTTTTTAGAGACGCTCTATAAGGCAACAAAAATGGAAGCCTATGTCTACCTAAAGAAAGGGAGCCCTATCACATTACGTTATTATCAAATAACAGATACTTTATGGGAGAATCAGCAAAAATTGGATCAATATATTGATCTGTCATATCACTACAGTATTCAAGAGTATTTAGGTCAACGAAAAAGGCCTTGCCGCATAAAGGACTTACCTAACCTTGGCGTTATATTAGAGAAGAAACTGAATCAAATAGGTATTAATAAAGTTGAAGAACTTCGCTTGATAGGTGCGAAAGCGTGTTATTTAAAGCTAATACATAGCCATCATTTAAAAAATAGTGAACTCTTATTGTCATTGGCTGGTGCAATAGTGGGATGTCATCGTTCAGTATTACCAAATCAGCTTAAAACTGAGCTATTAGATTGGTATAACGAATTGTCTTTTTAGTCAGAAAAATAAAGGATTGCTATTTTCTCTAATGTCCTTATAGGGATTAGAGAAAATAGCATCAATTAATCATTAAACTGGTGGTTGAGATAGGCTATTAAGTTCACCTTGCTCAATAATTTGGATACAGTTAATGATTTGTGGTAGTAAATCTAACAATAATCGAATTTGAGTTAGTATTAATTGAATACGACCATCATCTGCGTTAGGAAATGTATTGATCCTTTCAATCAATTCTACATGAGATTGTTTAAAAGCCTTATCTTGCGGTGTTTTACGCCGTAAAGCAGAATCAATATAACAGACAGTATCATTAAGCAGAGCAAGTACGTTTTCATTTTCTATTTTAGAACGGTGAACACCCAATGCGGAAATATAGCTGAGCAGGGTATGATTCAAACAGAGTAATTGAAAAGCTGCTTCTTGAGAGGCTTGATAACTTTTAGGTTCTGATGACATATTTGAAATTAGTGATGCTAATTCGCCATCACTGCTATGAGCATTACGCCGAGCAACTCGATAACCCAAGCTATTATCTTTCCCTTGATAATATTGAATGAGGATAGCATCAAGGTAATAACAGTTATTGGTCATTGTTTTTTGAATAACTAAAGGCAGTTGGCGGAATTTCCAATCGGGCCAAATAAAGCTGACAGCAAACCAGGCAATTGCACAACCAATTAAGGTATCAATAATACGAGGAAGGGCAACATCATAACCCTCGCCCAGTAAATTGAAGCTCAACAAGACTAATAAGGTAATAAAGAGTGTGGCATGTGCATATTGTATCGTTCTAAATGCGAAGAAAAGGGTACCTGTTATCACAATCAAAACTAACTGCCCTTCAATTGAAGGAACAAAATATAAGATAGGAAAACCGATTAAAATGCCAATAATGGTACCACTGACACGTAATGTTAAACGCCGGCGAGTGGCATTGTAGTTTGGTTGGCAAACAAACAAGCTGGTTAATAATATCCAATAGCCTCTGTCTAATTGGAAAAATTGAATAACGGCATAACCAATACAGAGCACTAATGACATTCTAACGGCATGCCTAAAAAGAGCCGATTTAGGCGTGAGATGTTCTTTTATTCTTAATGCAATATCTCGCCACCCTGTTAAACCATCATCAGAAAGTTGAGTTTCTTCTTTTTGATCATGTGATATTTGGTACTGCTCTGTACTAATGCTTCGTAAAAGCGCATCAATGCCTTGAAGATTTTGTAATAAATTATTTAAAGGCGTCATTAATTGTGGTTCTGATGTCGTATTTTTTAAATGACTTAATGCATTTTCTAAATAATTAATAGAGCGTTCAAGTGCGGGGTTATGTTGATATTTTTTATGCCAAAGAATGGATTGGGCTACTTGTTCACAAGCTCTTGCTTGCATAGACAGTAAACGTTGAAAACGAAAAAGCACATCACTATGGCGTAATTCATTACTTAGTAGCTGATACTGAACATGGGATGAACTGGCTCTTTCATGAATATCTTGAGCCACAAAATAATAGTGAAGTGTAAAGCGGCTACTGCGCTGGCCTCTATCACCTTTTAAGCGGCTTAATAATGCGACTTTAGTTTGATTCATAGTATCAATGAGCTGGCTATTTGCCATTGCTAAACTATAAAGCGAATGTTGATAATCGTCTTCAATATCTGGATCAAATAAAGTGGCTTTAGCTTCAAGGTATGTCGCAAGCTGTTGGTAGCATCGGGTTAAATTATCTTGAACAGGTCGGATGGGGAATAATAAATGACCAATTAAAGTGAGTACGTTATACCAAATTGCCCCTAATAACAGTAAAACAGGTTGTTCATACCATTCTGGAAAAATAGGCATTCCTAGCATGGTATAAATAGCGATTAGTAAAGCACCAAAAGCAATTGTGGCATAACGTTGCCCTAAAGCCCCGAGTAAAATAAATCCCCAAGTAGAAATTGCTAAACCCAAAAAGAATAAAATTGGGTATGGATAAAGCAATCCTATTGATGCCGAAGCAAGTAGAAAGCAGCATAAAGTAATGACAAGGTTTTTTAAGCGACCAACAAGCCTGTCATCTAAGTCAGTTAGTGCCGCCGCAACCACACCTAAAGTGAGTGGTATGGTATATTTCGGCTCTTGCCCTAAAACCCAAGGAAACAAAGTCGTTCCCGTAAGTGCGATTATTATGCGAATATAATAGAGAAAGTGGCTATTATAGATAAATCGGCGGGCGCCATTTAGCAAAGTAAACACAAAAAGCCCTTAAATAAACAAAATGAAGATAATTACCTCTTAGAATATAGGGTTTATCACCGATTAAAAAGAGCCTAACAACAGACTATTTGTTATTTATTGTAGGAATTACAGTATGGAACTGAAATCCACCCCAATGGGACAACGTTTAGCACAACATCCTTATAATAGCGTCAAATTGTTAAATGCAGGCATTGAAGTCAGCGGTGAAAAACATCAATATTTAATTCCTTTTAACGAGTTGATTAATATTTTCTGTAAAAAGGGAATTGTATGGGGTGAATTAGAATTTTTACTTCCTGAAGATAAAGTTGTTCGATTACATGGAACAGATTGGGAAGAAACTCAGCAATTTTATCGTTACCTTTACCAAACATGGCAAAATTGGAGTAAAGAAATGAGCGAAATAAGCGCTCAAGTTCTTGAGAAACAACTCCAGAATATCGCTGAAATCACACAATCAAATAAATGGATAAAGCAATCCCATTTGAGTGAAATTCAACAATCCATTAAAGAGAGTTTTTCTGCACTGCCTCTTCCACTTGAACGTCTCACTCAATTTGATCATTGCCAAGCACTTTATCACCAATGTTTAGAATGGCTAAAACAGGGTGATCAGCTTATTAATAAAGAAAATTCTGCATGGATAACACAAATGCTAAATGCGCATACGGAATTTTTTAATACCATTGAATCATCTCCACTAAATGAATCACAATGTCGCGCAGTTATTAATGGTGAAGAAAATATTTTAGTTTTAGCCGGTGCGGGAAGTGGTAAAACATCAGTATTAGTGGCAAGGGTTGGCTGGTTACTGCGCCGTCATTTAGCTCAACCTGATCAAATTTTATTACTGGCTTTTGGTCGTAAAGCCGCGCAAGAAATGAATGAACGGCTTTCATCACGTTTAAATGTTGATATTATGGCAAAAACGTTTCACGCTCTAGCATTATCGATTATTCAACAAGCGACCAAAAAACAACCTAAAATTAGTGAGCTTGAAATAAACAGTGAAAAAAGAAGGGCATTATTATTAGGTGAATGGCGAAATCAGTGCCAGCAGAAAAAAGCACAAGCAAAAGGATGGCGAGAGTGGTTATCTCAAGAATTTGAATGGGATATTCCAGAAGGTGAGTTTTGGCATGATAAAAAATTAGAAAATCAAATTGCGGTAAGATTAGAACGTTGGATTGGCTTATTAAGAATGCAGGGCGGTAGCCAAAAATTACTGATTGAAAGTGTACAATCTGAATATACTGAAATATTTAAAAAATATTTAAAATTATTAGCACCATTATTAAAAGCTTGGAAATCGGCATTAAAAGAAGAAGAGGCGATCGATTTTTCGGGCTTACTACATCAAGCTATCAGTCTTATTGAAAAAGGACGTTTTATAAGCCCATGGAAGCATATTCTTGTTGATGAATTCCAAGATATTTCTCCTCTTAGATCCTCATTATTAACGGCATTAAAACAACAAAATAAACAAACATCTTTATTTGCTGTAGGTGATGATTGGCAGGCTATTTATCGTTTTAGTGGTGCCGAGTTATTATTAACGACGTCTTTTCATCATATCTTTGGTGACGGTGCAGAATGCGCATTAGATACGACCTATCGTTTTAATGACACAATAGGGAATGTGGCAAATACGTTTATTCAACAAAACCCATCGCAATTATCTAAACCTTTAAATAGCTTAGTCAAAGGTAATAAAAAGGCAGTTGTGTTGCTAGCTGATGATCAGCTCGAAAGCTTATTAAATAAGATGAGTGGCTATGTCGGTGAAGATGAAACGATTCTTTTATTAGCCCGTTATCATTACTTGAAACCAGAATTATTAAAAAAAGCAAAGACACGTTGGCCTAATTTAAATTTAGAGTTTATGACATTTCATGCATCGAAAGGGCAACAAGCAGATTATGTGATCATTTTAGGCCTGCAAGAGGGAACAGATGCCTTTCCTGCCCCAGCAAGAGAATCAATTATTGAGTTAGCACTATTACCAAAAGTTGAAGATTATCCTAATGCAGAAGAAAGACGTTTGATGTATGTCGCATTAACAAGAGCGAAAAAACAAGTATGGCTGCTGTTTAATAAACAACAGCCATCCTGTTTTGTGTCAGAGCTAAAATCTCAAGGTGTTCCTATACAGCGAAAACCTTAGGATTATTTTAGTCTTTCTTTTAAGTAACCTTCGTAATCAGGAATTTTAATTATAGATTCTTGTGAGAACAGAGGTGATGAAATTAAGAAGTTTGCAGTTGCACGATTGGTTGCAACTGGAATATTCCACACTGTCGCTAAGCGCAGAAGCGCTTTTACATCCGGATCGTGTGGAACTGCATTTAACGGGTCCCAAAAGAAAATCATAATATCAATTTTCTTTTCAGCAATCATGGCACCTATTTGTTGATCACCCCCCATTGGGCCACTTAGCATTTGAGTAACAGAAAGGCCTGTGTGGTGATTAATTAAATTACCGGTGGTTCCGGTTGCAAATAACTTGTGTAGGGACAGTTGTTCACGATTATTTTCAACCCATTCCAGTAATGAGCTTTTACAGTGATCATGGGCAACAAGCGCGATATTTTTTTCTTTTAAGAGCGTGCGGTCAATTTGTTCCATTTGATACCTTTAAAAATAAATACAGTTATTGTTCCAGTTGTCAAAATACCTTTTTTTTATCTTATAAGCTATGAACGGATCAAGATACTATGATGTATCATAATATTTTCAATCTTCATGATGAACGGAGTAGGTAAATGGTGGACTCAGACATTTATGACATTTTAAGAAGTGTTAAAACAATCGCTCTTGTCGGCGCAAGCAATAAAGAAGATCGCCCAAGCTATAAGGTCATGAAATTCCTATTAGAACAAGGTTATGATGTTATCCCTGTGAATCCAAGCATGTCTGGGCAAACGTTGTTGGGTCAACAATGCTATACCTCATTACAAGATATTCCTGTTGCAATCGATATGGTTGATGTTTTTCGCCAGTCTTCTGTTGCATTAGAAATTGCAAAAGAAGCCATTGGAATTAAAGCTAAGGTATTATGGTTACAGATTGGTGTAATCAATGAGGAAGCTAAAGAATTAGCAGAGAAAGCAGGATTAAGAGTGGTTATGGATCGTTGTCCTAAAAAAGAAATAGAGGCTCATGGTCTTCCTTGGTAATGCACCTAAATAAAATCGCCGAAAATAAATTCGGCGATTATTGTTTGAGATTCAGATAGCATTCTAGCGAGATTATTAAATTAATTTCTTAATCGTGGTGCCTGTAATTGACTTCGAATAGATAATGATAATTCATCCAATGAGTCATTATCTAGATGCTCATCTGAAACTTCATAAGTTATCTGCGCTTCAGCAAGATAAGAATGAACAGGTTGCCCTTCATCATCTTCCATTACAACATGGTACCAAGGTGCTGCTCGCAAGGTCACATTAGATGCAATATCATCCTCATTAGGTTGATCAAGGGAATATTCAGCATCCACATCGACAACAACGCCTAAATAGCCGAGTAATTTATGTCTAACTTGCTGTCCTATCCCAAATTTGCTGGTGGTCATCATAGTATCACCTCCAAATAGCCTTGCATATTGGTTATATATATGAGGGCATAAAGTGAAATTTCAAGGATTTAAAAAAAATATAATCCTTTGCTTTCATTATGAATAAAGACCCTCACAAAATCAGATTATCTATTGTATAAAGAAAAGACAATAACCTGAACAGAATTTTTATTGTAAAAACACTACCAGGAGATCAAATGAGAATAGGTCGAGAATATATTATTCAAGGGCGTGTACAAGGTGTTGGTTTTCGTTTTTTTACTTATCAATGGATGAAAAGAAAACCAATAACAGGTTATGTTTGGAATCGTGATGACGGCAGTGTGGGAGTAAGAGCATTTGCGAAAGAAGATGCATTAAAAGAATTTGAAAGTTGGCTAGAAATGGGGGGGCCCAGAAGTGCCAAAATTACATTTTGGTCTGCGATAAACTGTGAATATGAACCAATGGCAGATTTTTCAATCCGCCATTATGAGTAATATAGTTTTTAATGATTTTTTAATTAGCTTTTATTAAAAGCTAATTTTTTAAATACATTTAACGGGTTTTGGTAAACCAGCCAGTTTTGTAGCCTGCTTCGCAGGGCCTTTAGGAAATAGACGATAAAGGTAACGACTATTGCCTTTCTCTTCGCCATATTTTTGTGCAAGGGCTTTTACCAGCATACGAATAGCAGGGGAGGTATTAAATTCTAAATAAAATTGGCGAACAAAGCGGATAATTTCCCAGTGTTGCTCCGTCAGTTCAATTTCTTCTATTTCAGCTAATGTAGGAACCATATCTTCGTTCCATTCATTGCTATTTTTTAGGTAACCGTGACTATCTGTCTCGATTTCTTTTCCGTTAAATACAAACATGCGCATTATGACCAATCAAAAATAATAGTGCTAATTTAGCAAAAATAAGGAAGATACCCAAGTAGAACCCATAAATCGTTGATAAATTAAGCCATTGACTTGTAATGCGTTTAATTTTACGGCAAACAGTACAATAAGGCCTTTACAATATAAGCCTAGGTGTTTATATTGCTCCCCATTGCGGAGGGGTGGCCGAGCGGCTGAAGGCAGCGGTCTTGAAAACCGCCGATGGGAAACCATCCGAGAGTTCGAATCTCTCCTCCTCCGCCATCTCATCATCTCCTAGCGTCTCCTGAAGTCTCCCAAATTCCAAGTAAATCAAGCATTCCAACAAAATCATTGTCTCCTGATGTCTCTTGAAAGCTCCATTTTTTGGGGTATAAATGGAAGATGTTATATCCCCCTTAATATTTAATCCCCCCAATATAAAACTAATAGTTAAGAAAATTAATAATAGTCAGTAATAAGAAAAAGGATAATGTAACACAACAATTATCTGGTTGAATTGACGCCAACAAAAAAATACATGAGGCGTTACCATAATGATTTGCATATTTGATCGTTCTTTATATGCAACACTGTGGCCAAATTGGTATTAATATTATTTTTCATTCTTTTTAACTTGAAGGTAATCCGTGAGAAATGCTTGTGCATTTCCTTCATGGGATATTCCTTCAGAGTAATTTACTGATATAGGTTGAGATTCTTCAGGTATGTACAGATTACCACAGCATTTATTCTCAATAATTAGAGCAACAAATTTATTGCCATTGATATTTATTGAGTATCGGGTATCTTTACTTGTTTTTTCGACCTGCATCTTCTGAATTTTTAAATTCCAGTCATGGTCAATACTTTCGATCTGCACTAATGCTTCATTCGCATTACGATCACCAATACGCAGAGTCCAAACAATCACCCCTTGTTGGCCTTTATAGGCAATAACATTATCTGCCACATCAGGGCGTTGTTCTGCATATGCGCTCCCGATTATGAAGGTAAATAATATAACGATTAAAGCCATTAATTTTTTATAACTAGTCATGTTCCTTTATCCTAATTTATTGTTATATATGTTTGTTATATAAATACCAACATCCTCTTGCTACGATGTTGATCATCATAATAGACTTATTTATTTTTAAATAGAGTACATGATTATTATTAGGATATTTCTTGTTTTGTTCTTGGCAAGATATTAATCAATTATTGTTAGGAAGAATAATATTAATTTTCAAATAAAAAAGTATAAAAAATAATATCATAAAGTTTGATACAGAGAAGCTACACTTCTCTGTATTTCTTTCTATTTGATTTAGTTTACAAAGATAAAATTCGTTCAGATATCAGTGACATTAATTTCTCCGATTGAACGTCGGTGATTATCATCGTATTCATACGACATTCATTTAAACTACTATTATTTTTAGGTGGTATTGAATCATCATGGACTGTTGCAAAACTTAAACCAAAGAGTTTGCGTGATTCGTACTCAATATCAATATGGCCATTTATACCGGTGAAAATATCTGGGCGGATTAAATAACCTATTACACAAGGATCATGTAAAAAAGGATCAAATGCGGCATATCCACGAGACATTTTTGCTGCTGTTCTAGCAATGATGTTACCTTGGTCTAACGATTGACATAACCCTGCTCGAATATCAGCCTTATGGGTGACATCTAGTCCCAGCATAGTAATGTGTTCCGCAGTGTCGAAGACGATATGTGCCGCGTGTGGATCGACATAAAAATTAAATTCGGCTGCTGGTGTTATATTCCCATTACGAAATGCAGCTCCTCCCATTAAAACGATATCTTTCACATTATCCTTAAGCCTGGGTTCTTTTAGCATTGCCATGGCGATATTGGTAAGTGGGGCTGTCGGGCAAAGGGTAATTTCTTTAGGATTAGACATCACAGTATCAATAATGAAATCCACAGCATGTATATCAGGATAAGTGTAATTGGATTTCGGTAACGTTACACCCGCAAGGCCGTTATTACCGTGTACTTGTGTTTTATTTCCTCGACGCGCAATCAAAGGTCGTTCACATCCTCTGGCTAAAGGGATGTCGGGGCGTGACACAAATGAAAGAATGTTGCGGGCATTCTCATGGACTTTATCAAGTTCAACATTTCCTGCGACAGTTGTAATCCCCATAACTTTAATTTCAGGTGATGCCAATGCGAGTAAAATTGCAATAGCATCATCTACGCCCGGATCACAATCTATAATAATTTTAGTCATATAACCTCTCCGTTAATAATTACCGTAATGCATTGAATAGTAATGGTATGAATAGAAATAGAGTGCTTGAAAAATAAACATTAACTAACAAAAACACCGACCATAGTTGCAGATAAACAACTGACTAACGTTGAACCAACGATCAATCGAAAGCTATTTGCTGCTATCATTTTTCCATGCTCTTTACTGATACTGGCGACGCAGGCGATAATCATTCCTACAGAACCAAAATTTGCGAATGAGATAAGAAAGACTGACATAATGGCCTCAGTTCTTGGGCTCAGATCCTCTAATTTGATATAATCAATCATGGCAACAAATTCATTAGTTAAAATCTTTGTAGCAATAATTTGTCCAAATTGAATGCTGTCTTGCCAAGGAACACCAAGTACAAAAGCGAGAGGAGAAAAAAGATATCCAAGAAGCCCTTGGAAACTTATACCTATGATGTGTAAGAAAATATCATTCAACATACTAATTAAAGCGATAAAGCCGAGCAGCATAGGAACTATAGCTAGAATTAACTTAAAGCCATCTAACATATGTTCTGTTAATACTTCAAAAAAGCTGTGGTGTTCATTTTTCGGACCAGAGAAATTACTTGATATCTCAATGGGATCATTAGGATTAATAATAGAAACAATAACGAAAGTACTGAAAAAGTTTAGGCACACACCGATAAAGACAAACTGAGGAGATAACATTTGAGTGTATGCGCCAAGTATTGCAATATCGACAGTAGACAATGAGCACGCAGCTATTGTATACATTTGTGGTTTTGTTAAATTTGGAATGTACTCTTTAATTGATACATATACCGCCATCATGCCAACGACGACAGCACTAACTGCAGAGAAAGATTCAAGTTTACCTACTTTGGCAATTTTATTAATAAGGTATCCGATGGTCAGAATAATCAATCGAAGAATACCAAAATATTTTAATATTCCAATAATTGAACAAATAAATACCAATGGCATTAGAGCAACAACAACAAACACAATAGGTGTTTTAGTGCTGATATCCCCAAATACAAAATCAATACCTTTATTTGCATGATGCACTAAATATTCTATGCCAATAGTCGTTGTATTAAGAATTGTTGTTCCGACAGATGTATGCAAAAGTATAAAAGCAACAATAGCCTCTATTAATAAAAGAACTACAATTGGAATAAATTTTTTTCTTATTTCACGAGCTTTAAAACTGATAGAAGATGCCACTGTAAATATTAAGAGAAGGCTAATGACAAAAATTAAATACTTCATAACAACCTCGATTATATAACTTATGAACGGGGTGGGTTATTTATACACTTCCCTTACATACACTCTTTTTTGAGTCTGGCAGCAACACTTGTACGAGATGGCATTGATGATGCACCTTTCTTCTCAACCGCTAATGATGCATAAGCGATAGAAAATTTGATGGCTTCATCTATATTCTTGCCTTCAATCAAATTTGCAGCCAAGGAGCCTGTGAAGGCATCACCAGCGCCACTTGTATCAACAACAGAAGCACTCATTGCTTTATAATATTTCATTGTGGTGCCATTGAAATAAAGTGCACCACTGTCACCAAGCGTCATTACTATTTCTTTAACCCCTAAGTTGTATATTGCTTTTATGGCTTCTTGTGCCGAAATAACGCTATCGATTTTAATATTTGATATCAATTCTGCTTCTGTTCCATTGGGAACTAATAAATCAACAGAGGGTAAATGTGAAATAATTTGATCAGAGTAGGGGGCTGGATTCAGAATGATGTAACACCCCGACTTTTTTGCTATTTCAATGGCAAATTTTGTCGCTTCTATATTATTTTCTAATTGGGTAAGAAAAATTTTTGCCGATTGCAGGTGATTAATATCGGAAAGAATTTCTGCTTTAGTAATCGTTGCATTAGCACCTAGATCAATAACAATGCTATTGTTTCCAGAGGAATTCTCAACCATAACAAGGGCATTTCCCGTTTTTGCATTGGGATCTTTAATTAATGTGTATGAGCCTATTTTTGTCGTACTAAAATATTTCTCTGCAGTTGCACCAAATGAATCATCGCCTACTTTAACGAAAAAATGCACATTATCATTTAGCTCTGATGCCGCTGCAGCTTGGTTTGCTCCTTTACCGCCGGGGAAAAAATTTGTGGATATTGCTTTGATTGTCTCCCCTACAAAGGGAAATCGTTCCACTTCCGTGACAACATCTAAATTAAATGATCCCAAGATATATAATGCACATTTATCGACATCCTTTCTGTCCCTTTTTTGTTTTTGACTATTAATATGAATAACTTTAGTTTCATCAATAGTTTGGGTTATGATGGGTTCAAGCTCAATTTTTTGTAATTTTACGCCACCATGAAATTTAGTGGCTATCCCTAAAAGCTGTAATTCATCTATATATCTCCTCACCGTTCTTTCTGATACATGAAGCAGAACACTGAGTTCTTTTACATAGATGGAATTATCTTTAATTAATTTTTTTCTAATAAATGCAATGCTACTCTTTTTTTTCATATCATCCTCACTTGTTAAAAATTTATTACATTTGTTAAGATGATAGTGTTTAATTAAGTTTATTCTGCTTATATAATCACGTTTTTTGCTCGTAATTGGACAATAATCTGTCCGTTTATATAAATTTTAAGAAAAATATGTGGTGATAGGTGATAGGTGATAGGTGATAGGTGATAGGTGATAGGTGATAGGTGATAGGTGATAGGTGATAGGTGATAGGTGATAGGTAGTTTAGGATAGAAATAAAATCATTGATGGTTATCTGTCTATTTTTTATTTCAAATAATGGGATATTTAAGAGAAAAAGGAATATTTATAATTTATTATTCTTAAAATATCCCTCCATATGTTAAACATAATTTAAATCACAGTACTTGGCTTAAAAAAACCAAAATAAGACTAATATCCACGATAATGAGTAATACACCAATAAGTACTCTTATCAAAAGGCATGACAGCGTGGTTGGTGGAGCTTTAGGAAATAATGCAGAAAAACTCCAATATGCTAATGTTGCAATTAGAAATATAGCAAAAAGCATATAGCTAATAAAAAATATCATACTTAAATTCCTTTTTTGTTAAACGTTATGTTTTTAATCTAAAAATGATTATTTATCAGAATATTATCATAGTGTTATAAATTTAATTTTCTGTTGAGGCTTATTAAGTCATGTTAGCATAAATACAATATTAAAATTTATCGTTATTATCTGAATCTTAAGAGATTTTATATCATTTTATGAAGATATCTAAATTTATTGTCATGATTAGTATTGGTATTATTCTAATATCGATTGTATTTTTGTCAGGCTTAATACTCTCTTTCTATAAAGTATCAGGAAGTGATATTGATAATGGTAAAAAAATTGGAAACAGTATTTTTACGCTCTATAACGACAAAATTTATGCAACTGTGCCTAGCAATGGAGAGTATGTCATTGCATTTGCTGATCCTAGTAGCTTCAGAATGTTATCAAAAAAGTTTAATTACCGAGAACGTCAATTTGCGATAGATAAGAATAATGGTTATTGCGGTAACCGTATTATTCCTGATCTTGATCCTAATAAAGTAAAAGCATTAGGACATAGCTATTTTTCAGACGGTAAAAACACCCTTTATTGTGCGCCTTTTACGTTACAAAATATCGAATTATCTAGCCTTAAAGAATTATATCAAACATGGTTATACGGTTGGTCATTTGGCGAAAAACCTCAGACGTTTTACTATCCAATGAGAACGCTTCCTTTATCAAAAACACCTTATCAACCTATACTTGAGGCTGATTTAATTAGTAATGGAGAGCAAGTGTTTTATGAAGGAAATTTGATGCCTAATGCATCCGTTGAACAGTTAAAATCAATTAATATATTGTATAACGATGGATCTTTAAGAAAAAGTCATCTTTATCATCATGATAAAATTAATGTTTATTATAAGCAGCACAAGTTAGGTATAAAGAATAGCCCAGATTTATATAGTTTCTATATTGGTAATTTATATCAAAATGCTTATTTATTTGAGCCTAACACAGGGCAAATATCGATGAATAATATCGATTTTCCCTTAGACAATGCACCTTATAAAGTAATAAGTCATTATGGTGGGCATGTTTATCATGGCTTATTTTTATCTAATCAAGGTGTTTATTTTTATGACACACAACAAAAGAAAATCCGTAGAGCTGGGGATAATCCGTTCTTAAAAGGCTATTGGAAAGAGATAGCACCACTAGTTTTTTCTTATAATAGTAAAATCTATTTTTTACAAACATCAGAAAGTTGGGGAGGAAATAAATCACCAGGATTAATTTCTCGTAGTACGCACCTTTATCTCCTAGACGAAAATACAGTAGGTGAGTGGAAAAAGCTGGGAGATGTGACTTATCATCGTTATGGTGAAGTGTGGAAAAAAGAAAATAGCTACTATTATTTTGATAAATTAGGAACAACCCAAGGAGTTTATCAAACAATATACAGAATTGTCAGTATGAGCACCTTAGAACATCTCCTTAATGATGAATTACGCGTTGATGAAATGAGAAAAATAACACGAGATAAAGAACAACTACAGCCTGCTGGTGGTATTAAAATATTAACGGCAAAAACACAGTATAGAAAAACACTGACTCATTTATTTGATGATGAGTAGAAAAGTTTAGTGAGATTAATTTATTTTTATTAATAGTGATAATAAAAAAGCACTTAATAATAGCTTATTAAGTGCTTAAGTACATCGTTATTAATTGCGTGCAATAATGCTTTTTTCTTTACGATCAAACCAACTTTCACGCAATCTATCGTAAGTTAGGTTAAATGCATAAGTATAGAAAAGGAAGAAAATAAAGAAGCCAATTTCTAATAAAAATGCATTCCATAATGACATGCTTAATAAGAATGCCAATATAGGTAAACCAATAATCACAAAACTAAATTCAAAACCAATCGCATGAATGATCCGTATTTTGGCTGGTCTTAAACCTTTTGATAACGGCCAATAACGGTCAAAAATCATGTTATAAAATAGATTTAGCAGCATGGCTAATGTTGATAAAACAATAGCGACAGTTCCCATCTGAAAAATTGAGCGTCCCAAAAGCCATGCACTCAGCGGCGCTGTCATTGCAATAGCAATGACTTCAAATGAAACAGCATGAAAAACGCGCTCAGTAAATGTTTTCTGATATTGGCTCATATCCCACCTCAAAGTAATTATTTAGCAAAAAACAGATGCAATTATTGGTGATATTTTGTATATATACAAAATAGGTGCCATCGAAAAAGTCGATACCATATGAACTATTCCATAGAAACTTTGCGTACATTTGTAGAAGCAGCTTCACTAAAATCATTTTCTGCCGCTGCCCGAAAATTAAATAAAAGCCAATCTACAGTTAGTAGCACTATCACAGGATTTGAAGATGATATGGGCTTCGAATTATTCGAACGTAAAGGAAGAGAATCAATACTGACTTTTGCTGGTCAAAAAGTATTAAGTTTAGTTGAGGATATTTTAGTGGCTGATGAACGATTACAGGCATTAAGAATAGAATTATCACCAGAGATGGAACCTCGATTAAGTTGTGTTTTTTCTGATATGTACCAACCGCCTTATTCTGAACAACTCTTAAAAATTCTAGATAAAGAATTTCCTCATATCGAATTTGAATTTCTCGTTGCTGAAAATGATGATGTCATTAATATGCTGCAAAATAAGCAGGCACATATTGGTATGATGGAATCACGAATAGAATATCCAGCGGATATTGCTTTTTCTCGTCTACCAGTGAGCGGTGAGTTAGGATTATATGCACATAAAAGACACCCTCTTGCTAAAGAAAAACAGATTGGTTATCAACATTTAACAATGCATCGTCAATTAAGGCTGAGCAGCCGTGCTCAATTCGTTATTAATAGTGAAAAAAATTGGTTAGCACCTAATTATTTATTACTATTAGAAATGGCGGAACAAGAAATGGGATGGGCGATTTTACCTACCTGGCTTGTTGAGCAATTTGGTCATAATTTATTGGTTAGCTTAAATTATGACCAATTTCCGAAAAAAATAGATATTGATTTAGTTTGGTCGAGAAATAATCCACCCGGAAAAGCAGGATATTGGATGATTGATAAACTTCTAAAAAATGATCTGCAATTTTCTCGTTAAGTGTTAAAAAAATCAAATTCACCTTTATTATTAATAACAAAGATGAATTTGATTTATTATTACTTTAATAATGGTGATCACCAACCACAAACATTTGTTTCTTCATCCATATCATAACCACGTACTATATTGATGAGATCTTTTACTATTAAGCTTGAGTACTCGGGATTCAAGAGATCGGTTAATGCGCTTTCCTTATCGACAGAAACACCGTTATTTTTATTTGTTAGTACTAAAGAAATGGCTTGTGAATCGATATTAATTTTATTTTTTAGTTCATCGATTAAGAGTAAAATCTCTTTTGTAGCAACCTCAGGAATATATAAAATTTTAGGGTTAAGAAAATTTTTTTGAGATTTTTCTTGAGTATCAGTATTAATTAGCTCTAACAAGTAGCCTTTATTTTCATTATCCATCATCCGTCCTTTTAGTCTTCAGCAAGTATTTTAGGATCGACATAAAAATCGACGTTAAAAACAGTATCTTCAGTCTTAGCTTCTATTTTGTGCCATGTTTCTGGTGGAAATACACCAAATTCACCTGCATTGATTACAAGTGTTTCAGTTGGTTTTTGACTGAATTCATCTGCATATGCGTAATACACAATCGTTCCTTGCATAACCGATAGTTTAGGGTAAACCCCTTGGCGAGTTCCTTTATCTAGATGTCTTTCCCAAATTGATTTAGGGGCAGTGTCTTTAGTCCAAAGCGGTGTTGCTCGAACATGAATATAGTGAGTTGGGATAATAATACGTTCCACTTTACCTCCCTAAAATAGTGAAGAATTTGATATTTCTGTTCATTAACTTTAGTTGAAAAACTGAAGTTAGTAACACAGTAAATGATTGAGCTGTGGAGTAAAATTTACCCCTTATAATGAGGTATTTCAAATGCAATTTAAGGATAAAAAACAATAATTTCACCCAACATTACTCTAATTAATTGTTTTGTATGGCTTAAATTAAATTTAATGATTAAACTATTTTTTTATATTTATTTTTTACTTGAATTGAAATTTTTTAAGAGGAACATTATTTATTAATATGATTTCTTTGTTCTATAATTAATCAAGTCTAGGGGAGTAGTATTTAATTCATCATTTAACATAATTGAGATATCACTATGGAATTAAAGGATTACTATACCATAATGGGGGTGAAGCCCACCGATGATACTAAAACGATTAAAACAGCTTATCGACGTTTAGCAAAAAAATACCATCCAGATGTAAGTAAAGAACCTAATGCAGAAGAGCGTTTTAAAGAAATTGCTCAAGCGTGGGAGATATTAGGTGATGAGCAACGTAGAGCTGAATATGATGAACTTTGGGCTCACCGCAACGATCCAAAATTTAAGCAATTTACACAACAACATTCAAATACAAATCAAGAAAGCTTTAGCCAAGAAGATTTTGATGATATTTACACTTCATTTTTTGGTCAACATTCTCCGTTTGAAGGACGTCGAACCCAGCAACCACTCAAACAACGCGGACATGATTTAGAAATAGAATTAGCCGTCTTTCTGGAAGAATCACAAGAAGAACATAAACGCACAATTAGTTACCGTTTACCTGTTTATAATGTTTTTGGGATCGTGGAAAAAGAAATTCCTAAAACATTAAATGTTAAAGTTCCTGCGGGTGTTATTGATGGTCAACGCATCCGTCTAAAAGGACAAGGGACAATAGGCGAAAATGGTGGTGAAAATGGTGATTTATGGTTAACTATTCGTATAGCACCTCATCCTTTATTTGATGTAAAAGGCCATGATCTAGAAATAGTCGTTCCGATTGCTCCATGGGAAGCCGCATTAGGTGCAAAAATTCCGATACCTACAATTAAAGACAAAATTTTATTAACCATTCCAGCAGGAAGCCAAACAGGGCAAAGATTGCGTATTAAAGGCAAAGGATTAGCCAGCCAAAAAGTCAGTGGTGATTTATATGCCATTATCAAAATTGTTATGCCACCTCAATCTGATGAGAAAGCACGTGCATTATGGCAACAGATTGCAGATAGTCAGGCCGATTATAATCCACGTGAAAACTGGGGGAATAAATAATGGCTCAATTAACAACAACGGTATTTACTGTCACTGAATTTTGTCATCATACTGGGATATCAAATGATGAGCTTAAAGAATGTGTTGCGCTTGGCATGATTGAACCATTAGAGATTGAAACTCAAGAATGGCTTTTTGATGATAATGCGATTGTGGTGACACACCGAGCATTAAAGCTTCATAAAGAGCTTGCCTTAGATTGGCATGGCATTGCCATTGCGCTTGCTTTATTAGATGAAATGGAGCAGCTAAAACAGGAAAATAAACAATTACGCCAGCAATTAATGCGGTTTATAGCTAAATAACGATTAAATAAAATAGTGGTTAAAAGAATAAACACTTTAGTCACTATTTTAATATGATTATTATTTACCTCTATTTTTCTTGTTTTTTAATGTGGATAATGTTTTTTAAATAAAATGTTGTAAGTAATGAATTATAGAAATAAAAATATCTCAATCTTAATCTCTATTTTTATTTTATAATTATTTAACAAGTTTCACATCCTTTTATTTACTATGGTACACTAAAAATAACATAGATTATTATCATATTTAATGTATTGTTATTAACTTTAGTATTAAAACTAACCTTAATGAATAATGTGACTTCTAATTACATAAAAATAACATTTATAACGAATTTATTTTTATTTATATATAAAATATATATTTTAAAAAATCCCATGATATTAATATGATACATTTAATTAATATGATTATTTAAAAAAACAATGCTCATTGAGATATAAATCACGGTAATGATCGCTTTCTCATTGTTAATATTTCACGTCCAATTATCTATCTGGTTTTTTATTTTTCAAGATACCTAATTGATCTATAAATTATAAATAACAAGCAAATGGGAAAATTTATGTCTTTATTTAAAAAAGGTATTATTGCATTATCGCTTAATATTGCATTAGTTTCTTCTGCTTTAGCCTGTACCACCTTGTTAGCAGGAAGTGATGCAACAAATGATGGATCATTGATTATTGCTCGTAGTGCAGATAGTAATGCATTAAAAGCACAACATTTTGTTATTCATCCAGCAAAAGCAAATCAAGCAGGGACTTATAGTACTAAAGAACATAATGGTGCTAATAATTTTATTTATCCATTACCTGAAAATTCATTGCGTTATACCACTGTCCCAAATTGGAAAACACAGCTTCATGGTGCGACAGGATTTAATGAACTGGGAGTCGGGGTTAGTGGTACAGAATCTATTTTTGCTTCACCTAAAGCCCTTGAGTTCGATCCCTATGTTGAAGATACCGGTATAACAGAAGATGATATTCCAGATGTGCTTCTTTCAAGAGCGAAAACAGCGCGTGAAGCAATTGAATTATTAGGAAGTATTATTGAAAAACAAGGTGCAGGAGAAGGGTTTGGTGTTGCTGTTGTTGATAAAAATGAGCTTTGGTATTTAGAAACAGGAACAGGACACCACTGGATTGCACAAAAGTTACCTAAAGATAAATATTTTGCGACAGGTAACCAAGGAAGGTTACAAACCTATGATGTAAACAGTGAAGATATCTTAGGCTCTAAAAATTTAGTAGAGTTTGCGGTTGAAAAAGGACTTTATAATCCAGAAAAAGAGGGGATATTTAACTTTTCTAAGGCGTATACCCGTGATGATGAACGAGATCGTACTTACAACGATCCTCGGGTATGGGTTATTCAACAACAATTTAATCCGTCATTAAAACAAGCTGTGGATGATGGTCGTCATTTCGCACCTTTATTAACACCAGAGAAAAAAGTATCTGTTGAAGAAGCTAAAGCGATGTTACGTAATCACTTTGAAGGAACTGAACACGACCCATATTCTAATGGATTAAATGGTAAAGAATCTTGGCGCCCAATTAGTGTGTTTAGAACTTATGAAGCACATGTAATGCAAGTTCGCCCTGAACTTCCTCAAGAAATAGGTGAAGTAACTTATGTTGGTTTAGGTATGGCGGATTTAACTGCATTTGTTCCGTATTACAGTGGATTAAAAGTCTATCCTCAACATTATGGCATGGGAACAGATAAAGCGGACAGTGACTCGATTTATTGGAAGTATCGTAAATTGCAGACATTAGTTATGACCGATTATCCAAAACTAGCGCCAATAGTAAAAAAAGCCTATCAAGATTGGGAAATCAAAACAGCATTAGAACAAAAAGAAATGGAAGCTAAATATCTCAATATGGTTAAAACCGATAAAGTGGGTGCAGATAAAATGCTTAACGAGTTTAATTTACGCATTATGGCGGATGCGGAAAAGTTGACGGAAAATTTAACTAATGAATTATTTACCGTGAGAACAAAAGATATTCAAGATGATATTTTCTTGGCTAATAAATCTAAAAAAGACTAATAAAGAATAAGTGTTTTAAGAAATACTGAAACCGAAAGATCCCAATTTATTTTTGGGATCTTTTTCAATGTAGGGATGACTAAAGAACGGGAATATAATAGCTAATTTTTTGTAAGTGTTCTCCACTTTGCCCTAGCAATTTATCATAGCTAACGGCGCCTTTTAATGTGTATCGTTCAATGTCAGGGCCAGGTCTACGCAATAAATTCATTTTTGGTAATACTTTAGTGTATACGGTATAAATAATATCATCATAGCCCGTTAATGAATCTAAAATCTCATCCATATGAAAGGTAATGGCTAAATAATTGCCACTAGGCAACTCCAGTTGCGACATAGAAGAGACATTTGATGTTGCTGATAAGTTATCTTTATCAACGGCGGTGCTATAAATATACATTGTATCTTCTAGTGTAGATGCAGAGGCTCTATGCATTGCATATAACTCAGTGGGTATTGTATGTACATCTTTTAAAAATTTACGCCAGAATTCTTTTCTGAATTTTTTTTTGTCAGAGTCCCATGTAGAAATGGGTTTATTGTAATGGTGGGACATACCTACTAATTTTAGAGAAGGAAGGGTAACTACTTCGTATTTGGCGCTAAGTTCAACAGTTTCCAGAGCGGGAAAAATAAGCTCACTAATATCCCATCCTGGCTTTTTTCTATATTCTGAAGGGGTGATATTAAACTGTTTTTTAAAGGCTCGACAAAATGTTTGCTGAGAATCAAAACGATATTTCAATGAAATATCTAACAAGCTACAACGCGTTATTCTTAAGGCATAGGCGCCACAAGATAAACGACGGGCGAGTATGTATTTTCCTAAAGATATTCCTGTATAAGCTTTAAATAAGCGCTGAAAATGCCATTTTGTATAGCCTGACTTTTCAGCAACAATATCTAATGATAAACGTGAATCGAGATTTTGTTCGATCCAAACAATGATATCTTTAACAACATTCTCTTGAAGCATGAATATTCCTATTATTTTTTTTATCGATTATTTTCAATAAGATCGACTTAATTTATTGAGCTACAATAAATTTATAGGTGTTAGGATAATAGCATATCGTATAGTGATAGTTACATTGAATAAAGTAAAATAGGTAGGTGATAATGTAAAGTTATGTATTGCTATTTTTTAAAATTAAACTTGATAGTAAATAAAAACAGCGCATTTAACTCACTAATCAATGATTGATGTTTTTTTATTAAAATTAAGTTTAAATTAAAATCTATATGAATATTTCTATATTTAATAAAATGCGGAGATATCCTATTTTTTCTTTTTTAGAAAAAGTCTAGCTTAATTATATTAGTAAAACCCTATCGGTTATTTTAGGAGATGTATATGAATAAGTTATTTTCTATTTCTGCTATTGCTTTAGTTTCTTCATTAATAACAGCTCCTGCTTTGGCAGCTAAAACGGATACTTATAACTGTGAAGGCCAAAAAATCAGAGTTTCTTTTCCTACTGAACAGTTAGCTGTTATGTATTACAGCGATGAAATTATTGTTTTAAAAGAGGCTGTTGCGGCTAGTGGTGCTCGTTATGTTGGTGAGAACTTCCAAATTTGGGGCAAAGGTAAAGGTGAATTTAATTTAGCAACGATTTCAGAAGATGATGCAGTTAATGGGCGAATTGCTGAAGATAAGGGCCGTACCTGTAAATTAGTAAAATAACGTAGAAACTAGTTATAAATAAAAAAGAGGGCAATTTATTGTCCTCTTTTTTATAAGAAAAAGATTAAGTAAATATAATAATTAAAAATAAGTATAGAAAAGTAATAACGCATTTTTTATCACACAAATAAGTTGGTCATAAAAAACAAATCAGTTATAAAGATAGTCTTATTGTGATTGCTAAATGGTTTTTTATGATTATTAAATATACATCCAAGCATACTTGTCACTTATCCAAAATAGAGAAAGAAATACTGTATTTTTTGTTAATAGAAAGTTTTGGTGATGACTTTTCATTAGATGACTTTCAGCATGCATTAGGTGGTATGCATATTTTTGCTTATTATCAAGAAAAGATGGTAGGGCATGTTGCTATTGTTCAAAGAAATATGGCGATTGATAATAATCCTATTTCGGTAGGATATGTTGAGGCAATGGCTGTTTTAAAGGATTATCGTCGACAAGGAATAGGTAAAGAATTAATGACTCAAGCGAATGATATTATCAAGTCTTGTTATCAGCTTGGACTACTCTCTGCTTCTGAGAAAGGTATACCGTTATATTCTTTGTTAGGATGGCGTAAATGGACAGGTAAGCTCTTTGAATTAAACCAAGGTGTTTATAAACAAACAGAGGGTGATGATGAAGGAATTATGGCATTGAGTACTATAAATGAAATTGATTTAACTTCATCGTTATATTGTGATTTTCGTAGAGGTGATCAGTGGTAAAGCCCTTACTTATTACAGCTAATTGGTTATACTAATAGAGAGTAGTATGACATCTACTCTTTTTTATTTAAAAAAAACAAAAAATAAATTTTTGGTTTATCCACTTATCTGCAACTAAACAATATTTATTGTGAGTTTATATGAAGTCTTACCCTTAGCTAATCTCAATATTAATTTTTAAAAGAAGAACTTTAAAATAGGCATTGCTATCCAATATGGCAGGTAATGTGTTATCAAAAATTAATAAAAGACAAAATCTAATGAAAATTAAAAACTCAAGAAAATATAATGTATCATTACCAGATAATAGAATTTTAACGTGGTATGAATCGGGTCCAGAGCAAGGTAAGCCAGTATTATTTTGCACTGGTGCAGGTATGAGTGGTTTATTAGGTGTAGACGTTGACCTCTTAAGTAAACTTAATATTCGGCTGATTACGCCAACTCGCCCAGGATTGGGCGATTCTACTTTTGATCCTAAAAAATCGTTAAAATCTTTTTCTGAAGATATTTTATTTTTATTAGATCATCTTCATATCAAAAATATTAATGTAATGGGATTTTCACAGGGGGCTGTTTTTGCGATGGCTCTTTGTGTTTACTGTCATGTTGATAAATTACTGATTGTCGCAGGGCAAGATCAATTTGATTATCCTGATACGCAAAATAAGCTAACAGATGATGTTGTTAATATGCAACGTCAAGCTGTTGGAGCACCAGAACTGTTAACCAGTTGGATTAAGCAAAATATAACAGCTAAATGGCTAATGGATTTTATTTTAAATTACAGTGCTGATGTTGATTTGGCTATTTATAAATCAGTTGATTTTCTCCCTGTTTATCAAGAATGTATGGCAGAAGCTTTTAAACAGGGCAATGATGGATACACTCAAGATTTGCTGATTGCGATGCAACCTTGGGGATTTTCACCTGAAGAAATAAAGACACCAACAACTTTATGGTACGGAATGAAGGATACTAGTACCGTTCATTCTCCGGACTTTGGAGATTTATTATTTCAACGTTTTCCTAATGCTGAGCGACATTTATGGCCAGAAGAAGGTGGTTCACTTCTGTGGACGAAAACAGAAGAAATTTTATTAGAACTAGTTGATTAAGGTGATGTAGTACATTAATGATAGAGTAGATACTGGTTATCTTAAAAAATAACAGTATCTACTTTTTTATTCATGTTTTTAAATTAAAATAATGAGATAGGTAAAATAGATAATTATTTTTAACTTATAATTATTTTCTAATTTGGTGCGTGAAAAATTTTTTTTAAAATAAAGGTGAAAATAATTTGCTATAAAATGAATTATATGACTTAATAGCGTCACTGGTTTGGAAGTACAGACCTATTTATGTTAGTGCAGTTTTAAGTAGTTCACCGTTTAGCGTTATCCATGATACCTCTTCGTTGCGAATTCCTTCAAATAGTGACCATAAGTAAAATCCGAAATCAAACCGCAAACAATGCCTTATGGCAAACAAATTAATTATAGGAAATCTTATGTCTAATACAATGACTGGTACAGTAAAATGGTTTAACGATGATAAAGGTTTTGGCTTTATCACTCCTAAAGACGGAAGCAAAGATGTATTCGTACACTTTTCAGCAATTCAAAGCGAAAGCTTTAAATCTCTGAAAGAAGGCCAAGAAGTTTCATTTTCTATCGAAAATGGCGCTAAAGGTCCTGCAGCCGCGAACGTAATCGGTCTGTAATATTGGTTATTATTACAGTATGTATTGCTTAATGCAGTATCAAACATACTGATAATGCCAATAAAAAAAACCTCACCTTGGTGGGTTTTTTTGTTTTAATAATGTCCATAATTTCACTTTCATTTTATTTCTGAAAATACTTCAAAATATTATTATTAAAGTTATGTAAATATCGAAGGTAAATAATTTTCCTGATTAGAAATATATTTACTTTAATAACCAATAAAATACATAAAAATAATTTAAATAATAATAAAATTCTTATAATGGCAAAATAAAGATAGTAAGATATTGCTTTCTCAATGAAAAGAAAGAAAAAAAATTCATTAGAATAGAAAAGTATCGGATAAATCATAAAAAGATAATTGAAGTTAAAAATTAAATTAATATTTAATGGCTTATCTTAAACAATTGATGTCTAATTCTATGTGGTTTAAATACTTTTAGTTCCTAAAGGACAAACTAGTGTACGCTAAAAATTTTTTCTCATTGCACCTTTTACACCCAAAATATTTTCTGACGTGGTTTGGTGTTTCTATTCTTTTTTTATTAGTACAATTACCTTATTCTTGGCTGCTTTTTCTTGGTAAACGTTTAGGGTTGTTATCACGTTTTTTTGTAAAGAGAAGAGTTTCTATAATAAAGAAAAATCTAGAGTTGTGTTTTCCCGACAAAGATCAAAATGAAATTAATAAACTTGTCATGGATAATTTATCTTCTCTTGGCGTTGCATTATTTGAAACAGGAATGGCATGGTTTTGGAGCGATCGTCGGTTAAAGAATCTCTTTGAAGTAGACGGAATTTCTAATTTCACCAATGCGAATGATAAAAATGCGGGAATTCTATTGATAGGGATACATTCCATGTCGTTAGAGCTAGGTGGTAGAATCATGGGGCTTTGTTTCCCTGTTAATGCCATGTACCGCCCACACAATAATAAAGCTATGGAATATATTCAAACTAAAGCAAGATGCCGTTCTGATAAAGGGATGATTGATAGACGTAATTTAAAGTTTATGGTTATGGAGTTAAAAAAAGGGAAAGCAATTTGGTTTGCACCTGACCAAGACTTTGGGTTAAAAGGAACCACATTCTCACCTTTTTTCTCTGTTAAGAAGGCATCGACTTCAAAAGGAGTTGCCATTTTAGCTAAATTATCAGGAGCACCAACGTTAACAGTAACTTTGGTCAGAAATGAAAAAAAACAAGGTAAGAAGTACAGCCTGATAATTGGTAAGGAGCTTATAAATTATCCTACTGAAAATATTCAAAATGATACAGATAGAATGAATAAACTGATCGAAATAGAGATAATGCGAGCGCCAGAGCAATACTTATGGGCACATAGACGTTTTAAAACTAGACCTGAAGGTGAAGCAAGTCTTTATAATTAAGTTGTAATTGTTAAATAAAAAAAGACCAACACACAATGTGTTGGTCACAGTAAATACTGGAAGCAATGTGAGCAATGTCGTTGTGATAAAGTTGAGTACAATACTCAACTTTATCACAAGCTAAAAGATAATCATTATCAGTTGGGTTGTCAACCCTAGCGTTTGTATGGATTAAAGGAAAGTGTAAATAGAAAGGAATGTAATAAAGGCAAAAGGATAGGTTGAAAAGAAAAAAGAACAAATCAGATAAAAGAAAACTAAAAGCACTGAGTTAGCAGGTATAGAAATAGACTATACCTGCTTAATATATTATGACCATAGTAGAAAAATACCATTTATATAAATATAGTAATAACTTCTGATGTTCTAAAAATATATACTCATTATTTAATAATAAATATTATTCCTAAATTAATTATAGATTAATGTTTATTGAAAATATAGGAATTTTAAATTTTATGAATATTAGTTATACATAATATCCATTATTGCTAAATTTTCACCAATCCAGTTTATATTCATTGAACCTCTATTTTCACCAAGTTTAGCATTAAACATTTTATTGGGTTCGATTCTGTGTTGTATTTCTTCCATTTCAACACCATTCCAGCAGTTCGTTTTAAAAACATGGCCAACAGAGTCTGTCATACAATTACCTTCAACAATAGAACCTGTAAAAGTAATCGTTCCTGATCCAATGACTTTATTTGTATCTGCTATAACTGGTGCTGATAATAAAAATGCTAAGCAAGTTCCGATAATAAGATTCTTTTTCATTATTTATTCCTCAAATATTTTATTGATTATCTTTGTGTACTAATTTCTAATAAAAAAATTAGTTAGTGTTTATGATTGATTTTTTCTCACACGTTTAATTGATATCTTTCCGTGTCGAGTTGATGAAGGGAATATTAGAGGAAAAAAATATATCAATCTGTAAAAAATCTTGATGGTTAATGACAGTTATATAAATAATGATGAATGATTTATTGGTGGTTTTAATGTTTTTTTAATAATTTAATTTTTATGATTTAAATGTAATGGATTGATAAATAAGGTGTAATATAGAATTTTAATGATTTCATTAATAAGTTAATATAATTTAATATCAGTTATATTACTTAATTTTTCAATGATACATTTTGTTGTTAAAACAAAAGATGTATAAATGGAGTGATTTCAGAATTAAATAAAACTTATCAAAGTATTTCAATAAAATTGTTAACAAAGAAAAAAAACATCATTATTTGATGTTTTTAATTAAAATGAGTTGTTGATATCTTATTTTATAACCCTATCATCAATAGAGTAAAAATAAGAGAGAGTAAAGTACGATGCAGAGTTATCACTCATTATCAGCCCAAGTGTATCAAATAGATAAGCCTATAGGCTGTAGCTTTGGCGATGTAGAATACTATCAAGAGCGCCTTAAAGATATTGATGGCAAGATTTTAGAACCCGCAGTAGGAACTGGACGAATTTTGATCCCTTTATTAAAAGCGGGACTAAATATAACAGGATTTGATCTTTCAGACGAAATGCTTTATTTCTGTGTGGATAATTTGAAAAATAATGGCTTTACTGCAAAAAAAGTAGTCAAAGATAACCTGCTAACATTCCAAGTAGAAACTTTAGTTGATGCAGTTATTATTCCCACAGGAACTTTTTTGCTACTAGATAGTGAAGAGAAAGCGTTACAATCACTTCAAAAATGCTATAACGCATTGAATTTTAAAGGACGTTTACTTGTGGATATCAGCTTGGCACACTCTTTTGTGAAGGGCCAATGTACTAGCAGACAATTTGAAACCCCTGAAGGAGATTTAATTACTTTACAGATCATTAATGCCGATATAGATCACATTAATCAGCTTACTGTATCTCATCACCGTTATGATAAGTGGAGAGAGGGTAAAATAATTGAAAGTGAATGGGAAGTCTTTAAATTGAAATGGTTTGGTGTTTCTGAATTTAAACATTTACTTGAATCTATTGGTTTTAAAGGAATAACAATCTCGGGTGACTACCAATATTTGCAAGTGCCTAATAATGAAACTGAAATTATTACCTTTGAAGCCTATAAAATATAGTGTTTATTAATTAGCAATAAATAGGCTATTATAATTAATAGCCTATTTCATATTTAACATTTTTGCATTAACTAAAGTGTTTTTTGTTATTAAGAATAAATTGTTTTAATGTTATTGCTGGCTTTCCTGTTATTTTTTCAAAATTATCAAATATAGCGCCCTCTCTCGATAATTTTCCTGAAGTGAAATCCACATAATGGTCATAAATACTTTTCATATAGGAAAGTTCAAGTCCATTTTCTTGAGCATATTGCCAAAACACTTCAGGAGAGTCGGCTTTATATTGAAAAGGTTGGCCTAATGTTTCAGTAATTAACTGTGCAATTTGTGGATAATTTTTATTTTCATATCCTAATCGATAGGTATTCCCCGCATGTAAACTTGGTGATAATAGACAATGAGCAGCTATTTCAGCCACATCGGTACAATCAACCCAACTTAAAGTTGCATCACCAAAATAAGAACGAAGAGTGTTTTTATTTAGATTATTATCTCCCTGATAGCCTAGTAGATTTTGCATGTAGGATTCAGGACGGAGATGAGTAAAGCGGATGCCTGACCATTCAATATAACGCTCAATGAGTTGATGCCAAGCCCAATGTGAAACCTGCGCATTATCATCACCACAAGCTCCCAAATGAACAATGTAATCGATACCCTGTTGTTTGGCGATATCAACAAAAATTTTACTCTGTTGAAGCATGTTAATTGTGTAACCCGTCATCATAAATACGGAATCAATACCATTAAGAGCTGGTTTTATTGTCTCAGGGTTGTCGTAATCCATTAATACAGTAGGATAGGGAAAGTGGGTATTTTCTGCAGGTTTTCTAATCGCTAATACAACATTTTTATAACCTTTTTTTTGTAGTGATTTTATTAATAGGCCTCCGACTTGCCCTGTTGCACCTGTAATTAATATTTTATTAGTCACAATAAATTTCCTTGATAAATTAGATGGTTAACTAAATATTTTCAGCTTATAAATTTGGTGTTTAAGCTCGGAAAAATAGGGTTGATAGTACAGTCACTTCCCTTTTCTAAATATGTTGAATACTTTTTTAGTGATAGTTTAGGGTTTACGGACATACATCCTCTATCGAATTGTAAAAGATATAACAGTCATGATGTCTTTTCGCTATAAAGAAAGTAAATAAAAGCATTTTTAGTGTGAAAATAGCTGTGATTTTATGAATAAATATGAGAAGGAATTAAGAAATTCAGATAAAAAAATCCCCGCACTAGGCGGGGGAATATTAAATATCTATCAGTGATGAAATACTGAAAACGATAATAAGGGAAAAAAAGATATCAATCTGTAACAAATCTTAAAGAAAAATAATTAATTATTTAAATAGAATAGAGAGAAAAAAGGGTGGCTCAATAATGAAGTTATTTTTATTTTGTTGTTTTTAAAGAATTTTTTATGCGTCAAGTAAAGGCTATGGAATTCAATTAAATTATTATTAGTCATACTTTCATTTAAAACCACATACATTTATGTGAAATTTTTTGAGTTTAAATAACTATTTTTAGCTTGTTAATGGCGAAATACGTATTATTACTTGTAATTCTAATCTTGCTAGGTAATAACTTATTCTTACCTAGCAATTTATTCACTTATAATAAAAAATATTTTTTAATTGAGAGACCATTTATTGATGTCAATTTCATTGTTTTTATATATTTTATTGATATACAAAGAAATATTATTTCTAATGTAAGGATTTTTTTCTTCAGGATACATTAGCCATGCTTTTTTCAAATAGGGTAATAACTCGTTATTAATATAATTTGAGCTAGAAAGAGCTTGAATAGCACTCAAACTAATCTCTGCATTGTTTGAGATAGCTAAATCAAAAAATGCTGAAATCTTATCTTTTAAATCAATATCATGAGAAGCTGCATAAATTGCACTTCTGACTATTTCTACATTTTGATGTGTGAAGAAGGGTTGAAAATCCTCAACTAAAACCGCGTTCAGCTCTTCTAATGTATAGCCAATAAAGCGCAATGTATTCTCATTCTCAGTTTTTTTAAGAATAGGGAAAAGGCTATCTTTAAATAAAATATATTGATCTTTATATTTAAAATAAATAATTGGAATAACAATATCTATTTTCTGATTCAGTGGATCGGCTAATACACCTTGAATATGAGGCAATACTTGTTCTTTAAAATAGGTTGCTAACACGTTTAATGAGGCTTTGTATAACTCAATATACTCTGTTTTTAGCTGTTGCTCTAAAAAATATAGACTATTAATTGTTAAATTAGGAAGTCTTGTTAAGGCATTGATAGCATCTGTTTTTTTAGTAATATTATTATTTTCGGCAAATGTGATAAGTATTTCTTCATTACCGCCCATACGATGGCCAAACCAACTGGTATCATAGCCTAAAATTACTTCATCTAACCAACGTTCATACCATTGTGTAAAAGAAGTTTCATAGGAAAAAGTGTAGGGAGTATCTGAATTTACCCAGTCTGATGTGTATAAAATATGGCCTTTATAATCACCATTTATCACTAACAAAAGATCGTATTCACAACCACATGTCCCTAAATAAAGTGTACCCTGATGAATCCTATCATAAATATTATCAAATTCTGTATCACTACAATCATCAGGTACATGGCATAGTGCTTTCCATTCATCAATATCCATTTTAGGACTCAATAAACAGGGTAATGCACAATTTTGTATACCATTTCTATCTATTGCTTCATCAAAAGCGTAGAGACCATAATAGGGGCCTGCGCCACCATAAGAGCCTGTACCACCGTTGCCAATTTGAGTTACAAAGGCGATATAATCTTCAGGAAATTCACAGCCTGCTTTTACTTGTAGTTGGTTAACGTTCTCTATTGATAGTGGAGAATTTAGCTGATATTTATGATTATCAGCACCAAATTCCTTATATTCATGATCAATACTAACTACTAGTACCAATTTCTCACGGATACGTTCAATAAGATTATCTGCATATTTTTTATTTATTTGCTCCCATTGTTGCTGTGGTGTCAGTTCTTTATTTTTTTTAAAGATAGCTGAAATAAAACCCATAAATTAAAATCCCTATTGATGATATGGTTTAATCATAAAATGGTTCTTTAATAATCTTTTTTGGATAGTAAAAACCAAATATAAAAATATTATCTTACTGAATTTTCGCTATAAACCATTTTATCTTCAATAAGATAATAGTATTTTTCGTTAAATAGAAGGGGAGATAAAAAAAAGACCAACGCTAGGAGAGTTGGTCAATAAATACTAGAAGCAATGTGAGCAATGTCGTTGTGAATAACCAAGTAAAATACTCAACTACTCACAAGTTAAAAGATAATCATTATCATTTGATATGTCAACCCTATAAAAAATGTGGATATTATTTATTTACACAAAAAGTCAATAAAAGTGCTTATTTTACTGAATTTAAAGTGGAGATTTTATGAATACTAATAACCAAAAAATTTCTTATCTAACTTCTATTAAAAGGGTGATAGTATGAATAATATGGAGAGTTAACAAGGAACTTACGCTATGGCATATGATTTAACAAAGAGATTAGTCATAGGGCTTTCTTCTAGTGCATTATTCGATTTAGAAGAGTCAGATAATATATTTCGCACAGAAGGCGAAGAAGCTTATCGGCACTATCAACGAAAAATGCAAGATAACCCTCTTAATAAAGGTGTTGCATTTCCTTTTATTAGTCGGCTTTTAAAATTGAATAATATTCGACCGAATGATCCTTTAGTTGAAGTTATTTTATTGTCCAGAAATGATCCTGATACGGGATTAAGGGTGATGAATTCTATTGAACATTATGAATTAGGGATCACTCGAGCTGTATTTCTTCAAGGTAAATCACCACATATTTACATTCCAGCTTTCGATATTGAATTATTTTTATCTGCAGATCATGACGATGTTTTACAAGCAATTAAGGCAAATTATCCAGCAGGCCAAATATTAGCGGGTCATATTAATGACGATAGTGCAGATGAATTAAGAATCGCTTTCGACTTTGATGGTGTTATTGCTGATGATGAAGCTGAGATTATTTATAAAACTTCAGGTGAGTTATCTCACTTTCATCGTCATGAAGCTAAAATGGTTGATGTACCCCATAACTCAGGGCCATTAAAAAATTTCTTATTGCGTATTTCTGATATTCAAAAGCTTGAGTTAGAAAAAGTTAAACAAGACTCTAGTTATGTTCCATTACTTAAAATCTCCATTGTTACTGCACGAAATGCGCCGTCTCATAAGCGAGTTATTAATACCATGAGAGCGTGGGGAATTTCTGTTAATGAAGCCTTTTTTATGGGCGGAGTAGAGAAAGCGAATGTGCTAAAGATTTTAAAACCACATATATTCTTTGATGATCAAAAGTTACATTTAAAATCTTCGTCTGAACTTCCTTCTGTACATATCCCATTTGGTGTAGCGAACAAAGATATAGATAATAAATTATTATAATAAAAAATGTGTGTGATATTTATATCATACCTTCTTTTTTTATTTTGTCTAATATGGCCTTTAGTTGAAATATTCTATTTTTATTATTTTATTTGTTTTTTTTAAATAAAAATAAGAACAAAGTTGGATCTATTTTTATAGAAGTAGTATGGTGTTGAATGATTTATATATATTGTAAGTTAATAACTATTTATAGATATTTTACCTTAAGAGGTATCTAATTAATTAAAATTAAATAAGGAAAATGGAAGTGGATAATAATCATAGATTCTTTTCTGATGATGTATGCCCTAAAACAGCATTATATGGTCAATTTTATGGTGATAATCACTATGCTGGTCGAGATTATGAACGAAAAATATATAATGGAAATAAATTTCCAAAAACTAAAAAAGGTTTTTATTTTAAAAAATTGATGAATTTTAAATAATAAAAGTAACAAAAAAATAATATAAAATTATTTCAAATGAAAATATCAATATTATTTAATACGTGGTTGATTGATATTTGAAAATGAGTTGATGATTGCGTCACTCGAGAAATTTACTACATTGACAATTTACAGCGCAGTAAAAATAATTATTAATTTTTCTCAATACCAATAGGTTGATAACCTTGCCATAAAGGTTTGAAATGTTCACTTGCATTACTTGATATTAGATGAATGTAGTAATTACCGATTTTACTCAACAAAATGCAATCATCAACATCTTTTAAATTATTTTTATGTATTGCTGGCTATCGACTAAAAGCGTTAGGATGGCTTTTTCTTTGGCCTCATTTGGCGATTGTGCAACAAATAAATAGTTCAGCTAGGTTTGATGGGTGATAACTACCTACATTAACAAAATATAATTTATTGTTGCTCGTCTTATTGCTAAGACTAAGACTGATATCAAATCCATCAACCCAAGTAATTTCAGTATAACCATCAATATGTACTTTATCTTTGTCACCAAACCATACCTTTCTTAATGCAGGCCAAGTATCTATAGATTTTTATGATATAACACATTGAATATATTGGGTTTTTATGTTTAACTTACCACATTGCCGCCAACATAGGACATAAATAATTTCATTATTGCATCCATTTTTTGTGTTGCGATCGATGTATGATTTATTATGTAACCATATTAAGAGTAAGTATAAAAAATGAAGACGATTGATTTTATGAACTAAATTGTTTATTTTTACTCTAAACATTTGCTATTAATTTAAAATATTATTTGGAGTAGATATGAGATTACTTATGCTTTTGGGTATTTTTTTTATTTCTGCTTGCTCATCAACAGGAGCAATAGAATCTCAAGAAAGTAAAAGTCATAAAGAAGATCCATATTCTGATAGTACATTAAATAGTATTAAAGCTAATCAGAACATTTATATTGAGCAGCAACGTAGTAAAGGAAATTTTTAATCTATTAAAAATATGTTATTGAAAAACCACAACTTAATCATAATTAGAAAAAGCCTTTCTTATCGTAATAATAGTTACTCCACCTAAAAATATAATAAAGAAAATAAGGGAATAGAATATTAAAAAATGAGCATCTCTTTCTTTAAAGAAAATAATTATCATTATCAATAACAAAAACAGAGAGAGTAAAAAGAATTTTTTGTTATTATTAATCATGCAATATACGCAAGAAACAAAAATAGATACTAAGATAAAAGAAAAATAAGCTATAAGAAAAGCAACAAATTCCACACTGTTAAAAAAGTTAGAGGATAATTTTTCTTCATAAAATATCATTATCAGCACGATGGTGGCTGCTATAAAACTCATTAAAGTAAAGATTAAAATAACAAATTTATTAGTATGTAAAAATGATATTTTTTTAAAATAAATAACTTTTATAGAAATTTCTAAAGAAGATATAAATACGACAATACCGACAAAAAAAATAATAGAAGAAGAAACTAGCCAAATAATATTATTATAGCCAAATGTAAATATACTGAGATAGAGTGATATCGTCAAAGATAATAATGGAGATGTAAATGTAAACAATTTTTTATTTTTTTGTTTGTTATTCATATTCCTATCCATTATAAAAATAACAGGATATCAATTAAACATCGGCAATGATAACTGAGTGATTATATCACTTAGTCGATTACATTGATCACTAGCCCTACATTGTTTTTAAATACATGTGTAATTTTTACACTGATACTTACTTTAATTCGATATTATTGTTTTTTGCCCATTTTCTTAATCTTCCATTAGCATTGGCGTAAGGCGAAGATGTGTTAAATGAGATCATCCGGCCCATCGTCCATTTTGTGTACCATGGTTTGCCATACAAGACATCATCAGTTCGCTCATCAATAAGCTTCACAATTTCATTTTTCACAGTCTGAAGCTCAGATACTAACAAGTCATAATTTAACTCGCTATAATCGGAGTAAAATTTTTGAGCAAGAAGACCAAGTTGGTTCCATTTATAACCCGTATCTGGAAAATCGACAGGTAGGCCTTTGGCATCAGAAGTGATCCATTTTACAATAAGAGCATTCCATCCGAGCAAATAAGAAACAAGATTATGAACACTCATCTCTGTTCCTTTGGCGTGCCCATCCATTGAGTGTTCAGATGTCATTTCTGCTGGGATTGCATTTAAATAACTAATTAATTTATTGAAATTTTTATCAATAGCTAAAAGTAATTCAGCTTTTGTTTGTGGTACGCTCATAAGGAATTCCATCTCATTAAAATAGATAAACCATAAAGGTTGTGTCGTGTTTGAAAACAAATTAATTATGTACTATCCACCACAACAGGGGAAGGCTCTTTTATAAACAGTGTAAATGTTGGTTTTTGAATTTAATTAGAGCTCTATTTTTAAATAGTGGGCGATTGATTCTTATCACATTTAATTTTATTAGAGCTCCGCAATTGTGGAGCCGTTTTTGTTAACTAACTCACTTGTTTAATATGAAAGAGTATCTGATTCATCCAACGAGAAGAATGTACAGCTATTCAAAAATGTGGCTAATATAATAATGCTAAGTATGTGTATTATTTTTTCATATTGTCGCCTATTCCATTTTATGGAACTTACGAGGTTGATTAACATAATAAAAAGATTTTACTCTTCTTTAATCAAGGAAAGCTTCTCATATCATGCATTTCTTATTTCTTTCTTAAGTAATCATATCTATCGTTTAATTTATCTTTTTTAGTTAGCCTACAAGATCTTTTTTACATAATTAGTTAATAACTTAAGCAAAAATTATAGTATAGAAACCGGGCGAGAATTGAGCTTTAACCAGGGCAAACAAGATGGGGGTTTTACACCAGTTTTACACCAGTTTTACACCAAGCAAATTTCAGGCATAAAAAAACCAACCGTAAATGGTTGGTTTTCTTAAATATTGTTGGTCGGCATGATAGGATTTGAACCTACGACCCCCGACACCCCATGAAACCGATTTTAAATTACATAACGCATTGATTATAAATGCAAATAATGCTTTTATATGTAATTACATACAGTGCTAAATATACAAAATGTGCATTATAAGAATCAATGAGTTAGAGAGAGTTTTACCACTATATTTATGTACGTTAGTTCAAACTAGAATTGATATGTTTCGTAGGTAGGGTGTAGTTAAATATGAAGAGTTGAGCGAAAAAATAGATGTTATGAGTTATCTTACTGTTGATGGATAATTGCTAATAAAACTGTATATTTATTAATAAATATCAAGAGTGAATAGTATATAATTACGTGCTCATTGTAAAAAGTGCCCTCCATTAGAGGGCGATTGAATGTTGGTTTTTTATTCAAAATAGAATCACTTAACCTGCCCATCTTTGAATATCATTCGTTTATCTCCTGATGAGTAGTTCTGTACAATACCTAAGAGCTCTTTGGAGTAATCAATTATTGTTGTAGACACTATTGGCTCAGAGTATTGATAGTTTAACTTGTATCCTTTTATTTTTATTTTTAATTTTCCATCAGTAGACTCTAAATATGAATTACTTAGCTTCTCACTATATGTTCCAGCACCATACTTTATATCAGGTATTTTATTAGTCAGTGAATTTTCCAAGTCAAAAAGTGAAAATTTGGCGCCAGTTATTTCATTTAATATGAAAACTTTGTTATTACATATATCACTGAATTTATTTTTTATATCTTCAATATTAAGCCCTAACTGAGAGCCCAACCAAGAGGATTCGATTATAGGAAAAAATGAAGTAATTATTGGAGACGAGTGAGCAATGATATTTAAATTTATAATTTTTGTTAATGGTGTCCCATCAGGTGCAGTCCAGTCATCGTCAATTCCTTCTCTTATAATAAGAAGATCTATTTTATATTGTTCTGCCTTTTTTTGGGTTCCGCTCTGGTAGCCTGTTTTAGTAGCGTAGATGAGACGAAGACCTGGTATATCTTGTGTTTTACCAATAAATGCATCAATTTTGTCAATGGTCACTGTGGATGCATAGTCTTTGCATTCAATTACCGTCTTGTAATCATAACCACCGTAATTAAATTCCCAATACACATCAAACTGCCTTAAAATTCCGTTTCTGTCTTCTATTTTTTTGTTTACCTCCACTAATGTATTTTTTAAATGCGACATCCCCTCCGCATTTAACAAACTTTGTTGAATAGCTCCAACAAATTCCTCATATTCCTTTCCCGTGTTTTTTTTCATGCCAGCCTCTTACATTCTGTTTTCTGACTGTATTCATTAAATTTTTTTCAGGGTTACTCTGAATTAATGAAACATACAATAGTATATCTGTTAATACAGACTGAAAAGCTAATGTCCTTATCTGGTAAGAACAGCGTGTCAAATTAGAATTGGTTCAGCTGTATAAGACTAAATCTGCAATAATATAACTTATGCAATCTCACAATGTGGCACTTCAACCCATTGTACATGGTTTTCGGTGTAAATCTTTGTCGACTCTGCATCACTGTGAGCCATTCGAGCTTGAGGATCAAAACCACGTTGTTTAAACATAAAGGCCGCCAATGCTCTTATTTCATGAAAGGTTGGTCTTTCATCTAAAGGCAAATGACTGGTAACGCCCACTTGATCACGCAACGCTGAAAATGCACGGCTAAGGTAATCAGGTGCGACTTGTGTTGGATGATTAACTTCTTTACTCACTTTATTTGGGATACGAGTAGGCAGTCTATGCACAATATAAGGGCTTGCCACATTGTCACGGCTATTATCAATGATTTCTTTTAATGCCTTTCCTATAGGAATAGCAACGTGAGAAGCTTCTTTGTATTGTACTTTCTGCCTATGGATATAGATCATTCCATATATCCCATTTTTAGGCTCCTCATACCAAACACACCCACATATTCTTTCTTTAGGTGCTTTGATATTGTATTTTACTCGTGAGACTTCAAGCCTAGCCTGTGTTGTCTGTAATGCGAGATCCATTGCCGTTCTTAACCAAGGCTCTGCGGATGCTCGAATTTTAAGAAAGTCATCATAAGATAATCTTCTACGTTTTTTGCCGTCGACTCTTTTCATCTTTTTACGTTCTGCTGGATTATCGAACATAAGAGATTCGTCTATTGCATAACTGAAAATCTTCTTTAAAAAGCCTACTTTTCGATTTTGTACATTGGCAGAAGCTTCAGCATGGTATTCATTAATAAATCCATTAACGTGTTCGAGAGATATTTCATTTGATGGAATATCCTTAAAAAAGGATTTCACTCTTTCTAGGTCGTTAGTCCAGTCATTCAACGTGCTTTTAGATGGTTGCTCATCATTAATGATCCGAGAAAACAATTTATCTAAATGCTCAGAGAAGGGAAGGGCTTCACCATATTGCCCTCCTGAATCAACAATTAATGAATTTACAGAAACAGATTTTTCTGGTCGCATGATATTATTGTATTCTCTGGCTATTGCGATAGCTTTTGCTTTATCAGCACCAATACATTTTCTTAATCCATTAGTTAATGTAAGACGATATTGTTTGACTGATTTATCAAAATAAAGGAAGTCAGGTAAATGCCTAAATTCCTTTCTTCTTGGTCTACTGGCCATATCAAGAAGCCCTTATTAACTCATCAACACATGAAGAAATAACGGACTCGATACCCCAGCGCTCAGATGAATACACCCAAACAGAACAATCAACGATTTTGCCTTTTAATAAACCAGTTTCTACCCATTTTTTTATGGTTCTATTATCTGGAATAGAACCTATTTCAAATTCTCTTTTAGCCCATGCACTAGCTTTCATCAGTTTTCTGCTCATTTTGGTCTTGCCTCATCATCAATAAAATAAGCCGGTCTGCTGTATCGCAGGAGTGTTTGATTTCAGCTTCAGTACATGGTCTATTTCTTACACTGAACGCTAACCGACCTAATTTAATATCAAAACTTGTTAATAATTGAGAACCCGGTTCCCAAGGTGTTAATAATTTCATTGTGGTTATCCATTGGTTTTGAATAAACCACAATGTTAATAATAACGAAAAGTAAAAACTGATTATGCTTAATCAATTTTTTACCCGAATAATTCCCTCTACTGGATAGCACTCCGCAATTTTCCCTTTGGTAGCGAGTACCTCTTTATCAATTAAACAATTTTGTTCATCAGGATAAATGTAGCCATAGGGCTCGAACTGGCAATTCACTGAACTACATATTAAAAGGAATAAACCAAACATTACTGTTCCCCCCTTTGTTGTTCAGCGATGGTTTGCTGAAGTTCAATTTTCACGTGTGCTGGAAAATCGTATGAAACGTGGCAACGTCTATCTGTTGAAACAAAGCCATGTGTACCATCAGGTAATGTGATCTTTACGGCTTGGTCTTTTTGTTGAGAGTGTCTTAGCATTGGTCTTGCCTCTTCGTGACATGTCACACTAATGGATAATAGCGATATTTGTGGGATGCCCCAGTTGCAGTAATAATGCTTTTTGCATTGATGAAAGTGCCTGTTGTTCTTGCTCAGTGACATTTTCTGTTGATGCCGTAGACCATTCTATACTGCATTTATTTGTCGTTTCATCATGAGTGATGACAACTTCTAACTTCATGGCCATAACGTTTATCTCCTGATAATGCGCCCGATAAAGGGCGCTATTATGAATTAACGAACCATCAATGAGCGTTCACCAACTTCAAGATGTGCTCCGGGGATCTCAAGACCATGTTCAATCGCATCTTTGATGCCTTTTTTATCAGGCGCGGTGATTGTTTGAACATCAACCAATTCATCCGGTAACAAAGCTTCATTGTCGATAATGACTCGAACAACACCAGCTCTAGCTGTGAATGTATTTTTTGTTGTTTTTAATTTATCTAATCCTGAAGCTAATAAGCAGTTGAGAGCATATTTCTTTAGGTTTTTAGCCTGGTTTTCGAATGATTTTTTACGATCAGATAACCGTTTAGACTCCTCATCAAGTGTTTTAGCTTGACCTTCGATATTGCGAACGTGGTGCATAATTGCATCCAATTTATCACCTAGCTCGCCCTCGATACCTTCCAACGTATCTGCGATATCTTCAGGAGAGAATTCTCCTGTTTCAACGAGTTGTTGTAATTTTTCGTAATTAGTCGCCAGTGCGATAGCGGTAGTTTTGGTCATTAGATTGCCTCTTCTTTATGTTTCAGTTGGTCTAAACACTCTTTTTCGATTTGGTTTAATCGACGTAATCGACCAGATAAATATTTCTCGTAATCGTTATCACGACGTTCTTGAGCTAATTTGATATGTGCAGAAATTTCGCGCGTTAATGTGGATGCAATGCCTCGCAATTCATTCTCAGTAACAGCACTACGCATAACTTCCGTATGCTTAGTAAATTTCTCGTCTAACTCTTTACGAATACGAGTGATATCTTCAGCTTTTTCACTCGCATTTTTAATTTCAAATTCAAGCTTGTTACTTGCTAAATATTCAGGGTTATCGTGCATTCCCATAAAAACATCAGAGCTAAAGCCAAGCATTGACAGTGCTTTTTTGATTGCATCAGTCAGCGATTTTTTAATAACTTCGCCATCAACTTTAATGCCATATTGGGTTTGATAACGGTAAGGAGTAGCACCATAGCTTTCAAACTCACCACGGGTTTCACATTCGATGATGTACCAAAAGCGGATCTTAACTGAGTGGTTCTGTTCGCAGAATAACGAGCCATCACCATCACGTAAAAAACGGGTTGCAACTTGTTTATTACGCTCATCGAGAACAGGTTCTACAAGAGGCTTTCCATCAATAAATTTTTCTTCAAGAACTTCATAACCCCACCCTTCACCGACAGGGCCAAATATTTCAGTCGCGCGCATAAACATGTAGGTGCTGTTTATACTGGTTCCGATGAATCCCATGCCTTCTAATGGTTTAGTAAAGCGAGGGTCTGTACGCTGTACACGCTTCCAAATATTAAGATTATTTGCATCACCTAAATTAAGAACTTCATCAAGCACACTAGCTCGTTGTTCAAAATTATCGTGTTGTACTGATGGTGTTTCAGGTTCGTTAGGTTCTTCAGTTTGCTCGACCACTTGAGAAACCTCTGTTTTTGGAACTTCTTCTTGTTTTTTACGTGAACGCTTAGGTTTGGTTTCTTTTTCAACTGTATTTTCATTGGATGCAGAAGAGACATTATTTGTTTGATTAGACGCGATATGTTCTTCTTTTTCAGTGTTATTAGGTTTATTAATACCTAAATGCTGATCAATAAATTCTTTTCGTGCATTGGGATTATCTAATAGTTCAGACCGTTTTTTACTTTCAGTTATTAACGAGAAAATTTTCTCACGAGGTATCTCTAAGATGCCCGTTGTGGTGCGTAAATCCATTGACCAGCGTTTCCATGCTTTGTCGTCATCATCTATCAGTTCTTTAGCTTTCTTCACTTGAGAGGGAAGAACATTAGTAGGATCAAAATTATTTAATAACGCTAATGCGATTTCAGTATCTATGGTTGCATAGTTACGTTTGATAGAAGACGTTTCTTCCTGTTGCTTTGGTTCTTCTGTCAGCCAACTTTCACCTAATGACTTAGCCTCTTCAACGGTGACATCATCATTAGCAAACTCATAGATAGACTGTGCTATTTCCATTGTTTGTTCAGCATCCATCAAAGATAACTTTGTGATTTCGGCAAGACCTGTGGCGATATTGCAAATTTTTGGATTTTCTTTACTTTCATTGAGGTATTTCAATGCGTGCGACAATTCTTTATTAGTTATTAGCGTCTTACCAAATAATAATAAACTTGCGATACGAGGTTTTGTGGCCAGTTTTTTAAATTCTTTATATTCGATAGGTTTCCATTGAGTACCATCAAACTCATTTTCAATGGCAAATTTTTCATCGAAAGCATCTAAAGTAGGGCAAGAAGAACCGTCAATGTATTCACTCATTAAAGGCTCATCAGTATTAAAGTTATCCATTGATTCTGGATATACTTCAGATAATTTTACTACAGCCGTTGCTGTTGCCAGCTTTGTATTAGCAGTGCTTAACGCTATAGCCAGCGGTACAGCACCGTTGTTTGTACGAGCCTCGGTCGTAGGCTCAAATACACAGATAAAAGTTTTCATTGGTCTTGCCTCTTAATAAGGAATTTCTTCGTCAGTTTTAGAGATTGGCTTGCCTTCTAAGCAAAGTAACATTTGGATTTGATCTTCTAATAAGCTTGATTTCACTTGGGCATCAGCAAGAATTTTTTCTTGCTCATTACGTAGAAAATCAATTTCAGCATGGATGAGATCAGTTTGAGTAGGCTCTTTAAAAGGAACATCAATAGTGTGTTCTGCAATAACAAAACCTAGCCCAGTATTGGGATCTGCTTTAAATGCATAGGCATTATATTGGTAAGAACCATCGAACTGTTTTTGAGCGTGAATATAGAGTGTGACTGTTAGGCTTTCAGGTTGTGCTTTCATAGCAACTCCTTTAAAATAACGGTGATCAGTGATTTATCATTGGTCTTGCCTCTTCTAGCGTTTGGTCGCGCTAGTAGAACTTCCGGTTAGCTTTGGTCAGCGACCCGGGTAAAAGAGCCCACTTCGGTGGGTTTTTTTACGTCTAAAATTTGTTGCCCGTCTTTCCGAGCTGTCAGGTCTTGCCTTATAGCTGTGGTCGGTCACTAATTAAATTCCCTGGTACTGCTAAAAAATTTACCGTTATGTCGTGGTAATCATGACAGGTCACGATGAGAGCTGTAGTTCTCCTCCGGCATAACAGCAAAACTGAATTTGAACACTTACCTAAACACTTGCTGTGTTGTTTTGAATGGCTTTAATATTAGCATTGCTATTTTATGTGTCAATAGCAATGCTAATATTTAGGTGAAAAAAAACCACCTCATCAACGGTGGTTATATTTAACTCATTGTTATTTTACGCAAAATCAATCATTTTAATAGGAAGAGATCTTATTACCTTTCCAATAATTCGAAGATCATACATTTCTGATTCTTCGATATAAAATGTTTCATAAGCAGGATTATCTGATTTAACCGCTAGTTTTCTGCCTTTAACTCGTTGTAACCTTTTTATAAACAACGAGTTTTCGAAGCAAAAAATATAAACACCGTCGCCATCAAAAAACTCATTGTGGGTGTCAACAAAAACAACATCTCGGGGGTTAATAGCAGGGGACATGCTGTCGCCACTAATATTAATTATTTCAATTCCTTTTAAGCTTTTACGGCCAAATAACTCAAAAACTTTCTCTGGTGAAAACTCAATAGATTTAATTGTGTCAGGGAAATCGTTATTTATAAAGCCACCAGGGCCTGCCTTCGCGTATACATCCATTAGTTTTAATGTTGTATGTTCATCTTGAGTGGATGGCATTAGTTGTTTTGTATCTTCTTCTTTTCCTGTTTTTCTAACATAGTCTAATAAAGTTTTTAGTTCCGGATTAATATCCTCCGGATCAATTCTCAATAATGATGCAAACTTTAGAATAGTATCTGTATTTAAAGCTGTTCTACCGTTTAGATACTGGCTTACGGCGCCTTGAGTTGCAAATCCCATAATATCTGCAGCTTTTTCTTGGGTTAAGCCCAGAGATTCTCTTTTAGCTTCCCAAATATTTCGTAGGTTCTGAGCTGCAATTTTGTCTGATTCTGAAATTTTTCTATTCATAGTTATATTTTATTTGTATTGCTAATAATTTTCCAATAGCATTGCTATTGATTTATTAAATTAGCATTGCTAATATTCAGTTGTTAAATAACAGGAGAAAAACATGAAATTAGGTTTGTATTTAAAAAAACAAAAAATTAGCCAATCTGAATTTGGGAAAATGGTTGGAGTTACCCAAGGGTTTATTAGCCAAGTTATAGCTGGTAGCTACCTACCAAAAGGTAGAAAAGCTATTGAATGGTCAGCAAAAACTAATTGGTTAGTAACACCACATGATCTCAATCCAGTTGATTATCCTAACCCTTGGGATGGCTTACCAAAGGAGCATTCAGTATTACAGGTATCAAATTAAAAAACTGATTATGCATAATCAATTTTTTAGCGACAGGAGACGCAAAAATGAATTTTGATATCAATATTATCAGAGCTGAAGTTGAGAATTGGGCTGTAGAACAAGGGCAAGAGTATGTTGCTATTGAGATTAGCCGAGCTTACTTACGATTGGTTATTAATCAAGAACATGGTCGTTTACACGCAATTGAAGATCAATCGGGTAAAGCTGATTGGAAAGCAATCAACAATAACCGGCAACAAATATTTCGCTGGTTAAGGGGTGATTCTCGTGCATCTCAAAGAAAGATTGCTGAGTTAATGCCAGCGATAGAAATGGCACTACCAGCTTCAAGGTTAGCTCGAGTACGTGGAGACACCAAAAACTATTTAGCAACCGTAGCTATTCAGCGTTTTGCTGATGCTATGACTGAAATCTTATTAGAGGGTCGTGACATGTCACACCAAATAAACAATGTAGTACGTGCATTAAATGAGATATCACGCCCGACCAGCGTGCATTAATTCAAGAGGCAAGACCAATGATTAGATCAACTGAAAAAATTACATATCGTAACGGGTTTATGCTGAATGATAAGCCTGCCCACATATCAGAAATTAAAGATATCTTTGAGGGTAGACGTGTTATTGCGTTATTAGTTTGGGAACAGTATGAGAAGCAGAAACAAAAGTTACGCCTAAAAAAACTAACCGCTGAGCAGTATAAAAATGCTTGTTATGACATAGCTAAATCGTTGGGGGTGTGAAGTGAGAGCATCCGATTTGTTATTAGACTTTGGACGTCCAGTTGCTTATTTCCCCGGGCTAGTAAAACGCTTGGGTAGTGTAAATGCAGTAATATTTTTTAGCCAAATATTTTATTGGCAAGACAAAGCTGACTCTAAATTAGGTGTTTATAAAACATCAGAAGAAATTGAATCTGAGACGGGTTTAAGCTATCGAGAACAACTTACGGCCAGAAAGCATTTAGTTAGCAGAGGCATTTTGATTGAGACTAATAAACGCCTAGAACATAAAATTTATTATCTAATTGACTGTGAAAAATTAGATAGTGTCATGTCACAACCTATTGAAAATGCCCCAAATGCGCAAAGCGCAACTGGGGAAAGTCATAATAGTGATTTCGCGGAACAACAAAACGAACGACCGCGACAAGACAAAACAGACGGTGGCGGTGAAACAAATCCGCAGTTCGATCCTACAGAGATTACTACATATATTACTACAGATAATAAAACCCCTTCTTGTCCGGTTGCTTCACAACCAGACAAAAATGCGAGTGACCAATTATTTATTACTCGTCACCCTGAGGCTGTTGTATTCAGCGCTAAAAAACGGCAATGGGGTACTGCAGATGATTTGTTATGTGCTCAATGGATTTTCAAAAGAGTGATGGAGCTTTACGATAACGCATCTGAATCAGATAGTGATATTGATCCACCTAAAGAACCTAATTGGGCGTTATGGGCCAACGAGGTGCGATTGATGCGAACAATTGATGGTCGAACTCATAGACAAATATGCAAGTTGTTTAATAGGGTAAATAAAGATCCTTTTTGGTGCAAAAATGTACTTAGTCCAAGCACACTTAGAAAACAGTGGGATAAGCTTGTACTAAAATTTGCTGAAATTTCTCATGATGAAAACTGCACATCGGATCAAGTTCATTGGAATAGCCCTGAAGCATGGGGGAATACCCTATGAAAAATTTAATTTCAGCGATTGAAACTAGAGATGGCCAGAGATTATCCGAGTTGGCTCAACCACAAAATAAACCTACAAGTATTAATGCGTATGCGGAAAAACTGGTTGATATGCTATTTGATAATTTAGTACAAATTTTCCCAGCTTCAAAACATACCGTATTTTCAAATAGAGATGATATTTCAGCGACTAAACGCCAATGGGTACTCGCATTTATTGAAAATAAAATAACATCTGTTGAGCAATTAAAAGCCGGGATGAGTATTGCCAGACAGCAGGAATCAGATTTTTGGCCATCCTGTGGAAAATTTATTGGTTGGTGCCGTGAAGGAATGATGCAATCAATGGGTTTGCCTTCAGTCTGTGAAGTGATGAATGAAATGAAGCGTTATAGCAACATGGAGTGGCGATATCCATCGATTGAGTCGTTCCCGTGGAGTTCAGATATTATGTATTTAATTGTGCCTGAGGCGAGATCGCGAATGACGCAATATAATTTACCCGATAAAGATGTTAGGGATTTCATAAGAAAGCAGTTAATTATTTATTATCAGCAAATACAAGACGGGCGAGTGATACCACCGATTAGGCCATTAATTGGTCGAAATCAAAGAGGAATTTCTACATCAGAATTAATCGATAAAGATGGTAAATATCGACTGATAGGGCAGCAAGCATTAAAGAAAATTAGGGCGAAAATTTATCTTATATCGAGGTAAATGATGAATTATTGGCTGAATTTATTATATGTAATTGATATCTAAATCAAATAAAAGTGATGAAAAATGAAATGTAAACCGATGTCGAAAGAACTTGTTTTGTTGGATGTTGAAAAAATTAATGGCTACTTATGCGCTGTTGAGTCACTGAATAGGGAGCCAAATGTTGCCCCTGACTATGAGTGCACTTATGTGGAAGAAAAAGCGACGTTACTTAGCTCGCTTCAGTCAGTAATTATTCCTCATAGCGATGAACACCCCATTGAGCATTGGAATGTTTCGTTAGAGCAAATCAGTGAAAACGATATGATTAAAATAGTGGAAGAATGGTTTTTTCAGCTTGGTATTGCTACAAAGCATCCGGATTTACTAAAGAATTTAGTCGTTGGTTTTAGAGATTTAATTCAGCCATACACTATAGGTTCTTCAATATACAGAGTGAATATGATCCCGCCAGTTTGGTACGCAATACGCTGGGATAATTTTGTGATTCATTCCAAGCATGGTTACCTTTTATTTGAATTTAACTTTAGTGATTAAATTGTTTGTGAGCAGTTGTACTACTAATAGAGGCAAGACCAATGGCAAAAACAGTAGCAGAACGCAAATCAGAACAACGTAAACGGCAGAAAGAATTAGGTGTAACCAAAATTGAATTACTTGTAGATAATCAAGAATTGGAAATGTTAAAGCGTAATTGTGTATTACGCATGCCTGGTCGAGAACCGTATGACGTTGTTGAATACTTACAGATGCTTATTCGTAAAGATGATGCTGAGTATAAAAGGCAAGCTGAGATGTTATCTAAGCAAAAGTGTAAACGCTGTGGTGAGCAATTACCTGTTCAACAATGCTGTTTGTCTGGCGATTCACAATGTTGGGTAACCAAAGGATATAATGAGATAAAATTGAGTATATAAATAGATCAAGAGTATTGGTTGTCAAATATCAATATATCCGAAGTTTTCTAGTTGACAAAAACAAGAAAATACGAAAATATATATCTGACATTTCACAAAATAGGATTTAATACGAATGGAAGATAGAAGCCTTGCCCCTTGTTGGGATATCCAACCATATTTAGAACAAAAACCAGTTATGGACTTACTAAAATCTATTGTTGGTGTACTTATGGAGGTTCCTAAACATGAGCATAGATTAGATTGTCGCTTGATTACTGGATCACGTGAGTATATCTGGGTAAGAGAGCATATTAAAATAACAGCTAAAGAAGGCACCATACCTGAATTGAAAATGGTGTCTGGAAGACTTGATTTTGTTTTTTCGATTAATATGGTTCCTATCCAGTTCTCGAAAGACTGTATTTTTGCACCAAAGAAAAAGCATCGATTAGTGAGAAACAAAGCTGAATCGAAACAATTAACGTTATTTGGCGGTAATGATTTAGAAGCGGAGCATGATTTAATATGGCGAATACTTGCTGAGCCGTATTTTATTGAGGAGGCTGATGAGTTTCCTCAATGGGATGTGGCTTTAGTAGGCATTAACCAAAATGGTTCTAGCGTAAGTGAAATTAGATATTATGAAACTGTTTCCGTTCCGTTGATGGATAGTTCTGATGCGAGACCTGATGCCGCTGATATTGATGATGCTCCATTGAAACGCCGTAACACAACAGATGAAACTGTGAAAAAAGATGGAACTGTTTGATTTTAAATCAGGCTATAGAGGGGATAAATTACGTCTTGCTAGGATGGCGAGGGGGTTGTCGTGTGAAGAGTTAGCGACCGCTTTAGGTAAAAGTAAACAATATATTAGCAAATTAGAGAAAGGATTTAAACCATCAGAAGAGCTAACTGATGAGATTGCAAGGCATTTGAATATATTGCCTAATTTTCTATTTAGTGAGCGTAGCTACCCAATAGAAGATGAACAATGTCATTTTAGAAGTAAAAAATCGAGAACTAAAACTTTAACTAATAGCATATTAGCAAGGGCTGAAATCTTGAGTTCTTTATTATCTGCTCTTGAAGATGAAATTGAATATCCTGAACTAAATATTCCGGATATTTCAGATCGAGCAATGAGTACATTAGATGATATTGAACGAATAGCTGAGAGTTGTCGTCGCTATTGGGGTATTGGTTTAGGACCAATAACATCTATGGTTAAATTCGTTGAGAATTTAGGCATTATTATCGCACATGTGTCCGATGTTGATGACAGAGTTGATGCTTTTACTGTAAATAGTAAGAGGCCAATAATAATTCGTAACGATGCTAAAAGTTCTGTATGTCGATTTAGATCCGATATTGGACATGAATTGGGTCATATTGTTTTACACGATGGAATTATTACTGGAGATAACTTAACTGAGAGTCAAGCAAATCAGTTTTCTAGTGCTTTTATGGTTCCAAGAGTTTCTTTCATGAAAGAATTTCCTAAAATGAAAGGGCGTTATTTAGATTGGAGTGCTTTAGTTGAGTTTAAATTACGCTGGAGAGTAAGCCTAAGAATGATAATTTATAGAGCTTCAGCTTTAGGGGTAATTACAAAAGACCAAGCAAGACAAGGATATATGTATCTTAATACAAAAGGATATACTGCAATTGAGCCTGGGGATAATTCTATCCAAGTTGAAGAACCAACGTTACTTACTAGAAGTATTGAAATGTTAGACGACCTATCATGGAATAACATTCTTGTTAAAACAGGGATTACAAGAGAGTTAGTACGAGAATTGTTTTGTGTTAATAAACCAATTAGTGATAAAACTTCTTTTATTTATTCGGTTAGCTAATTCCTATATAATCATACCATTGGCCTGAACACCCAATCCTAAATATTTGCTGTGTCAACTGAGAGTCAAGTATGGCACAGCATAGCTTTATCAAAATGTCTAACGATACTCTTGTACCGGCTAACCCTGTTACGAGAGATTTTCTGCATTCAAAAATCAAGTGTGGTGATGTGCTTTCAGCGAATTTTAAGAAAGCTCGTAACCCTCGATTCCATCGTAAATACTTCGCATTACTTAATTTAGGCTATGAATATTGGGAGCCGGTTGGCGGTACAATTTCACCTGAAGAAAAAGAATTAGTGCGTGGTTACGTCACATTCCTTTCATATCACACGGATAATGCTGACGCGCTTTTATTCGCATCTGATATCTATCTTGAAGAAGTTGCACAAAATCGTGCGCAAAATATCTCAGCAACAAAGTCATTTGATGCTTTTCGTTATTGGGTCATAGAGCAAGCCGGTTATTACGATACGTTTGAAATGCCAGACGGTAGTTTGCGTCGTGTCGCTAAATCAATCAGCTTTGCAAATATGGACGACTTAGCATTTAGTGAACTCTACAAAGCCACACTCGATGTGCTGTGGAATTTTATCCTTCGCAAGCAATTCCCTACTCAAAAAGCTGTAGAAAATACAGTATCTCAATTATTAAGTTTCACATAGAGGCAAGACCAATGATCAAATCAAAGACCAAAGAAGAAAGACAGTGGCTATCAGATGTAGCAGAACTGGGGTGTATTTGTTGTCGCAATATGGGGTTTGGAGCCAGTTTAGCGGAAATTCATCATGTTAGAACGGGGCAGGGAATGGCACAACGGGCTAGTCATACGGATGTTTTACCACTGTGTCCTCCACATCATAGAGCGTGTTACGAAACCGGCTTTCACGCTTCGCCTAAATCGTGGCAAGAAATTCATGGTACCGAGATTGAGTTATTGGAACAGACTAAGCAAGAAGTAATGGAGTTACGAGCATGTCGAGTATAAAGAGTATATCTGATGGGTTAAAACTTGATGATGATCAAGTCGCATGGATTCAGCCTTGGTTATCAAAATTTGGAGCATGGGTTTATTCAGGGAGGATAGAAAAAAGGCAAAGCAGTATTATCGCTGAATTTATGGCGACAGTAGAAAGGCGCGATTATCCCGAGCGAGAAATGTGTAATGATGATGATGGTATGTTGATCGCTAAAGTGGTCGATAAAATTTATCACATAGACAGAATAGCCTTTACGCTCTTATTACTGCGGTATGCCTTTGGTAGTTCAGATCGCGCTATTGCTCGTTATTATCACCATATCGTGAAACCGCGCCAAATGATTAGACGCAATAGAACGGTAGAATATAGAAAACCCTCTATGTCTACATGCAGAAGAGAAATTGAGGACATAATTAGTTCAGCTGAATATTTAATTTACCCATATTTAAAAGATGCATTTAAAAAACGTGAAAAAGAGTGGAAAAGTAAAAATAATAGCAAGAACGTGTTGACTTCTTTGAGCCAATGAACCACTATTTAAGTATAAGTTGCCGTTTTTATACAGTGACCAACTAACCCAGCCTAAGCGCTGGGTTTTTTTGTATCTAAAACAGATAAGGCTTGCTGTTTCCTTTGTTCAGAGTTACATGTGTATTCACGACCAATAACTGACCAAAGGTATTAAAATATCATGTTAAAACATAGTGATATGACAGAAGAGGCAAGACTTGTTTTTGAAGTTGTTCCGCACACGATGGAAGTTACAGCTGGCGAAGTTGCACAATTTACTTATTTAACTGAGCCACGTTGTCAATTGATATTAACGCAGTTGGCGATGGCGGGACTAATCAAAGAAAACATCAAAGAAAACACATTTCAAAATATCTAATACTGTGAAAATGGGCGACAGTGAGGATGCTACTAACATCCCCGCTGTCATTTGCCCGTTCTGGTAGATCACGGACAAACTAAAGCCCACTGCTTATGTGCACAAAGCATTGTGAGCTTATCAAAAAAGGTTCTCCTGATCTATGAAAAATACTGTGAATTTAAACAGTGTGAATTTAGTCAATGATGACTCACTCAGCTATATAAAAACACTTCCAGACAACTGTATTGATTTAATTGCAACTGACCCGCCATACTTTCAAGTAAAGGCGTGTGGTTGGGATAATCAGTGGGAAAATGTCACCGCGTATTTATCTTGGCTTGATGAAATGCTTGCTGAATTTTGGCGAGTATTAAAGCCTAATGGCAGTATTTATATATTTTGTGGTTCAAAACTAGCGTCAGATACAGAATTGCTCGTCCGTGAAAGATTTAATATTCTAAGTCACATTGTATGGGCTAAACCATCAGGGCCTTGGCGTAGGGCATGTAAAGCTGATTTACGCAGTTTTTTCCCAAGCACTGAAAGAATTTTATTTGCTGAACATTATCAAAGCCCATACAAGGGCAAAAGTAGTGCTTATCTTCAGCAATGCAAGGCGCTTAAAGAAAACGTATTTAAGCCTTTAATTGAGTATTTTAAATCTGCACGTGAATCATTAGGAATAACAGCAAAAGAAATAAAACAGACAACAGGTAAGCATATGGCTTCACACTGGTTTAGTTATAGCCAATGGCAACTACCTAGTGAGTCTGATTACAAAAAACTGCAGGAGCTGTTTCAGCGTGTAGCAAGTGAAAAGTTTAGTAGTAATCCTTTAAATCGTGATCATGCTGATTTGATAGAGGTTCAGGCTTCTCTTAGTCGAGAATACCAGGAGCTTGCTGAACAATATCAATTATTACGTCGTCCTTTTTCTGTCACCGTTGATGTTCCTTACACCGATGTGTGGACGTATCCACCTGTGCAATATTACGCAGGTAAACACCCTTGTGAAAAACCAGCAGAAATGATGGAACACATTATTCGCTCAAGCAGTCGCGAAGGTGATCTGGTTGCTGATTTCTTTATGGGATCAGGTGCAACACTAAAGTCCGCATTAAAGTTAAATCGTCGAGTTCTTGGGGTTGAACTTGAGAAAGAGCGATTTGAACAAACCAGACTGGAAATAGAACAGTTTAGATTACGAAAGTAATTATGACTAAGTCCGACTTTTATTAACTAATAAGCCCCAAGCTAAGGGGGAGGTATGAAGAAAATGCCATATAAAGACCCCAATAACTATAACTGGCTTGTGGGCATACTTATCAGCGTCATGACTTTGTTAGGCACTGCAGCTAGTTGTGCATATAAAGCGCTGAATGGGGAGCATATAAGTTGGGGGGTATTTTTCTTTCAAGTTATCGTCTCTATTTTTGCTGGTGCAATGGTGTATCTAGCATCTAGCTATTATGAGTGGGTTCCAGAATTAGCTGGTGGTATTGCTGGTTTAGCCGGTTGGTCTGGAGCTGAGTTAATTAAAACATTAGAAAAGCGGTTTTTAAGGAAGGTTAGTGGTGAGTAAATTTGTATTTAGTACGCGTAGTGAAAAGAACATGCAGGGTGTTCATCCTGATTTAATCAAAGTAACTCGACGAGCACTAGAATTAAGCGATGTCGATTTTATGGTTATCGAAGGTAAGCGAACGGAAGCTCGTCAACGACAATTAGTGAAAAATGGCGCTAGCCAGACAATGAACAGCCGCCACTTAACTGGCCATGCAGTTGACTGCGCACCGCTGGTTAATCGTGAAATCCCATGGAAAGATTGGTCGAAATTCAAATTAGTTGCTGATGCAATGCTTCAAGCTGCAAAAGAGCTAGGCGTTGACCTTGAGTGGGGCGGCAACTGGATAAGCTTTAAAGACGGCCCGCACTTCCAATTAACACATAAGTCATATCCGGCTTAATGCGTATTGGGGTTTGTAATGAAATTCGATAAATCATTTTGGCTATTCATTATGGTTGTTGGCCTAGGCTGGTGGGTTGTTACTGTTCACGATGATAATAAGCTGCTGAAAAAAGATAATGACAGGCTTCAAGTCGATAATGACAAACAAAGCAAGTTGATTGCTGAACAGTCATTCGAATTCAACCGTATCAATCAAATAACGGGTACTGCTTATCGAAACGGCATTGTCTCTAAAGCAGAATCACAGGAGAAAATCATTGAATACAGAACGATTCTTAAGAAAGAGCCAACTTGTGATCTTATTGTTCCTCAGCCTTTTACTGATGGGATGCTCTACGACACATACCGTTTACGAGCCAGCACCTTGTCCGGCGATCCCAAGCGGATTGACACAACAGGTGTTGGTTTCACTTCCTCCCGACAATTAACTTATTGTCAGGCTATTGAATGGATACCTTATTTATTAGCGGATCTCAAGCAGGCAAATATTCAACTCGATGCGTTAGAACAAATTAGAAAAGGACAATCAAAGTAATGTCATAGAGCGGTGTTGTTGCTGGCCTGTGTGTTAGTTGAGACCTGCTACCTCTAAGCAGATAGTGTATATAGAGAATAAAAAATAACAAATTAGAGTATTAGTGGCATTTTATGTAGATTTGACTGGAAGAATATTCTAAATGGCCATTTTACAAATATATTAGTAGGTGTGATAAGATGGTGAAATTAATTATATCTAGAGGAAAGCAGCTTTGATTTCACCTAAATGGATCACGTCATTATTCGGGCAGGCCAATCAAACTGGGGAGAAATCAACAATTATACACCCCTTGTTATGGGTTATTGGTATATTGATTTCAGCGTTAATTGCGGAGGTTTATTTCAAGGCTGACAATTTACTGAAGGTCGGCACATTTATCTTGCTACTAGCTATCTTGGTATTCCTGATGGTAGTTTACTGGCATTGTTTGACTAATAACCCAGATTACTTAAGAAGTGAAAAGTGGTCAATACAAAAAATGGCAATAGAAAAACAGGTAGTTGGTGACAGCTATACTGGTGAACACATTGAAAACCAGCATATAAACCTAACAAATAGTGAGAAGGATTATGGTAACCCAAAAGTCCTAAACATAACATCCTCTAATGATGGTAATAAAGACGCAGCGGAGGATAAAAAGTAATGAAAAAGAAATTTATAATAGGATTAAATTCTACTACAGAACAGCAAATAGATGAAATAAAAAAATTTGTTAAATCAAACGGTTTTGGGTGGTGGAGCTGGTTAAATAATTTCTGGCTGTTAACATCAAGTAAGGAAGATATGAGTGCCAGTTTTTTGAGGGATAAGTTACAAGAGATTTGTCCTGGTACTAGGATGCTGGTTATAGAAATGAATAAAGATGGAGATACATGGTCAGGTTTTGGACCTAATTCTGAAAATAAAGATATGTTCAAATGGATGAATGAGGAATGGGGAGAGGATTTTGACTAGCGCTAATTAACTTTAGTTGATGGGCGCTGCGTGTCAAAAATAAAAAACATCCAGAGTTTGGAGCAAGATAAAACGAAGTAATAGTATGAATACGCTATCATAATAGATGTTTTATTAAGCTTTTAATGTGAATAAAGTGTAATCGCACACTAAAAATCGGAGCCTCTCTAAATATGTGTGGGGATAGCCAATCACAAAGCCTACTTTCGAGTGGGCTTTTTAATAGGCAAAGGAGATAAACACAATGGCAAAACCGGATTGGGGGATGCTACAACAACAGTTCCTCGCCGAACATGCTATAACAGGAATATCCCCTAAAGAGTGGTGTGAACTAAAGGAACTGAACTACTCAACAGCCCGACGATATATCAAAATATCCAGTGCGCAGAATGCGCAAAAAACTGCGCACAAGAAATTGCGCACTGCGCAGAAAAAAGAATGCGCAAAAGAGCCAATGCGCAATAGTGATATACCAACTGCGCATAGTAATGAATCCAGTAATGCGCACGATGATGAAAACACGTTTAGTCTGCGCAATTACGGGCTAACTGAACAACAGGTTAAATTTGTTAGTGAATACCTCATCGACTTAAATCGAACGGGAGCATATAAGCGAGCTGGCTATAAAGGCGAAGGAAATACAGCTTATGTCAATGCTACTCGCATGCTAAGAAATGCTAAGGTTTCACGAGCAATCACTGACGCATTAGCAGAACGGGAACGCAGAACAGAGATAACCCAAGACGCTGTATTAAAAATGTGGTGGGATATTGCAACAGCAGACGTTAACGAGCTGACTGAATACCGTCGATTATGTTGTCGTCATTGCTGGGGCTTTGGTTTCAATTATCAGTGGTGTGACTCAATAGAATTTGAAGATGCTACTAAAAAAGCAGTCGTAGCAAAGAAACCTCCTCCACAAGATGTGGGTGGCTATGGTTACGATGAAACATTAGATCCAAATCCTGATTGTCCGCGCTGTAACGGTGCTGGTGTTGGTCGTGCGCATTTTCATGATACGCGTGATTTAACAGGGCCAGCTCGTCGAGTATTTGCGGGAGTGAAAGAAGGTAAGTTTGGTGTTGAGGTTATCACTCGTAATCAAGATGAAGCGCTTAAGATGGTTGCACAGCATTTAGGTATGCTGAAGAACAAGACGGAATTAACTGGTGCCGATGGTGGGCCTATTCAAACAACAGGAATAGATTTAAGTCACCTTAGTTTCGAGCAACTACTTCAATTGAGAAAAAAGGGTGAAAAGTAGCTCTATTTAACATAATGGTTCTAATGCGCCCCTTCACTTTTGAACTCAACTAAAAACACAACCTAAACCGCTAAAAGTAACAATTTTCTTTCTGTTTAATCTCTTTTTTATTGTTAATCAATTGTTATCAAAAACATGAAAATCATTTCGTGCCAATTACGGTATGAAAGGGTTGTTTTTGTCACTTTAGGTATCTCTATGGATGTCAATTTCGACTTGTTTGATGAAGAGGTCAGGAGAGAGATAGCTAGGCGTAGTTTGCATGAATTTATTCAGTATATAAACCATGAATACATTACAAGCCACTTTTCAGAAACGGTGTGTAATGCGCTAGATATATTTATTGAAAATATGATGAAGGGCGAACGCCCTAAGTTAATTTTAAGTGCGCCCCCTCAGCATGGTAAGTCTGATATTGTTTCTCGCTATTTGCCAGCCTATTTCTTTGGTAAATACCCAAATATGCGCGTTGGGGCATTATCGTACTCCTCAGATTTAGCTGGGGATATGAATACAGATGTTCAGCGAATTATGATGTCCGATGAATATCGTGCGCTATTTCCTAAAAGCTGGTTAGGCAATAAGCCTGAAAACGGTATTGCGGTTAAACGTAATTCTGACGAGTTTGATATTGTTAACCACAAAGGCAGTTATGTTTGTGCTGGTGTAGGTGGGCCATTAACAGGTAAGAAAGTTGATCTCGGTATTATTGATGACCCAATAAAGAACTCAAAAGAAGCCTTGAGTCCAACGACTAAAAAGTCGATATGGAATTGGTACGTTTCTACGTTTAAAACGCGTCTCTCTAAATATAGCGGTGAAATCATCATGGCCACTCGGTGGGCTACTGATGACTTATCTGGACGATTAAAAGATATTGCACCAGAGACGCAAGTATTAACGTTTCCTGCTATCAACGATAAGAATGAGGCGCTTGTTCCTGAGTTACACCCTCTTGATAAACTTCTTGAGACAAAAGCAATCCTCGGTGATTACTTCTGGTCTGCCATGTACCAACAAAAACCTAAGCCGGGTGATGGTCAAATCTTCCACGAAGAATTTGCTCAGTATTACTTACCGAAAGACCTACCTGAAAAATTCGATACGGTTATTCATAGTTGGGATATGACCTTTAAAGATAGTGACGGTACTGACTATGTGGTGGGGCAGGTATGGGGCAAGAAAGATGCAAATGCTTATCTACTGTATCAAATTAGAAAGCGCATGAGTTTTACTGAAACCTTAAAGTCGGTGAAATGGTTAGCTGAAAAATTCCCTGAAGGGCGACGTAAGTTGGTGGAAGACAAAGCTAATGGCCCTGCTGTAATCGACTCTCTCAAATCAACCATATCAGGGTTAATTCCCGTCGAGCCAGATGGTAGCAAGGTTGCTCGTGCCCATGCGTGTACTGCTGAATGGGAGGCTGGAAATGTGTGGCTCCCCCACAAAGACATTGCACCGTGGATTGTGGAAACTGTGGAGGAAATTACCACATTCCCATTTGCTGGCCATGACGACACAGTGGATGCGATGACGCAGGCACTACGTGATTTATACCAGAAGAAAAAAGGCGGTTTCTTCTCTCGTAAGAGGACTTAGTATGTGGCCATTTAGTAAGAAAAAAATTGAAATAAGAAAAGCACCCAAACGGTCTGCGTTCTCAACGCATTTATATTCTTCACTGGTTCCTGATAATGACTTTAAAGGATTGGACTTACCCCAGCCTACAATCAATGGCGTCGCAATGGATAGCATTGATAGTTATGTTCCCTCATTTAAAGGTGAGCAGGTTTACGGTGTGCCGGAGTCACAGGCTTCTTGGTATGCCTCACAAATGTTTATCGGTAACAATATGTGTGCGGTTATCGCCAAACATTGGCTGGTGGATAAAGCCTGCAATATGCCCGCGCGTGATGCGATACGTCAGGGTTACGATATTGATTGTGATAACGACGATGATCGCGCTATCAGCAAAAAGCTCCGCAAACGTGATAAAAAATACCGTATTACACACCAACTGAAAGAGCTGGTTCACTTTGGGAGAGTATACGGCGGTCGTTTAGCGTTATTTGTTGTTGAGACATCAAACCCGAAAGAGTGGTATGAAAACCCGTTTAATATCGATGGCGTGACCAAAGGCATGTACAAGGGAATTAAACAGATTGACCCACAATGGGTAACGGCTGATTTAACGGATGCCAATGTTCAAGATCCTGCCAGCATGGATTTCTACGAGCCTACTTATTATGTGATCGGTGGGCGTAAATATCACAAGTCTCACTTTATTAAGTTTGTACCATTCCCTGTACCTAACGTGCTTAAGCCACTTTACAACTATTTTGGTGTATCAGTGCCAGAACGCATTTATGAGCGAGTCTATGCCTCAGAACGCACAGCGAATGAAGCACCACAACTGGCAATGACCAAGCGCTTACTGACGATTGGCATGGCAGATATTGAAGGGATGGATGAACTGACTATTCGCCAAAATATTCTTGATTTCATTGAAACGAGAGATAATTACGGTGTTCAGACAGTAGGCAAAGAAGATGTCGTTCAGCAATTCGACACCTCATTAGCGGATTTAGATGCAACAATCATGACGCAATATCAGCTGGTGGCATCGGCTTCCAATGTACCAGCAACAAAGCTATTAGGTACTACACCGAAAGGCTTTAATTCAACGGGGGAATACGAAGAAGCCAATTACCGCGAAGAGCTTGAAAGTATTCAATCAAACGACCTTGAAGAGCTATTACAGCGTCATTACGACATGTTAATGCGTAGCGAAGATTTACCCGTGACAGAAATCTCTATCACATGGGCACCACTTGATAGCCCAACGGCTGTTGAGAGTGCAGATATTGAGCTTAAGCAAGCACAAGCCGATTCAGCCTATGCAACAACAGGGGCCATTGATGGGCTAGATATTCGTAAGAAACTAGCCAGCGATAAAGCATCCAGCTATTACGGCATTGAAGTGAACGAGGCAGATTATGTCGAGGCGAATACGAGTACAAACGAAGCGAGCGCAATGGGCAACCTCTCGCCAAGCAGTAATGAAAGGGAAGCCCCTGCAGTATTCAGTAGCTCCCTCTAGTCGTTATCAATGTGACATGTCACGACTCATTAATTCAATGATTAAAGACTATGAAAAAGTGTTTAGTGAATTAAATGACGACTTTGAGGGTTTTACGATGGATGCTAGTTTTGCCAGTCAAACACGTATCTGGTTGAACCGGCTAAAACGTAAATGGGATAGTATTTTTAAGCAAAAGTCCTCAGAGATTGCGGATAAGTTTGTTTCTCAAGTCGATATAGGCGCAAAGCGTAATTTAGATGATTCTCTCAAACAGCTGTCAGGGGGGATCACTATCAAAACCCCTAATATGCCTGAAGCTCTGAAAGATAAAATCATTGCCTCTACGGCTGAAAACGTATCACTCATTAAATCTATTCCACTGCAATTTCATCAACGTATTGAAAGTGTTGCCTTACTCTCTATTAGCCAAGGTGGTGAAGGCGCTAAAACGTTATTTGATGAAGTGAAACCGCTTATTGATATAGAAAAGGAAAAGCTAGAAAAAAGAGCGAGTTTTATCGCAGTTGATCAAACGCGAAAGATTACAACGGCGGTTAACTATGAACGTATGAAATCTGCTGGTATTCGTAAGGCAGTTTGGCATCACTCTGGTGGGGGTGCAGAACCTCGTGAATGGCATATTAAATTGGATGGTGAAGTATTCGATTTAGATAACCCACCAATTATTGATCCCAAAACGGGAGAGCGAGGATTGCCCGGACAGTTGCCAAACTGTAAATGCTTCTGGACACCGGTTATTGATTTTGGTGAGGAGACATGACAAAGCGACAATATGATTTAAACGGCTGGCTGGAAGTAAAAGATAACCCCATCTCTAAAGTTGGGGTTTTTGATTATTTGGGGTGTGAAATTGGTGCACCAATACCCGACAAAATTTATAAGGTGTATCGCCCGCAAGAAGAACTAGCCAGCACAGAGACAATTAACTCTTTCAAATTAATGCCCTTTGTTGATGAGCATGAAATGTTAGGGAAAGACGGCACACCTGCAGAAAAAAAGGGGATACAAGGAGTCATCGGGGAGCGGGTTTATTTTGAATACCCCTACCTCAGAGGCAATATCAAAATCCTTTCTAATTCAGCGATTAGCCAAATTGATGGAGGAAAAATTGAATTATCTCCTGGTTATCGCTGTGTTTACGATTTCACACCAGGCGAATTTAACGGTGAACGTTATGACGCCATACAACGGCATATTAGAGCCAACCATCTTGCGTTAGTTGATGAAGGGCGCACTGGCGCTGATGTTGCTGTGCAAGACCATTCCGTTATTACCATAGACACAAAGGAACTTATTCGCATGAATCCTGAAAATGAAAACAAAGACAAACCAACTACTGATGAAGGTGCCTTTACGCCTGAGCAATTGGAAGCGTTAAAAGCCATTATCAAAGAAGCAATTACCAGCGCTAAGCCTGCGACAGACGATGAACCAGACGATAAAGATAAACCTTCAACTGATTCAGACCCTGACGAAGAGCAGAAAGCGGAAGAAGCGGTGGAAAAAGCCGAAGTCGCCACAGAAGAGGCGGGAACTGGCGAACCCGAGGCAGTTGAGAAAGCCGAAATTGCGATTGAAACTGCAGTTGAAGCGATTGAAGAAGCCAAAGAGCATCTTGATCAAGCAACTACTGATGGCCTCCATCGTCGTTTAAAACGCCTGAATAGTAGCATTACCGCAATGGATGAAATGGCATCTCTAAAACGTAAAGTTAAGCGATTAGAGAAAGCAAAACCGGTAATGGATACTGGTGAGTTACTCAAACAAATCGGTGTGCGTGATTCGTTAGCACATAAGTTAACGCCGTTCATTGGTGTGTTTGACCACTCTGCTATGACTCAACAACAAGTCGCAGAGTACGGTGTTGAAAAACTGGGTATTCAATGCAGTAAGGGCGCCGAAGCGATCGCCCTCGATGCTTGGATGCAAGGGCGTATTCCTGACTCTCAAAAACCGAGTTCAACAATGGACTCTGCAGTGAGCAATAAATCAATTATGGATAAATGGGGGGAGAAATAATGGCAATTCCTAATTCAGTAGCAAATGGGCTAATTTCTGGTGTTGTCGGTGAAATTAGTCATGCAGGCCCTATTCGCGCTGTTTCAGCCATTCTTAGTTCAGCGGATGAAGAGCTAAATATTTTCGGTCGCGCGTATACCTACAACGATGATTCAGTGGAATCCGTTCAGGTAGGTGGTAAAGGCGCATTTGCTGGGATCATGATTAACCCTAAAGCCTATCGTATCGAGAAAAAATTTGCTCTTAACGGCACACAGGGCGAATTCCTGACAATGGGTGAAGTTTTCGTTGAACTAAAAGAAGTGGCAGGAAAAATCAACGCACCGGTTGTGTTCGATGAAGCTGACGGCTCGTTATCGTCTAAAGCAACAATTAATGCTGGTGATCGTGTTATTGGTTATATCAGCCGACACCTTGAATCTACAGAGAGTGCTCATTTGGGCATTATTCGTTTAACAGAAATCCCATATCCAGTGTCTCCAAAGGAAGGTGAGTAATGCCAGTTAGTAACATTAAATTTCACATGTCTGGCCGTGATGTCAAAAAACATGGACAACTGAATATTAACCCTGATCAGAAATGGACATACGGTGAATTAGCGCAAATCGGCTTTGGTGGTTTTTCTGCGATGGACTCCGCGATTAGCGGTGGTGCAATGCAGGGGGGCTTAATTCAACGCGAAATGTTGCAACACGTTTTACCGGGTGTCATTCGTACCGCAACGCGCGTGCGTGTACTGGATGAAATCACCGGTATTGTCAATGCGGGTGAGTGGCATGATGAAGAAATTATTCTGAATGTCGCAACGCCAACTGGTAAAGCAGAGCTTTATGGTGACCATACCAATGTACCATTAGCGTCTTATGCGCAAGACCAAGAGCGCCGTGGTCTTGTCCGTTTCGAATTGGGTTTCCAAGTGGGGAAATTAGAAGAAGCACGCCAATCGTCTGCAGGCTTTGTTGCGATGGAAGAAAAGCGCAATTCAGTGACTGAATCATTAGAGCAAGGGCGTGAGCGCGTGGGTTACTACGGGTTTAATAGCCCTGAAACGCGCGTCTTTGGTTTGATGAATGAGCCTAATTTGCCCGCCTATGAAACCGCAAAGGGTAAATGGAAAGGCGGAACCTTTGCGGATATTACTGCCGATATTACCGATATGTTCTCGCGTATTGAAACGAGTTCTGGCGGTATTATCAAAGATGATACGCCAATTACCTTAACATTGCCGTTGGGCTTTCGTTCTGCACTGAATGTGGCTAATCCGGTGGCACGTGGTGAAACAGTCAAACAATGGATAAATGAAAACTATCCAAATATGCGTCTGGTTTTCTCTCCTGAATTTGTTGGCGCAAATGGTGGGGCTGATGTGGCCTATATGTTCGCAGATAGCATTGATGATGGCTCAACGGCAACCAGTGCGGTGATCCTTCAAGTCGTGCCTGTGAAATACCAGTTATTAGGTTCACTCAATCAAATTAAAGGGTATATGGAAGATGCGACCAATGCGACAGCGGGTGTGTTTGTAACTCGTCCGTGGGCGGTGACACGCTTAACCGGCATTTAATCTTACCACTTCTCTTTTTGCGCCCTCATTTGAGGGCTTTTTTATATCTAAACAATAGGAGAGCACTCCATGCCTCTTTACGCATATTGCACCTTATCAAATGACCAGAACTATACGGTAAAAGACGGGAAAGTGTTTATTGCTGGCCAAGCTAACGTGATGACTAAACACATGTACACACCGCGTGGCCGTGTGACAGAAATTACTGATGAGCAATATAAACAGCTCAAAGAAAATCACGTTTTTAAGCTTCATTGTGAGAATGGCTTTATTACAGTTGAGCATCGCAAAGAAGATCCCGAAAAAGTTGCCACTGATATGGAAGCTAGCGACCAATCAGCCCCTGACACTCCTGAATCGTTAGAGGCTGAAAAGTTAGATGTTCCTAAAGCCAACAAAAAAGGTAAGTGATTATGGATACGAGCACATTCCCTTTAACGTCATTCCGTGTGCTCTATCCGCAGTTTAACTCTGTGGGTGATGATGAAATATTTATCATTGCTCAATCTGCGTTGAACTATTTCTCTGCCTGTAAGGGTGTTTGTACTAACGAGCTGTGGATGCTCGTTGTTGCACACATGCTAACACTCAGAAAAATGATTGCTGATGATGAGTCGCCCACCGGTGTGGTGACGAGTGTAACCATTGATAAGGTGAGCGTGTCATTTACGGCACCCCCTGCCGGTTCGGACTGGTCGCACTGGTTTAAAATGACAACTTTTGGCCAGCAGTTTCTAGCACTGATTAAGCGTTGTAGCGTTCCTCAATATTTTGGTGGTGGCGGTGAGCGTTCAGCTTTTCGGGGTGTAGGAGGGCGATTTACGCGAGGAGGGCGATTACGTTAATGACTAAATTAGCACAATTAAAAGCGGTTTACGATGAATTGGCTAAAAAGCGATTAAGTGTTGGCTTCTTTGAGCATTCAAAGTACCCCGATGGAACACCTATTGCTTATGTTGCTTCTATTCAAGAGTTGGGCTATCCCGCTGGTGGCATTCCTCCTCGCCCATTTTTAAGACCGACCATGAATGATAAAAAGCAGGATTATAGTCAGTTAATTTTTCGTGCTGTGAAAGCCTCTATTAAGGGCAATATCACGCTGGATAATGGACTGACTCAAATTGGTGCGACGGTTGCGGGCGATGTGAAAATGGCAATAAAAGCAGTCACCACCCCAGCGCTGGAGGAGTCAACGGTCAAAGCAAGAGCTCGTCGACATAGCAAAGGCAAAGCCACCGATAAGCCGTTAGTCGATACTGGCCAAATGCTTCAAGCGGTTAGTTTCGCAGTGGAGGATAAATAATGTTTGGTAACTTAAACCGTATCGCTTCACGTTATATTCCCCAGCAAAAGGTGCTTTGGTTTCGATTTAAGGAGCGTGGGCCTGATGCTAGAGGGAATGACCAGAATTACTATTACGATCCCGTAGAAGTTCGTGGAAGTTGGCAGGCCGTTGATACTCAAGATGTTCAATCAATGGGGTTAGATACAAGCCAAGTGTACCGGCGCTTATATACTTCTCATGATATTAAAGCCGTTCAACGTGGTACATCTCCTGATTTTCTGGTGTTCAATGGTCGTAAATATGACGTAGTGGGTGATGCAGACTGGTACGAACAAGATGGCTGGAAATCGGTGATCTGTATCGAGGCGGGCACTTATGACGGATTATGATGTTGATGTCGCAATTCGTAAGCAACTCTTGTTGCAGTTAAAAGAAGTCGGTATTGAGATCCCTGTTAAAGCCGGTTTCCAATCTACAAAGCAAGGTCGTGAAGATAATATGGTGATGTTTTTTCCCATTAATGAAAACGGCCACGGCTGGCAAGGGCGAAAATATAATGTTCAAGGCAATAAAGCCAATCACCAAGAAAACCAGTTATCAGAAAATACGTACCAAGTTCAAGCGTTCGTGACGCAATTAGGCAATTATACAGCCAAGGATATTACCGCGATTGTCAGAATGATCGCCAATTCATTACCGTTTGTTGAGGCACTTCGGAAACAAGGTATTGGCATTCAACGTGCAACCGGTATTCGAACGCCTTATTTTCTGAATGACCAGGGCAACTACGAACAAAACCCCTCATTTGATTTCAATGTGACATTTAATCGCACACTTCATCCTGATACTGACGCCGTGAGTGCGTTGTATCCCGATATTTATCGTATTTAAGGAACGTTATGTCTATCAAACAAACTCGCTATGTCGATATCGCGAGTGCGGTGATTGGCGCGTCTGCTGTACCGATGCGCAAGCTCACGGCTCGTATTTTTTCAACTAATCCTAAAATCCCTGCAGGTAAAGTGCTTGAATTTGCCAGTGGCCAAGTCGATGACTTATTGGGTGCTGATTCACCCGAGGCACATTTTGCACGACAGTATTTCAGCTATGTCAGCCCAGCACCAGCAAGCAAGCCCAAAGAATTGCAAATTGCATCTTATGAGCCCGTTGGTCGAGCTCCGACCTTATTTGGCAACAAAACGGGGGATTTAGCCGATTTAAAATTGATTAATGATGGTGAACTCAATATCACCATTGGAAAAGTGACAAAAACAATCACAGGAATTGATCTTACTGAAAGCACATCATATGCGGATGTTGCGACAGCTGTGCAAGCGAAATTGAATGCAGAAAATGAACCTCAGTTTTCTAGCGCGTATGTCACGTTTAATTCCCTAGACAGCGCTTTTGTTATTAGCGGTGGCGTACAAGAGCGTGCTGATATTAGCGTGCGTCAATCAGTGCTTGCTGATGCAATGAATATTAGCCATGGCACATCATCAGCCGGTAATCCTGCTCAGACTCCATTGCAAGCGTTCATCACATCTGAAGCAATTTCAGACTCATTTGGTAGCGCAACGTTTTTAACGGAACTCTCATTAGAACATGCAGTAGAGCTGGCGCAGTATGTTGCGGGTGAAAACGTGAAGTACCAACTTCATTTATCTGTGACTAACAAAAATGCTGAAGATTTTAGTGGAGCGTTGGTGGGAACGGCTTCAACAGCCTTAAACCTGAGAACAGCGGATAAATTCTTTGTTCATGCGTTGCCTATGGCCATTATGTCAGCCACGGATTATGACCGAACCAATGCGACGACAAACTATATGTACCGTCAATTTGGTGTCACGTTCCCATCGCAAATCACGACCGATATTGACGCTGATCGCTTAGATAAACTACGGGTGAACTATTACGGAGAAACGGCGGTATCGGGTTCACATATTAGTTTCTATCAACGTGGTTTTTTATGTGGTGGTATTGCTAACCCATTAGATATGAGTGTCCATGCTAACGAGCAATGGTTAAAGGCCTATATCTCACAACAGTGGTTTAGTTTGTTAATGGCCACACGTGGAGTTCCTGCCAATAAAGACGGTGAAGCACGAGCAATGATGGTGATTGCAGGGGCGGTAACTAAGGCGATTAATAACGGCACCATTTTGGCTGGTAAAACCTTAACTGATGTTCAAAAAATCGCGGTGACAGACGCTTCTGGTGATGATTTGGCATGGCATGATGTACAAAACAAGGGTTATTGGTACAACGCTCAAATTGTCGAAAGCACAGGCCCATCTGATTTGCCCGAGTACGTGATGAAATATGTATTAATTTACGGTAAGGGCGACTGGGTTCGTAAAGTCGAAGGCTCTCACAACTTAGTGTAAGGAACACAATATGAATGATGTATCAGCAACCGGCTTGAGTATTGTTATTCAAGCACACAAAACATTTCCAACCGGTATTCAAATAACAACGTTCGCTGATGATGCCGATCCATTAGATTTGCCAGCTGTCGATATTGCGCAAACTGGTATGGACATCAATGGCAATCTAGTCAGTTGGTCAGCGCCTACGCCTCAAACGGTGACGATTAATGTTTTAGCCGGTAGCGAAGAAGATGAAAATCTCGCTATCTTGCTTGACTCTAATACTGCTCGTCGCGGACAACGTCATGCAGGCGACATTATCACAATGGTTGCCTCATACGGAGATGGTTCAACGACTACTGCGCGTAACGGGAAAATTACAAATGGCAGTCGCGGTAGTTCTGTTGCCAGTGCAGGACGCCACAAATCAAAGCAATACACGTTTGTGTTCCAAGACTTCGACCGCACTCGCGCACGTTAATTCAAGGCGGTTCTTCCGCCTTTTTTTATGGATATCAATCATGTTGATTAAACCGAAAGAAATTACGATCACCGATGCTGACCGTGAAGAGCACACTTTTATTATTAGCCGATTACCGGCAACGATTGGGCGTGAAATTCTCGCTAAATACCCTTTATCAAATGCGCCCAAAATTGGTGATTATGAAGTCAGCAAAGAAGCCATGCTCAAAATGATAGCTTACGTTGCAGTAGAAAAAGAAGGGCAAGAAGTTTACTTAAAAACTAGCACTCTGATTGATAATCATGTGCCCGATGGAGAAGCATTGATCCGTCTTGAACTCGAAATGCTGAAGTATAACACCAGTTTTTTCGGCAAAGACGGGAGCCAAGGTTTCCTCCAATTCCTGCTCAACAAAATAACCGGTTCACTCCCGTCGATTATAAAAACGCTGATGGATTCTTTGCCGTCATCATCTCAGCCGGTTTCGCCACGCTCACAGAACTCAAAACGTCAATAGATTTAGAAGAGGCGTTTGATTTGTGGGAGATCGCAATTACTAATCGCTATAACGAAGCGCTGGCTTCATCGAAAGGATAGTTAATCATGTCGCTGTTAGATACGTTTGTACAAGTGTTTGAGTTTGATACTCAACAAGCTGATGATGCTTTTAATCGAGTCAGTAAATCGACAGATGACATTATTGCTGAGATGAAAAAAGCGCAACAATCGGCAACAATGGGAGCTGATGGGTTTACTCAATTTATTCAAAACTTATCAGCTCAATTGACAGAGTTATCATCAAACTCAGTCGATATTCATGTTAATAGTGACACATCAGGAGTTGCTAATAACATCATTGCTGAAATAGAACGCATTAAAGAAAGTGCAAACACAAACGCAGATGAAATAACTAATGTTATTCAAAGCGTTATCGATAATATCGGAAATATTCAATTAGATGATTCTCTTGAAATAGATATCAATACAAGTGAAGCACAACAAAAAATAGCGTCGACAATAAAAGAGCTGAAAAGCTTAAAGGAAACAATTTTATCAACGGGTGATAGTGCCGATATTTCTTCAAATTTAATCTCTGAAATTGAAAGCATTCAAAATGGATTAAATAACACTGAAAATAAATTTAGTGGATTTATTCAAACGATTATTTCTCAGATATCAAATATTCCTGATAGTGAAATTACTCTTGATCTTAATAGTAATGACATACCAGAAAAAATAACGTCTGTAACATCTAAAATTGATGAGCTGAAATCATCAATGAGTTTGCTTGATATTCAACGTGATGAGCTATCACAAGGGATGAATGACAGCAATGTTTCATCTGACGCGTTAAATGCACAATATCAACAGATGCAAGATGAATTACTGGCTTTGAATAATGAGTTAAGCACACTCACTAATGCAGAGAAAAAGAACAGGGAGGGAAAGAAAGCCATTGAAGCCATTCTCACTGCATTAAATGCCGACTATACGCAGTTTATTGAAACAATGTGTACAAAAGGGATTAAAACCACTGACGAGGAATCAAAGGCTCAAGATCACTTACAAAAAGAACTTTCAGAAACAGAGGCAAAGTATAAAGAAGCTGGAAGCTCGGTTGCAGGATTTGCGACAAAGGCGCTAGGTGCCGTTGGCATTGTCATGAGTATTGGTAGTATTTTTGCTGAATCCGTTTCTCGTTCTCAAGAGATTGAAACGCTGGATAAGTTGGGTAAACAGATCGGCGTTGCGACCGCAGACGTTGATGCATTTTCTGGTGCAATGGCTGAATTGGGCGGTTCTATAGAGTCCGCACAAGCCGATTTATCCGCTATGGCCAATGCGTTTGGCAACACTAAAGACTCAATGGAAAAAGTGCTTCAGACAGCGGACAAAGTTCAAGGTATGAGCTTTGATAAAGCGAAGAAAACGCTGGAAGGTATGGGAGTATCGGACGATAAAACCATTGAGTTAATGATGAAGGGGCGCAAAGAACTAGAGCGCACAATGGGTATTCAAAAAGAATATTCAGGAATTAGCAAAGAGAGTATTGAAAGTTCGATTAAATTCAATACAGCCATGTCTAAGTTTCAACAAACATCAGGCGTATTAAAGAATTCCTTTCTAGAGATGGTGATCCCTGCTTTATCGAAGGGGTTAGGCTGGTTAACTAAATTTATCTCTTTCTGCAAAGAGAATAAAAACTTATTGATAGGTTTTTTCTCAGCTGTTGGTTTGGCCGTAGCACTTTATTACGTCCCTCCAATGATAGCTGCTGCATCAGCAACACTTGCAGCAACATGGCCAATTATCGCTATTATTGCCATTATTGCGCTTTTAGCTATGGCATTTGCGATTGTTTATGACGACATCATGAACTTTATCGACGGTAACGATTCGATGATTGGGCGTATTCTTGAAAAATATCCACGATTGAAAATTGTTATTCTTACATTGTGGGAAACATTCAAAAAGCTCTTTGAATATCTAAAAGTTATCGTTGGTGTTGTGGCGGATATTGTTGTTGCCGGCTGGGATCTAATGGCATCAGGCTTAAAAGCGTATGTTAAGTTTCTCATCAATTGTATTTCAGTGATTGCAGGATGGGGTAAGTCTTTTGCGGGTGTTTTTACTACGGTGACGGATGCCGTTGTGGGAGCGTTTGAATGGATGTGGGAGCAAGTTAAAAAAATCATTGGTTGGGTAAATACGGGACTTGATGCGGTTAAAAATGGTTGGAAATCGGCTAAAGAGTTTTTCGGTTTCGGTGATGATGAAGAAATCACTGTCACTCAAAACGTAGAACGTAAAGTCAATGATAATGGTGATATTGAATATGCGATACCTCAAGAAGAAAGCAAAACAGCACAACAGCCACCGGTTAGACAATCTCTTGCTCAAGCCAATGCACAGTTAGATGCGATTGCCAACAATGCGATGAACCCGATTACAAGCCAAGCTATTAGTAATCAATCCAATGTGAAACATGAAAGTAACATAAGCATTGGAGAAATTAAGGTTGAAACTCAAGCCACAGATGCGCAGGGTATGGCATCGGGCGCAAAAGATGCATTGCAAGATCAGCTAGCCGATTTTAATCAGCAAAACTCAACGGGAGTAGCAAAATGATAACAGAAGTCAAAATCTTTGATTTAGAGTCGTTTTCTACACTGTTTGATAGCGTTAATCCAATTCAAATCAACATCAGAGATGAGCATAAAGCGACACAGTTTCAAGTTGAAAGCGGTGAAACTCGTAGTGATCATGTGATTATTAATCCCATCGAAATTGGTATGGATTTAGTGCTAACAGGGGAAATAAAAAACATCTTCTCATCGATGCAACAAGTTTTTGATGAACACAAACTTGTCGGTATTCAAACCCGAGTTAAAACTTACCAACCGATGTTATTAACGGGTTTTAATCATGATGAAATACCCGACATGATTGATGCTATAAAGATGTCCCTAAGGTTTGTTGAGTGGCGCACTGTTGAGCCTGAGTATGGAGAATTACCGCCTCGTTCAACACAAAAGCCGTCACAATCATCAACGGTAAATCGGGGGAATGTGCAAACAAAAGAAGCGGATGCTGAGACTAAGAAAAAAGGCTCTGTTGCAACTCGTATCGCGGATGGTGATTGGAGCTTCTAATGAAAACTGTTCCTTTAAAAGCCATACCAAACCAGCGCTTATCCGTCAATTTAGACGGTGTTAATTGGACGCTAACAATAAAAGCCGGTCGCCATGCAATGTATCTCGATATTGAACGAGAAAGTGAGGTTATTGCAGTGGGCATGCGTGCGGTGGCAAACACACCTATCATTCCTTATCGTTACCTGACCGATGGTCCAATTTAGCATTTATAACAGAAAATGATGATCTGCCCTGGTACGAATTATTTGATAGAACCCAATCATTAATTATTTGGAGTGATGATGGACTTACGACGAATACGGGTGGGGATTGAAGTTGCAGAACGACTGCAGTGGTATGAAGGTTTGCGTATTAAAGCCAACGGCACCAAGTATGCCAATCCTTTACAAAATGAATGCACAATTAGCATTGATGGATTAAACGCCCACACTCGAGATTATCTTCTCACTGAAACCAGCCCTTATCATAAAAGCAAACAAACTCGTCGCCTCTATCTTGAGGTCGGGCGTGTCAATACGGGATTATTTCGTATTTTTACGGGTGATATTGTCAGTGCAGAAATTGCCTCTCCTCCGGATGTGACATTAACAATTAAGGCTAAAACTAATAACGCCAGTTCGGGTGATATTGTTTCTTCCAGTGGTGGGGCCATGCAGAAAATAAGCGAGATCGCATCGTCAGTAGCGAAAGACTGTAAAGTCAGACTAGATTTTCAAGCTACCGATAAGAATATTGCTAATTGGTATTTTTGCGGTTCAGCATTACAGCAAGTACAGCGACTGCAGGAAGCGGGAAACGTTAAAGCGTTTATTGATGATGATACGTTATTTGTAAAAGATGACGATAAAGCATTAAAAGGGCGCTTGCGCATTCTTAGCATGAAATCAGGCATGGTGGGTATACCCAAAGCCACCGAAAAAGGGTTGTCCGTTACCTACTTAATTGATGGCGCCTCAGAACTAGGGGGAATGCTACGACTCGAGAGTAAATTCAATTCTGCACTTAATGGCGACTACATCATTGAACAACTGAAATTTGATGTTGCTTCACATGATGATCCTTTCTTTTATCAGGCTACCTGTAAACGAGCATAACAATGAATAAACCCAATACTGACATTGCCAGTGACGGCTCACTGGCAGGTGCGTTCACGTCTGCATTTCGTAATCTGATGATGAATACAGAAGATATGCTTCCTGCAACTGTGGTGAGTTATGACGATAAAACCAATCGTGCTGTTATCAAACCGCTTGTGATGATGGTAACAACGGAAGGGGGAACAGTCGGGCGAGCACCGGTTGCTAATATTCCCGTGTTTCGATTTGGTGGTGGTGGTTTTTTTATTAGAGCGCCCATTAAACCGGGTGATTTTGGCTGGATAAAAGCCAATGACAGAGATATTAGCCTAATTTTCCAACGTGGCGGATTAGAAGATCAACCCAATACTGCGCGTCTCCATTCATTCAGTGATGCGATGTTTTTCCCTGACACCATCAAAGGATGGGCTATTGATGGAAAGAACATTGATGCTTTAGTTATTCAATCAATGGATGGTTCAGTCTGTTTTTCTCTTCATAACGATAAAGTGGTGCTAGAAACGCCAAAGTATGAAATCAACGCCCCTGAAACGATATTTACTGGCAATGTCACTGTGAACGGTAATTACGCGGTAAATGGTAATAGCGATTCACAAGGGGGAACCATGCGACATAACGGGAAAGATATTGGTTCTACACACCAACATAGTGGTGTTGAAACCGGCCGAGGGAATACAGGAGCGCCTCTATGAGAACCTTTTTAATTGATAAAAATAATGATCTCTTTATTGGCCCTGATGGAAATCTCCAATTTAGCGAAAAAGATGAAGCGGTTAAAAAACTTTGTCAGCACTTTGCTAAAGCCGTGCGTGGTGAAATGTTACATAAAAAAGATAAAGGTATTCCTTTCTGGCCAACGACATTTGGTCGCCAAGCGGATGTTCCGATGTTTGAAACCGCATTTAGACAACGTATGAGCGAAATTGAGGAGGTGATTGAAGTGATTCATTTTAGCGCCACAGTGGAAAACGGTGAATTGAAGTATCAAGCAACAATTCGCACGATATACGGAGGGTTTACATTGAATGGCTGATTATCGTTATATCAATAATAAAGGCGTTATTCTTCCCGACACAACCACAATACGTGATGAAGTTGAAAGCGAGTTTCGTGCGGTGTTTGGTCAATCTATTAACCTTGCCCCTGAAACACCACAAGGTGTATTGGCTACGATGGAAGTCGAAAATCGTGATGCGATGGCACGGAATAATGCCGAGTTAGCAAATCAAATAAACCCTGATATTGCTGGTGGTATTTTTCTTGATGCAATATGGGCACTAATGGGTGGCCAACGTATTAATGCTACACACTCTTATCTTTCGAGTGTTGAATTTAGTGGCGTACCCGGCACGATTATTCCAAAAAGTTCACTCGCATCCAGTGTTGCCGGTGCTATCTTCGAAACAGTTTCACCCTTGATTATTGATAATACAGGTAAAGCAACAGGGGATATGAGGGCAGTTGAATATGGCCCTGTTGAATGCGGTGCTGGCCAACTTAATTCGGTTGCCAGTTCAGTGTTAGGCTGGGAAAAAGTCAATAATCCCACTCACGCCGTTGTTGGCCGTTATGCTGAATCTGATATCAAAGCAAGGCGAAGACGCAAGCAAACACTGGCTAAAAATACCGTCAGTGTTGCAGAAGCGATCACTTCTTCACTGTATGAGCTAGAGGGCGTTAACTCACTTTCTTTTCGAGAGAACTACACCGATGCAGTGCTCACTATTGATGGTGTCTCTCTGTTACCTCACAGTATTTACGTTTGTGTGGAAGGGGGCGATAGTAACGAAATTGCTAAATCATTACTTAGAACCAAAACCATTGGATCGGCTTTTAATGGTGAGATCGAAATTGGTGTTGTAGAGCCAGTGAGTGGACAAGAATACAAGGTGAAATTTTCACGCCCTAAAGAGATCACCGTTTTTTGTCGAGTGACAGTTAAAAAATCAGCCGTTGATGCGCAGACTATTATCCCTAGTGCCATAGAACAATGGACGCGCGGAGAGCTGGACGGCGATAACGGTTTGATTGTTGGGCGTGAAGTGTCGCCTTTTGAGATAGCTTCAGCGGTAAATACTGTTGAGCCTCGTTTATTTGTCACTAAAGTTGAATTGTCACTGGACGGGAAAGTGTGGAATGTTGCGTTAATACCTATTGCTATTAATCAAATCGCACGCTTGCAACGGGGTGCTGTGCAAGTGGTGATTGTATGAACATTCAACAATTTGAGTTTCATTCAGACTTATTAAAAGCGATCCTCTGGCAGTATGAAGATGCCGAAAATCTAAAAAAACTCGCCAGTTTTAAAGCTTCTCATTTTGAGAAGTCGATGGTGTCATTTTGGCAAAACTGGTACCGAGACGTGTTTAATATCGATACAGCGAATGACTTTGGGCTTTCAATCTGGTCACGCATTCTGGATGTGCCGTTAGGCATTGATATTCCACCCAGTGATAAAAATAAAATCGGGTTTGGTTTTGGCAAAAAGAAAGCCAATTTTAAAGCCAATTTCAGACGCAATGCGGATTACACATTGTCACTGACGGCTGACCAAAAACGCATGTTAGTGCGAATGCGCTATTTTAATCTGACACAAAGTCCTACGGTCACCAATATTAATGATTTTCTTAAACGCTTCTTTTGGCGTGATAACAGTAAAGTCTTTGTGCTTGATCCTCTAGATATGTCCTACATGTATTACGTTTTTAATTTTAATCCCGACGAGCGTTTACGACTTTTATTAGAAAACTTCGATTTAATGCCTCGTCCTTCAGGTGTCGGTGTTAAATATCGTATTGTGACAAAAAAATCCTTTGGCTTTAGTCAGCATCGTAAAAACTTCATAGATAGTAACTTCGGAGCATAATTTCCATGACAAAAATATTCAAAGTTCCCTTTGCAACACAAGGGGATAAAATAGTTGTGCCTGTTGAAACTCAGCCTGATGGCTCTGTATCTTATACTCAGGGATACAGTTATGACTATGAACGTGACCAGACCTCAGATCCATCCGCAAAAGATATTGAACGTGAAAAAATGAATAGTTTATTTCACGATATCACCGAGTCTATTGGTGAAATGCAATTGCAAGGTTTTGCTAAGTGGTCAGAAGCGGGTAAACCTTACCCTATTCGTAGTGTGGTTTATCATAAAAACAAAGCTTGGCAATCTAAAATTGAAAATAATAATGTTGAGCCAGTCACGGGTAATGCATGGACAGAATTAAAAGCAGACACCACAGCTAGTGATGTGGGGGCATATTCAAAGGGGGAATCAGATAAACGCTTTCAACCACTAGGCAATTACATACTTTCTGGGTACAGCTACTCAAAATCTGAAACTGATAATAAGTATCAGCCCAGAGGCAATTATGCGCCAGCAGGTAACTACGCCAATAAAGGGGATAGTTACACAAAAACTGAAAGTGACGGGCGATATCAAGGAAAAGGCAATTATGCTAATAAAGGTGATAGTTATACAGCAATAGAAAGTGATGGGCGATATCAAAGTAAAGGCAATTATGCTGATAAATCGTCTAGCTTAAACCAAGATTTTAATGGCCCTATTTACGCAACGAATAATGTTGGCGCAAAGGCGGGTGAGCGCCGAATTAAATTCGAATTAACAGCGGGTAGACCCGAAATCACACACACTGATGGTGTTAATGGGTGGAGAGGTGTCATACTTCCAGATAAAACCGGTACCCTTGCTTTAATGAGTGATATTGAAGAGGCCGGAAAAAATTACCAACTAAAAGGTAATTATGCAGACAAAGGTTCAAAATCTACTCAAAAATTTGAAGGGCCATTAGAAGTTACGGGGGAGGTGCAATCCTCTTCTGAAGATGTGAGGCTTGCGTTAAAAACAGCAACTAACACCCCTACAATAATTGTTAAATATGGTAAATCAGGAACATGGAAAACCATAGTTGTTCCTGATAAATCAGGAACAATGGCGCTAGCTGGAGAAAGTTATACAAAGTTAGAGTCTGATAATAGATACTCGCCAAAATTACCGCTTTTAAGTTTTTCAGGTAAAGAGTCAAAAATCATCTCCCCCAATAATAAAATACTTATCTTTGTTAATGATGATGGAGCAACAGGTGGGTATGATCGGGATGCTCAAGCAACAGTGTGGGGATTTGATAAACGCGGATTTATGACAAGGGGCACAGTGCATTTTGACAGAATGTCGGGTGTTTATTCTCAATCTCAAGTTGATGCAAAATTAAATGGATATCAAAGTAAAGGCAATTATGCTGATAAATCGTCTAGCTTAAACCAAGATTTTAATGGCCCTATTTACGCAACGAATAATGTTGGCGCAAAGGCGGGTGAGCGCCGAATTAAATTCGAATTAACAGCGGGTAGACCCGAAATCACACACACTGATGGTGTTAATGGGTGGAGAGGTGTCGTACTTCCAGATAAAACCGGTACCCTTGCCTTAATGAGTGATATTGAAGAGGCTAACAATATTCCTGTTGGTTCCCCTATTCCTTGGTCATTAGCGACAGCACCCTCCGGCTATTTAATCTGCCAAGGTCAAACATTCAATAAAGCAACATATCCCAAATTGTCTATTGCATATCCATCTGGAAGATTGCCAGATTTGCGTGCTGATGTTATTCGTGGATTAGATGCTGGCCGAGGTGTTGATGTAGGGCGTCAAATATTGTCAGAACAGATGGGTAACAGTTTGCTATCAACAAATCTATTTAATGATGATAGTGAAGTAGCAACACAGTATGAAAAGAAAGTAGGCTGGATTGGTAGTACTGGTACGAATAACCAAGGTGGTTACGGCATTTGGCAACAAATAGAAGGCAAAAATAGCAACGAAACCCGCATGCGTAACATTGCATTTTTATACATAGTGAGAGCAGCATAATGAGCAAATATAGTTTAGATATTCAAAATGGAATAATTGGCGAAAATGGGTTGGCAAAAGTTGCTGGCTGGGTTAAATGTTATTTGGCTCATCCAATCACGAATGAATATATAGGAGCAACAATGGAAAATGTTCTGTTTGATGTTTCGTTGTCAGCCGGTGCCTATTTAGATGAGCCACTATTACCCAAAAAAGAAAATCAAGCCGTTCGGCGTACAAAAGATAGTGCATCGTGGGAAATTGTTGACGATTATCGAGATTCAGTTGCCTATGATACACAAACCAAACAACCCATTATGATTGATTTTATAGGTTCATTACCTGAAACACTCACACTGTTGAAGCCAACTAGTGAGTTTGATAAATGGAATGGGGAAATTTGGGTTGTTGACAAAAAAGCTGTCAGAGATGCTCATGTTAATTTAGCAACAAAACAAAAAGAGGAGCTTTCACAACTTGCAGAATCTCGTATTATTCAACTAGAACGTAAAGTACGTTTGGGGTTATCAACAGACGAAGATAAAGAATTACTTACAGCATGGGAAATTTATACAGTTAAATTAGACGATGTAAATCTATTGTTAGCTCCCGATATAGAATTTCCAGAAAAGCCAGAATGAGTAAAAATAGCGGACACTAATTAGAGAGTCCGCTATTAAAATTATAAATTAAGTAATTTACTTTTTTGTTCTTGGAACTCTTCTTCTGTCAGTACACCACTTTCTTTTAATTTACCCAATTTTTCTAATTTAGATAACAGATCATCACCACCACTATTATTAGAAGGTTGTTGTGATGAGTTATTTTTTGTAGATAGGATAATATCAACTAGTGGCTGTACTGAATTTTTTTGTAGTGTACCAACTTCATAAATAGTACCAGGAGTGTTTATTTTTATTTTGCCTCCTGCTAATCCAGAAGATGAATCAATTGAAGTAATTGCATCATAATTTACGGAAGATGAATCAATTTTTTTATGGAAAAGGCCACTCTTTTTATGTAGAAAAATAACTCGTTTGTTTGTAGGAATGATCAACCAAATATTAGATTTTACGAGTCCGCTATTAACACATAAAACAGTTTCACCATTATTTAATAATTCAGGTAGTCTAGTGAAAATATCAAAAACACCCATTGTTGATTTATAGCTTGTTAATGCTGTAAGTCTATCAAATTCTTCTTTTAATTGTTTTTTATCGCACTGTTTTAAGTCCATTATAATCTCTCTTTTTATCTATATACTAAAGAAAATTTAATTAAAATAGATACTAACAAACTCATTAGTAACAAGCGAGAAAGATGATTTCAAATAACTAAAACTACATAAGATTCTTTATGTTTTTTGATGTCGGTACCATATTTTGATGATTGAAATGAGTTTTTAATTTCTCAAACAAATCCCTTGCTACATCCTCCGTCATATACGTCCTCATTGGCTCCCGTCTAACATCTTTCATTTTAAACGTGCTCTCATCAAACATTGGATCAGAAAAGATAATATCCATAAACAGATAGCCATAAGGGTTATCTGCAGATAAACGAGCCTCTTCTAACTGAGCAATATATTCAGCATTATTGATTTCAAGTTTAATCATGGTACCACCTATTTAACTGTGTTTTTGTACAGTAATTTATATAGAGTAATGAATAGAATAGCAAGAAGAAAAGGGCAATTTTATGGGCTAAAGAAAGGGGGATTTTGAGAGATTATTTGTCGTCGTTTTACCAGAGTTTTACCAGTAGCAAATTTCAGACATAAAAAAACCAACCGTAAATGGTTGGTTTTCTTAAATATTGTTGGTCGGCATGATAGGATTTGAACCTACGACCCCCGACACCCCATGACGGTGCGCTACCAGGCTGCGCTACATGCCGTTTATATCCCGTATATTACTGTTTTTGACTGCTAAAGCAACCCTTTGCGCATTAAGTGACGTAATTTTATACATTATTGATAGGATCAGCGCTCAATGAAGCGTTTTTGTTCAGCAAGAACTTGCAGTAATAATTTCAAATCAGGTTTTGCGGCACTAATTTCTTTTCCTGATTTATCAAATAATGCATATCTGCCATGTTTATCTATCAACAAAGTATTATCTTGTAAAAAGATCACAAATGTTTCGTCATCACCTGTGAATATCCATGGGTGATTGCGACTACTTGCAAAAAGGTCTTCACCTTGAGAATAGTTATCCGCAGGGCTAATGACATGTAAAACATGCTGCATCAACGTCGTCATAATATCTTGATGGCTAGTCATTTTATCAATTAACTGTGGTGCCATATTTGGCCAATGTATCATCAGAGGTACCTGTGATTGGCTTAAGTTAAACGTTGTTTTATTAGAAAGCCATTGATTATTTTGCTTCTTATCACTGTCTTGATGATAGTTAGAGGTCACGATGACAACGGTATTATCAAGTACCTTGGTGTCTTGCAGTGTATTAAAAATAGCCTCTAATTGTGCATTCAATGTTATACGCTGAGCGTCTTTATTAGTATGGCCATTAATTTGTAAGAAAGAAAACCAAGGTGTTGCTTGATTATTTTTCACTAACCAATTTCGCCAGCTATCAATCGTAGCATCGTTATTATCACTACGTGATGTCGGAATAGAAAAATCAGATAATACCGCTTGTTTAAACAAGGGGGTTTGAAACCCATTGGTAGAGAACAAGGCTAATTGATAGTTTCGATAACTTAGCGCATCGAAAAAGGCTGAATTTTTTCTACTACTTAACACACTATCTAAATAAGATGGCGAAATACCATAAAATAAACCAAATAATGCCGTATCATTATCAATCCCAGATGAATAATGGCGTGAAAAATCGAGGTTATTTTGTGCAAATTGTCGCAAGCTTGGTAATTTAGGCACTTCTTCGTTACCTAAACCATCAATAACAACCACGAGCAAGTTATAAGAATAGGTATCTTCGGCATAGATTAATGGAGCAAGTGGGTAAGTGATACCTTGTGCGGCTGGATTACCTTCACTGATAACACGTTGTTCATATTCTGATTGGTTAATGAAACCATGGCGCTCAAGGAACTTACGCGCTGTCATTGGATACGATAACGGTAAATTAGCGCGTTGCATGGTGATAGGGCGATAAAAGTTAGCATCAGCCCAAATTGACATAGAGTGTGATAATACAAAGCAAGTAATAAAGACGCCTGCCAAGGGTTTTCCCCATCGCTGACGATTTAGACTACGTAACTTTTGCCAACTCCACGTTGCAAACAGCATCTCAATAAGAAAGATAATAGGGATGCCAATAAAAATAAGTTGCCATTCACGTGTCATTTCACCTTCATCTGGATTAATAACTAAATCCCAAACAAGTTGAGTAAGGTGAAGCTGAAATTGCTGGTAAACAGCCATATCAAAGATAAGGATAGTTAAACCTGCACTGGCAAGAGCACAAGAGATCACTCTGAGTAGGCGTTGAGAAACAACGACAAAAGTGAGTGGAAAAAGAATAAGGATGTAGATAGCAAAGACAATAAAACTGAAGTGTCCCATCCAACTTACAATAGCGTAAAAACGACCCGCAAAAGTTGCAGGCCAATCTGAAATAAACAGGTAACGACTTCCAAGCAGTAAGCTTAGAATAATATTAAATAGCGCAAACCAGTGACCCCAACTGATCATTTGGGATACTTTTTCACGATAGGATTGAGGTCTCGTTACCATGTCTATGAGTAATTTTTCTATGTTTATTAGTGAATATTGCCTTCATCAATTGAAGCACGCAGTGCGCGAACAAAAGAATCAGCAATCAGCATTCGTTGAGCAGGTGCAATACTGGTATTAATTAAGTTTGTCACCATATTCCCCAACACCATCAAAGAAAGATCTGTAGGAGTATGATGTTTTTCAAGAACGCTGACAAGTTCTGCAAGTAATTGCTCAACTTGTTCATCACTATAACGGGATTTTTGTGGCATAAAATCAGAATTCCTACTAAATGAATAAAACGCTATATATTACCGTATTGCTAGGTCTTTTTCCGCTATTAAATTAATTAATTTTCCCTTGATACTGAAAGTAGGGAGTGTTTGAATACGCGCATGAGAAAGTGAAGAAATAAAAGAGGACGACCATGAGTCTAGATATTAGTCAGTTAGTCTTACATCAGCTTATCAAGCGAGATGAGCAAACATTAGAAGTGGTGCTACGCGATTCAGTATTAGACATTGAGCCTGTTGTTCAGGAAATGATTGAAGAGTTGCATCGTGTCTACAGTGCAAAAAATAAAGCTTATGGTCTGTTTAATGAAGAAAGCGAATTAGCTGAAGCATTGCGTTTACAGCGTAAAGGCGAAGAAAATTTTTTAGGTTTTTCGCGAGCAGCAACAGTGAGATTAAAAGATGAATTAGCAAAATATCCTTTTGCTGAAGGGGGCACGGTTCTCTTTTGTCATTATCGTTATTTAGCGGTAGATTATCTTTTAATTGCGGTGCTCAGTAGTTGTAACAGTATGTGGGTGAATGACAGCCTTGATGTTTCATCAACGCGCTATTTAGATATTCCTCATGCAGATATCATTGCTCGTATTGATTTAACAGAGTGGGAAACTGCACCAGATTCGCTGCGTTATTTAACTTTTTTAAAAGGTCGAGTCGGTCGTAAAGTTTCTGACTTCTTTATGGATTTTTTAGGTGCTCAAGAAGGTTTAAACGCTAAGGTTCAAAACAAAGGTTTATTACAGGCCGTTGATGATTTTTGTGAAGCATCAGAAATGGGTAAACAAGAACGTCAAACCTGTCGTGAACAAGTATATAGCTACTGCAATGAGCAATTGCAATCTGGAGAAGAAATCGCCTTAACTCAGCTTGCCGAAGAACTTCCCTCTTTAGGTGATCAAAATTTTGCACAATTTACAGAAGAAAAGGGCTATGAGTTAGCAGAAACGTTCCCTGCTGATCGCAGTACCTTACGTCAACTGATGAAATACTCTGGCAGTGGTGGTGGATTAACCGTTAATTTTGATGCGAAATTATTAGGAGAGAAAATATTCTGGGATCCAGCAACAGATACACTCACCATTAAAGGCACACCGCCGAACTTACGTGATCAGTTACAGCGTAGGGCATCAGAAAAATAATTAAGCGACAGAAACAAATAACGCCACATTAAGTGGCGTTACATGCTCGGCGTCCCGAAAAATAAAGCTCGAAGGGTGGCTTATTAAGCGCGCAGGAAGTCAATATGAGTAATTTTTGGCTTATACTCGTGACGTTGCACTGCTTTAACTTTAACTTTAGTTTCTTTGCCATCGATAACCAGGTTAACGAAATCAGAATAGAATTCAGATTTGTGTTCTTGGTTGATCACTTCGTTGTGATCTAAATCGATAGCGATTGGCTCTTCATTTCCGCCATAAACGATAGCAGGAAAACGGTTAGCCACACGCAGGCGGCGGCTCGCACCCTTACCCTGCTCTTTACGTACAGTTGCATTAATAGTTAACATCTTTTTTCTCTTATGAAAAAGAAAGAAAATACATACCTGTTACAGGCGACCCAGCAACAAGCTCGAGATTTGGTTTATCTAAAAATAGATAAAGCGGGGCGCATTTTAACGAAAAAGCGGGCTAACAGCAAATGTTAATCCATATTAATACAAGGTATCTGCTTTTCGGTAGTGTCCGACGTAGTCGAAAATTTTATTTCTTATCTTCCAAAAGTGCTCTTTTTTACCTTTATGGGCAACAATAAAATCAGGGTAACGTAATAAATCAAATTGTTTAATAATGTCGTTAGCATTATGCCAAACAATAGGGACACCCGGTACACGTTGATGTTCACGCAAAAATTTCAACTCAAAGACTTTACGTTGTGCTGGAGTGGTTAGACGAAAACGTTCTGATACTGATGTACCTTCTTCATCAAAATAATGAATTTCTAGCCATTCGCCTTTACTATCATTTCCAGATTGAAATTGCATGCCACCACAGCGCAGGACAAGTGCCCCTTTGAGTTTTAATGCTGCTTTAAGCATATCATCAGGGTCAACTAAAATTTCATCACAGTGGATACAACGGCGCGCTGCAATATCATTTTCTTCATTACAGTGGGGACATAATTTAAAACGAAAACGAAATTCACATTGTTGTTTTTGCCCATCTTTATTTAGTTCCCAACCTTGGCAACGTCTCCCATAATGTTCAATGATATCGCCATCAGCATCAACAATTCCCCAAAAGGTATTGGCAAATTGACAAATAGGGCAGAAAACTTGTACCGGCTTACTATTTGGATTTGGTTTTTTAGTGCCGACTTCAGGAAGATAGAGATCATGAGGATTACCTGCATAATCTAAAATCAGGCACTCTGTTTTTCCTGCAAATAATCTTAATCCGCGCCCTACAATTTGTTGATATAAGCTGACTGATTCCGTAGGGCGTAAAATCGCAATTAAATCAACATGAGGTGCATCAAAGCCTGTTGTTAATACAGCAACATTAACCATATAACGTAACTGTTGTTGTTTAAAACGAGAAATAAGTGTATCTCGTTCATGAGAGGGCGTATCAGCACTTACTAATGCGGCCTCGTTTGGCGGTAAAAGTGAGAGAATTTCTTTTGCATGTTCAACGGTAGCCGCAAATATCATCACACCACGGCAATTTTTTGCATATTCACTAATTTGTGAAACAATATGTGGTGTAATGCGTTTTTGCTTTTTTATTTCACGATTAAGATCTTCTTCATTAAATATTCCATTTTGACTTGTTCTTACTTGGCTAAAATCATATTGCAAAATAGGCATATCTAAGCGTGTTGGTGGCACTAAAAAATGATTACTTATCATATAGCGCAACGGTAATTCATAAATACAATCCCGAAAAAAACAATTTTCATCGCCTTTAATCATACCGTGATAATGATATTGATAAATCCAACCAGTAGGTAAACGATAAGGTGTTGCAGTTAATCCTAAAACACGTAATTGTGGATTAATGGATTGCAGTTGCTTAATAACTTGTTGATATTGGCTATCTTTAGACAAACTAATACGATGACATTCATCAATAATAAGAAGTGAAAATTTATCATTAAATTGAGATAAATTACGCGCGACAGATTGTACGCTACCAAAGACAACTTTCCCGCGACTTTCTTTTTGCTGCAAGCCAGCGGCATAAATATCAGCAGATAGACCATAAGCTTCATATTTGCTATGGTTCTGTTCTACTAATTCTTTTACGTGTGCTAATACCAATACACGCCCACGCGCTCGTTTGGCCAGTTCTGCGATAACTAAGCTTTTCCCTGCGCCAGTAGGTAATACAATGACCGCGGGTGTGTGGTGTTGGCGAAAATAAGAGATTGTCGCGTTAACGGCATCAAGTTGATAGGGTCTGAGTGTAAAAGCCATAACTCTACATAAGAAATCAAACAGGGTGCCAGCGTAACATTTTTTTATAGATAGCGCGAATAAGAGAAAAGGGGATTAGTGGGTAAAGATAGTGATAATTTATTGATAAATTAATTAGTTGTTTTATTGTTAATATTCATTTTTAATAGATACCTCATATCAGATGGTATTCTTCCATTTTTCAGAGAAATTCATGCGATTAGATAAATTTTTATCCCAGCAATTGGGGATTAGCCGTAGCTTGATCCTTCGTGAGCTGAGATCAGGGCTTGTAACAATTGATGGTGACGTGGTGAAAAGCGGTTCAACCAAAATAGCGCCAGAGCAAGAAGTCGCTTATGACGGTAATGTGTTAACTCAAATTTTAGGGCCTCGTTACTTTATGTTGAATAAGCCTATCGGCTATGTATGTTCAACTGATGATCCTGTTAATCCGACAATTCTGTATTTTATTGATGAACCACTGGCTTATAAATTACATGCTGCTGGGCGTTTAGATATTGATACTACTGGGCTTGTTTTATTGACAGATAATGGTCAATGGTCACATCGTATTACCGCACCAAAGCATCATTGTGAGAAAACCTATTACGTCACACTGGAAGAGCCTATTGCCGAGGGTGTTGCTGAACAGTTCCAAAAAGGCGTGCAACTTAATGGCGAAAAAGATCTGACAAAACCAGCAACTTTAGAAATTATTACGCCAACAGAAGTCAAACTCACTATTAGTGAAGGCAAATATCATCAAGTAAAACGTATGTTTGCTGCGGTGGGTAATCATGTAAGTGCGTTACACCGTGAGCGTATTGGGGATATCACATTAGATGAAACTTTAGCTGAGGGCGAATATCGTCCATTAACAGAAGAAGAGATCAACAGCATCCACATACCTCAATAATTATTATCTATCCTGTCGTTTTTGGGAGTTTATCTGCGTGCAACAGCAACGTTCGTCGTACCTGAGTCTCATTTTAATCCTGGGGCTGATTTCCATGCTTATGCCATTGGCTATAGATATGTATTTGCCAAGTTTACCGACTATTGCGCAAGATTTTGGCGTGCCTAGTGGTAAAGTGCAACTGACATTAAGTATCTATATTTTTGGTTTTGCTATAGGGCAATTAGTGTATGGGCCTATGGCTGATAGTTTGGGGCGCAAACCTGTTATTTTGGGAGGTGTGATCGTTTTTGCTTTTGCCTCTAGCGCATGTGCATTATCTGAATCTATTGATATGTTAATTGGCATGCGTTTTTTACATGGCTTTGCTGCTGCGGCTGCCAGTGTGGTGATTAATGCATTAATGAGAGATATGTTTTCTAGAGATGATTTTTCTAGAAGTATGTCTTTTGTCTCTTTAGTAATGACAATTGCACCTTTATTAGCACCATTATTAGGTGCTTGGGTGATGAATTGGTTTTCATGGCATGCTATTTTTTGGAGTATCGCAATAGCCGCAGTGATTGCGGCTGCATTAATTGCTTTTTATATTCCAGAAACATTACCAAAAGAGCGCCGTCAGCGCTTTAGTTTAAGGGTCACATTTAGCCAATTTATTAGTTTATTTAGAACACGTCGCGTGCTTTGTTATATTTTAGCATCGGGATTTTCTTTTGCTGGGATGTTCTCGTTTCTCAGTGCAGGACCCTTCGTGTATATCGAATTACACGGCATTCCATTTGATCAATTTGGTTTGTATTTTGGTTTTAATATCATCTTCTTAATTGTTCTGACCAGTATTAATGGACGATATGTTCGTCGATTTGGTGCATTGAATATGTTACGTCTTGGTTTAACCATTCAATGTATTATGGGGATCTTTTTATTATTCGTGGTTGCGCTTAATTTGCATTTCTATTTCCTTGTTGTTGGGGTTGCAATGTATATCGGTGGAATTGCCATGATCACCTCAAATGCGATGGCCGTGATCCTTGATGATTATCCTCATATGGCGGGAACGGTTGCCTCTTTAGCAGGAACAGTCCGTTTTGGTGTGGGTGCTTTAGTGGGTACAGCCATTGCTATGTTTCCTGCAAAATCAGAATGGCCAATGGTTAGTGCTATGGCTTTTTGTGTACTGTTTGCTATGGGCTTTATTTTACTTGCTCGTCGTTATAAATAAGAATATCACGCTATAAATAACAGAAGTTTATAGCGTGCTTCTTTTCTTTTCCTTTATTTCCTCTGAATAAACCACATTTTCCTCTGCTGTATTTCATGAAACGTTTCCAATTAGTCTGTTTTTTGATTTGAATCAATACCTGATGTTGTTTTTTTGTTAAATTAAGTAAAATTTATTTTAATAATCATCTATTATTGTTTTGTTGATATGAAGTATCGTGATAAAAATTGATAAATTGTTTTACATGAATGCGTAATATTTTATACAATTATTTTATATGGTTGATAAAATGTTAAATAAATGAAAGAATAATTGATGAGATTAATCATCGTAGAAATGAATGCGTACAAACACCAGACTAAATAAATGGTTTGATACGTCTCTTTACTTTTTTTGTAAAATAAATGTAACATTTATGTTTTACAATTAACCAAGTTCTAATATGAAGTGTGAGCAAGTCAGTTCAAACTCGTATTGATGATGTATTAAATTAACGTGTTGATGAAACAGGATTGATTTGTGAATAATGTACAACTTTCGGTAGTTCATAAGCTGCCGCTGAGTTATCGGTGGCTAGCAGGTTTTGCAGGTACAAGAGTCGAGATACTGCCTGAAAATGATGCTGGAAAGCAAAATACATTGATTGGCTTAAAATTATTAAGTCATGATGGTATGACACTGGACGAGGCAATACAAAATTTGCGTCAGTATCTGAGTAATCTCCATATTGATAGCGTTGTGATTGAGTGGGATGGGGTACGTTGCCTTTTCTTGTGTAGCGACGATGAATGTGCAGCATTATGTTGTTTAAAAAATGCCGGTGTTGCTATCGCTGAGCCATTCCCTACTGCATATTCTTATTTATAACATTTATATGTCTTTATAAAAGTGACATAATGATTGTGTGATTTATAGTATGAGTAAAGAACACAAAAAAAGCCTCATTAATCAAATAATGAGGCTTTTTTATTGCGATAAGATATAAGGGAATAAGTTATCTTAATATATTTTGAGAAAGGTTGTTTTCAACAAGTGCTGCATCGTTATTTTCAATAACACGTCTTGCTGCATAAAAACGTTTGTTCCAGTATACATTTGACATTTGTGACACAGTAACACCATTGCTGGTGGATGCATGAACAAACTTATCATTACCAATGTAAATACCGACATGACGCATAGTGCGGCCTGTTTTGAATAGAACTAAATCACCTGCTTGTAATGTTGATTTATTAACCTGAGTACCTGAAAATTGTTGGTCTGAGGTTGAGCGAGGTAGTTCTACACCGAATTGGTCAAGAAAAGTTCGTTGTACAAAGGCAGAACAGTCGATGCCTTTTTTTGTGTCTCCACCTAAACGATAAGCAACACCTTTCCAGTCTGCATATTGGTCAAGTATCTTAGATTTGATATCAAGATTCTTCACCAATGATTCAAATTCATCTTGAGATGCTTGGGAAATAGACGTGCTTGATGATGTATTAAGTGGGGCAGTGCTTGAATTCGCTAAGCGTGAATTTGCGTTCTGTGAGCTACAGGCCGATAACGTAGCTACAACAATGAACGCCGGTATGAGCTTAAGCATTCTCATATACGGTTTTGTTCTCATTGTGACAGATTTCCCTTACATCCTTACGTGCAGAAGCGCACATGAATAATTCACCAAATAACCAGAGAATATAGTGTAATTTAACTCTGGCAACCCCATTTCGCGAAAAACGTGCTCTAAAGCACGTAAATATCCACATTAAACAATAAATAATGAGGAAACTAGAAAAGTGTACAGAAAGAGGCGTTAAATGGCGAGAGAAAAGAGGCTTAATTTACAAAACATTAGATAATAAAGTGCTAATACTTAAAATAGATCTCATTTTGTCATAATAATATCATTTAACTCATAAAAATCGGACCAAAAGAATAAGTGCAAAGATTACACCTATTCTTTTGTAATAAATTAGATTCATTTTCCCTTTTGTTTTTTAAATGGGAGGTATTTTTCTAAATTTTTAATTATGACATCAGATAATGGCGTGATTAATAACCAACTGGTCGTGATTAAAGTTAAAGAAATTGAGCCTACTAATATATCAGAAGCCCAATGTGCGCCAGCCATAACACGAGGTAGTGAGAATATAACAGTAATAAAAAGCGCACATAAGAAAGAGCGGAATGAAAGATAACGTAATATAAAGCTACAAAAGATAAGCAACATCAAGCCATGATCCCCCGGAAAGCTGTCGCCAGAGGCATCTTTTGTCGGAATACCCGTGATAACGCCTACTCTATGTACATCTTGAAAATGCAGTGTTGGGCTGGGCCTTTCAATGGGAATATTTTGTCCAATTTGATTAATCAGCACGGCACTTATTACCATTACTAATCCCACAATTATAAGATGACGTTTGCCTATATAATCTTTTTTACGAAATGTATTGTAATAAAGTGCACCCATTGCAAATAAAATGACTAAGTCAAAGGCTCTATTATTGATATAGGCAACAAAAGTAGCAAAAAACGTATCAGGCAAAATATGCTGATTAAAAAAATAAAAAATATGAGTATCTATTGATAGCCAAAATCCGTGTTGCGTTGGAAGATACCAAGAGAAAAAAATGATTAGTCCCGCCAGATTAAGTAGAAAGATGGCGACTGCTTTTTGACGAAAATTAGAAAGTTTCATAGTAATAGAATGACAATTTTTACGTGTATTTAGTGATGTAGATCACAATAAGTTTAAATTTGATTATAGGACTATAGTCAAAATAAAAAAATATATCTTTGCAATTTGTCGCTTAGATAAATGTTACCTGTTCGTTTCATTTTTGTTGATTGCATTCATCCTTACCTAACTTAAATTTAGAATATTTTTTCTTGATAGTCTTAATTTGAGTATTGTATAATTTTTTTCTATTCTTTAATTAAAGATAAAAATTAAATAAATAAAGTAACAAGCCGATATTAGTTAGGACTTTAATAACATATTGGCCTGTTGGCTTTCTACACCCAATAAATAGAGGAGATTAGTTTTGAAGAAGGTATATATTACAGCTATGTGCTTGGCTTTATTATTTAGTACTTCATCTTTTAGTAAAGAAAATAAAGTCATTGGCTCTGGAACAATTACTTTTGTTGGTGCAATTGTGGAAGGAAATTGTCAGATGGATACGGATAAAAATACTTTTAAAACAAGCTGTTGGAATGGACGTGAAATGCAGGAATCTGAATATCAGCTAGAAAGGAACAAACACTTTAACTCAAAGCTGATTAACAACAAAGGTTCTATGGATATTAAATGGATTAATGACAACTTAGCTGTAATGAATATTGTTTATAATTAATTTTCTATTGTCTTTATTATAAAAATAATTGTGTTAATTAAATAAAATTTTAATGGTTTTATAGAACTGTTATTAAAGTTAAAAATATTTGACTTAAGTTTAATCAACGTTGATTTCTTATTTATAAATATCGAACACTTATATTTGATAGACATCAAATATTCTTCTTCTGTCTATATGATTGTCATATTTTATTGCTATGATGAAAATATGTCGGGTAGGTGTGATCCTCATACCTGCTAGCGCAAACAAGAAGTGAGGTCGTTATGAGAAAATATCTGACCGTAGTATGTAGTCTTCTCGTTTCCAGTTCGATATCGTTAGCTTGGGCATCTGATCCCATGCAAACAACAGGGCAGATTTATCTGCGGGGTGCAATTGTTGATCCTGCATGTGAAATGAATTTCACTCTCGATAAAGCTGAATATCAGTGCTACAAACACAACAAAGTGTTTACCTCTACTCAATCTATCGTTCCGGCTTCTTTTGATAAATCCCAACAAACTATTATTTTGCCTAAAGATATGGGTAAGGCACAAATTCGTTGGATGGATAGCACACAAAAGAATGGTGTTATTGACGTTCAATATTTTTAAGATGTTGTGCCAGAGAGAAGTATCAAGGATAAACAAGTCAAATAATCGTTTGTCACATTGGATTTCTTACGATTATCTGACCTATTTAAGCAACATTAGCGATTTGCTAATGAGGGAGCATTTGACTATTGATCAGTCAGCTCTGCCCATATAACGACGTTCAGCAATATGAATACGAACTTTATCACCTGTTGAAAGGTATTCAGGTACCTGAATAACTAATCCTGTAGGTAATGTTGCAGGCTTTGTACGCGCACTTGCTGATGCACCTTTAATACCTGGAACGGTTTCTACTATTTCCATATCAACAGTTTGTGGCAGTTCTAATGCTAAAACCTGGCCATCCATTGTTAATACTTGCATTCCTGCTAAGCCTTCTTCAGGAATAAACAGTAATTCATCTTCAATTTGATCTTTTTTGAAGGTGTAAGGTGTGTAATCTTCATTGTCCATAAAGATATATTCATCACCATCAATATAAGAAAAACTGACAGCGCGACGCGTTAAGTTGATAGTATCAACCATATCATCGCCTTTAAAACGCTCTTCTACTTTCTGGCCTGTACGGATATCAGTAAAGCGCATTTTGTACAGAGTACTTGCGCCACGAGCACTCGGTGCTTGAATATCAACATCTTTTACCAGTAATAATTTGTTGTTATAACTAACAGCCATACCACGTTTAATTTCATTGGCTTTTGCCATATAAAACCTTCCATTAAATAACATTGACGATAATGGCGACAAAATTACTCGTAGTGCAGAAACTTGGCAAGTTATTCGCACACATTTTTATAAGATTTAATAAAAAATAAAGCCAACTAATGCTGGCTTTTGATGAAGGGATTAACGGTAGATAGGGAGAAAATTAAAGTTTGCTAAGATATGTGCGCTAGCATTGATGATGCCAAATAAAATAACAAATCCAATCATAAACATACCACCAGGAGCCTTAAAGCTCTGACCTCGATGACGTTGGCGACTGGCCTTTGCCATTAAGGCTGGAATAATTGCTGCCCAAATAGTTGCTGCGAGACCTGCAAATCCAATGGCATATAAGAAGCCATCAGGGAAAATAATGGCTAAAATAGTCGGGGGTATAAACGTCACTAGTGCAGATTTAAATCGACCACTTCCTGTATTGGAGAATTTAAAGAAGTCCGCTAAGTAATCGAATAATCCTAATGAAACGCCTAAGAATGAGCTTGCTAATGCCATATAAGAGAATAAATCTAATAGCAGTGATACTGTAGCATTGGCAGTAGTTGAACGCATTTGAGTTAATAAATTACCAATATTTCCACCATCAGCAATGACTTGCTTGAAATCTTCACGAGGTATATTACCCTGTACCACAAACTGCCATAAAATATAAATCGCGAGTGAAATTAACGTACCAATAAGTAAGCTTTTCATGACTGCTTTGCCATCTTTACGGTAGTACGTTACTAAACCTGGAATATTACCGTGATAACCAAACGAGGTAAGTAAATAAGGTAATGCGGCTAAGGCATATGGTAAGTAGCTGGCATTGCTTTCATTTGTGTTAAATAACACCGGCATTTTTACTTCAGTAAATAAACCGCCAATAGCTAATATAAACGCAATGACCATCCCGCCAATTAAAATAGTGCTTAATCTGTCCACTGCACGTGTTGATAACCACACGAAGAAAGCGACAATCAAAGCAAATACTAGGCCTGCAATCGCTTGTGGTACGCTGATCATCTCTGCAAAATTTTGTACGATAATTGAGCTGCCTGCTGAAATATAAGCATAAGTCAAAATATAGAGAACAAATGCAATAGAAAGGCCATTAATGGTGCTCCAGCCTTTTCCTAACAAATCTTTGGTAATGGTATGAAAGCTGGAACCTAAAGGATAATGAAGATTCACTTCTAAGATCATTAATCCAGACATAAATAAACAAAACCAAGTGTAAATCAACAGAAAAATAGAACCGGTAAACCAGATACCTGAAGTCACAATAGGAATGGAAAACATACCAGCACCGACGGCGGTACCTGCAATGATCATAGCACCACCGAGTACGGATGGTCGCTTTGTTAGTGATGTGACTTCTGACATAAGATGTCCTTATAAAATTAACTCAATGTACTAGCTTGATGGTGTAAAGAATACACTTTTGAATTCAAGGTGTAAATAGAGGAAATAGTGCTTTATAAAAGAAAAAACTGAGTAAAAATAATACAATAGAAAAATGTGATTATATAAATCAATAGATTAGTGCGAAGGTTATTAGAAATGATAAAGAAATAAGGGGATAAATAAGTCAAGTTTTAAGCAAAAATAAAACATTATTCTGAATAGAGAATATTCAGAATAATGAACAGGATAGAGGATTTTTAATTAATCTTGGTAAAATTGTTTACTTTTCCATAAGGTAATGGAGTTACGACTAGCTTCAAAATGAGGTTCAGGTAAATCATCGGGTGAACACCAGCGAATTTCAGAGCATTTGTCTGGCTCCATTAATTTGGGTTTATCGCCTTGGTATTGTGCAACCATGCAAATAGAGACAGTGTGTTTGCCTTCTAATTGGTAAGTTTCCAGATTATTACTAATACCAATCACTTGAGGCGCTGTAATTGCAATACCAATTTCTTCTTCTATTTCACGAATGGCGCATTGTTCAAATGTTTCACCTTCATCAACATGACCACCAAAAATTGACCAGTAAGGTGCATGTTTTCCACAACGCTTTCCTACTAAAATGTCGCCTTTTTCATTTACGATAATCACGCCAACGCCTACCACGACTGACATTCTAAGCTCCTTATTTTTTATATAGTTATCGATAACGGATAAGATAAGTCGTTTTTATGGGTGATATTGTCCTTTGATGATAGCAAGAGTGCAAGAACAACCCGAGTGATTTCACTGAATAAAAGGTTAATTAATGCTATATATAGCACCCTAAATATTCATAATAAAAACGATTTGGGAGTGAGGGCATGAGTCGCCGTGTCGCTACGATCACCTTAAACCCGGCCTATGATCTTGTTGGTGCTTGTCCAGCTATTGATATAGGTGGTGTTAATTTAGTCCGAACTGCTGGGCTTAATCCTGCTGGAAAGGGAAATAATGTCGCTAAAGTTCTGCGCGATTTAGGAATAGATATTACGGTTAGCGGATTTATGGGACGCGAAAACCAAGAGGAATTTCAGCATTTTTTCAGTGAAAATGGGATGGCAAACCGTTTTTATCTTGTGTCAGGACGAACACGTATTAATGTGAAATTAACTGAAGGAAAAGGGCAAGTTACAGACTTTAATTTTTCAGGTTTCACGGTAGCAGAGCAAGACTGGCAACGCTTTTCAACAGACTCGCTAAATTGGTTAGGCCATTTTGATATGGTGGTGGTGAGTGGAAGTTTGCCTAAAGGCATTGAACCTGATGCTTTTACTCAATGGATGATTAAATTAAGAAGATTATGTCCATGTATTATTTTCGACAGTAGTCGTGATGCCTTTGTTGCTGGACTGAAAGCTGCGCCTTGGTTAGTAAAGCCTAATCATCGAGAATTAGAAGCATGGATAGGACATGCGCTTACTGAGATGACAGATATTATCAATGCTGCTCATCAACTAAGAGAGAATGGTATTGCTCATGTGGTTATTTCATTAGGTGAAAAAGGCGCTTTATGGGTAAATGCATCAGGAGCTTGGCTAGCAAAACCTCCTCATTGTGATGTCATAAGCACTGTTGGTGCAGGTGATTCAATGGTTGCAGGTTTAGTTTATGGTTTATTAATGAGCCAAACCAGTGAACATACATTGCGCCTTGCGACTGCGATTTCTGCTTTATCTGTCAGTCAGTCGGATGTAGGAATAAAAGACAGAAGTCAACTTGCTGAAATGATGACTCAGATTGAATTAATACCTATTAAATAAAATTTATTAATTGCGGTTTATTGAAAGGTAAACCGCAATTGTAGCTGTAGTAGATATCACAGCGATTAGCGTTGTTGTGATTTTAACCACGCTATTTCATCAGGCCAAATATCTGGATTAATCGTTTCTAAAATAAGTGGAATGCCATCAAAACGGGGATCTTGCATAATATAGCTAAAAGGAACTTTACCAATATTACCTTCACCTAAACTATGATGGCGGTCTACACGACTGGCTAATTCGCTTTTTGCATCATTCAGATGCATGGCTTTTAAGTATTGAAAGCCTACAATCTTTTCAAACTCAGCAAATGTTTTTTCACATTCTTCAACAGTTCTTAGATCATAACCTGCGGCAAAGGTGTGACAAGTATCAATACAAACACCAACACGAGATTTATCTTCGACACCTTCAATAATGGCAGCAAGGTGTTCAAAACGATAACCTAGATTTGTGCCTTGTCCTGCGGTATTTTCAATCACTGCGGTGACGTTGTGTGTTTTATCTAAGGCGATATTAATGGATTGGGCAATCTTTTGTAGGCATTTATCAACATCAATCTTATTTAAGTGGCTACCTGGATGAAAATTGAGTAATTCGATACCCAGTTGTTCGCATCGTTGAAGCTCATCTAAAAAAGCATTTCTTGATTTTTCAAGAGCCTCTTCTTCAGGATGGCCTAAATTAATAAGATAACTGTCATGGGGTAAAATTTGAGAAGGGGCGTATCCATAAGTTTCACAATTTTTTTTGAAGTTATCAATTACTTCTGTGGATAATGGTGCGGCTTTCCACTGGCGCTGATTTTTAGTAAAAAGGGCAAACGCAGTGGCTTTGATTTCATGTGCGCGTAATACCGCCTGATCGACACCACCCGCAGCACTGACATGTGCGCCAACAAATTTCATTACTTCTCTCCTTAGATTTATTTCACACCACGATAACAAACATACAGACTTATAACATCATATTGAGGTCATAAAAGCAAAAAAGCGCAACTGAAAAAGTTGCGCAATAATTAAACATACATCTCAAGGCGGAAATAATGGCTGTTAATTGTTAACTTAAGACATTAACACAGATTGAATAAAGATATTAATAACAGCACCTCCCAGTGTTAACCAGAAGAAAAGGAATAATGCTAATAATAGTGGCTTAACCCCCGCTTGACGGATTGCACTAATATGCGTTGTTAAACCTAAGGCCACCATCGCCATTGCTAATAAAACAGTATCAATGGTTACAATGTAACTAACAATAGACGCTGGAATTAAATTAAAAGAGTTAAAACCAGCCATCAATATAAAAAACACAGCAAACCAAGGAATAGTAATTGGGCTTTTCTCAGTATCTTGTGCGCCATTGTTTGCTTTGCTTTTCTTTTTACTTAAATATGTTGAAAGAATAATTAAGAAAGGCGCTAGCATCATTACACGGATCATCTTACTGATCACCGCTGCATTTTCAGCATCAGGACTAATAGAATGGCCTACGGCAACCACTTGTGCGACTTCGTGAATAGTCGAGCCTGAGAAAATACCAAAGGTTTCTTCCGTAAATGGTAACCAACCTGCAAATGCATTTAAATGATAAAACCAAGGATAAAGGAAAATACCAATAGTCCCGAAAATCACTACAGTAGAAACAGCAACCGCAACTTGGCTTGCTTGTGCTTTAACTACGGGCTCTGTGGCCATCACGGCAGCTGCACCACAAATACTGCTACCCGCCCCAATTAAGATCACCGTTTGTTCATCTAAACCGAAATATTTTCGGCCAACCCACATCGCAATAAGAAAAGTCGATGTTAGCATAATGGCATCTATAATTAAGCCCGTAGCCCCTACATCAGCAATTTGCTGAAACGTCAGTCTAAAGCCATATAGGATAATACCTGTACGTAATAAATAGTGTTTAGCGAATTTAACACCTTCATCACTATAAGGCTTTGCAACAGGGTAAAAGGTATTGCCCACGATAATACCGAATAAAATCGCTAGCGTTAATGCACCTAATCCCATACTCGAAAACCAAGGGATATCACCAATATAAATAGCAAGTGCAGTTAATACACCGGTTAGTAGTAAACCAGGAAGCCAGCGATAGATGGGGGTGAAGCATCTTTTCGCTAATGTAATAGGTTGACTTTGCTCTGACATAGAAAAAACCTGCTTATATGAATTTTGCATAAGCATATAACAAGTAATCTTATTTATTAAATTCATTATTTTTATAATAATAACCACTAAAACTAATATATGTGTATTTTCTTAAATGTGCTTGGTATGTTACTGGTTTGTGGATAGTATGTTATTACAATGACAGTTCAAAGGTGGAATGGATATGCGAATTACGTTGCGGCAACTGGAAGTCTTTACTGAAGTTCTCAAGAGTGGTTCTACAACGCAAGCATCACAACAGCTTGCTTTATCACAATCTGCTGTTAGTGCATCTTTAACTGATCTCGAAAGCCAATTAGGTGTACAGCTTTTCGATAGAGTAGGGAAACGCTTAGTTACTAATGAACATGGGCGGTTACTTTATCCTAAAGCATTATCTTTACTTGAACGCGCCACAGAAATTGAGCAGTTATTCCAAGCCGGAAATGGTGCCTTACGTATTGCTGCAAGTACTACAATAGGAAATTATATTCTTCCGAAAATGCTAGGTAATTTTCACCGTAATTATCCAGATATCCCACTAGAAATGAGCATTGGTAATACTGAAGAAGTAGTAAAGCTAGTCAGTGAGTTTCGTGTCGATTTAGGTTTAATTGAAGGCGCGTGTCAAAGTTCTGAGCTAATTAGTCAAAAATGGCTTTTAGATGAAATGGTTATTTTTTGCTCTCCCGACCACCCATTAGCCAAGGCTTCAAAGGTGACTTTAACCGATTTACAATCAGCGCCTTGGATCTTACGAGAAAATGGATCAGGAACCCGAGATGTCCTTAATCACCTCCTTTTTGCTTCTTTACCCGGCTATCGTATTGAAATGGAGCTAGGTAATTCAGAAGCAATAAAACATGCTGTGATGTATGAAATGGGGATCAGCTGTTTATCTCGCCGAGTTATTGATGAACAGATTAATAATGGTGCATTAAAAGAGATAAAAGTAGAAGGTTTGGCATTACAACGTACCTTATATCTTGTCTATCATCGCCAAAAACACGTCTCTGATGCGCTGAAAAAACTACTGACTTATTGTAATGCCGAGCATTTAATCGGCAATCTTTCATAAATTGCTAATAATTGACGCCCGATTATGAAGGTATCTTATAATCCTTGATCCTTGCTATTCACAAACGACAAATTTGCTACAATCCTTGTCAGGAAAGTGAATATAAAAGTGGAATGTTATGTCAGAACAACAAAAAAGTACTGCGAATTCGGGTGCAGTACAGCCGACTTTGCGCCGAGAATTAAAGGCGCGACATTTAGCGATGATCGCTATTGGTGGTTCAATTGGTACAGGACTTTTTGTCGCATCAGGTGCTACTGTTGCTCAAGCAGGGCCAGGTGGAGCATTACTCTCTTATGCTTTAATTGGGTTGATGGTCTATTTCCTAATGACAAGCCTTGGTGAATTAGCTGCCTTTATGCCTGTATCTGGTTCTTTTTCTACGTATGGTTCTAAATATGTAGAAGAAGGATTTGGTTTCGCATTAGGTTGGAACTATTGGTATAACTGGGCTGTGACTATTGCTGTTGACCTTGTTGCTGCACAATTAGTCATGCTTTATTGGTTCCCTGATATTGACGGTTGGATTTGGAGTGCATTATTCCTAGGTGTTATTTTCTTGCTTAACTATATTTCTGTAAAAGGATTTGGCGAGGCAGAATACTGGTTCTCTTTAATTAAAGTTACTACCGTTATTATCTTCATTATTGTCGGGATTGCGATGATCACTGGCATAATGAGAGGTGCTGAAAACGCAGGTTGGCACAACTGGGAAATTGGTGATGCACCTTTTGCGGGTGGATTTGCTGCTATGATTGGTGTGGCAATGATTGTCGGCTTCTCATTTCAGGGTACTGAACTAATCGGTATTGCGGCGGGTGAATCCAAGGATCCGGCTAAAAATATTCCAAAAGCAGTGCGTAAAGTCTTCTGGCGTATCTTACTGTTCTATATCTTTGCTATTTTAATTATTAGCTTAATTATCCCTTATACCGATCCTAGCTTATTACGTAATGATGTTGGCGATATTAGTGTTAGCCCATTCACGTTAGTCTTTAAGAATGCAGGACTATTATCTGCGGCTGCCATCATGAACGCTGTTATCTTGACTGCAGTACTTTCTGCGGGTAACTCAGGTATGTACGCATCAACACGTATGCTATTTACTTTAGCAAGAGAAGGTAAAGCACCGAAATGCTTTGGTAAATTATCGAAAAACGGTGTACCACGTAATGCACTTTATGCAACAACGGTTGTTGCGGGTCTGTGTTTCTTAAGTTCAATGTACGGTAACCAAACGGTCTATTTGTGGCTATTAAACACATCAGGAATGACCGGTTTTATTGCATGGTTAGGTATTGCGATTAGTCATTATCGTTTTCGTAAAGGTTATGTTGCACAAGGCCGCGATTTAAATGATTTACCTTATCGCTCAGGATTCTTCCCAATTGGCCCAATTTTTGCCTTTATACTGTGTTTAATTATTACATTGGGGCAAAACTACCAAGCATTTTTAGAAGATACAATTGATTGGTATGGCGCAATTGCAACGTACATTGGTATCCCATTATTTTTATTAATCTGGTTTTCTTATAAGATTGTGAAGAAAACCCGCTTTATTCGTTATAACGAAATGGAATTTCCAACGCATATTGAGAATAAAAAATAGCCAATAAAACAAGATAGTAAAATGCCCGTTTTGTGATCTTAATCACTATAAAACGGGCATTTTTTATTTCTATAATCCAAAGATTATAAAAGATATACAAAAATTCCAATTATATTAGCAATCGCATTGATAATTATTATTATTTGCTTTATTGTTAGCGCACAATTTATTTGATGATAAATAAAATGACAGTGCTATTGGTTGTAAATAATATGCTTAATGTAATAAGTCTGATAACAGTTAATCCTTCTGTTGTTCAATACCACAATCAAATAGCTCACCGTCATATAATAATTTACACAGCCAATATAATTCACCGTATAATAATTTGGCAACTCACTTATTTATTAAATAAATTGCTCCAGATTAGTCATTGGATACTTGAATATAAAAAGTACTTGATGAGTTGTACGATATGTTTTTACTTTATTGAACAACGAGTAAAAACAGAACAACGTAAAAAAAAGACTAGGTACAACAATTGATATGAGCATTATGTCGGAACAACTTGCCACAGAAGAGCATGCAAAAAACACATCAGATAATGTTAAAGCACATTATCGTAATATGATGAATAAACGCATGTTATGGCTAGGTGTTATCATTTTTATTATCTGTGGTTCAGTGGTGTTAGATTTCACCATGGGGCCTTCAGGTTTGTCTCTTGATAAATTACTTACAACACTTTTTCAGCCTGAGCTTGTTGATGTAGGTTCTCGGGTGATTGTATGGGATATTCGTTTACCTTACGCCTTAATGGCAGTTGTGGTTGGCATGTCGCTAGGATTAGCGGGTGCAGAAATGCAAACTATTTTAAATAACCCATTAGCAAGTCCATTTACACTAGGTTTATCAAATGCAGCTTCATTTGGTGCGGCATTAGCTATTGTGCTAGGTATTGGTATTCCGGGCATCCCTGATCAATGGTTTATTTCGGCGAACGCATTTCTTTTTGCTTTGCTATCAGCGTTGTTATTAGATGGTATAACCCGTTGGACCCGGGTACCTACATCAGGGGTTGTGCTATTTGGTATTGCGATGGTATTCACCTTTAATGCCTTAGTTTCAATGATGCAATTTATTGCGACAGAAGATACCCTCCAAGGATTGGTTTTCTGGACGATGGGAAGCTTAGCGCGCGCGACATGGGTAAAACTAGGTGTTATGGCTGCTGTCTTTGCTGTGATCATGATAATTTCATGGATGAGTGCATGGAAACTAACCGCATTGCGATTAGGCGAAGATAGAGCAATTAGTTTTGGTATTGATGTAAAAAAATTGAGATTAGGCTCATTAGTGCGCATCAGTATTTTAACGGCACTAGCAGTTGCCTTTGTTGGGCCTATTGCTTTTATTGGTTTAGTGGCACCTCATATTGCCCGCATGATGTTTGGTGAAGATCACCGATTCTATTTACCTGCAAGTGCATTGATTGGCGCATTAGTTTTATCTTTGGCGTCTATTGCCTCTAAAAATTTAATACCTGGTGTCATTATTCCTGTGGGTATTGTGACATCGCTGGTGGGAGTACCGTTTTTCCTCAGTATGATTTTACGTCATAGAGGGAATATATAATGATGGAAGGATTAAAGATCCAAGATTTTAGCACAGGATATGCTAAACACTTGATTATTAAAGCACTTGATGTCGCGCCCTTACCTAAAGGTAAAGTCACCGTATTATTAGGGCCAAATGGCAGTGGGAAATCAACATTATTAAGAGCGTTAGCAGGATTAAATAAATCATCAGGTGTTGTCAGTTTAGATGGGAATAATCTTACATCGATGAATTTTGCACAACGCGCTCAAAATGTGGTTTATTTGCCACAAACATTACCCGCAGGTGTTCATTTACATGTTTTAGAATCCATTATTGTGGCACAGCGTGCTTCTGGTGGATTACATAATGAACATAGCGAAGCTCAGGTAATGCACTTATTACGTCAATTAGGTATTGAGCATTTAGCGTTACGTTATTTAGATGAATTGTCGGGTGGTCAAAAACAATTAGTAGGGCTTGCTCAATCATTAATTAGACAACCCTCTTTATTATTATTGGACGAGCCATTAAGTGCGTTGGATCTTAATTACCAATATCATGTAATGGATTTAGTCGCTAAAGAAACACACCGTAGAAATATTATTACTGTTGTGGTGGTTCACGATATTAATATCGCCTTACGACATGGCGAACATGTATTAATGTTGAAGCAAGGACAATTAATTGCACAGGGCGCGCCAGATAAGGTTATCACGGCACAAAGCCTTGCTGATGTTTACGGTGTTCAAGGTAGATTGGAATATTGTTCACAAGGAATACCTCAAATTATTATTGATGGTTTAGTGGATAAAATAGAGAAGTAAAAAAGAAAGATAAAAAGAAGTTAATATAGGAATGAAGTAAATAAGGATATAAAAATAATATTAAAATAACTAAGGGTAATTAAATTTATTTATTACCCTAATTTCTGAGCAATTGTCGATATATCCATCTATATAAAACATAAAGAATATATATTCTTGGAGATTCGGGAATGGTAGTGTTAAATAAAAATAAAATCGCACTTGGCGTTGTTGCAGCAATTGCATCAAGTTTTATTATGACTGCATCAGCAGAAAATGTTGAAAAACTGCTTGTAACAACCGCTTCAGGGTTTAAACAAACCATTGAAGATGCGCCTGCGTCAGTTTCTGTTGTTACGCGTGAACAACTAGAAACTAAATCTTATCGTGACGTGACTGATGCGCTAAAAGATGTACCTGGCGTATTAGTAACTGGCGGTGGGAGTAGTTCTGATATCAGTATTCGTGGTATGGATCCAAAATATACCATGATCTTGGTTGATGGTAAGCGTGTTGCATCGCGTGAGACGCGTCCTAATAGTGATAACTCGGGTATTGAACAAGGTTGGTTACCGCCTTTACCTGCCATTGAACGTATTGAAGTTGTACGTGGTCCTATGTCTTCTCTATATGGATCTGATGCAATGGGTGGGGTTATCAATATTATTACTCGTAAAGCACAAAAAGAGTGGAATGTAAGTTTGCGTGCTGATAGCACGCTGACAGAACGTCAAAACTCAGGAAATACTGAACAAGGTAGTTTTTATGCAGCAGGTCCATTAATTGATAACCTTCTAGGATTAAAAGTCCAAGGTCAATATTCACATCGTAGTGAAGATAAATTTATGAATGGCTATAATCGTCAAATTACCGCAAGCGGTGGTGGGACATTAAGCTGGACACCAGATGACAAAAACACGGTTGAATTTGAATTTAAAAAGGACAGCCAACATCGAGATGCACGTTGGGAATATTCAGCATCTGAGCGTTCTCGTAAATCTAAAAATAGTGACTTCAGTAAATATGAGTTAACGCAATATGCACTGACTCATGACGGTGTTTATGATTTTGGTACGATGAATACATATATTCAACGTGACGAGAATAATAATCCAAGTCGTAAAATGGAATACAATGATACGACTATACGTAATCAAACGGTATTTATGTTAGATGCACATACATTAAGTGTCGGTGCTCAATATCGCTTTGAAGAGTTAAAAGATAGCAACAATCATTTAGATAAAGGCAGCAAACTCGATCGTTATAGTTGGGCACTGTTTGCTGAAGACGAATGGGCGCTTACAAATGATTTCGCTTTAACCGGCGGTTTACGTATGGATAAAGACGAAAACTACGGTACGCATTGGACACCTCGTGTTTACGGTGTTTGGCATATGGCTGATGAATGGACGTTAAAAGGGGGCGTTTCTACTGGCTATCGTTCACCAGATCTACGCCAAGCAACCAAAACTTGGGGACAAGCAACGGGTGGCTCTGGTGGTAATGCTGTGATTTACGGTAATCCAGATCTGAAACCTGAAAAATCAGTAACTGAAGAAATTGGTATTATTTGGGACAACCGTGACAACTTAACGGCAAGTGTTACTATTTATAATACTGACTTTAAAGATAAAATTACTGAACGTCGCATTTGTGATGATAAAGGCGTGTTACCGACATGTACCAAAGAGCAAGGATATGGTCACCAATATGACTTTATCAGTACGCGCGAAAATGTAGATAAAGCCAATATGCGCGGTATCGAGGTTACAGGTAACTGGACAATTTCACCAGAGTGGAATTTAGCCGCTAACTATACCTTTACGGATTCAGAGCAGAAGAGTGGTGCATTTAGTGGTAAGCCACTGAATAAACAGCCTCGTCATATGGCTAATGCGACCTTAAACTGGGAAACAACGCCAGAAATGGAAACGTGGGCGCGTATTAACTTCCGTGGCAAAACATCGGATTATTTATCGCGTACCAGCATGGCAACAGGAACACCTTCTTATGCGTTTGTTGATATTGGGACCAGCTACAGCTTAACCAAACAGCTTAATGTGATTGGTGGCGTCTATAATGTGTTTGATCGTCGTATTAATTATGAAAACTTTAATACTACATTAGAAGGTCGTCGTTATAACCTTGGTTTGAACTACAACTTCTAATTTATTCCCCCTCAGTTTGTGTCATTAAGACTCCATTTGTGGAGTCTTTTTTTATCACTCATTTCGTTTTATTTGTTCAAAATTAATACTGGAAAATTTAAATATTGAGGTTTATATTTAGCTCAATAAATCATCTTATCAATCACTTTATTCTGACTATTAAATTGTTATTTCTACGTGTTATTTATCGTTTTTTCCTTAATTTATTTACTAACATTTTTATTGTGCGAAATAGACCTATAAAAAATAGGTGTTTTTTATTAAAAAATGTTTTTTTGAAAAATGGAAATGGATTTTAACAAAACCATAGCATTAATCTTATTAATGCATTTCAAATGCTTTATTTTGATGCTTTGGTATTGAAAATAAATTTAATTTAGCTCTTAGTCTTTATTTATTAATTGGTTACGTGTGTGTGTTTTTAATTAAAATTCTATTTTTCTAAATGTTTACATCTTAGTGTTTGTAATAAAAGCACAATAGTTGTTAATTAAATGTGGCATTATATATTGACTTAGTTTGCGATTTAAAAAGATCGTAAAAAAAGAGGTTTTTTTGATGAAAATGTATTGCTATTTAAGTCTGAGACGTGCAAAATGCGCCCACTAAAAATATGACTGATGCGTTTAATGTGCATCGGTTTTTTTTTGCATTTTTACTTATTACTACACCAAGAGGTCAGATTCGTTTGAATCTGAATAGATAATATAATTTGATTAGCAGCCAGCCCCTTAGAGAAAGGGTTGTCATGATAGAGGAATGCTAATATGGTACAATTATTCTCTTTCGCAGTTGGGCCGAACGGCACCTGCGGTAATGATGACTACGGAGCACGGCGTCTCCTAAATACATACACATCCCTAAAAACTTCATTCTATTCTGTTTATAGGCAGATGCGAAGTCTTCCCAGTAACTGTCGGTTGAGTTTATTGAATACTCAAACCGAAGTTATGGGAGGATTCGCGAATGTCAGATAACGTCATTTCCTCTATCGGCACCAACCAAACCGGTGCTAACAATCGAGTTCAACTCCGTAAAACATTGACCCTAATGCAGGTAGTCATGATGGGGCTCGCTTTTTTACAGCCTATGACTATTTTCGATACCTTTGGTATCGTTTCTGGCATTACCGATGGGCATGTTGCGACATCTTATGCAATTGCACTCATTGCTATTTTATTTACAGCAATCAGCTACGGGAAACTAGTTAAACGTTTTCCATCGGCCGGTTCTGCCTATACTTATGCTCAAAAATCCATGAGTCCCTATGTTGGCTTTATGGTGGGTTGGTCTTCATTATTAGATTATTTATTTATGCCAATGATTAATATATTGCTGGCAAAAATCTATTTAGAAGCCATATTCCCAAGTGTTGATCCGTGGATCTTTGTATTTTCTTTAGTAGCAATAATGACATTTTTTAACTTACGTGGCATTAATGTTGTTGCTAACTTAAATACAATTATTGTTATTGTTCAAGTTGCCGTGATGATTGTCTTTGTCGGGCTACTTATCCACGGTGTATATAATGGAGAAGGTGCAGGGGAGTTATGGACAATTCGTCCGTTCGCATCAGTTGATGCTGAATTAATACCGATGATAACGGGAGCAACCATTCTTTGTTTCTCATTCTTAGGTTTTGATGGTATCAGCACATTATCTGAAGAAACGCCAAATGCGGGTAAAGTTATTCCGAAAGCGATTTTCTTAACGGCGCTGATCGGTGGACTAATCTTTATTATTGTATCTTACTTTTTACAGTTATATTTCCCTGATATTTCACGCTTTGAAAAACCAGATGAATCACAACCAGAAATTATGCTGTATGTTGCTGGTGCCCTTTTTCAGTCAATTATTTTAGTATTCTCTTGTGTGACTGTTTTAGCATCGGGTATGGCTGCCCATGCGGGTGTTTCTCGTCTACTTTATGTTATGGGGCGAGATGGTGTTTTCCCTGAAAAAACGTTTGGTTATGTACATCCAAAATGGCGTACGCCAGCGTTTAACGTCTTGCTTGTCGGTTTCTTAGCGTTAGGTGCAGTGTTCTTTGATTTAGTGACAGCAACAGCATTGATTAATTTTGGTGCATTGGTTGCTTTTACTTTTGTTAACTTATCTGTTATTTCGCAATTTTATATTCGTGAGCGTCGTAATAAAGGGTTAATGGATAATATTAACTATTTAATACTGCCCATTATAGGGGCGGCAACGATAGGTGTTTTATGGATAAATCTTGAACCAGGTTCAATGAAATTAGGCTTGGTTTGGGGGGCAATTGGTCTACTTTATATGGTGTGGCTCACACGCCGGTTCCGTCGACCAATGCCACAAATGCCAGAAAAATGATATTATAAAAATTGTAATAATAAACATAAAATGGCCTCATTATTGAGGCCATTTTTTTGTATTGAAAAAAGAATAGAGAGTGATAAATAATAAATTGGCTGGTTTGTGTACAATGAAATTAAATATATCTACTTATTGAATAAAAAATTAAAAATAATTTTATATTGAATCTAAGTATTTTCCTAGGTAATGATAATTAGGTAAAATAACGTATTTCATGTGCGATAAAATATTTTTCTAGATTTGTTTAAATGTGAATATACATATGAAAAATAAAGAATATATATTTAAAATAAAATTTTAAGTATTATATTGATACTCAATTAAAGATTAGTCAAATATCCTAAAAATAAAGAAAATACTTTATAAATAAAGTTTTTTAAATAATTATCCTTATGCGATTTAAACTTACTCTATGAGTAAACTTTGATTGTTGTGCTATTCTTTGAAGGAGTTAGTAAATATATTTCCTTGAAATTTATCTGATAAGATAATTAAGGGAATATAACTAATTTCAATAGGCGATTTATTTAAAAACGAAAGGTAACAATATGTCTTTAATTAAGAAAGTTGCTCCGTTTATTGTGTTGTCTGGATTTATGGTTGCAGGTAATGCTTTTGCTGCAACACAGGGTACAACTGTGTCATTCGAAGCATTAATTCGTGCCGCAAGTTGTGATGTTTCTTCAACAACAGAAGGTTCTAGAATTGATTGGGGAACTTTCACAAGTGATGAAGTTACTGGCAAAAACGTCGGTGATCAATTAGGAGATAACAAGACGTTTAATTTAGAGCTTTCTAATTGTACAGCAGCATTAGCAGCTGATGGAACAATCAATCTTTATGCTCGTGGTAATAAATCAAACTTTGATTCTGAAATGTTTGCTAATGCAACAGCAGCTTCTTTAGCGGTAAAATTGTTAGCAACAGCAAGTAATACTTTAGTTAAACCAAATGTTGAAACAGGTCTGACATTAGGACAAGAGATCATTAAAGACGGCACTGGTCGTATTCCGATGACTGCTGGTCTGTATTTAACAAACGGTGCAGTAACAAGTGATGAATTAAAAGTACCAGTTACTTTTACTGTTGCTTATAACTAATATTACTTAATTTTTAGAGGCTCTATCTAATAGAGCCTCTCATTAAAGAAGAAATATAATGATTAAAATTACAAATAGAATAAAAAAATTTTTTGTTATTTTACTAATGATTATATCTCCACTTGCTTATTCCAAAGGTGTGGGTTTAAACGCTACACGTATTATTTATCCTGAAGGTGAGAATAGTGTAGGGGTCATCGTTCGTAATGAAGAACCAAAAATAAATTATTTGGTACAAGCCTATATTTCCTCTGATGAAAACCCAATTGTATTTCAAGTCACTCCACCTCTTTTTAGAATTAATAGTTTATCAAGGCATGAAGTAAAAATTTATGCCATGAGTAATTCTTTACCGAAAGATAGAGAAAGTATTTTTTATTTTCATGCAAAGATGATCCCTGGACAAAACAACAATACTGACACAGCGGGTCTAAGTGTGGGATTTGATAATGTCATAAAACTTTTCTACCGACCTAAAAATTTGCCGATGACATCAGAGGACGCGCAAAAGAAATTAGGATTTAGTGTGGAAGGAAAACAGTTAAAGGTAGTCAATAATTCTCCTTATTACGTCAATTTTGCTGGTTTTTTTGTCAACAATATAAAGCTAGATGTTAGTTTGGCCAATAATAATGCCATGATCGCGCCTTATAGTTCGATAAAATATGCCTTACCTACAGGTGTAACTAAAGGAAGTGTTCAATGGCGTACAATAGATGATTTAGGTGGATTTAATGAACATAAAGCCACATTTTAAACCAATTGTATTGGGCGCATTATTAACTTGTATCTCTTTTTATGGATATAGCGCTATTGATGATTCTGCGGTTGTTATCGTAAAAGGCTCAGTAACAAAAGGAACGTGCGCTTTTACTTTATCCGATCAAACGGTGAAGTTTTCTCAATCAACATTAATGCAAAATATTGATGAAATAGGTGTAAAAAAGGAAAATAAAATACCTTTTTCAGTTAATTATCTTTGCCAAGATTATGTTGATGAAACACCTGATATGGAAGTTGTTATAAAAGCGGGATCAGGAACACAAATTGTAAATAACAAAATATCACCGGTGAATAATCTAACTAATGCGAGTTTTGCTCTATACGATTGTAAAGATGATCATTGTTCTTTAGTTAATTTTAATGCTGGAACAAGTTCTGTTTATATTACAACAGGAAATGGTAATAAAAATAAAGATTTTGAAGTCGAGCTCGTTAAGAAAGACAGTTCTGCGGTTAACCCCGGTACGCTAAAAGCAATATTAGCATTAACGCTTGTACAACCTTGAGAAAGTAAATATGAATATATTTCTATTGAAAAGGAGTTTGTTAAGTTTATTTATTACACTAGCACTATTTATTAGTTTTAGTGCTCAAAGTATTGAATTTGACTTTAAAGTGACCATTGATAAACAGACCTGCAAGCTCTCAGTATTAGGAACAAGTAACAATGAAGTTGATTTTGGCAGTATTCAGTCGAATAAAATTAAAAATAATCTTATAGAACCTATTCCGATAAAGGTATTACTGAGTGACTGTAAAACGAATGACTTTTTTGATACTTATGTGACGATGAAGGCAAAAAGCACTTTAAATACGATTACTTTTAATGATGATCTCAATAAAAGTTTTGGTATCAGAGTATCAAGTAAAAATAACGTTGCTCAATCTAATACTAATGCAGACTTTTTTAAATCTGAAGATACGGTTTGGAATAACATAAGTAAAGATAAATTAGAAAAAACACTTTATACCTATGTTAAATGCAAAGATCCCACAGTTTGTGATCCCGAATCTGGAGAGTTTTCGGCAACGTTAACTTTTTCGTATATCGTTGATTAAGATATTATATGAATAATTTTATTATAAAAATTTCCGTTATTTTAATATTAGCTTTTAGTTATTTTAATGCTAACGCTCAAGGAGTTAGTTTAGGCAAAACACGCGTTATTTTTTCGGAAGGTAGTTCAAGTGAAAGTGTAACTATTTCTAATGATGATAATCAACCTTATTTAATACAAGCTGGCGTTACTGAAAGAATTGATGGAAATTTGTCATCTAATTTTATTGTTACTCCTCCTGTGTTTCGTTTAGAAAACAAGAGTGTATCATCTTTACGTATTTTATTAAAAGATACTCAAGATTTACCCAATGACAAAGAGTCACTCTTTTATTTGAATACAAAAATTATACCCTCTACTAAACGACCTGATGAAAGTGAATCACAGGAATCAAAATTAGTATTAATAACTAATTTTGTGATTAAAGTCATTTATCGATCTGAAAATATAGCAAGGCCTTCAGAAAAAGATTACAAAAAAATCTTTATTAAAGAACAGGAAGGAAAGTGGTTTTTAGATAATCCAACTCCATATTATATGACATTGACATCAATTAAAGTTAATAATGAAAAATATAATAAAACTTTCTTATTAGCACCTTATAGCAAAACTGAATTGGTAGAAATATCAATAAAAGAAGCTAGTTGGCATATCATTAACGACTATGGTGAATTATCAAAAGAATTCAAATATAAGGACTAATGAAATGAAGGTTTTAAATAGTCGTGTTTTTTCTATTACTACTTTGATATTGGTTTTTTTTTATTGCCAATTAGTATGGTCTGCTAATAATGCATTTGAATTTTCATTACAAAGAATGACATATAATGAAAGTAGTAAAAGCATTTCTATTGGCTTAAGAAATAATGAAAAAAAAGCGTATCTCGTTCAAGCGAGTATGAGATGGTTAGATGAATCTACGGGGTTACAATTAATTGATAAAAAAGAGAGTCCTCCTTTTATTTTAACTCCGCTATTACAAAAAATAGAACCTGAAGAATACTATGAGTGGGTAATTAAGTTTACTGGCTCAGAAAGTGCATTACTAACAGATAGAGAGAGTGTTTATATTTCTCAATTTCGATTAATACCATCCACATCTGAAGAAACTTCAAATGTGCAGATGAACTTTATTAGGGCATTAAATTTTAAAATATATTATCGGCCAAAATCTCTTGAAGGTATAAAAATAAAAGATGCAGAAAAAAAATTATCATTTTTAATTGATGGTAATAAAATAATTGCTAAAAATAATTCACCTATTTATCTAGCTTTTAACACGATAAAGATAAATGGAAAAGAGATCGAGTTGCAAGAGTTATCGAAAAATGTACCTCCATTTGGTACGCAAGAATACTTATTTTTGAATAAAGAAAATATTACATCTATTCATTGGCAGGTATTAGATGAGTTTATGTTCCCATTAGATGAAAAAATGAAAACAGTAAATTAAAAAATTTATAAAAATATCTATTTTTATAAAGATAAATATTAAGAGTGTAAAAATGAATAAATCAATGGCAATGTTTAGATACAGTTTTTTTACATCACTTATTTTGTTCTCATTTAACTCTTTTGCAGAGGATTATTTTGATCCTGCATTACTGGATGGACAATTAGGTGCATCTGCAAATGAAATTGATTTAAGCCAATTTTCACAAAAAGATGCGTTACCTGAAGGTGAAATATCTTTGTTAGTTTATGTCAATAATAATAACAATGGTGAGTTCATCATTAATTTGGTAAAAGGGCCTAATAATAAAGTAGTACCTGAAATAACTCGAGGATTATTAGATAAGTTAGGTGTTAATACTAAGGTGATACCTAAGTTAAATATGTTAAAAAGCGATCAGGTGATTTATGATATTAATGAATATATTCCTGATGCATTAATAAAAGTAAATTTATCAGAATTAAAACTAATTACTAGTTTTCCTCAAATTGTTATGTCTAATGATGCCGTTGGCTATATTGATCCCGCCTCTTTTGATAGTGGTGTTTCTGCCATGTTTATAAATTATATGTTTAGTGGAGGGCATTCTTCTAACGATAGCCATTTTGATAAAATTAATAATAATGGAAAACAAAAAAATGATAATTTCTTTGCTCAACTAAGAACCGGTTTTAATCTTTATGATTGGCGTTTACGTTCGACAATGACACAGACGTATACCAGAAATTCAAATAATGTAGAGACTCAAAGTAATAATAGTAATAAATTTTCTAATACCTATCTTTCTCGTAATCTTTATTCTTTACGGTCGGAATTTATTATTGGTGAAACTACAACCGGAAATGATGTCTTTGATAGTATACCAATGAAAGGTATGCGTTTAGTTTCTAACGAACAGATGTTGCCAGCGAGTCAACAAGGTTTTGCTCCAGATGTGAGTGGGATTGCTCAATCTAATGCGCAAATTACTATCCGACAAAATGGGAATGTCATTTATCAAACTTATGTTGCACCCGGCGCATTTAAAATAACCGATCTTTACGCGAGTGGTTCAGGAGGGAACTTGGATGTCACAGTGAAAGAAGAAGATGGTTCAGAAAGGACATTTACAGTTGCTTTTTCATCATTACCCGTAATGTTAAGACCGGGTGGTTGGAAATATGAAATTAGTACTGGGCGATTTGATGGTGGCACAACGGTTGGTTCTAAAAAAGCAGATTTTCTGCTTGCTAGTGGTATTTATGGTTTACCTCATGATGTCACTCTTTATGGTGGGTTATTAGGTGCGAAAGATTATTATGCTATTTCTTCTGGGATAGGAATTTCATTAGGTAATTGGGGGGCTCTGTCTACAGATATCACACATGCTCATGCTGACTTTAATACAATAGGCTCCCAAAATGGGCAATCTTATCGATTCCGCTATTCTAAGAATATGACCACGACAGGAACCTCTGTTGACTTAACTGCATTACGTTTTTCAACTAAAGATTATTACGATTTTAATCAATTTAATACTGAAGATTATCGGTTAAAAGATGGTACTTCACCGTGGTTAGGTGAACGAGAAAAAAGTCGTTTTACAACGTCATTATCACAATCATTAGGTCAGTACGGTAGTATTTATTTATCTGGTAGCCGTTATAATTATTGGGAACAAGATAAGAATGTTACTCAACTTACGACAGGATATAATGGCAATATTCGTGGTATTAACTTTGGCGTTAATTACAGTATTGATAGAATAAAATCAGATGATAGCTGGCCTGAAAATAGGCAAATTAGTTTTAATGTGAGTGTTCCATTTAGTGTGTTTAGTCATTCGCCTGCGCTCAGCAATTTTAATAGTACTTACATGATAAACCATGATAATAATGGAAGAACTAACCAGCAAGTCGGATTATCTGGTAGTGCATTTGATAACTCCTTATCTTATGGTATTTCTCAATCTTGGGCTAACCAAGGCCAATCTAATAATGGCTCAGTATATGCTAATTATTCAGGTAACTACGGTACATCCTCTCTAAATTATAATTATTCAAGTGACTACTATAATGTTAATGGCAGCATGAATGGTGGTTTGCTTTTACATTCAGGTGGTTTATTGCTAGGTAGAAGTATGGGCAATAGTATGGCCATTGTTGAAGCGCCTGGAGCAAAAGGTACTGAATTAAGTTCAGGAAATGGTGCGATTAATGGACAGGGATATGCGTTATCACCGTATCTTACAGAATATCGCCAAAACACAATTGCATTAAATGTAAATACATTGCCTGATAATACGACTCTACAATCCACATCTCAAAATGTAGTTCCGACAAAAGGCGCTATTGTTAAGGTTACCTTTAAAACAAAGATTGGTTTCCAGGCTATTTTAAATCTTTCTCAGAATAAAAGTGTTATCCCATTTGGCGCTATTGCTACGTTAATTGATGCTGATAATCCTAATGATTTGAATACAGGTATTGTTGGTGAAAATGGCCAGCTTTATATGAGTGGACTTCCTGATAATGGCAAGTTGTTAGTGAAATGGGGTAATAAAAATCAGCAAAGTTGCAGCGTTTCATATACTGGCTTAAGTAATATTGAAGTCAATAGCAAGCAACCAATAAGAATTTTATCTCTTTCTTGCCAATAAAAAATAATCCTTATTTTATAGGTGGATGCATAACAATGAAAATGCGTAATTTAATGATGGCATCACTAACTTCAGTATTAATGACTTCGTCATTTAATGTTTTAGCTGGAACAGATAGGGGGGCTATGACATTAAGCTTAACTGGGGTGATTGATATGAATATTAGCCCTACACAAGTTCAATATATAAATGGTACATTGACTGGGAATAGTAGTTTTCCTGGGAGTCCTGTTTATGATAATAGCAGTAACTCTTCTTGGGATACTAAGTATGCGATTATTTCATTAAGTCAGTCAAAAACGAGATGTGATTCTACATTTGTTTCTAAAATTCCAGGGCAAACTAATAAATACGGTCTAAAATTAACGCATTCCAATAATACAAGTACGGCAGTATATGTAACACCACAATTTAACTTCAATGTCAGTTTATCTAATTTTAGTTCTAATTATCAAAGTGCTTATTCGGGGCAATTTTTTCAGGTGAATAGTAGTCTCGTTGATAAAGAATCATCTAGCATTAATGTATGTTTTGTGCCACATAATTATGCAACGACAACAGTTCCTGGTGGTGGCTCAAAAGTTGTTAGTGTTACAACACCAAGTTCATTTCCTGTTTATATTGATGCTAATTTAACGCCAGGTAAGTTAACGTATAAAGGCACTCCTTTTTATGTAGGTAGTTTTGGTCGGAGTGCTAGTGGTGACTTTTTTTCACAAGTTAACGTAATTGCTGATGTAACAGTAAAACGTTCTTGTGCTGTTACTGGCGTATCTAATCAACAAATTAATGAAAATATGACATTTACAAATGAAGTCATTAAAGACTCTGTATTTACATTATCCTGTGGGGGGACAGGTAACCCTGTAAATATGTCAGCGGTGATTAAAGAGGGAAGTTTAGACCCAAGTAATGTAAATAAATTAGTCTTAGCACCTATTAATGGCACTGTATCTAACAAAAAGCCTTGGGTTATAGGATTGCCTTATAAGCAAACTTCAACACCGAATTTAACGTGTGCTGATGAAAATAATAACAACTTATTAAAGTTCAATAATACAGATATTGAGTTAAGTGGAACCAATATGGGGAATAATCAACCTGATATATTTGGTATCAAATGGGCTCTTTGCAAACCAGAAGGTACAAAAGCAGGTGAATATCGCGGTAAAGTGGATGTGAATATTTTTGTCCGTGGATAAAGATAGAGGTTTAAAAAAGAAAAAATGGATCTTAGGATCCATTTTTTTATGGAAGATATTTTTATTTCTATTGATTTAATTTAAGATTTTATTTTAACTCGAATAAATATTTCAATAATAAATAAATTATTTTAATTCAAGTTATTTAAACTAAATAAATGGCTATGTTTTAATTCAAAGTGAAATTTATTTTAATTTTTATAATTAATTAAGATTAACATTAATTAATTTATTAAGTAATTTTTGTGATTATATAAGGCTAATATTTTAACATAGGTTGATTTTTTTAATCTTTATATTGTCAAAGTTACGGTATTTTATTTGTTATTCATTTTTTGATATTTACTTTATATACTTTAATATCAATAATGTTAAAGATTAGATGTATCCTAAATACAATTAAAATCACACACTCTGTTTATTTTACAATATGAAAAAAATTATACTCTTTTTAAATTTATGGGTGTTTTTTACACTATTTAATACTCCCATATCTTCAGCGGATGCTTCTGAAAAAGCGACTGAAATATTTAATCAGCAACAACAGCATAATCAAAGCCAGCAAGAGGCACTTTATCAACAACTCACGCCTGAAACACCTAATATACATTTTGATATGAGCCAATACACAGGACGAGAAAATAATACAGAGGATAAACTCTGTTTTAGTATTGAACATATTGAAATAACAAATAAAGAAGTTATCCCTCACTGGGTTAATTTATCTCTATTTAAAGTGGAATTTATAGGGCAATGTTTAGGTATAAAAGGAATAAATACCTTAGTGACTCGTATGCAAAATCGGTTATTAATGCATGGGTGGATCACCACGCGTATTGTTGTACCTGAACAAGATATTAGTCGTGGAACATTATATTTAACGATAGTACCCGGTATTATTCGTCATGTTAAATTTACCGATGATTCTGATAAATACGCGTTACTTTATACCAGTATGCCTGCACATAAAGAACAATTACTTGATTTGCGTGATATTGAACAAGGGTTAGAGAACCTGCAACGATTACCCGTTGTGAGTGCTGAAATGGAAATTAGGCCAAGTGAAAATGTAGGTGAAAGCGATATAGTGATAAAGCGAAAACAATCACGTTTTTGGCACGCTTCATTATGGGTAAATGACGCAGGATCGCCAGCAACAGGACGTTATCAAGGTGGCTTGATGCTAGCATTAGATAATCCTTTTGCATTAAGTGATCTATTCTATTTATCAACAGAACGTGATTTAGATTTTGTTGGTAGTAAAAATAATCAAAATATAATGGTCCATTATTCAGTACCTTATGGATATTGGCTATTTGATATTAATGCCTCTAAATATGATTATTCCCAAACAGTTGCAGGCCATATTAAAGATATTCTCTATTCAGGAGAAAGTGACAGTGTTAATGCAGGTGTGTCATACACACTTTTTCGTAATCAAAGTAGTAAAACGACATTACGTTATGGTGTTCAAGCTAAAGTATTACGAAATTATGTTGATAACACTGAAATTGAAATTCAACGCCGACGGGTTAGCCATTGGTTAATGAATTTTTCACATCGCCAATATTTTAGCTTTGGCACTTTTGAAGGTAGTGTGAATTATCAAAAAGGAACTCGTTGGTTTGGCTCTGTTGCCGCTTATGAGGAAGCGTATTTTGATAATGACTATGCAACAGATAAAGCGGGTATTTTGACATGGCGTGCAGAATTAGATATCCCCATATCTATTGCTCAACAGCAATTTAAATACCAAGCAAGTTATCGTAAACAAATGACGCATAATGCATTAACACCCATTGATCAACTCGCAATTGGAAATCGTTGGACTATTCGCGGATTTGATGGTGAAAGAACACTTAGTGCGAATGAAGGTTGGTATTTACAAAATACATTAAGTTGGCGATATCCTATGTCAGAGCAATTTATTTATCTTGGTGCAGATTATGGTGAGTTAAAAACAAATACGGATAATCCTCGCTTATTAGGTAAACATCTTGCAGGTGGTGTTATCGGTATAAAAGGCTCGTTATTTTCATCCACAATAAAATATGATTCGTTTATTGGCACGCCATTATCTAAACCTGATGGCTTTAAAACGGATCATGTTAATTTAGGATTTAGTATTAATTTTAATTATTAAAATACAGAATTAACTCAAATATTAAATAAAAAATAATAATTAAATGAAATTTTATTGTCTTTTTGACAAGGAACTTACACATGAATAAATTATGTTATCGTATTATTTATAATCGTACTCGACAATTAATGGTTGTCGTTTCTGAATTAACAAAATCTAGCGGTGAAAACAGTAAACGAAATAGTATTTTTTCATCACCTATTCGAACATCACTTAATAGTGTCGCTTTTATTCTATTGGTGATGCAGGGATTAGTGAGTTTTTCAGCACAAGCGAGTCAAATTATTGCTGATCAACACGCGCCTCAAAATCAACAAGCAACAGTATTACAGACAAGTAATGGGCTTGCTCAAGTTAATATTCAGCAACCGAATCAACATGGTGTTTCACGTAATCAATTTACGCAGTTTGATGTTGATAATAAAGGTGCAATTTTAAATAACAGTCTGCAAGATACACAAACTCAATTAGCGGGCATGGTAACGGGTAATCCTTGGTTAGTTAAAGGTGAAGCTAAGGTTATTTTAAATGAAATTAATAGCCAAAATCCGAGTCAATTAAATGGCTTTATTGAGGTCGCAGGTCAACGTGCTGAAATTATTATTGCGAACCCAGCAGGGATCAGTTGCCAAGGTTGTGGCTTTATTAATGCAGTAAATACCACATTAGTTGCGGGAAATGCATTAACGCAAGATGGTGCAATCACAGGATATGAAATTAATAATGGTAAAATTGTTATTTCAGGAAATGGATTAAATGATACAGCGAGTGATTACACACGTATTTTAGCGCGAGCAGTAGAAATTAACTCACGACTTCAAGCTAATAAATTAGAAATTACCACAGGTAAAAATAGATTAGATAATGAAGGCAATATTATTAATCAAGATGATAAAGCTGAAAAACAAACTGACTATGCCATTGATGTTGCACTGGTTGGGGGGATGTATGCCAATAAAATAAAACTTATTGGTACGGAACATGGTGTGGGTGTACATAATGCAGGGGAAATTGGTGCCGATATTGGTGGTTTAACACTTAATAATAATGGGCAATTGGTGAATAGTGGAAAGATCCAATCTCATTCAGCATTAGACATAAAAACAGTGAGCCTTAATAATCAGGGATCTCTCGTTGGTCAGCAAGATTTAACGGTTACTGTCGAAAGCCATTTAGCAAATAGTGGGACTTTACAAGCTAAAAATAATATTCAAATCGATGCAAAAGGAACGGTTTCTCAAACTACAACAGGTAAATTCCTTGCACAAGAAAATATTCAACTTGAGGCTGAAAATTATTTAGCAGAGAAAAAAAGCCAGTTAGGTGCTGGCGTTAATCATCAAGGTGATATTTTAAAACCCGCAACGATGACATTAAATATAAATAATGAATTAAATTCTGCGGGTCAACATTTAAGTGGTCGCGATATTACATTTAATGCTAAGAGTATTGATCTTTCAAAGAGTCATACTCAAAGTAAATCGTTGCAAGTAAAAGCGACAGAAGGCCACGTTATTTCTGATTCAGCTCAAGTTAATGCTGAAAAAATAGTGCTTGATGCGGGTACTTATATCTCAAATCGCCACGGTGAAATTAAAGGTGATACTATTTCACTTACGGCACCTCAATTGATTGATAATGCCAAGGGGAAAATTACACAAACAGGCTCTCGTGAATTATCTTTCAATACGAATGTGTTAAATAACCAACAGGGTGAAATTAATACAGAAGGTGTGCTGAACTTTAAACACAAAACGTTGAATAATAAAGAAGGAAATATTCAAAGTTTAGGTAACCAGTTAATAATAAATACAACAGAACTTAATAATCAAAAAGGGATAATTTCTTTACCTAAACAAGGGCAAATAGTAATAGAAACTAATCATCTTTCTGGTAAAGACGGAACATTATTATCAGCAGGTCACTTATCTCTACAAAGCCAACAGCTTGATTTAGAAGAAGCAACAACGCAGGCTGAGAATATTACTATTACTGCGATCAATTTGAATCATGACGATGCGACCTTAAAGCAAACCGGTGATAAAGCAACAGTGATTACAGTTGAAGAAACACTCAGTAATCAACGTGGTAAAATTCAAACTCAAAACCAATTAACGCTTGAAGCGAATATAATCAATAATAATCAAGGTGAAATCAGAACATTAAATAATGATCTTGTTATAACAACACAACAAAATTTGATTAATACTGAAGGTAAGTTAATTGCAGCTACCGACAATAAAATAGAAGTGGGTCAATTAGATAATTCAAAAGGTCTTATACAGGCTGAAAAAAATATTTCATTAACCTCAAAGAATGAATTGAATAATCAAACAGGTAAGATTATTACGCTTGATAACAGCCAAATTCAAGCAGATCGATTGAACAATCAGCAAGGTGAAATGGGGGCTAATACATTAAGTATAACCTTAAGTAATGAGGCGAATAATAAGAAAGGCATTATTGTTGCCCAAGATACGCTCCATTTTACAGCAAAAGGTATTGATAATAGCGAAGGCAGTATTCAATCTGAAAGCAACATGTGGATTGATACCAGAGGGAATGTATTAAATAATCAAAATACCCAGCACTCAGGTGGTATAAATAGCCGTACTGCATTGAATTTACTAACGGGAAATATCAATAATACGCAAGGTTTTATTAATGCTAGAAAAACCATTGATTTACGGGCTAAAACAGTCAATAACCTAAAAGGTCAAATAGTAACTGAGGAGAATTTTACGGCTAAGACCCAAGGTTGGGATAATACTTCAGGGTTAATTAATGCGTTAAATGTTGCAATTAATACTCATAAACAAAAGCTTATTAACCGAGATACACAAGATAATCAAGGTATTCAGGCGAGTCAAAAACTAGAATTAAATACAGGGGCTTTAGATAACTATAAAGGTGATATTAGCGGAACAACTGTATTGTTAACAACAGACGGATTAGATAACGGGCAAGGTATTATTGATGGAAAAACGTTAGATCTGAATACAGGTAAATTTACCTTAATTAACCAAGCTGGAAAAATAAGCTTAACTGAAGGTGCAGATTTAAAAACGGGTGAAATTAATAATCAACAAGGTTTGATTATTACAGGTAAAGATTTAACGATTAATAGCCATCAGCAAATAATTGATAATCGTGAGACAAAAAAGAGTGGTGGTATTGTTAGTCAAGGTAAATTGACACTAGAAAGTGGAGAACTTGATAATCTACAAGGGCAAATTCTTGCTAAGCAAGCAATAAATTTAACAACCCAAGTCGTAAAAAATAATGCAGGCAAAATTGCTAGTGAGTTATCGAGTTTAACACTTAAAGGATTATTGCTAGATAATACTCGAGGTCATCTTTTTTCTCCTCAAAATTTACTATTAACATTAAGTGATAAACTGACTAATGGTTATACCAAAGAAAGTAACCAAGGTATTGAAGCCCAAGGTTCATTAACCATCACGAGTGGAAATATTGACAGCACTAACGGGCGTATTGTTTCTGGTGAAAAATTCATATTAGAAAGTAATGAAATTATCAATCAACAAGGAATTTTAGGTAGTTTAAATAATCATTTATCTATTACCAGTAAAGCAATAAACAATAATGATGGTTCTATTACTGCTCATGATATTACCATTAATACACAAGGCGCACGTTTAAGTAATCAGAGCCAGCAAGGCAGTAGTCAAATTTTTAGTAAGCATAATCTTACAATTGAAAGTGGTGCGATAGATAACACTAAAGGTAAATTGATTGGTCAAAATACAATTAGTATTACAAATAATGAAAATCTAAATAACTTACAAGGTCAAATATCAAGTGCTCACTCTTTAGAGATAACAACAAAAAACTTAAATAATGCTCAAGGACAGATTTCTGCAAATAAAGCGATCACAGTGACCTCGGGTAATCATATCGATAATACAAAAGGAAAAATCGAAGGGCACGATAGTGTTACGATCGAAAATAATGGCCAATTTAATAATACATTAGGTCAAGTTATTGGGAAAAATAGTGTTAGTCTTTTATCAAAGGGTGATTTAATTAACTACAAAGGGCGTTTAGGGAGTGAAAAATCATCCGTAATTCTAAATACCTATCAAATTGATAATCGTTATGGCGTTATTTCAGCACAAGACACTTTAGCATTAGATACGAATAAATATGGTATTAATAATGCTGACACTAGCCAAAGCGGTGGCATTGTTAGCCAAAAGAATATTACCTTAAAAAGTGGTAAATTCAATAATGAAAAAGGGCATTTAATTGCTAAAACTGATCTGATTATTGATACTCAACAGCAAAAAATAATTAATCATGATGGGGTTGTTTCTGCTGACAATGGCCTATTAACAATAAATTCAAATGCTATAAATAATGTATCTGGATTGATTTATTCTTTTAAGAATATGCTTATTAATACTCAAGGTCATGATATTGATAACAGTGATACTAAAAATAATAAAGGTATTCTAACTAAAGGTAACTTATTATTAAATTCAGGTAATATTCTTAATCTTCAAGGTAATTTAAGTGCTGAGGGTTTAGCAAAGATCACTTTTAATGAGTTAAATAATGAACAAGGAAAATTGGCGAGTCTGCAAAAAGAGCTAACCGTAACAGGAAATCAGCTTAATAATAACAAAGGGTTAGTCTACTCATCAGAAAAATTAAAAATAACACTAGAAAAGACGCTAAATAATAACGAAACCGTTGGTGAACTAGGTATTGTTAGTCATGGTGATATTGAAATTACCGCGAAAAATTTTGATAATCAACAGGGGCGTTTGATCGCCAAGAAAGATAATCAATTATCTTTTAATGAAATTGATAATCAACAAGGCACAATAGCGAGCCAAGCTGGGAAACTAATAGTAAACAGCCAATCATTATTTAATTCTTCAGGGTTAATAAGTGCTTTTTCCTTATTGGATATTAATACCCATAAACAGAAAATAAATAACCATCAAGGCGTAATAGTGAGTCAGTCTGATAATATTACGATTAAAAGTGGTGAAATAGTTAATGATGCGGGCTTAATTACGGGAATAAGTAATCTAGATATCAACACCCATGAGCAATATCTTGATAATAGCCATACTAAAGAGAGTGGCGGTATTGTTAGTAAAGGAGAATTAACAATTCATGTTGGTGATCTTATTAATGAAGATGGAAAGATAATATCGACGACAAAACAATCTCTTTTTGCTCAAAATATTAATAACAAAAAAGGGAAAATTGGGAGCCTACAAGACGATGTTTCTATTGACAGTCTGGCTGTTAATAATCAAAGCGGATTAATTAGTGCTAAAAATGATTTAACGATTGAGACTCAAGGTAATGAGTTTGATAATAGTCATACCTTATCTAATGCTGGGGTGATTAGCCAAGGTTCACTTAATTTATTTACGGGAAAATTAAATAATCAATCTGGATATCTATTTTCTGCAAAATCACTATTACTTAACAGCCTTGGACTAAATAATCAAAATGGTGAAATTGCCAGTCAATCTAATGGCCTTAAATTAGTAACACAAGCACTAAATAATCAAAAAGGGACACTCTATTCGGCGGCTTCTTTCACATTAGATACTCAAGGAAATCAATTAGATAATAGCCAAACCTTGACCAAAGGTATTATTAGTAAAGGTACATTGATATTAAAAACGGGTGATATCATTAATACCCAAGGACGATTGGTTTCGGATGATAACGTCAATATCACAAGTGGTAAACTGATTAATAACCAAGCACAGCTAGGCAGTAAACAGGGTGAATTAAATCTTATCACAACAGAAATTGAAAATATAAAAGGTGTTATTACTGCTGAACATGATTTAGTGATTAAAACCCAACAACAAAAAATTAATAACCAAAATGGAACAATAAGCACATTAGCAAAATTAGTCATTAATAGTGGAAGTTTGTTCAATCAATTTGGAAAAATTGCATCTAATCAACATGCTGATATTACCGCAAAGCAACTTGATAATACAAAAGGTACAATAGCGAGTAATAATGACACGCTCAAATTACAAGCAAAAGATGTTAATAATCATCAAGGATTAATTTATGCTGAGAAAGCATTAACAATTCATGCGGATGGCGCGTTAACTAACACTGATAACAAAGCAACAGCAGGTATTATTGCTAAAGATAATCTTAATCTGAAAATTAAACAACTTGATAATCAGGCAGGATTAATTTCAGTAGCCGCTAATCTAGACCTAACGAGTCCTGAAAAAATCAATAATCTATTGGGATTAATCACCGTTGGGCAAAAAGTAGAGCTAACCACCTCCCAATTAAATAATTTCCAAGGAAAAATTTCATCAATTGGTTTGTTAAAAATAAATCATGCGGATTCTCTGCTTAATAATCGCGAAGGTAGTTTAGTTTCTTCTGATAATATTTGGCTAAAAAGTGGCATATTAGATAATCAACAAGGATATATTACAGCAGGCGATGCTGTAACAATTAACAGTGCTGATTTACAAAATCATAAAGGGACATTATACGCAAAATCAATTTTAAAAATTGATGCTCAAAAACTGGATAATACGGAAGGATTATTACAATCTGATAATCAGCTATCAGTAAATACAAATAAAAAAACATTAATCAATACTAAAGGTAGTGTGATTAGTGGTACTGAAACACAATTAGATATTGGTACCTTAAATAATCAAAAAGGGCATATTCAATCAATTGAAAAACTTGATATTCAATTAAATCAACAAGCGTTAGATAATCAACAAGGCACATTGTTATCTAAAAAAGATCTGGTTATTAAGGGTGATAGCGTCAATAACAAGAAAGGGCATATTGTCACTGGAAATAATGCCAATATTACGTTAGCGCAAAGTTTTAATAACCAATTAGGACAAGTTCAATCTCAAGGCTTGTTAGTCCTCAATACTCAGAAGTTGGATAACCAACAAACTCAAAATGATGAGTTAGGGCTAAAGGCAAGTAATATTCGTATTTCAACTGATGAACTTCTTAATCATCAAGGTATTATTCAGGCGAGTGAATTATTAACATTAACACCAACGGAAAAACTAAATAATCAAAGTGGTTTGATTTCCGCTAATGAATTGACCATTGCGGGATCATCAAAAAATAATTTAGCTATTGATAATAAAAAAGGGTTATTAGCAGCAACGACACAGCTTCGTTTATGGGCTGAAAATTTAACGGGTGATGGTGATGTTATTTCGGCAGGTAAAAGTGAAATTCAGCTCAAAAGTGCGTTTGTATTAGATAAAAATGCCACAATTAAAGCTCAGGACTCATTAATACTTTCTTCAGAACAAGAAATTGATAACCGTGGATTTATTTATGCTGGTAATCAACTTTCACTTCAAGCAATGAACTTTACCAATCATGAGCCTATAAAAAATAATGAGGTAATACCGACTCGTATTGCAAGAAGCCCTGATAATAATGACAAGTATAATGGTGAAATTAGTGCCAAGCATTTAACAATTACTGTTTCAGATAATCTGTACAATACAGGGTTGATTGATGCCTTTGGAGGTAAACTTTCCTTAACTGCAACGACAATCTATAACCAAGTTGGTGGCCGTATATATGGCGATAATATTTATATAAAAAGCCAACGATTAGATAATAATGCAGAATTTGATGAAATTGCACCTGTATTAGCCTCTCGTGAAAATTTACAACTTTTCAGTAATACGATAAATAATCGTAATCATGCTTTGATTTATAGTGGCGATGACATGGTAATTGCTGGGTTTGATACCGAAAATCCGCAAAAAAGTATCGCGGCTGATGTTCTTAATAATGAAAGTGCTTCAATTGAAGCCAGTGGCAATTTATTTGCTCATATTTCAGAAATTAATAACCGTGATCTCTATTTAAAAATAAGTGATCCCGAAAAAGTGTCTGAAGTTCCAATGTATCAATTTGGTGTTGATTACAGTAGTGATAAATTTGACGCTGATGATGAAAAAATCGGGTACAACATAAACACTCGTGAACATTTATTACATGTTAATGGTAGACAATATAAAGATTTTTATGAATTTAAATATAATATCATTACCGAAGAATCTAAATTATTACACCGTGATCCTGCATTAATATTAGCGGGTAAGGATATTACACTAAAAGGTGATAATTTAAACAATATAGACAGTCATATTATTGCAGGTGGAAAACTGATTATTGATGGAATGCATATTAATAATCAGGAAACAGCTGGGCAACATATTGAATACCACGAAGGAACAGCAATACAGCATAAACGTCCAGGTAAGCGTAAGGCTGGACGTAAGAAAAAAAGCAGTTCGACTTCAAGTACTCAATATGGGCCATTTGAGGTAGTGACTGATTTGCCATTGGGCTTATTAGAATATAAAGAAAACAGCAATCAAACGTCAGATAAACGTCCTGAGGCAAGTGAAACTAATGAAGTTATTATATCGACTAAACCAAAGTTTGGTCTTTTAAGTATTAAAGAAAAAAGTGTTGATGTTCATACTGAAAATATTGCCTCTATTACATTAGATAAAGGCACCGAAAAATTAGTTAATGAATTGTCGTTAACACAACATCAAGATGATTTATTATCTGAACAGAATGATTTTATCTTATCAGGGCAGACAGAAACCAAAAAACTAGATGGAACTATTGAGCAAAAAACGGCTGAAAATAAAGTTTTAAAAGTAGGTGATGACGTATCTATTACTGAAATTAAACAGACTGAAATTAATCAGCCAAATTTAACCCTACCTGAAATAAAACAGGTAGATAAACAGCCTTTAGTGCAACAGCCTATTGGTAAAATTATTACAGTACCTCAATTGGATAAACCGATAGAAAATAAAAATATTGAGGTTAATATTCAAACAATAGCGCCAATATTGAAATTACCTGAAAATCGTTTATTTAACTTAAATAAAGGAACCGATAGCCAATATATTGTTGAAACAGACTCTCGTTTCACCAATAAAAGAGCGTGGTTAAGTTCAGATTATATGCAAAATGCGCTCTCGATTGATCATAATAATACGCATAAACGCATTGGTGATGGATTTTATGAGCAACGCATAGTCCGCGATCAAATTATCCAATTGACCGGAAATCAATATTTAGACGGGCACAATGATAATGAACAGCAATATCATGCATTGATGGATGCAGGTATTCGCTTTAGTGAAGAGTTTGGTATTAAACCGGGTGTAACGCTAACAGCAGAGCAAATGGCCATGATCACGGCTGATATGGTGCTATTAAGCAGTAGGGAAATCACTCTACCCAATGGTTCTGTTGAAAAAGTGTTGGTACCACAAGTTTATGCCAGAGTATTACCGGGTGATTTACAAAATAGTGGTGCATTGCTTTCAGGTAGCGAAGTTATTTTAAATAATATTCCAGAGCTGAAAAACCAAGGAACTATTTTAAGTAAAAATGGATTACAGGCATCAACAGATAATTTAATAAACCAAGGCCTTATAAAAGGAAAAACCGTTGATTTAACCGCGTTACACGATATTAAAAATGAAGGTGGTCAAATTGCAGGGCAAAGTCGTGTTAATTTGCAAGCGGGTCATTCTCTTATTAGTACCGCAACAACAAAGGGTGACGAAGTTAATCAATGGATAAATCGTGGTGCTGCCATTTATTTAACAGAGCCTGATGGTGAGATTGCATTAAAGGCAACACGTAACTTAGAACTGACGGCAACAGATATTTTAGCCGGTGGTCATAGCCAAGTTTTATTAAATGCAGGTGAAAATATTGAGTTAGGAACTATCAATACGGTTCGCCAAGAAAATATAGATTGGGATAGTAAAAACTATCTGCATAAAACCACGCAAGAAGAGGTAGGCTCTCGCCTTTATGGGGGGGATATTGCATTGCAATCGGGTGAAGATATTCATCTTACAGCAACAGATATTCAAGCCACGGGACTGTTAGGATTACATGCAGGAAATGATATTTCGCTAAAAAGCGGGTACTCCTCAATTGATCAAATTGCCCATAGTGTCACAAAAGATAAATCGTTTGGTTCATCGGAAACACGCACTACACATGCTGAAATTCATCATAAACAAGCAACAGGCTCTCTATTAAAAGGGAATGAAATTTCGGTTTCTGCGGGCAATAATTTAACGGCACAAGGTAGTGAAATTATTGCGACACAAGATATTAATCTTGATGCCGGTCATCAATTATCACTAACAACGGCACAAGAATTAGAGTTTCAATCTTATGAAGAAAAGATCAAAAAATCAGGAATTGGCGGTACTGGGGGGATTGGTTTTACTGTCGGGAAATCAACCTTTGAACAGCTGAATAACAGTGATGCGATTACCTATAAAGGCAGTGTAATCGGCAGTACTGAGGGTAATATTCGTATAAATTCGGGTGATAATCTCACTATAGATGGCAGTGAAATGATTGCCAAAAAGGAGATATCTCTTACTGGGGATTCTGTTGATATTTCTTCTTCTGAAAATAGCTATACCGAATTAAGTCGAACTAAAAGTAAACAAAGTGGTGTGACGGTTGCCCTAAGCGGTACGGCAGGAAGTGCTATCAATGGCGCTATTGCGGGATACAAAGCTGCCAAAGAAACTGACGATAGCCAAATTAGTACCTTACAAAGTATCAAAGCTGGGCTTTCTGGTGCTCAAGCAGTGGGTGCTGTGGCGTTAGATAATGCCCAATCAGGTACAGATAATGAAAGCACAACGTTAATTGGCGCTAATGTTGCTTATGGTAAAAGTTCTTCTGGATCAGAAACCATACACCAACGAAATATTGCTCAAGGCAGTAGTTTAAGTGCAGGTGAAAACCTCGCTATCACCGCAACAGGTAAAGAAACCGGTAATATCACTGTTACGGGCAGTGAACTGCAAGCTGGCAACGATCTCTCGTTGATTGCTACCCGTGATATCACCTTACAGTCGGCAAAAAATCAAGAAACAACAGATAGTAAAAACGAAAGTAAAAGTGCGTCTGTTGGCGTTGGTGTGACGGTGGGCTCTGGCGGTGTTGGCGTTAATATTAATGCCAATGGTAGCCGAGGTAAGGGGTTTGAAGAGGGGGATCATACTTATTACACCAATACCACGTTGAATGCAGGGCAAACACTCACCTTACAAAGCGGTCAAGATACAACCCTAAAAGGCGCACAAGCTCAAGGTGATAAAGTTATTGCGAAAGTGGGTGGGGATTTACACCTTGAAAGCCAGCAATCCATTGATGACTACAAATCGAAGCAATCGAGTGAAAGTGTGGGTGGTAGTGTCAATGTGATGGGCACACCGGGAGGTTCAGCCAATATCTCGTTTAGTCGCGATAAAATGGACAGTAAATACCGTTCAGTGGAAGAACAAACCGGCTTATTTGCAGGCAATCAAGGATTTGATCTTACCGTGGGTAAACATACCCAGCTTGATGGTGCGGTGATCAGCAGTAAAGCCGATGCAAAAAATAATCAGTTAGATACAGGTACATTAGGCTTTAGTGATATCCATAACTATGCAGAATATAAAGTTGAGCATCAATCTGGTGGTGTAAGTACTTCAGGTGGCGTTGAAGGGAATATGCTGGCGAATATGGGGCATGCATTAGCGATGGCAGGCAACCATAGTGACAGCGCTGAAAACACCACTCAATCTGCGGTATCACAAGGGACATGGACAGTGCGTGATAGCGACAATCAACAGCAAGATATCGCGCAATTAAGCCAAGATACCGATAATGCTCACAGCACGTTAAATAAAATCTTTGACAAAGAAAAAGAGCAAAATCGCCAACAAAAACAACAATTAGTGGGCGAAATTGGGGCGCAAGTTATCGACTTAGCCACCACGGTGGACACTATTCGTGGCACGAACCAAGCGAAAGCTGATTCAAAACTCGATAATCTTTCTGATACGGCTTACGACAATTTCTATCAAGCCCTTTCAGAAACCCACGATAACGTTACTGAACGTGATATTCAAAATCACCTCTTTCAGCAAGCATTACAGGATTATACCAACCAATCCGACTTTGGTACGGGCGGTAAATATACCCGTGCCATCCAAGCCATCACCGCATTTACGCAAGGTGTAATGGGCAACAATATTGTTACCGCGATTGCTAATGGTTCCGCGCCTTACCTTGCCAACGAAGTGAAAAACCAAATCCAAGGTAATAGTGTTGAAAGTGATATTCAGCGCACGATAGCTCATGGATTACTGAATGCCGGCCTTGCTCTAGCAAAAGGTGAGAATGCGCTGGTGCAAGCTTCTGGCGCAATGACAGGCGAAACGGTGGGTATTTTATCGCACTCATTTTATGGCAAAACCCCCGAAGAACTCACCGAAACTGAAAAGCAGAATATAAGTGCGTGGGCAACGTTAACTTCCGGTATTGTCGGCGGTTTAATCAGCGATAATAGCACAGGCGTTGCTAATGCCGCCCAAGCCGGGAAAGTGGTGGTTGAGAATAATGCGATAGGTGCTGCTAAGCCAATCATTAAAGGCCTAGAAAAGGGTTACGAATGGTGCATGAAAAATGCGACCTGTCGAAATGGTCTTATGCAATTAGGGGTAAATTTTGGTTTAACATCAGCGCAAATTCAAGAAGCCATGGATGCTGGAGCTGCTGCCAGAAATGGTGATATAAAAGCCATGAGGAACCTTTCACCGGAACAGGTTGCTTATATTGATGAACAAATAATTCATAACAAAGGGCTCGCAAGGTTAATATTTGGCTCTGAACCTTGGGGTGGTAGGCTTGGTATACCATCACATACTGGTGGTAATCAAATGCCAGATCAAGATAGGATTGATACGGGTGGCAATCAGATACCAGACCAAGGGCAGACTGATACTGGAGGAGATCAAATATCAGTCCAAATTTGGACTGATACTGGTGGTGACCAGATACCTAAACCAAGAGATAACTTGACAGAAACACCACTACCTGAAAAACCAACGTTAGATGATGTTGTTTATCTGGATAAGATCACTCAGAGTGAACATGAAATAGAAGATGCTCTGAAAAAGAATTTAGAAGCAAGTCAGAAAGGAAATGAATCTTCGAAGTTTGGTAATTATTTAACCAAAGAAGAACAAATATTTGCGACTAAGGCTCATCAAGAACTTATCAATGAAATAGGTAAGTTTAAATCTAATACTCAAGCTGAAAAAATTGCAACAATGATTGGTGCTTACGATTCTAAAACAGGTAAAACAGCCGTAGGATATAGCAATAAAGAAATTACTGCAGATTCGCTACATCCAACAACAGTAGACTATATTAAGAAACAGTTAGGAGTCGAAATAGGTGAGTTTACTCATTTTTGTAAAAATAAAGTTGGTGCATGTGCTGAGGTATCGGCGGCAGATTCATTGGTTCGCCAAGGTGCTAAACCTGGAAATATTAAATTTACTGATGCATTAAGACCTAAAGCATTTAGGCAAGCATCTAGTCAAGAGAATGGAAATTTAAACTCAGAAAAGATAATTATTGAAACATGTGATAATTGTAAAGTCACATGGCCAAAGGAAATAAAATAATGAATACATCAAACAGTCATTGGGAACCCGGTTTTGGTACTATTTATACTTGGTTTGCAATGGATAAAAATGGAAAGATAGCTGTAATGGTTAATAATTGCTGGGGTTGGTTACCTAACTCTCTTTTATCAATTAATAACTTTGAAAATTTATTAGATGAACTTAATGAATTTAAGTGGGAAGAATCAGAAAAATACACTACATATCCTGAAAATAAAAATGGAAAAACTATTCTTGATTTATACTCATCTCTTGTATATCGAGATTTCAAATATAGAGAAGATATTGAATATTGGGTAAATAGGCATCTTAGTGGAGAACTTAATGAAATTAATATGCCATCTAGAAAAGGCTTTTTTATATATCACGGTATAGAAGGGAATGTGGAAGGGGAAGATTATCCTGTTGGTTTTACTGGAAAAACTAAAATGGGTGATTATTTTAGGTACTTAGTACCAACGATATACGCTTCAATCTATGACTTTCCTGAAGAATTACGTCATGGAATAGCCGTTTCTGATACAGTAGATTTTACTCTCGATAAAGTATTGGATAACGATAAAATCAACAAGTATTTCCCGAAAATGTACACAAAGTAATAATATAACGGAGGAGATTTTAGCGTAATGCCGAGATCTCCTTAAGTTTTTATACCTACTCACTCCTTATCTGTTTGAGCAATGGGATGTTTTTGATACGACAATCTTTATCAAGCCCTTTCAGAAACCAACGATAACGTTGCTGAGCGTGATATTCAAAATCACCTCTTCCAGCAAGCATTACAGGATTATACCAACCAATCCGACTTTGGTACGGGCGGTAAATATACCCGTGCAATCCAAGCCATCACCGCATTTACGCAAGGTATAATGGGCAATAATATTGTTACCGCGATTGCTAATGGTTCAGCACCTTATCTTGCTAATGAAGTGAAAAACCAAATCCAAGGTAATAGTGTTGAAAGTGATATTCAGCGCACGATAGCGCACGGCTTACTGAATGCAGGCCTTGCATTGGCAAAAGGCGAGAATGCAGTAGTGCAAGCCTCTGGCGCAATGGCAGGGGAAACAGTGGGTATTTTATCGCACTCACTTTATGGCAAAACCCCCGAAGAACTCACCGAGACTGAAAAGCAGAATATAAGTGCATGGGCAACGTTAACTTCAGGGGTTGTCGGCGGTTTAATCAGCGATAATAGTGCAGGCGTTGCCAATGCAGCTCAAGCAGGGAAGGTGGTGGTTGAGAATAATGCGATAGGTGCTGCTAAGCCAATCATTAAAGGCCTAGAAAAGGGTTATGAATGGTGCATGAAAAATGCGACCTGTCGAAATGGTCTTATGCAATTAGGGGTAAATTTTGGTTTAACATCAGCGCAAATTCAAGAAGCCATGGATGCTGGAGCTGCTGCCAGAAATGGTGATATAAAAGCCATGAGGAACCTTTCACCGGAACAGGTTGCTTATATTGATGAACAAATAATTCATAACAAAGGGCTCGCAAGGTTAATATTTGGCTCTGAACCTTGGGGTGGTAGGCTTGGTATACCATCACATACTGGTGGTAATCAAATACCAGATCAAGATAGGATTGATACGGGTGGCAATCAGATACCAGACCAAGGGCAGACTGATACTGGAGGAGAGCAAATATCAGTCCAAATTTGGACAGATACTGGTGGTGACCAGATACCTAAGCCAAGAGATAACTTTACAGAAACACCAGTACCTGAAAAACCAACGTTAGATGATCTTGCTTATCTGGACAAAATTACGCAAGGTGAACATGCGGGGATCAGAAATAAAGAGGGTCGGCCAGTTGGTTCCGTCATTAATGATGTTCAGAAATCGAGACCTTCCGATATATTAATACAAGATGATGGTCGTTGGGTTGTAAAAGGTAATGATGGAAGAATACATCTAATTGAGCCTGATGGCGAAGTGGTCACGTCATTTAAAAATAGCGACAAAAATACGGCTCAACGTATTAGAGATGGTCGATGGAATAGACCTAGTAATGAAAAACTAGATGAATTTAAAGAAAAATTTTCTGATTATGTGAGGTGGTAAGATGGATACACTAAAAATTAATTACATACCAGAAGCAGATGTAACTTTATTTGATATTCGTTTATCTGAATCGGAAGTTGTAATTTATACAGATTGCTTAAATTACGTTTTAACTCATTTATCTGATGAGCAAATATATGAAAAAACGGAATGCTCAAATAAACAAGAGTTATCACATTACTTAGCAGATCTAAAAAATCTAATAAAATCAATGGAGAATAGAAGATACCTTCCAGATAGGTACAAAGATCTATAAAAATAATGGCATAGTGGCTATTTAAACAGTGACTATGCCGACAAGTTTTAATCTTTTACCTCAATCAGTTTACTCGTTCTCAGCCAGCTGGATGATCAGTTGTCCAGCTTGGCGAGTGAGGGTATGGAAGTACAAAATGGTTAACTCATCATTTTGATAATAAATTTAATCCTTGGTCTAGTGGGCTTAAAGATCGCCCATTAGTTGTAATGCCATCAATTACAGCTCCGCCGAGTGTATCAGTAGTACCAAGTATTGTTGGAAGTACAATTGGAGCTATTGGTTCCGAAGGTGCGAATAAAATAATTACAGAAGAGTTAAAATCAAAGGATGAGAAATGAAAATATTTATATACTTTTTACTTTGGTCTTTGAGTATGTGTGTAACTGTTTTTTTGACAATAATATTAATTAAACTTCTAGTTAAACTAATGTTATATTTTGAAAAAAACTCGTTTGTTTGGGAATTAAATGATTTTATTGATGCATTAAAAATAGGAGGAGTAATGGGATTGTTTTTAGGAGCCGTAATTTGTTTAGTTAACTATTTAGAATATAAAAGGCACTAATGTGATTTTACAGAATGGCTAATAAAATTAATTCTTAAATTACAGGGGGTATTGATAGATATAACTATTAAGCCCCACAGAGTACATCAATCCTTAACTCCTGAAATTAAAATTGAAGGATATTATGGAAAAACCAATATAACAGGGAAAGTGGACAGATTAGGTAATTTTATAGTAAAACCTGTAACTAATTGGATTGGTAAAATAATAACAAAAGATAATGATCCTGAGTTGAATGAAGTATTGATAAAATATTCAGAGCCAGCAGTTAAGGGAAAGTCTTATATTATGCAGGAAGTATCCGAAATTAGAATTTTTTCTTGAGTAGGTAATATTGGTGATAGCGGGGCTGCGGAAGTTAGTGCAAGTTATATGCAAGACATAATTAATGAAACTGGAGAATAACAATGAAAAGAATATTTCATATTGTTGTACTTATTATAGCATTAATGATTTTATTTACTTTATCATTATTGATTGTTGCAATAGTTACTTATATTAGCATAGATTTATTCTTTTATTTTTATGCAGAAAGACCTATTTCACTTAGTTTAATTGAATTTAAACGAGCGTTAAGAATTAGCATAGGCGGAGGTATACCCGCAGGGATTGGCTTTGGAATTCTCTATATAAAGGAAAATAAAATATAATGATTTTACACTATTTGGTAAAAGTTTTATTTTTAATATATCACCTTGAGTTTAGCTTTGGACGAAATTAATAATACTATGAATATAAAATTAATCGAATTTTTACATTCAGTTTATCCAGAATTACCTATTGATGTTAGCTATATGCGAGGTTATTCTGATGATGAAATAAAAAAAATCGAACGTTTATATGATATCGAAGTGAAAGATCAGTTATATGATTTTTTAACGAGTATAGGGCGTTGTAGTGGTGGTCTTTTTGGCGATGATCCTCTTCTTTTTTATAGAAATCAAAAAACAATAAGAGGAAGTATATTGATGCAATCAGGAATGAGAGAGGAACTCTCTGCTATTCAACAATATGATTTATTAGATAAAAAACCATTTTTTATTGCAGTGGAAAGTTATACTCAATATTTTTTTGTTTTAACAGCATCAGTTACACCTAATATCATTTATCAATATGATGAGAATGAAGAAATTATAGAAGCTACTGAATGGGATCTAAATAGTTATTTAAGGCATATAGTTAATGCTTATACTCGTCACTATGATCTGAATGTGCCTTTTGATCGACATGGTGAGCTTATCATTATTTAATTGCTAAAGATCCCAACTTACAATGGGATCTTCGTTAATGTTATCACTTCCTCTTAGCCGTTCGGATAATCACCCGTCTGGTTTGACGGGTGAGAGTGATGTTGCTACCCACCGTAAACCCTAACTCACTCAGCCAATTACCTCTGATAGTCAGTTTTGGACTTGCAATTATGGACTAATTCTCTGGTGCTAGTTTTTCAAATCTAAATTACGATCAATCTCTATCAAGCCCTTTCAGAAACCCACGATAACGTTACTGAACGTGATATTCAAAATCACCTCTTTCAGCAAGCATTACAGGATTATACCAACCAATCCGACTTTGGTACGGGCGGTAAATATACCCGTGCCATCCAAGCCATCACCGCATTTACGCAAGGTGTAATGGGCAACAATATTGTTACCGCGATTGCTAATGGTTCCGCGCCTTATCTTGCCAACGAAGTGAAAAACCAAATCCAAGGTAATAGTGTTGAAAGTGATATTCAGCGCACGATAGCGCATGGATTATTGAATGCCGGTCTTGCTCTAGCAAAAGGTGAGAATGCCTTAGTGCAAGCCTCTGGCGCAATGACAGGGGAAACAGTGGGTATTTTATCGCACTCACTTTATGGCAAAACTCCCGAAGAACTCACCGAGACTGAAAAGCAGAATATAAGTGCATGGGCAACGTTAACTTCAGGGGTTGTCGGCGGTTTAATCAGCGATAATAGTGCAGGCGTTGCCAATGCAGCTCAAGCTGGGAAAGTGGTGGTTGAGAATAATGTATTTGGTCCTAAAGATCTGCCTTCAGGAATGGCCGATTATGGGCAAGCCATGTCATCACTGGCTATTTCGATGGCACAAAATGATAATAGTATAGAGGACATCAATACTGCGTTAACAAGAGCGACGAAAGGAGTTCACCCTGAGGGGCAAGATCCGGCTTTGGGGATAATGATTGCATGGGGAAATATTACGGGTATACCGCTTGATGTGTTTTTAACACAACAAGAGATGACACTAGAAAAAGCAGCTGAAATAGTGGGAAGTACTCCACCGACTACAACAGCGAAAGCTCTTCAATTTATAGCAGCAAAAACCTATTTGGCATTTGTTAAAGGTGGGCAGTCAATTCCGAAGTGGGAAGGCGGTGAATATCTACATGATTTTAAACCATCATCTACGCCTTTAGAATTAATTCAGGAGCAAGGTGGCAATGGCTTCAAAACAGCCTATATACGAATGGATCATATTCTTAATGGAGAAGTAAAAGTATATAAAAATGGTTTTCAAAAAGCAGGTGGAGGCCATTATTTAAGAGATCCAAATGTAAGGGTTGATAAATGGACAGCTATACCAGATATAAATGGTGTCTCAAAAGGGTATATATCAGTAAGAAATGAAGTAACAGGAAAATGGATAAAAAAGCAAAGTGAAACAACATTTTTCCCTGAACATTGGTCTAAGCGACAAACCGCTCAGGAAATAGAGAGTGCATTTAAAAATTCATCACCAGATTCTCTTAGAAAGGAAGTATGGCAAGGGGTATCGTCCTCGGGAGTTAAAATTGAAGGGTATTATGGAAAACCCGATGGAACAGGTGCAACTGCTTGGCCAGTATATAATGGTAGGAAACAATGATATGTATAGCAGAAAAATATACTTAAGATGGAGCCAATTCCATCAACATTATGCTCCATCTGGTATGAACACTAATGAAGATATTAGAAGAATACCAAAACAAGGTTATGGAGTTTGTGAAATAGCTGCTTGGTTGTCCGATGATATCCAATATTCTATTAACTCAATTGATATTTGGATAAGAAATTTTTCTGATTTTATTGAAGGAAAATTAGCAGATGGTTGCTTCGGTATGGGGAACGCCCATTGGGTTTTAGCTGTACAAGATAAAGTTTTTATCGGTTGTGAGTATGTAATTGAACAGCAGGTTATACTCACAATTGAACAAATTCTTTATGTGCTGGAACAGTATCGTCAATTTTTAGAAGCAGATTATACTAATCCTCAAATTCAGCTAGAACCCATTGATGTTGAATATATTGCGGAAGGTGACGTGGCGGTAAAGTTATATGAATCACTAGAAGGTTCGTATGGAATGCCTTATTGATGAGTTTTAAAGAAAATCCCAACGGTGGAAAGTATTTCAAAGTGTTGGGATTTCTTTTTTAATCGTCAACTTACAGGTATTGTAAATAATTCGGTGTATTTACCTTACACACTTTCTGATGCCCAGATTTAGTTGACCACTTCACAACGGTCCAGTTTTGTAAGAGAGGGTGTAGTGTGTTCTAACCTATAACCCTAACCTATTCATACTCTTATCACTGATAGTCAGTTATGGACTAAGTTGGATTTATCTTCATTTGTAATAAATGCATTAACCGTATTATCTGGCAATAACCTTTCTGGCGCACTGCAAGCGGAGCCTTCCATTACCTTGGTTACCGCAATCAAAAACTGCACCACCAATACCACCACGGGGGAAGTCGATATTTTCACTAATACCTTAGTCCTTATCTTTTAAGTGCAGTTACAGCAGAAGCTAAAATAATCAGTTAGATACAGGTACATTAGGCTTTAGTGATATCCATAACTATGCAGAATATAAAGTTGAGCATCAATCTGGTGGTGTAAGTACTTCAGGTGGCGTTGAAGGGAATATGCTGGCGAATATGGGGCATGCATTAGCGATGGCAGGCAACCATAGTGACAGCGCTGAAAACACCACTCAATCTGCGGTATCACAAGGGACATGGACAGTGCGTGATAGCGACAATCAACAGCAAGATATCGCGCAATTAAGCCAAGATACGGATAATGCTCACAGCACGTTAAATAAGATTTTCGATAAAGAAAAAGAGCAAAATCGTCAACAAAAACAACAATTAGTGGGCGAAATTGGGGCGCAAGTTATCGACTTAGCCACCACGGTTGATACTATTCGTGGTACGAACCAAGCGAAAGCTGATTCAAAACTCAATAATCTTTCTGATACGGCCTACGACAATCTCTATCAAGCCCTTTCAGAAACCAACGATAACGTTACTGAGCGTGATATTCAGAATCACCTCTTTCAACAAGCCTTACAGGATTATACCAACCAATCCGACTTTGGTACGGGCGGTAAATACACCCGTGCAATTCAAGCTATTACCGCATTTACGCAAGGTGTAATGGGCAATAATATTGTTACCGCGATTGCTAATGGTTCCGCGCCTTATCTTGCTAACGAAGTAAAAAACCAAATTCAAGGTAACAGTGTTGAAAGTGATATTCAGCGCACGATAGCGCACGGCTTACTGAATGCAGGCCTTGCACTGGCAAAAGGTGAGAATGCAGTAGTGCAAGCTTCTGGCGCAATGACAGGGGAAACAGTGGGTATTTTATCGCACTCATTTTATGGCAAAACCCCCGAAAAACTCACCGAAACTGAAAAGCAGAATATAAGTGGATGGGCAACGTTAGCTTCCGGTATTGTCGGCGGTTTAATCAGCGATAATAGTGCAGGCGTTGCCAATGCTGCTCAAGCAGGGAAGGTGGTGGTTGAGAATAACTTTTTGAGTACGAATCAATTAGAAAATTTTGCCCATCAGGCAAGAAATTGTGTTGGTGATGAATGTCAGAAAATTATTCGTGATATGGTAGATACCAATGTCAAGCAACAGGAAGAAATAAAGCAGATTTGTTCAACCTCGCCAGAGCAGTGTCGGCAAAAGTATGGCTATTTAGTTGAGCAATGGAATGCTTTCGATACAGCAATAAAACATCTTGCAGCAGACAAATCGTTACCTGATGAATTTCGTGATTATCTGCCTGCAGTGTATATGTTGAGTATGGATGCGACAGGGATCACAGTCGAACATCAGTGGGCTAAACGATTTGAGGCAATGGGGCTTGAACCAGAAGCAGCCGGTTTGATAGCGATGGCACTTCCCGGAATGATTAATGGTGGAAGTGGTAAAGGTAATCGTGGAACAACAGATAAACGAATCAATAACACCAAGTTAGAATCAGAAAAAAATGCGCTAAATAGAATTGGTGAGAATTCAAACAATACTAAAAATCTTGGTCAGAAAGAAGTTAACTCAGTTTATAATAAACAGCTGATTATAAATGCAGAAAAAATATCAACTGCGAAGCCTGGTCTGCAAACTGCTATTCCCCGAGATCTGAATGAGCAAACATTTTGGAAATCAGTTCAATCTAAGCCACTACAAGGTAAAGAGTTACCTGGGCTTAATAATGATCCTCGTTTTCCTACATCAGCTGGATTCCAAAAAATGGAAGCGAAACATAGACTCCCAGATGGTCAAACTATAACAATGCATTACCAGTATAACTCAACGACTGGTAAAGCTTACGATATGAAAATTACTACACCTCAGAGGGTTCAACAAGATCCGAAACAAGTTGTAGATACAATAAAGGATAATATTAAATGAGAATACAAGAATCGAGCGGTGAACTGATTGATGTGTTTGCTATTTATTGGATAAACAATAAATCATTATGTCTTGGTTTGCCTAAAGGTTATGGTGGATTGTCTGTTTATGATTTATCAGAGGTTGATCTAATAGAATCGAAACTTATTGGTACATTAATTTACTTCCAAAATGATGGTGCTGGTTCTGGCGTATATCATTGGGCTTTAATCGAAGAATCATTATTAGATGACTTGCTTGAATTAGATGAAACCGCCTATAAAAGATTTTTAGAGATATTAAAATCAGAAGGTCAGTTAGACGATAATTTTTATTGATAATAGATCCCTGCATTCACAGGGATCTCCCTTAACCCCTTACTTCTTTGCCAATCGGATAATCAACTTCCCAGCTTGGCGGGTGAGGGGGTAGTGGCTACCTACCTCAAACCCTAGCTCACTCAACCACTTACCACTGAAAGCCAGTTTCGGGTTGGGGCGGGTACCTCGGTTAGGGGTATAACCCACTGTATAGTGTCTGGTTTTAACCTCCTATACTTTAGCTGTCTGTGTTTTTACACTAAAATCGCGCTTAGCAATAGGGACTACCTTCGTTAGTTGCGCAAGTTATCGACTTAGCCACCACGGTTGATACTATTCGTGGTACGAACCAAGCGAAAGCCGATTCAAAACTCGATAATCTTTGTGATACGGCTTACGACAATCTCTATCAAGCTCTTTCAGAAACTAACGATAACGTTACTGAGCGTGATATTCAAAATCACCTCTTCCAGCAAGCATTACAGGATTATACCAACCAATCTGACTTTGGTACTGGGGGTAAATACACCCGTGCAATCCAAGCCATCACCGCATTTACGCAAGGTGTAATGGGCAACAATATTGTTACCGCGATTGCTAATGGTTCCGCGCCTTATCTTGCTAATGAAGTGAAAAACCAAATTCAAGGTAACAGTGTTGAAAGTGATATTCAGCGCACGATAGCGCACGGCTTACTGAATGCAGGCCTTGCACTGGCAAAAGGTGAGAATGCAGTAGTACAGGCCTCTGGCGCAATGACAGGGGAAACAGTGGGTATTTTATCGCACTCACTTTATGGCAAAACTCCCGAAGAACTCACTGAGACTGAAAAGCAGAATATAAGTGCATGGGCAACGTTAACTTCAGGGATTATCGGCGGTTTAATCAGCGATAATAGCGCAGGCGTTGCCAATGCAGCTCGTTCGACTCAATTAGAACAATCTATGAGGCGTTTAGGTATTTCAACAGATGAAAAAGGTGCTAAATTTTTAATGGTTCACCTCTCAAATGTACCTAAGACACAAGGAAACATTATAAAAGTATATAGTGATAATTATGGTAAATATGAAGTTAGGGAATCATTATTATTTGGTCCGTCAGGTAAAGTAACAAAATTAGAAACATCATTTGAAATCATGCCTGATGGAACTCGACGGTTTGTAACAACAATACCAAAAGAAGGAAGAAAATAATGTTTATTGAATCTCATCCTGATGATTTAGCTCTACTTTCGTTTTTTGAAAGTGAACCGACATTAGTTGATCATTTGGATCGGCATTTTGCATATGAATTTACAGATAATAATGGAGTTCACCTAGTATTTTCTTTTAGTATATTAGAAGGATGGATACAAACAGTATTAGAATTTAATGGGAATGAAATCGCAAGGCACCTCAGTGAAAGTGTAAATAAATTTATGATAAAAGAAGATATGGCTGGTGAATATTTATATTCTGAAATAGTCTTAGAAGATATAAGAACAAAAGTTGAGATAAGAGTAAAACCGTTTATATCCATAAAATGGGGAACGTTGATTAGATAAGAGCATCGAGCAGCAATAGAAAAGATGCTAAATCATGTGTACTTATATGACCTATTCACTGGTAATTTAGATGATATATCGGATTCGGTTTTTTTGCAGTTATACAAAGTAATGCAGTGTTCTTGGGAAATGTCGCTCAAAAAAGTATTTCCAACAAAAGAATTTGTAATTGAACTTTATAACTCAGAATCAGATTACGGGCCATCTTTGACGTTCTATCAAAAAAATAAATTGTAGGTTCTATTTATCTCCCCTCAGTTAGCCGGATAATCCACTGTCCGGCTTGGCGAGTGAGGGAGTAACTTTTAGTTTCAACTCATAAATCATCAAGCACTGGTGGTTAGTTATCGACTTAGCAACTACGGTTGATACTCTTCGTGGCACGAACCAAGCGAAAGCCGATTCAGAATCACCTCTTTCAACAAGCCTTACAGGATTATACCAACCGATCCGACTTTGGCACGGGGGGTAAATACACCCGTGCAATCCAAGCTATCACCACATTTACGCAAGGTGTGATGGGCAATATTGAAGGTTAATGCACTGGAGTTGGTAAATTAACTTAAGAATCATCTTAATTTAATGTGATCTTATATATCAAATGACCATTTATAAGAAAAAATAACTCTTTTTAAGGGTAGTTTACGTAATTTGAAATTATACAAATAGTCTTATAAAGATAATATTTGGGTTTTTATATTGATATGTAAATATAAATTAGAGTGTTAAGTTAGTAATATAATTAATTTGTTTTTAACTTGCAGATGATAATTGTATCAGGCTGTATTTATTGATGTTTTTTTAAATTACACTTTTATAGAAATAAACTATCGCTTAATAATATTATATTGGAATAACCAATTTTCTTTAATTAATAAGAGTTTATATGCTATCGCATGGCTATATTTAATTATAAACACAGAGGTATTTCATGAATAAAACGTTTCTAAATACATCATTAATAGTTGTATTAAGTTTAACGACATGCACCGTCTTTTCTGCTGACAATACGGGTACTGTAAATTTCAATGGCGAATTGACCGACACAAGTTGTAAGGTTGATATAGAAGGTCAAGGTCCTAATGCTCTCATTATATTGCCAACAGTGAGTACAAATACCTTATCTCAAGCAGGACAAGTAACGGGTCGTACCTCTTTTAATATGAACCTTTATGATTGTAATTTTGAGGAGAATGCTGTCGTCACTCGAGCGGCTGTCAATGCATTTGTTCATGGAAAAGTTTCTGCTTTCTTTGAGACAGGCGCTACTGTTGACCAAGCAGTTGGTCGCTTAAAAAATATGGATACATCACCAACTGGTGCAACGTTTGTTCAATTGCAGTTATTGGATGGTAGTAATGGTTTTACTCCTATAAAAGTAGGTAATACTAAACAAGTCACTGATACTACTTATGTGAATATAAAAGATAAGAAAGCAACACTACCTTATGCTGTCGAATACTATGCAATCGGTGAAACTACCGCAGGTAAAGTAAGTAGTAGTGTTGTTTATACTCTGCAATATAAATAGTTATTATATTAATATAGAGGAGTCAAACTCCTCTATATTCACGATTCACGTATAAAATTAACAATCAATAGAAAGTATTTCTTCTTTTTGCCTGCGTTCCTCTTCCGCTTTCTGCGCTTCTTCCATCTGCACATGCTCACTTTATAGATTGATTGTTCTGGCATCTGTACACGCACGGAAATAAAACGATCGTCAGGAATATCAATCGGAACCTCAGCGCTGTAACCGTCAATTTTATTATTGGCAAATTTAGGCGCACTAGAGTGAGTTCGGTGATATGTCTTAACTCGAATAGGACCATCTTTACTTAATTGACTATTTTAAAACCAATACAAAACGACTTAAAATAAATTTAAGTTGATTATCAAAAGCGCGATCCATTTTATAAGAATCAGATTTACACTCTTTTTTTGCTGAAAAATAATTAATAGAGTAATAGCGTAGTTTTTCTGCTAATACTTTTCTTTCATCATCAGTTGTATTAACACCTTGATATTTGATTAAATCATTATTAAATATTTTAATAAAATCATTCAGTTGTTGGCAATCTGTCGTTAATTGAATCGCAGGATAAAAAAGATAGGCATCTTTTACTGTTCTGTTTGTTTGTTGGTAATCTGTAGCTGGTGTTATCGTAATACCGTCATTAGCCTTGATATATTTAATATAATCATCTTCACGGAAAAGTTTACCAGTAATAAGTAATGCTGATTTTGCACGATAACCATCTAAATAATCTTCATTAACGTCAACAACCCATTCATAGGTATCACCTATTTTTTCGACAATAAGGTTATCAAATTTAAGAAAATATCCGGAATATAAAACACCTTGTATGGTGTCTGTGTTTTTATATGAAAATAGCATCTCTTTAGCTGTTTTTTCATAATCTAAACCGTCATTTTCAACTTTATAGAAAACGTAGTTAATGTAATAAGGTGACATTGTAGGATTGATCATCCCACCTCGACTATTTTCATAAAGGTAAAAATGAGCAGTTTCATTTTGGTAGGTGACCGCGTGTGTTCCTTTTATTAATTCAATTTTTTCGTATGTTCGAGGAGATAAGGTATAAGTATTATTATCGACTTGAACTGTAATGGCTTCATCAGTAGGGTTATCGATAGTAAAGGCTATTTTCTTTGCAAATAAGTCACACCCACTGAGAACCAATATAATGCTTAAAAAGGCTATTTTTTTTAACATAAGTCATCCTTGTTAATTTTAAAATATAAATCTAATTTTCTAGTGTAAATACATGTTTTTTTGAGTTTATTAAATAATAAAGTGGTTTATATTAGCATATCTCAAAATAGATGACTTTATTGAGACTATAAAAATAAAATTTTGTTTTAAAGTGTCAAAAAATAAATATTTATGGATAAATATATTTTTTTTGGATAGGGATGATGTAAAAAAAGAATATTATTATTTTATGATGTAGTGTGAAAATATTGAACATTTTTGTTTTATCATATTAAGAATGTTGGTATGAGAAAATAGTGTAAAAACCTAACTCAATTTATCCGTTAGGTTTTTATTTATATTAATGTATTATGCTTAGCATAATTTAGAATGAATAGAGAGAATCTTTAGACTCTTTTAATTTTTGTGCTAATTCAGAGGCTTCATATCGTTCTGTTACTATTTCTATATAAGATGCACTTTCTGTCGATTCAGCAACTTCAAGTGCTTTATTTAACTCATTAATTGTTGTGACTTTTTCACAATGCCAATCTTTTGCACCAAAGGCTTTAGGTAATAAGTGATAATTCCATTGTGCCAGATCGTTATAATAGGCTTCTGGATAATCACATAATAATCGTTCGATTAAATAACCATCATTATTTAAAACAAGAATGATTGGTTTTAATCCAAACCGAACGAATTGGCTAATTTCTTGTACTGTGAGTTGATGTGAACCTTCACCCGTAATTAAGATAATCCGTTTTTCAGGTGCTGCAAGGGCGGCACCAAAGGATGCAGGTGTTGCCCAACCAATAGAACCCCATAATGTTTGATTATGAAATTGTGCAGCTGCTGGTAATAAGGCGAAACCTAATCCCATTGAGAAAGTGCCTGTTTCAGCGATAATAATATCGTTAGGCTTAAAGAATTTTTCTAATCGAGGATAGAGATATTGAGCTGTAATTTCACCATTATTAGAGAAAATAGCGTCACCTAATCCCTTGGCTTTTATCTGATGATAAGTTTTATTTGGTAGTCGTTTTGTTAGCTCTGAGAGAATATCCTCCATGTAAATAGAAGAGTAGATAACAGAATCAATGACAACATATTCTGGCATGATACTGATAAATTGTTCTGGTTTAATATCAGCAGTAAAGCTGCCTGTATTAAAATCAGTCATTATTGCACCAATTCCTACTACATATTCGCTATTTTCGACAAATTCTCTGACATCAGGTGTCATTAATTTACCATCATACATACCAATATATTGATGATTAGACTCACTTAATATACTTTTATCCATAAACATAGTGGCATAAGGTAAGCCTGTTTTATTAATAAACAGTTGAACATTATCTGATAAGCCTAAACGTGAGGATAAAATACCAGGCAATACACAAATACTATTGCTGTGTATAAGCTTTTCAATAATGGTTGATACGACTTTTTCTAGTGCCTTTTTGTCGCTTGTTGGCTTTTTAGGTATTGTAACTGATGTATTCTCTATCACTGGCATCATGGCATAATCAGACGGTAAACCAATATAAACAGGGCGACGTTCTTTTAATGCTGTGGTAATTAAACGCTCTATTTCAGCGATACAATTTTCAGGTGTTAATATTGCATGAGCACAAGCAAGACGTTGGCCTAATTGATAAAAAATATCAAAGTCGCCATTACCTAATGTATGGTGAACGAGACGCTTACTTTTTTGTACACCACTTGTTGGCATACCGACTAAATGAAAGATCGGTAGATTTTCTGCATAAGAACCCGCTATAGCATTAATTGCGCTTAATTCACCGACACCAAATGTTGTTGATAGCGCGGCCATACCTTTAATTCGAGCATAGCCATCAGCCGCATAAGCTGCATTTAATTCGTTACAGTTACCAATCCAACGCATATGGCTACTATTACAAATAGTGTCTTCAATAGGAAAAGCATAATCGCCCGCAACACCGAAAATATCACTGATTCCTAAATCATATAAACGGTTTAAAATATATTCAACGACAGTCTTCTTCACGTTATCTCCAAATATTTAAAATAATAATCAATTAAATAATAGTTATACTTTTAGATTGTGCTTAATGTTTTATTATGAAAATAATATAAGAGGGGATAGTTTATTATTGATAATGTAATTAAATAGAATTAATTTATCGATTTTTGATATTTTATTATTCTGTTAATATTCATAACTGTTTGATTGGTTTTGTTTTATTCTTTTTTAATGATTTCTCATTAATGATTTTATTTATAATTACCGTGGGGTTTATAATGCGAGAAGTATTGTTTCTGTATGTAATAATTATTTGGATTTAATTATTGTGATGGTGAAGTTTTGGGAGTGTGATTTAATCATGTTTACAAGAAAAATAGTGATAAAAATCGAAATCTCCAAGTGTGGAGTTAGTTAGGAAGTGAAAAATTGATGCTAAAAGAATAAATTAAAGTTTATCTGCACTCTAATTTGATACGTAATACTAAAATTATCTTTAAATAATGAAAGTGATTAAAGATAAGAAAATATTATTTTTTTAGCAAATGTGGATAGCAGTACAAAAATACTTGTATAAATGATAAGTTGATGTTTTGCACGTAGTCTTATAAGAAATAATAAAAACGAGCAAAGTAAAAATAAATCAGACAAGACAGGAATAGGATAGGGAATATGAATGAGAGTAATAGCTCTGTAAATCAACACTTTATTCGTAAGCTTGAAAGTATTGTTGGTAAAAAGCAGGTATTAACACAAGCACATAAAACGGAACGCTATCGTAAAGGGTTTCGTTCAGGACAAGGTAAGGCATTAGCGGTTGTATTTCCTGCTAATCTATTAGAGCAGTGGCGTGTTTTTAAAATCTGTGTTGAAGCTGATAAAATTATTATTATGCAAGCGGCGAATACGGGATTAACAGAAGGTTCGACACCTAATGGCGATGATTATGATAGAGATATCGTGATTATTAGTACATTACGTCAAGATAAAATACAGGTTCTCTCAGAGCATAATCAAGTTATTGCCTTTCCTGGTAGTACGCTGTGGCATTTAGAAAAAGTATTAAAGCCATTAGGACGTGAACCTCATTCTGTTATTGGTTCGTCTTGTATTGGCGCTTCTGTTATTGGTGGGATCTGCAATAACTCCGGCGGAGCTTTAGTGCGTCGAGGACCTGCTTATACAGAATTATCGCTGTATGCTCGTGTTAATGAAAATGGTGAGGCCGAATTAGTTAATCACTTAGGAATTGATTTAGGTGAAACACCTGAAGAGATTTTAACGAATTTAGATAATCGTCATTATCACGAGAAACAAATACAAGCGACAGAAAAATTGGCGTCTGATCATGAATACCATGAACGTATACGTGATGTTGATGCCAATACACCTTCTCGTTTTAATAATGATGAACGTCGTTTGTATGAAGCGGCGGGTAGTGCAGGTAAGTTATCTGTATTTGCAGTACGATTAGATACATTTCCTGCAGATCATCACACCCAAGTTTTCTATATTGGGACTAATAATCCAGATGAACTTGAAGATATTCGCCGTCATATTTTAAGTCATTTTAAAACACTTCCTGTCGCAGGGGAATATATGCACAGAAGCTATTATAAAATGGCTGAGGAGTATGGGAAAGATACGTTTTTAGTAATAGATAAATTAGGCACAGATAAAATGCCAACTCTATTTGCTGTAAAAGGGCGAGTTGATGCGGTATTAAATAAAGTGCCTTTTTTACCTAAAAATATGGCCGATAGAATCATGCAGTTTATGAGCAAATTATGGCCAGCTCATTTACCTGAGCGTATGACAGATTTCCGTGATAAATATGAACATCATTTAATGTTAAGAATGGCTGATGAGGGTATTGAAGAGGCATCTACCTATTTAAAAGAATACTTTAAACAAGCTTCAGGTGATTATTTTGAATGTACAGAAGAGGAAGGTAATAAAGCATTCTTACATCGCTTTGCTGCCGCTGGTGCTGCTGTTCGTTATCATGCTGTTCATGTGAATGACGTTGAAGATGTATTGCCATTAGATATTGCATTGCGTCGTAATGACAAAGATTGGTTTGAAAAATTACCACCAGAAATAGAGAGTAAATTACTTTATAAACTCTATTGTGGTCATTTTATGTGCCACGTTATGCATCAAGATTACATTATTAAAAAAGGTGTTGATGCGAAGGCGCTAAAAGCAGAAATGCTGGCGTTATTAGATCAACGTGGAGCAGAATATCCCGCAGAGCATAACGTGGGTCATATGTATTATGCTAAGCCTCAATTAAAAGCATTTTATAAACATAACGATCCAACCAATAGCATGAACCCAGGTATTGGTAAAACCTCAAAATTAAAATATTGGGGAGATGAGTGTGGTTGTGGACATGCTCATAATGATGCTAATACAGAGAATAAAGAATAATAGTTTTATACTGAGCTTATTTAAGCAACAAGAAAGGCAGGTTAAAACCCGCCTTTTATTTTATCAATTAACTTGCAATCTCTTGAGCATATAAATAAAGCTCTTGTAGCTGTTTTAATTTTTCCTCGTTATCAGCATGTTCTTCAGCTAATAACTGAATAATATTAATATATTCGGTGAGTTTTTCTGGCGTTAACATCTCTTTTCTATGCGCCAACCAACGTTGTTGTTCGTCATAATTAAGTGTTGAAGGGTAATTTCTTGCACGATAACGGAAAAATAGCGGTTCCATTCTTGCATCTTCAAACGTTAAATCTAAAGCGGGTAAATTCTGAGGTTGTGTTGAGCGAATGATCTCCATCGCACTACGATCATTCTCACTGAAAAAACCATTATAAATTTGTGAATCAACATTATCGGATACAGCAAAAGGCGTTTGTTGAGCAAATATTTCCACGACTTTATTGCGTATTTCTGGATGAGAAAACAAGATCGCTTGGTTTGTTAAACAAGCATCAATATCTAAACCAATTCTATCTGCATCTTGCTGTCTCAATGTATTTTGTGGTGCCACAATTGGACATTTATTAATATGCAGTAATTTAATTGGAACAGGTGGCTCATCAACTGACAATTCACTACGTGGTGTATATAAACGCTCACGTAATTGGTCTGAGTCGAGAGTTAATAGAGGAGATATATCTGCGGCTAAGTCACAAACAATAACCGCATTACGATTATCAGGGTGCCACGCTAATGGGGCAACAAGACTTAAATTAGAACGCGCGGCACCAAACATACCTGAAACATGCACAATCGGTGTCATTGCGGGAATATCAATTAGCGCCTGCACTTTGCGTTTATCACGTAAATTAAAGAAATAATCAAACATTCTTGGTTGAGCTTGCTTTAATTTTTTTGCCATCGCAATGGTGGCATAAACATCAGACATCGCATCATGCGCATTTTCATGAGAAATGCCGTTGGCTTTGGTTAATAACTCTAAACGGAAACTTGGAAAACCGTCTTCATTTTCAGGCCAAACAATACCTTCAGGGCGCAGCGCATAGCAAGCACGTAAAACATCAAGTAAATCCCAACGCGAATTTCCTTTTTGCCAGCTATAAGCATAAGGATCATAAAAATTACGATAAAGGATATTACGAGTGACTTCATCATCAAAACGAAGGTTGTTATAACCCATAATACAACTATTAGGTTGGCTAAAAGCTTGATGGATCTGGCGAGTAAACTCTGCTTCAACCATCCCATTTTTTGCCGCAATTTGTGGTGTTATTCCTGTGATCATCACAGCTTCTGGATGGGGTAGATAATCATCATTAGGTTTGCAATAAATAACGAGAGGATCTTCAATAATATTGAAATCCATATCAGTTCTAACACCTGCAAATTGTGCTGGACGATCCAGTGCGGGGCGTGTGCCAAAGGTTTCGTAGTCATGAACGTAAAATGTGGGCGTTTTCGCTGAATTAGACAAGGTTTCCTACCGTAAGTTTATTGATGATTTTTTAAATCATTACTCAATGAGTTGTATTGGGCTTAATTAAGACTATGGTAAACCATAACGCGGTAAACGTGAAATGTCAGATCAAAGCACACTTATGTAGTGTTTAATATAGGGTGTGGCAGTAAGGATAAGTAGGAGTGTGCCACCACTAATATTGATTACTTTTTTCATGGTAATAATATTGATTTTTTGTGATGACAATAAAATAAAACCACAGCAAGCAATCAGCCAGATGGTCATCATTAAAATATGAATGGAAGATAAGGCAAGATAATTAACTAATGTTGGTGTTGACCCTGCATAGCTGGAAACAACCACGAGGTATAACATAATTGCTTTAGGGTTAAGCACATTAGCAATATAAGCGGTTTTAATAGAGGCTTTTTGATGAATAATAGTGGTGTTTTTAGCCGCTTTTAATCCAGAGCGTATCAGTGAAATGCCAAGATAAATTAAATATAAGTTGCCAAGGAGAGTTAACACTATAAAAGCAGAGGGGGACGAAACTAAGAGTTTGGTTATTCCCAATCCTACTAAAATCCCGTGAGTAATAATGCCTAATGCAGTGCCTATAATCGTGATCAATAACCCTTTTACACCATAGGTTAGGGTATTGTCTAAAGCGATTGTAAAACTTGCACCCGGCGAGATAATGATAGGCAGTAAAGTAATAATAAAACCCAATATATCCATAGTATTATCTTCGCTGATTAGTCCTGATACTTTTTTAGTCTTCGTCGAAAAATTGCATACCGGAATAAGGATGTTGACGGCAAGCTTCTAAGCGACTTTTTAAATCACCCACATGGACTTCAAGTTTATGATGGTCAGGATCGTAAAAATAGAATGAATCGCCTTCACTTTTATTTTCTTTCCATGCAGTAATACCATGAGATAAAAGGTGTTGTTTAAAGGCTTCAAAATTATTTGCAGATAAACTGAAAGCATAATGGGTGTAATCACTGTCTTCAGTAATATGGCGTTTATCGTGAGATAAACATAACCATAAGGAGCCTAGTTGTAGGTAAGCGCCGTTATCCCATAAAGCAAGGGGCTTAAAACCTAATATTTCAGTATAAAAGGCAAAGCTTTTATTCACATTATTGACGGCGAGTGTTAGGTGGTTTAAATCAGTTAGCATGGCTTGAATATAGTTATGAAAGATACAGCTATTTTAGCAAAGGAAACCAAAGAAAATGAAATATATGATACCTATTTGTGCGTTTTATTGTGAATAACGGTAATAAAAGTAAAAGTGGATCTAGAACACGTAACTCAAATTGTTAACGTTAACTTATGTGCTTCATATCACATTAAAGCGATAAAATTGTTTGTTAACTTAAAAGTTAACGTTAACATTTAAGGGTGGAATGACTTTATAAGGCGCTTAACCAATGAACAAAGACTCAAAAAAATACTATGCGATCTTAAGTGCACTGTTATTTTTCTTCTTTTTTACCTGGTCTTCATCATTTTCATTAGTCTCTATTTGGCTAAACCAGTATGTCGGGTTAAGAGCGACTGACACAGGATTAATATTTTCTGCTATTTCTCTGATTGCATTATGTGCTCAACCTTTATATGGCTTTATTCAAGATAAATTAGGATTAAGAAAAAATTTATTATTAGTGATCGCCATCTTATTGATTCTTTCAGGGCCATTTTTTCTTAGTTTTGCATCAATATTACGCTGGAATATCTTTATGGGTTCCATTTTAGGGGGCTTATATGTCGGTATGACCTTTAATGCAGGGATTGGCGTATTAGAGTCATATACAGAGCGTGTTAGTCGTATTCGTGGTTTTGAATACGGTAGGGCGAGAATGTGGGGATCACTAGGTTGGGCATCCGCGACATTTATTGCTGGACACAATATTAATATCGACCCTAATTACAATTTTGTCATGGCCTCTATTTCTGGGGTTGTGTTCTTAATTCTTTTAGCTTTGTTAAAAACAGGTAAGTCCGACGCCTTTAATCAATTAGAACATGGTAAAACGTCGGCAATTACAATAAAAGACGCACTCAATTTACTTTCATTACCTCGTTTTTGGGCCCTTATTTTATTTGTGATTGGAACGTGTGTTTATGGTGTGTATGACCAACAGTTTCCAGTGTTTTTTTCATCACAATTTGCGACATTACAGCAGGGAAATGAAATGTACGGATACCTGAATTCATTACAGGTATTCTTAGAGGCTGGTGGCATGTTTCTTGCCCCTTTCTTGGTAAATAGAATAGGGGCTAAAAATGGTTTATTGCTGGCAAGTAGTGTTATGGCCGCACGTATTATTGGCTCGGGATTAGTTGAAGGGCCAATCTTAATTTCTTGTATGAAATTATTACATGCCGTTGAGTTACCGATTTTATTAATTTCAATTTTTAAATATAACAGTCAACATTTTGATAAACGTTTATCTTCAACACTGTATTTAGTGGGTTTCCAATGTGTAAGTTCTATTGTAGCGACATTACTTTCGCCATTAGCAGGTTATGGATACGATCATTATGGTTTTGCACCAACCTATATGGTGATGGGATGTATTGTGGCTGGAACAACACTTCTTTCCGCTGTCTTTTTATGCTCAGATTCAAAAGCTTTATTGCCATTTGATGTATTGCAGCATGAAGATCAAAATAAAACTCAACCCGTTTAATTGCTTTTTGATTTATCCTTTGTAGTGTCAATTTTGGCTACCGATAAAAATGTGTAGCCATTTTTTTATCATTAATGAACGTATATTTACTCATTAAACAATGTTGACTATATTTATTAATACATGTCATTCTAATTAATTGTTAATTAAGCAAAATCAATTAAATTTGTAAACATTGCTTGTTTATTGACACGATTAAGCGATAATCTTAAACAGAGCTATTTATCTTAAATATCAATTGTAAAGGTGTAGGAAATGGATAACGCAAACAAGCCGTCTTTCCAAAACGTACTGGAGTTTGTGCGTATGTATCGTCGTAAAAACAAAATCCGTCGTGAGATCACTGACAATGAGAAAAAGATCCGTGATAACCAAAAGCGTGTTCTTTTATTAGACAACTTAAGTGAATATATTAAGCCTGGTATGTCGATTGAAGATGTACTTGGTATTATTGCAAATATGCGTAGTGACTATGATGATCGTGTTGACGATTACATTATTAAAAATGCCGATCTGTCTAAAGAGCGCCGTGAATTATCTAAGCAATTAAAAGCGATGGGGGAAATTAAAAATCTTCCTGATCTAAAAGACTAATTGCTTTACTAAGTATAAGAAATTGAAGGCCTCTAAATTGAATATTTAGGGGCTTTTTTATTTTTGGCTTAATAAGCACTAAGTTAATTTGCTAATAGTTACCCAAAAAAAAGAACCCACTAAAAAGTGGGTTCTCAATTTAGAAGTATTATTAAGATATTCTTAATAACACTTTATTATCATTTTTGACTTTCAGCTTTAGTCATGACCGAAGAAGCATGATTAGTCGAACTATGTCCACCCGCACCTGTACGGCCTTTCTTATCAAAAGCAGGACGAGCGTCCCATGCTTTGATTTCGATTTCTGCAGGAGCATTATCAGACGCTGGTGCTTTTGTCATTGGTGAGCTTGCACGTAGTTGGCGCACAATAGGCTCTTGACGAATAACGACAGTAGCAGGTTTGCTTTCTTTTACTGGTTCCGCTTCTACTACAGGTTCTGCATTTTCTTCAGGTTTATTTTCAATAACAGCTTCAACAACGTCTTCAACATGACTTTCTTTGCACGGTTCAGCGTTTTCTTCAGTTGCAATTGGTGTAACAACAGGTTGTGATTCAAGAGCCGATGTTTCATTTTGATCACTTTCTACTGCTGTAGTGGCCATTTGTGCAACTTCTTTCGTCTCAACAACGTTTTCAGCTTGTTGTGAAGCTTCATGCATATAAGCTTCAGTTGTATTTAATACGGCTGAAATATTTTCTTTACGGGTGACGTGATCTTCTGTATTTACTTCATTAATCACATTATCGACAACACTTTCATCAACAGTGTTTTCATTGACGTCTGTTGATGCTGATTGCGGTGCTATAGCGACAATCTCAGCAACAGCATCAGCATCAGTTGTTGACTCAGTGCTCACAGTGACAGAGTAAGTTGATTCAGCTGTTTCTGTCTGAGCAATATCAGCAACAATGACTTCTGAAACAGCTGGTGCAATAGCGACCATCTGGGGATCAGCATGAGTAATGATGTTCTTTTCACCAAAGTATTCATTGGTGTTTTCAACAAATGCCGCATCGCTTATTGGTGTCACAGGATAACGAATAAACACTTTACCTGAAGCTAGTTCAGGAGAGGCAACCGCCATAGCTAGAGGCATTGGTGATACTGTTAAGGTACGCTCATCACGATAACGGCGACGACGTTGACCACTTACACGCAAATGACGAGGTGAACGACGAGAACGGCGAGGCATCACATTATCTTGCCCGTTGTTATCTTCATTTTTACTGTCATCGTGTGATTTTGAGGTATCAGATACCGCTTTTACTGCTTGCGTTTCATTTGTTTCAACATTTGCAACAACTACGGCTTTAGGGGCTACTTTTTCAGTAGAAACAGCTTTAGTTGGTGTTGTGGCAACGGGTGGCTCAGAAACAGGTTTTTCTGTTGTTACAGGTGCAACAGGTAAAGCACTATCGTTGTCAGTAACACGAATAGATTGCGTTAACTGGCGGCGAGTCCGACGTTGCATGGCAGGGCGACGAGGTTCTTCCTTCTTCTCTTCTACGCTGTCTTTAGCATCTGTTTCATTTTCAGCAACAGCAACTTGTGTTTTAGCGGCTTCTTGTTGTTGTTGGCGTTTTTCTTCTTGGCGACGACGTTGTTCTGCACGCTGTTCACGACGTTGCTGACGGCGAGCTTCGCGTTCCGCAATCTCTTGTTCGCTATTTGCTTCAGTTGTTACTGCATTTTGCGGTTTCTGATTGCGATTTTTACGGTTATCTTCGCTGTTCGTATTATCACGATTGCGGTCATTATCACGATTGCGGTCGTTATCACGATTGCGGTCGTTATCACGATTACGGTCGTTGTCGCGATCACGGCGATTATTGTTGTTACGTCGATTATTGTTGTTACGACGATCACGACGATTATCATTACTCTCTTTCTTATTTTCCTGTGGCTGTTCTTTAGTCACAGTTGGTTCTGGTTCACTACCAAATAAGTTAGAGAAGAATTTTGCAATAGAAGCAAAGAAACCTGCGCTTTGTACTTGTTCTGATTTAACAGGGGCAGCTTGGGTAGGCAGCGTTTTTTTGTTTTTTGCCGTTTCAGTTGTGTCTTCTTCTTGTAATCCAAAGGCTGAGATAGCCGGTTGTTCAGGTGCTTTACGCTCTGCAACAACATCATCTTCAGCTTCATTTGACTGATTTTCGTGGAATTGCGCTAAATTATAGCTAAGCGACGTAATCTCTTCGCCTTTACGTACACGAACAACAGAGAAATGAGGGGTTTGCATTTGGTCATTAGGGACAATAATCACTTTAACGTTAGATTGACGCAGTTCAATGTCAGTAACGGCTTTACGTTTTTCGTTAAGCAAATAAGAGGCGATTTGAACGGGCACAATAGCATGCACTTCATGAGTATTTTCTTTCAGCGCTTCTTCTTCAATCAGACGTAGCACAGAAAGAGACAGTGATTCGTTATCACGGATGGTTCCTGTGCCTAAGCAACGAGGACAAACATGATGGCTAGATTCACCCAATGAAGGGCTTAAACGTTGGCGCGACATCTCTAATAAACCAAAGCGAGAAATACGTCCAATTTGAATACGAGCACGGTCTTGGCGTACAGCCTCACGCATCCTGTTTTCAACTTCACGTTGATGGCGCACTGGCGTCATATCAATAAAGTCGATAACAATTAATCCGCCTAGGTCACGCAAGCGTAATTGACGAGCAATTTCATCAGCGGCTTCTAGGTTAGTATTAAAGGCAGTTTCTTCAATATCACCACCACGAGTAGAGCGCGAGGAGTTTATATCAATAGCCGTTAATGCTTCAGTAGTATCAATAACTAATGCACCACCGGAAGGTAAACGTACTTCACGCTGAAACGCAGATTCAATTTGTGATTCAATCTGGTAATGACTAAACAGAGGAACTGCACCTGTGTAATGACGAATTTTGCTGGCAAAATCACCACGGCCAATTGCTTCGATATGACTACGCGCCATTTCAACAACTTTAGCATTGTCGATTAAGATTTCACCAATGTCAGGGCGTAAATAGTCACGGAATGCGCGAACAATAACATTACTTTCCTGATGAATTAAAAAAGGTGCTGGGCGATTCTCTGCCGCTTTTTTAATGGCATCCCAGTGTCTTAAACGATAACTTAAGTCTTGTTGTAGTGATTCGGCTGATTTACCCACACCCGCAGTACGCACAATCAGGCCCATTCCATCCGGAATTTCAAGGCTTGATAAGGCTTCTTTGAGTTCAGTACGGTCTTCACCTTCGATACGACGAGAAATACCACCTGCACGAGGATTATTTGGCATTAATACCAAATAACTACCGGCAAGGCTGATAAAGGTCGTTAATGCTGCACCTTTATTACCACGCTCTTCTTTATCAACTTGAACAATGACTTCCTGACCTTCTTTTAAGACATCTTTGATGTTAGGACGACCATGGGAGTGATAATTACTAGGAAAATATTCGCGGGCTATTTCTTTAATAGGAAGGAAACCGTGACGTTCCGCACCATAATCAACAAAAGCGGCTTCTAGGCTGGGTTCAATTCGAGTGATTTTACCTTTATAGATATTCGCTTTTTTCTGTTCATGACCGGGGCTTTCGATATCCAGATCGTACAAGCGTTGCCCATCCACAAGGGCAACACGCAACTCTTCCTGCTGAGTTGCGTTAATTAACATTCTTTTCATATTGTGACTTACTCGTTATTTTCACGTTTTATAATGTGCCACTAACATACGTAATTACACTATTGATAACCGATGACCTCGTGTCTTTTACAAATGCGTCAACCTCACGGCTGTCGATTGTATAGAGGTGCAATATCTCGGTGAGTCTGATTTTTAGTTCAAAAATTCAGCACTCTTTAATTGAACACGATGTTTCAACTCAATAAGCGATGTATTTGTGGCATACTAAATTGTTTGATTTTCGACTATGTCTTACGCCATTGCTGCATTTTGAAAATCAAACAAACAAAATTTTCATAAATATACCTGATAAACATAATCAGGAGAGTCTGCATTATTCCATTGGTGTTAGGGTGATAGCAAGATGACTTTTCCGCTTTGGTGACTTTTTCTGTATAAATATGAGAGATTAGCTAATGTTTCGTCTTTTTCCCATTATTCAGGTTAAAATAGACGGCAGAATTGATGTTATTTTGCGCACCATTAAGTTATTTGTAATTTTTATTTTAAGAGAGCCCAAGAATCGCCACTATGAAATCATTTAATCAAGTTCAGTTCGTCACCATTGATGGCGATGAAGCCGGCCAGCGTATCGACAATTTTTTACTGGCACGCTTAAAAGGTGTACCAAAAAGTATGATTTACCGAATTATCCGTAAAGGGGAGGTTCGGGTTAATAAAGGGCGAATTAAACCAGAATATAAATTGAATGCGGGTGATATCCTTCGCATTCCACCGGTACGAGTAGCTGAAAAAGAAGAAATTGCGGTTTCACCAAAATTAGATAAAGTTGCAGCACTCACAAATTGTATTTTATATGAAGATGATCACCTAATGCTGATTAATAAGCCATCAGGTACGGCAGTGCACGGTGGAAGTGGATTAAGCTTTGGTGTTATTGAAGGATTACGTGCATTACGCCCAGAAGCTCGGTTTTTAGAGCTAGTGCATCGTCTTGACAGAGATACCTCTGGCGTATTGTTAATTGCGAAAAAACGCTCGGCATTACGTGCATTACATGAGCAATTACGCTTAAAACAGATGCAAAAAGATTACTTAGCATTAGTACGCGGAGAGTGGCAATCTCATGCTAAAGTCGTGCAAGCTCCTTTATTGAAAAATATTTTACAAAGTGGTGAGCGTATAGTGAAAGTAAGTAATGAAGGTAAGCCTTCAGAAACACGTTTTAAAGTGGAAGAACGTTTTGAGTTTTCTACGCTGGTAAAAGCCAGTCCTGTGACAGGAAGAACACACCAAATTCGTGTTCATGCATTACATGCAGGTCATCCTATTGCATTTGATGATCGCTATGGTGATCGTAATTTTGATACTCAATTGGTAGGAACAAAACTTAATCGTTTATTTTTACATGCAAGTTCTTTAACGTTTACTCACCCATCAACGGGCGAACAAATGCGAATTGAAGCGCCTATGGATAATCAATTACGTCATTGTTTACAAGTATTACGTAGTCAAAAATCTTAAGCCGCTCATTTTTATTGCGGCAGAAAATCCGAAAGTTCAATGCGCCCAATTAGCTGGGCGTATTGCTTAAATGGACTGAAAAAAAACGGCAAACTAAAACACGATTAGCCCTCTACTTTAGTCATGCATTGCTCAACAATTTTATCAATGTCCCACTCTTTAGGGAGTGATTTAGAACCGTTTTTACGCATTTCCATGTCAACACGGATAAACTCTGTAATACCGTAATTTTTAATGATGCTATCGTAAGTACATCCACACACTTCGATAATTTGAGGCATCAGTGCATCATCAGTAATGCCTGAACCTAATAGACAGCTGCTGACAAAATTCTTTTTAAATGAGGACACGTTGTCGTCTTTTTTATCTGAAACTACACTGTCTTGAAGAATACTTGCTGTGCTAGCCGTCTTAGTTGTGGATATCTCAGTATCTTTTTCATCAGAACAACTTACTAATGCTGCTGCCATCACTAATGCTGTTAAGACTGATGTTAGTTTATTCATAATACGCTTTATCGCTACATAAGATTAAAAATAAGATGAGCAAATTATTTTTGATCATCAGAGAAAAATAATGGGTTTATTCTTTGCGAGAGTAACATTTTATTCAATCGGATAAGTGGTAAACCAATTAAAGAATTTGGATCATCCCCTTCGAACTTATCAAAAAGGGTGATACCTAACCCCTCTGATTTAAAACTTCCGGCACAATTGAAAGGCATTTCTTTATTTAAATAGCAGGTAATTTCATCATCTGTTAAATGGCGAAAGTAGACTTGAAATAATTCACAATGTGTTTGATGCTCTAAAGTTAAGCTATTATATACTGTTAATCCGGTATAAAACGAGACACATTGCCCTGATGCTTGTTTTAATTGTGTAAAAGCATTATCAAAATTATGGGGCTTGCCCGTGATTTTTTTATTCAGCACACAAACTTGATCAGAACCAATTATAAGGTGATGTGGAAATTTAGCTTGTAAAGCGCTGGCTTTTTCATAGGATAAGCGAGTAACAAGATCGTGTGCACACTCTGTGGGCATTGGGGTTTCGTTAATTTCTGGAGACGCCTGTATAAAAGGCATTCCAAGCTTTTTCAGCAACTGAGCTCGAAAGGGTGAAGTAGACGCAAGAACGAGTGGCAACATATTTTTTTTAAAATCCGTAGCAAAATGATGCCTGACATTCTAAACTATGCGCCGCTGATAAAGCGAATTTTGGTGGAAAGGTGTAGATAAACCGCCTTTTTCTTTGACTATATTCCATTACAAAGATAATATGCGCGCCTTATGCAAAAGGTAAAATTACCCCTGACCATTGATGCGCTGCGAGCCGCTCAGAAGAGTTTAGACTATGACGGTCATTATTCTCCAGAGCAAGTAAGCCGCTTAGCTGAATCAGTGGTCAGTGTGGACAGTAATATTGATGTGGCTTTATCATTTGATATAGACCATCAGCGTCTTGCCGTGATTAAAGGACATTCCGATGTGGATGTTACTTTAGAATGTCAGCGTTGTGGTGGCCATTTTCCCTATCATGTTCACGCAACATATTGTTTTAGCCCTGTTGTCAGTGATGAACGGGCCGAGGCATTACCGGAAGGATATGAACCAGTCGGTGTAAACGAATTTGGTGAAATAGATTTGCTGGCGATGATTGAAGATGAAATAATCCTCAACTTGCCGGTAGTTCCGGTACATGATTTTGAACACTGTGAAGTGTCCGACGCGGATATGGTGTTTGGTGAACTCCCTGAGGAATTATCAGAGAAACCAAACCCATTTGCCGTATTAGCCAGTTTAAAGAAAAGTACTAAGGAGTAAGGTCAATGGCCGTACAACAAAACAAACCAACTCGTTCTAAACGCGGTATGCGTCGTTCTCATGACGCGCTGACAGTAACTCAAGTTTCAGTTGACAAAACTTCTGGTGAAACTCACCTGCGTCACCATGTAACTGCTGACGGTTACTACCGTGGTCGCAAGGTTATCAACAAGTAATTAGCTTTATAGCTCGTTGATACCTTGACAAATCTAACCATAGCGTTAGATGCGATGGGCGGGGACTTCGGTCCTCGCATCACAGTGCCTGCTTGTTTGCGGGCGCTGGCATCTAATCCTCATTTAAAAATATTGCTGGTAGGTCAACCAGACTCTATCTCTCCTCTGCTTGCAAATCAAAATGCCGAGCTAATCTCCCGTTTACACGTTATACCCGCAGAGCATATTGTCGCCAATGATGCTAAACCTTCACAAGCCATTAGGGCGAGTAAAGGAACTTCAATGCGAGTGGCACTTGATCTGGTGAAAACAGGTGAAGCACAAGCATGTGTAAGTGCAGGTAATACTGGCGTATTAATGGGATTAGCAAAACTTCGGCTTAATGCAATTGATGGAATTGAACGTCCTGCGCTGGTGTCAATATTGCCTAACCAGAAAAAAGGTAAGACAGTTGTTCTTGATTTAGGCGCCAACGTTAACTGTGATAGCAAAATGCTGGTACAGTTTGCGATTATGGGTGCAGTGATGGCTGAAGAAATAGCAGGAATTGATTCACCTAAAGTTGCCCTTTTAAATATTGGTGAAGAAGAGAGTAAAGGATTAGATAATATCCGCGAAGCCGCTACAGTATTAAAATCGACACCTAATATTCATTATATTGGTTATGTTGAAGGTAATGAGTTACTGACAGGCAAAACTGATGTTCTGGTGTGTGATGGCTTCGCAGGTAATGTCTCCCTTAAAACAATGGAAGGGGTTATTAGAGTTTTCCTTTCATTGATTAAATCTTCTACTACCGAAAATAAAAAAACGTCGTGGTGGATGAAAATATTGAAGAAGTGGTTACAAAAACGGCTAATTAAGCGTTTTGGACACATGAACCCCGACCAGTATAACGGTGCTTCTCTGTTAGGATTACGCGGTATCGTCATTAAAAGCCATGGTGGCGCAAATGAACGCGCGTTTACAGCAGCAATAGAACAGGCTGTTCATGCCGTCGAGCGAAAAATCCCAGAACGGATCGCTTCACGACTGACAACAGTATTACCCAAGAGCGATTGATAGAATGTATACAAAAATCTTAGGTACTGGTAGTTACTTGCCTGTACAAGTGCGAACTAATGCCGATTTAGAAAAAATGGTTGAAACATCTGATGAGTGGATTGTTACCCGAACAGGTATTCATGAACGTCGGATTGCAACAGAAGAAGAAACCGTTGCCGTAATGGGGGCAGGTGCCGCTGAAAATGCATTAGAAATGTCAGGCATTGATAGACAAGATATTGGTTTGATTATCGTTGCAACAACATCGGGTTCACATGCGTTTCCGAGTGCTGCATGTCAAATTCAAAATACACTGGGTATCCGTGATTGTATTGCCTTTGATGTTGCTGCGGCATGTTCAGGTTTTGTTTATGCATTAAGTATTGCGGATCAATTTATTAAAGCAGGTTCTGTCAAGCATGCTCTTGTTATCGGTGCAGACAGATTATCCCATGCTTTAGATCCTGAAGATCGCGGTACTATTATTTTATTTGGTGATGCAGCCGGTGCCGCAGTAGTGGGTGCATCAGAAGAAAACGGCATTATCTCTACCCATTTACATTCAGATGGACGTTTTGGCGATTTATTAGCATTGCCTTACCAGAGTAGAGAAAATGAAGAGTTACCTGCTTACGTTACAATGGCAGGAAATGAAGTTTTTAAAGTCGCAGTTCGTGAACTTGCCCACATAGTGGATGAGACACTTGACGCTAACAATATTGATAAATCTGAACTGGACTGGCTTGTGCCTCATCAGGCAAATTTAAGAATTATTTCAGCGACAGCGAAAAAGCTGGATATGACAATGGATAAAGTAGTGGTGACATTAGATCGCCACGGCAATACGTCAGCAGCATCAGTCCCAACAGCGTTAGATGAAGCTGTGAGAGATAATCGTATCCAACGTGGTCAGTTAATTTTACTAGAAGCGTTTGGTGGAGGTTTTACTTGGGGTTCTGCACTTATCCGTTTTTAATATTATCAGGAAAATAAACATGACTGATTTTGCAATGGTTTTCCCTGGACAGGGATCGCAAGCTGTTGGAATGCTAGCAGAACTTGCAGAGCACTATCCGATAGTGACTGAAACATTTGCTCAAGCATCTGATGTATTGGGTTACTCTCTTTGGGATCTCGTCCAAAATGGCCCTGAAGAAGAATTAAACAAAACGTGGAAAACACAGCCTGCATTATTAGCAGCATCCGTTGCTGTTTGGCGTGTATGGCAAGAAAAACAAGGCAAAATGCCACAAATGATGGCAGGTCACAGTCTTGGCGAGTATTCTGCTTTAGTCTGTGCGGGTGTTATTGATTTCGCAGCAGCAATTAAACTAGTAGAATTACGCGGACAGCTTATGCAAGAAGCTGTACCTGCAGGTACAGGCGCAATGTATGCCATTATTGGTCTGGATAATGATGCTATTGCAAAGGCATGCGAAGATGCGGCACAAGGGCAAGTTGTTTCACCTGTAAACTTTAACTCTCCTGGTCAAGTTGTTATCGCGGGTAACAAAGACGCCGTAGAGCGCGCAGGTGTTTTATGTAAAGAAGCGGGTGCTAAACGTGCTTTACCATTAGCTGTGAGCGTACCTTCTCACTGTGCTTTAATGAAACCTGCAGCGGATAAACTTGCAGTTGCATTACAAGAAATTGAATTTAAACAGCCTGAAATTCAGGTCGTTAACAACGTTGATGTGAAAGCACAAACCGAGGCTAATGCTATCCGTGATGCGTTAGTTCGTCAGCTTTATAATCCCGTTCGTTGGACTGAAACGGTTGAGCTTATTGCTGAAAAAGGTATCACACAACTATTAGAAATCGGCCCAGGAAAAGTATTAACGGGTTTAACAAAACGAATTTCTAAAGAAATGAATGCTACAGCAGTTAATGATATCGCATCATTGGATGCTGCATTAAGAAATGACTGAGGGATCTCATGGGATTTGACGGAAAAATAGCGCTAGTTACTGGTGCAAGCCGTGGTATCGGCCGTGCGATTGCAGAAGATTTAGTTGCACGTGGCGCAATCGTAATTGGCACCGCAACGAGTGAAAATGGTGCGCAAGCTATCAGCGAATATTTAGGCGATAAAGGTAAAGGTTTTGTGTTAAATGTCACAGAAAACGACTCTATCGAAAAATTTTTAGCAGATGTGCGTGCTGAATTTGGCGAAATTGATATTTTGGTCAATAATGCAGGTATTACTCGTGATAACCTGTTGATGCGCATGAAAGATGACGAGTGGCAAGATATTATTGACACAAATCTTTCATCAGTCTTCCGTCTGTCTAAAGCAGTTATGCGTGCTATGATGAAAAAACGTTATGGTCGTATAATTACCATTGGTTCTGTTGTTGGAACCATGGGTAACGCAGGACAGGCAAACTACGCGGCGGCAAAAGCGGGTGTGATTGGTTTTAGTAAATCATTAGCACGCGAAGTTGCTTCCCGTGGCATTACGGTGAATGTTGTTGCACCTGGTTTTATCGAAACTGATATGACTAGAGCATTAACAGAAGACCAAAAAGCAGGTATTTTATCTCAAGTTCCTGCTAACCGTTTAGGTGATGCCAAAGAGATTGCCAGTGCTGTAGCTTTCTTAGCTTCTGATGAAGCAAGCTATATCACGGGTGAAACATTGCATGTCAATGGTGGCATGTACATGATCTAATTATGGGGACGTCTTTATATTTGCTTTTTGCGTACAATATAATGCAAAATATAGCGAATAAAGTAGTCCACACAGTCGGGATTGGTTAGATCTTTTCCTGTATTTATAAACTAAGAAAATCATCGCGCAAGCGAGTTTTGATAGGAAATTTAATAGTATGAGCACTATCGACGAACGCGTTAAGAAAATCATTGTAGAACAACTGGGTGTTAAAGAGGAAGAAGTTGTAAATTCGGCTTCATTTGTTGATGACTTAGGCGCTGATTCTCTTGACACAGTTGAGCTGGTAATGGCTCTGGAAGAAGAATTCGATATCGAAATCCCAGACGAAGAAGCAGAAAAAATTACTACAGTTCAAGCTGCTATTGATTACGTTGAAAACGCAGGTAAATAAGCTTGCTAATCTAGGCGGTCACTCGACCGCCTATATTTTTAATCCTAAACTTTTTCCCTCCTTGGAGGATAAGCGTGTCTAAGCGTCGTGTAGTTGTGACCGGACTAGGCATGTTATCTCCTGTCGGTAATAACGCAGAAGCTTCTTGGGAAGCGGTGTGTGCCGGACAGAGTGGTATCGGCCTTATCGAAGATTTTGACACCAGTCATCATGCGACTAAATTCGCAGGATTGGTTAAAGATTTCAATCATGAAGATTATAATCTTTCGCGTAAAGACGCGCGCAAGATGGATCTTTTTATTCAATATGGTATTGCAGCTGGTGTGCAAGCCATGGCGGATTCAGGTCTTGAAGTAACAGAAGCCAATGCAAGTCGTATTGGAGCTGCTATTGGTTCTGGTATTGGTGGCTTAGGCCTTATCGAAGAAAACCACACGTCAATGACAAATGGTGGACCTCGTAAAATTAGCCCATTCTTTGTACCTTCAACTATTATTAACATGGTTGCAGGACATCTAAGCATTATGTATGGTCTTCGTGGCCCTACAATCTCTATCGCAACTGCATGTACATCAGGTGTTCATAATATTGGACATGCTGCACGTATTATCGCTTATGGTGATGCAGATGCAATGCTCGCAGGCGGTGCTGAAAAAGCAACCACACCATTAGGTTTGGGTGGCTTTGGTGCAGTTCGTGCATTATCTACACGTAACGATAACCCTCAAGCGGCTAGCCGTCCATGGGATAAAGATCGTGATGGTTTCGTGTTAGGTGATGGTGCGGGTGTTCTCGTTTTAGAAGAATACGAACACGCTAAAAACCGTGGCGCTAAAATTTATGCTGAAGTGGTTGGTTTTGGTATGAGCAGTGATGCTTATCACATGACTTCACCAGCAGAAAATGGCGAAGGTGGTGCGTTGGCGATGACAAACGCACTGAAAGATGCAGGTATTGCTTCATCAGTCGTGGGGTATATCAACGCACACGGAACATCAACAAATGCCGGTGATGTGGCTGAAGCACAAGCGGTTGAAAACGTATTTGGCAAAGGCACTGAGGTGTTAGTTAGCTCAACAAAATCGATGACAGGTCACTTATTAGGTGCTGCTGGAGCGATTGAGTCTATCTTTACTATTCTTTCGCTACGCGATCAAATCGTCCCTCCAACTATTAACCTCGATAATCAAGACGAAAAATGTCATCTTGATTTCGTTCCCAATAAAGCACGTAAAGTTGAGAACATGGAATATGCTCTGTGTAACTCATTTGGCTTTGGTGGGACTAATGGTTCAATTCTCTTTAAGCGCGTATAAACCGTTTTTTGTAGAAAATTGAAAAATGCCTAAAGGCCCAGGATTATTCTGGGTCTTTTATTTTGTCCTTTTACTGCCAGTTGTTTTATCATGTGCAGATTGATATCAATAACATAGATGTAAGGTGTGTTAGATGCATTGGGTAAACGGACAACAGCAGCAAAATGTTGATGCAAGTGACAGAGCAATACAATTTGGTGATGGTTGTTTTACTACACTGGCTATTGAAAAAGGAAAGCCCACCTTATTGTCTACACATATCAACCGCTTAAAACAAGGCTGTGATGTACTTTTTTTGCCTTATCCTAATTGGTCTGAATTAGAACGCCATATTATTGATATCGCCTCAGATACCCAAGTAAAAGGTGTTATTAAAGTGATTATCAGTCGTGGTTATGGCGGCCGAGGCTATTCTCCTAATGGGTTGTTTACACCAACAGTAATAACTTCTTTATCATCATATCCTGAACATTATCGCCACCAGCAAAATAAAGGTGTTTCGCTCGGTCTTAGTCCTGTTACTCTAGGGAGAAATCCCATGTTAGCCGGTATTAAGCATCTAAACCGCTTAGAACAAGTGCTTATCAAGTATCATTTAGAAAAAACAGAATTTGATGATGTATTGGTGTGTGATAATGAAGGATATTTAGTTGAAGCGAATGCTGCTAATCTTTTTTGGCGTAAAGGAAAGACTCTTTTTACGCCTGATCTTACAGATTCAGGCGTAAATGGCATTATGCGCCAATCGATTTTTCAAATAGCTCAAAATTATCATTGGAAAATTGATATTGTGAGAGAGAAACCGGAAACCCTTTATCATGCGGATGAAATTTGGTTAACAAATAGCTTGATGCCAGTGATCCCAGTTTCACGCATTACTTTTTCAGATGATAAGTGCTATCAGTATCCTTGTAGAGAGTATTATCATGTTGTTTTACAACACTGTTTGTCACTTAAATAGAATTTGATGAGTTATAAATGAAGATAAAAAAAATAGTATGGATAGTTTTTTTTGCCTTATTGATTAGCCTTGGTGCAGTTGCATTGTATATGATGCAACATATTCGAGGCCTAGAAGAAAATATTGTTGTAAAACAAGATGAAATGCTACTGACTGTGCCAGCAGGAACAGGGCGTGTTGCCATGGAGCAACTATTAATAAAAAATAATCTGCTTAATGAAAGCGATTATTTTCAGATGTTATTAAAAGCGAAACCAGAACTAAGCCAATTTAAAGCAGGAACCTACCGTTTAACAAAAGGTATGACACTGCGAGATATTTTGTTACTCATCAAGAGTGGTAAAGAGGCTCAATTTACAATCCGCTTTATTGAAGGTAGCCGTTTAAAAGACTGGCAATCTATCTTTGAACAAGCACCTCAATTGAGTATTATCGCTCATACGATGGATAGCGATAAATTGCGTCAAGAAATAGGAATAAAGTCTGAAATAGTGAATTTAGAAGGCTGGTTTGCACCAGATACATACCATTACACAGCGGGTACGACAGACGTCGCAATTTTAAAACGTGCCTATCAACAAATGGAAAAAACATTAGAAGAAGAGTGGATTAAACGCGATAGTGACTTACCGTATAAATCGGCTTATGAGATGCTTATCATGGCATCAATCATTGAAAAAGAGACGGGCATTGATGCGGAAAGAACAAAAGTCGCGTCTGTTTTTGTTAATCGATTAAAAACTAACATGCGATTACAGACCGACCCAACGGTCATCTATGGTTTAGGTGATAAATATAGAGGCACGATTTATCGTAGTGATTTAAATGGTTATACCCCTTATAACACGTATCAAATTGATGGATTACCGCCAACACCAATAGCAATGCCAGGTGTTGCTTCAATTAGAGCTGCTGCACATCCGGCGGATACGCGTTATCTTTATTTTGTTGCTGATGGAACGGGTGGTCATAAATTTTCAACCACACTTAATGAACACAATAAAGCCGTCGCACAATATCGACGCTTACAACAAAGATAATTATGAACAACAGTAAATTTATTGTAATTGAAGGATTAGAAGGCGCTGGAAAAACCAGTGCAATTCAAACCGTTATTGATACATTAAAAGAAAAAAACATTACTAACTTAGCATTTACTCGTGAGCCTGGTGGCACACCGCTCGCAGAAAAATTGCGTGAACTTATCAAACAAGGTATTGAAGGCGAAAAAGTTACAGATAAAGCCGAATTATTAATGTTATATGCCGCACGCGTTCAGCTTATCGAAAATGTGATAAAACCTGCCCTTGCCGAGGGGAAATGGGTGATTGGTGATAGGCATGATCTCTCTTCGCAAGCCTATCAAGGTGGGGGACGAGGTTTGGATAAAGATCTTATGCTGTCACTTCGTAATACGGTTCTTGGTGATTTTCGCCCTGATTTGACGTTATACCTTGATTTAGATCCTGCTATTGGTTTAGCGAGAGCAAGGGCTCGTGGTGAGTTAGACCGAATTGAAAAAGAATCGATGGACTTCTTTTATCGTACTCGTGAGCGTTATCAGGCCTTAGCTAAAGGTGATGAGACTATTATCACCATTGATGCATCACAAGTTATCGAAAAAGTACAAGCAGATATCCGCCAAACGCTAACCACATGGTTAGTCCAGCAGGAAAATAAAGTATCATGAATTGGTATCCTTGGTTAAATCAGGCATATCGGCAACTTATTAGTATGTATCAAGAAGGGCGAGGTCATCACGCTCTGCTTTTACATGCAACAGAAGGGATGGGGGCAGAGGCACTCTCTTATGGCTTAAGTCGTTGGTTAATGTGTCAGAATAAACAGGGATTAAAAAGTTGTAACGAGTGCCATAGCTGTCGCTTGATGCTTGCTGAAACACACCCTGATTGGCATATTTTACAAAGTGAAAAAGGTAAGTCATCAGTGGGTATTGAAGCGGTCAGAAAAATCACTGAAAAACTAGAACACCATGCTCAACAAAGTGGTGCCAGAGTGGTTTGGATAAAAAATGTCGAAGCATTAACTGAAGCTGCAGCAAATGCATTGTTAAAAACGTTAGAAGAGCCACCTAAAAATACTTATTTTTTAATGAATTGCCAACAGCCTGAAGTTTTATTAGCGACATTACGTAGTCGTTGTTTCTGTTACCATTTATCAACGCCAGATATTCAGCCGGCAATACATTGGTTACAGCAACAGTTACCGAATATGACTTATGCCAATGGGGTAACAGCGCTTAATTTATCGCAACAAGCTCCTCTTTTGGCGTTGTCATTATTAAAAGATGAATGGCAAGAAAGAAATACCTTCTGTCAAGCGTTACAAACCAGCTTACAACAACATGATTTATATGTATTTTTACCACAATTAAATCAAGATAATATTGATCGCCGATTGTACTGGTTATTATCACTGTTACTTGATGCATTAAAATATCAAACAAATGCACAAGCCTATTGTGTTAACCAAGATCAACAGCCTTTAATTATGGCATTATCACAATGGCCTTCATCTGTATTGTTAACCACAATTGATGGCTGGAAACAGTGTCGTTATCAAATAATGACTATTCCTGCCTTAAACAAAGAATTATTACTGGCAGAACAACTGCTAGATTGGGAAAATCAGTTAGTAACACGAAATTAATCCGTCATATAAAATTAATTGCGGTTTAGCTGTAATAAATAACATCTATAAGTCATATCAGATAAATGAGAGTACGTTATGTTTTTAGTTGATTCACACTGCCATCTCGACAGCTTAGATTATGAAAATTTACATAAAAATATTGATGATGTTGTCGAAAAAGCACAGCAGCGTGATGTTCAATATATGTTAGCTGTAGCAACAACTTTGCCCGGTTTCAAAAATATGCGTGAGCTTATCGGAAAACGTGACAATATCGCATTCTCTTGCGGTATCCATCCTTTAAATTTAGACGAAGGTCATGACGTTGAAGAGTTAGCACGCTTAGCGGCAGCCCCCGACGTGGTTGCCTTAGGTGAAACAGGGTTAGATTACTATTACCAACAAGAAAATGCGGCATTACAACGTGATATTTTTCGTGAGCATATTCGTATCGGTCGACAAGTCAACAAACCCGTTATCGTACATACACGCAGTGCTCGTGAAGACACCTTGTCGATTTTAAAAGAAGAGAAAGTACAAGATTGTGGTGGTGTATTACATTGCTTTACTGAAGATAAAGAAACCGCGACTAAATTACTTGATCTTGGAATGTACATCTCTTTTTCAGGCATTGTGACATTTAGAAATGCAGAACAAATTAGAGAAGCCGCACGCATTGTGCCACTGGATAGAATTTTAGTTGAAACAGATTCGCCATATTTAGCACCCGTGCCGCATCGTGGTAAAGAAAATCAACCCGCTTATGTCCGTGATGTCGCTGAATATATGGCTGTATTAAAAGGCGTGAGTGTTGAAGCGTTAGCACAACAAACAACACGTAATTTTGCTACTCTTTTTCATATTCAAAATTTATCCGCTTAATTAAGTTGTTCAGGAATTAAAATAGATAATAAGGTGATAGAAATGGCAGAAGAAACAATTTTCAGTAAGATTATTCGTGGCGAAATTCCGGCTAACATCGTTTTCCAAGATGATACAGTTACCGCATTTCGTGATATTTCGCCTCAAGCACCCACACATATTTTGATTATTCCTAATAAATTGATCCCCACCGTAAATGATGTGACTGCGGAAGATGAGCAAGTGTTAGGACACCTTTTTGTGGTTGCTGCAAAAATTGCCCAACAAGAAGGTATTGCTGAAGATGGCTATCGTTTAGTGATGAACTGCAATAAACATGGTGGACAAGAAGTTTTCCATATCCATATGCATTTACTGGGTGGTAAATCATTGGGGCCATTATTAAGCCAATAATCAATATGATGCTAAAAGTAAGATAACAGGAAGTAATACATGATAAGACAAGGTAAGGCTATTTACGCATTACTTATTGCTGTATGTATGACGACATTGCTTTCTGGATGTTTATCATCTCATTCAGATAATAAACTCTATTTTAATCGTCAGCAGGCCATTATTATGGAGCCCTCAGTATTAGTCGTGGGTATTGTGGCTGGGCAACCGACACTCGACCACCATGCTAATGGTACAAGAGCGACAGTAATGCTATCAAATACACAATCTTATCCTGTCTCTATCCGTTATCGTTTTTACTGGTATAACGAACAAGGGCTTGAAATATCGCCTGCTGGGCATGTAAATGATGTAACTATTCTGGGTGATGGTGATATGGAAATTAGCGCTGATGTGCCAGATAAAACCATTAGTTATGTCAGAGTTTATCTCTTTACTTAGGATAAGGTAACGCGAGTATGAAAAGACTTCTATTTGTGGCGATGTCTGTATTTTTATTAGCAGGTTGTCCATCCATGTTGCCACAACAACCGCCTGTCCCTATAGAGCCTGTTACGCCTACAGTGCCAGTAGAGGAACCCTCTAAACCGATAGAACCACCAATTGAAGTAGTGCCAACACCCCCTAAAATCACTAGCATTAATTGGAATGCGGCAGTGACACCTTTAATAAGAGAGATGGCAGTTACTGACGATTTAGAACCGGGTAAATTAATCGTTGTTGATAATGTTAAAAATAACTCAGGTGGAAATATCCAAGCAGTTAATGCCGCCAATACGATTATCGAATCAGTTAATAGTATTAGCGCGTTACAAACGGTACCTTATGCACAAATGATGTCAGCACGAAAAGCGCTAGGTCTATCAGGAGAAGACAGCCTTGGTCTTCGTAGTGCCGCAATTGGCTTAGCTCGCTATTTAAAAGCAGATTATATTTTATTCTCAACGGTTGATGGTAAAAAAGATAATCGCGTCATCAGCATGCAGTTAATGTCGGTTTCTTCTGGTGAAATTCTTTGGACTGGGCGTCATCAAGTTGAGTGATCCGCATTACCTAAGTTTGCTTAATGCCTTGCAAGCGCTTTTCCCTGCAATGGCATTAAGTAAATGGAAAGTTGCTGCATTAGAAGGATCTGGCGGTGGCGCTTTTCGCGTACAATATGCAGATATTGATTGGGTCGCTCGCTATTATGGTGATGAAAAAAAAGCGCTTTATGTACATGGAAGAAAAGAGTATGTCATTTTAAAGCAGCTTGCCGGCTCTAATTTATCACCTAAAGTTGCTGCACGTTATAAAGAGTGGTTTTTTCTTTATTGGTTGCCTGGCAAACATCTTACTCATCAATCACTTTTTAGCACTTATTTAAAGCCCCTTGCTGAAAAAATAGCCACATTACATCAACAAACACCGCTAGGATTTCCTCTTAATTTAAACCACGAGTTATCTGTTTATTGGCAGGGTATAGATAAAAAACGGTTATCAGCGAGATGGTTAGGCTTACAACAGTATTTTTTACGCCAACCTCGGTGTAATCTCATAAAGTACGCGCCAGCTCACATGGATTTACACGTTGAGAATATTCTTCTTGGTAATTCAGGTATAAAATTTATTGATTGGGAATATGCTGCCGATATTGATACCGCAGACTCGTTAATGACGTTCTTTGCCACAAATCAATTAAATGAAATCCAACAAAATACATTTTTGGATTATTATTGTTCGTATCATTGTCATTATACGCAGTCAAAAGAGATTTCTTTTTATTCTATAGAAGAGTTAAGAGAACGTATTCTTTCAAGAGAACCATTCATTTTTTATATGATGCTAATGTGGTATGAAGTCCGTTGGCAGCAAACAAAAGATGAATCATTTTTAATAATGTCTGAACCTTTACGTCACTATTTTAGTCTGATGAATTAACGACATTATCTTGTCAAAATTACAAAGAGAGGAATGTTATGGGTCCGGTAATGCTTGATGTTGAAGGGTATGAACTCGATAGTGAAGAGCGTGAAATTTTAAAGCACCCTCTTGTCGGTGGATTAATCCTTTTTACCCGCAACTTCCACAATGCTGAACAATTAAATGAATTAGTCCGCCAAATCCGTGATGCGTCTCATGAGCGTCTTGTCATTGCAGTTGATCAAGAAGGGGGTCGAGTACAACGATTCCGTGACGGTTTTACGCGCATACCAGCAGCACAATCTTACGCGGCATTAAATGAAAGTTATCAAGCAAGCCATTTAGCACAAGAAGCTGGCTGGTTAATGGCGTCAGAAATGATTGCTATGGATATTGATATCAGCTTCGCACCTGTTCTCGATTTAGGGCATAACTGTATTGCTATTGGTGAACGTTCTTTCCATGATTCACCTGAGATTGCAATGACTATGGCAGAAAGCTTTATTAAAGGTATGCGTTCTGCGGGTATGAAATCAACAGGCAAACATTTCCCTGGACATGGTGCGGTAAGAGCGGACTCTCATAAAGAAACACCTCGCGATGATCGCGCTTTAAATGATATTCGCCAACGCGATATGTCAATTTTTAAAGATTTTATTCAACGCCAGTTATTAGATGCCATTATGCCAGCGCATGTTATTTATTCTCAGGTTGATGAGCGTCCTGCTAGTGGTTCATCCTACTGGCTGAAATCCATTTTACGTGAACAATTAGGCTTCCAAGGCGTTATTTTTTCTGATGATTTATCGATGGAAGGCGCAGCTATTATGGGAAGTTATGCAGAAAGAGCACAACGTTCACTGGATGCTGGCTGTGATATGCTTTTAGTGTGTAATAACCGAAAAGGGGCGGTGAGTGTGTTAGATAACCTGTCCTCTGTCAAAGCAGAACGAATTTCCACATTGTACCATCACCGAGGTCGTTACACATTGAGTGAGCTACAAACTTCTGATCGTTGGAAACAAGCGAATCAGTTGCTGACCCAATTACAGGAGCAATGGCAGGAGCGCGCATGATTATATATTTACATGGTTTTGATTCCACAAGTCCTGGAAATCATGAGAAGGTTTTACAGCTACAGTTTATTGATCCTGATGTTCGTTTTCTTAGTTACAGTACGTTGCATCCTCGACATGACATGCAACACTTACTAAAAGAGACGGATAAAGTGATTAAATCCACGAAAGATCCTGTATTAATTTGTGGTGTTGGATTAGGTGGATATTGGGCTGAGCGTATTGGTTTCTTATGTAATATTCGTCAGGTGATGGTTAATCCTAATCTTTTTCCTTACGAAAATATGACAGATAAAATCGACAGGCCTGAAGAATATTTAGATATTACAACGAAATGCATAAAAGATTTTCGCTCTAAGAACAAAGACAATGCGTTAGTCATTTTATCCCGAAATGATGAAGTTTTAGACAGTCAGCGTTCTGCTGATGAATTATCACCTTATTATTCTGTGATTTGGGATGAAGTGCAGACACATAAATTTAAGAGCCTTTCTGAACATTTGTTTAAAATTAAAGCATTCAATAGCAAAAATTAAGACTGAATAAGTGAGTTTAAAATGGGTGGAATTTTTCCATCCATTTTTTTATCTTATAAGCCTAAAGTCCCCTGTTTTTGTGTGATCTTTCATTTTTTACCATTTGTTTACGTGTGATCTTTTATCACGTAAATGATCACGTTCTATCCCTATTTCTTTATACCTTCTTTATATTTAATTAATTGTATATCTTGAATAAAATCGATACTTACCTCTTTAATAGAGTTATTTTATCGTCATAAAAAGGCGAGTTACCCCTCGGTTCTTCAAAAAAGAGATATGAATATTCAAATTTTTTTGATATAAATCAACTTTGGTATGACCATCTTCCCAATTAATTTGTTTGAAAACAAAATAACAGCCGAAACGATTTAACTGTCGTTATATAAGTAGATTTCACCAAGGCTATTTAAATAACAACAGTAAATATCTTTATGGAGTGACGCTAAATGTCATTAACAAAAATTGTTATTGTCGGTGGTGGTGCAGGCGGTTTAGAACTTGCAACTAAATTAGGCAATAAATTAGGTCGCAGCAAAAAAGCAGAAATTACCTTAGTCGATCGCAATAATAGCCATTTGTGGAAACCACTTTTACATGAAGTAGCAACAGGCTCTTTAGATGATGGGGTTGATGCATTAAGTTATTTAGCGCATGGCTATAACCATCATTTCAACTTTCAATTAGGTTCATTAACTGGGCTTGATCGCGAGCAAAAAAATATTACGCTAGCGGCTATATATGATGAAGCACAAGCGTTACTCGTACCAGAACGTACACTTGATTATGACATTTTAGTCATGGCGTTGGGCAGTAAATCAAATGATTTTGGTACGCCGGGTATTAAAGAAAATTGTATTTTCTTAGACAGTCCTCAGCAAGCTCATCGTTTCCATAATGAAATGCTGAATTTATTCTTAAAATATTCTGCAGATACCCATGCTCAAGAAGAGGATCGTAAAGTTAATATTGCGATCGTTGGTGGTGGTGCTACGGGCGTTGAACTTTCGGCTGAATTACATAATGCTGTACGTCAACTCAATAGCTATGGATTAAAAAAACTAGCACCTTCTGCACTCAATATTACGTTAGTTGAAGCCGGAGAACGTATTTTACCGGCCTTACCTGTACGTATTTCAAGTGCAGCACACAATGAATTAACGAAATTGGGTGTAAGAGTCATGACCAAAACAATGGTCACTAGTGCAGATGATGATGGATTAAATACCAAAGAGGGTGAGCATATTGATGCTGATTTGATGGTATGGGCTGCGGGTATTAAAGCGCCTGATTTTATGAAGGATATTGCAGGGTTAGAAACTAACCGTATAAATCAATTGGTAGTTAAACCAACCTTACAAACAACATTAGATGAGTCTATTTTTGCAATTGGTGATTGTGCTTCTTGCCCCCGAAAAGAAGGGGGTTTTGTTCCACCTAGAGCACAGTCTGCACATCAAATGGCAAGTCGTTGTTATGGCAATATTTTAGCAATGTTAAAAGATAAACCTTTAAAAGATTATGTGTATACCGATCACGGCTCATTAGTTTCCTTGTCTAAATTTAGTACCGTAGGAAGCTTAATGGGTAATTTGATGAAAGGTGACATGATGATTGAGGGGCGAATTGCTCGTATTGTTTATATCTCTTTATATCGTATGCATCAAATTGCGTTGCATGGTTACATCAAAACGGGGCTCATGATGTTGGTCGGATCAATCAATCGAGTGATCAAGCCCAAGCTAAAACTTCATTAATTTATCTTTTGTTTTGGTGATAAAACAAAAGTTATCTTTTAAAGCCCTCATCTTATATGAGGGTTTTTTATCTATTTTTTCTTTTAAATTAAATAATTAAATGAGAATATCTAAATAAGATAAATAATCTTAGCATAAAGCACTAGATGATTTATCTGTTTATACCGAAAATAACCAATAACTCTAACGCTTAATAGGGTAATGATAAATATAATTTTATTATTAAGGCTAAACTAATAATATTAAAGATAGAATTTGTTTTTTATTATTACGGTAAATTATTTAAGACTTTTCTTAAATAAAAAAGGATGTTTAATTCATTAATTTATCAAATAAAGTGTTATGGTATTTCGCAGATTTGAATTAGACAAATAATGAATAGAATCCATTAGGCATAAGCTTAAGGTGTTATTTTTATTCCAATTTAATGAGATAAAATGTTTTCATAAATCTTGAAAGTAATTTTTATAATATGACTTAAAAATAAAATATTGACAGTTTTTAAGCGACAATTGTTAACTTGGTGTTATCATAATGATGTATTATAAATAGCATAACGGTGTCTATACTTGTCAGCCAAATAAATTAAGATCACTTTTAATATAATGGGTAAATCTTAAGGATATGGTAGGTATTTATTTAATTAAGTAATTAAAACAGAAATAAGTGGTGTATTTAACATGTCATAAATACGTAGTTTACTTATTATGTTAATCAGCAAGGACGTTGAATTAAGCTATCAGATAAATGCATTCATTTATTGAATATCAAATATATTAGCCAGTTATCGTAAAAAAGTGGCTTTGTTCTGTATCTGTAGCAATTAAGGATAAAACAAATAAAAAGGGGTAAAAGTGAGTGTTGATGTCAGAAAGTACACACTGATAGGACTAATCATTGTATTAGCTATTCTTTCATTTATTGCATGGAGGTGGGTATTTCCCCAGCCTCAATTCGCTCATGTCGTTTCAGCTACGCCGATTAAATCGACAGTTTTTGTAACAGAAGAGTATTGCCATAGAATCGGTTTACCCACGCCTTTTACACCAGAAAAATTATCACGATTTCATCCCGCGGAACAAGAATGTCGCGTGTTTTATATGATTGAAGCGCTCAATAATAGCAATATTGCAAATTTCCCTTACCCTCAATTCAAAGAGTGTATTCCGATTTATCGTCAAGAGCGCAGAATTGTTGGTTATGATGTGCTTTATACAATTGATGGAACACCGGGCAAAGTACGCACCACATTTAAACCGGGTGAAGTGATTGCTTTAGATGCGGATGGTCGGTTGATTTTAGAACAAGAACCTTATTGTTCTATGAATGAAAAAATTCCTTGTCGTAAAGATTAACTCTAGCAATATAAAAAAGGCGTAATGAAGAAGTAAAATCACACTTCAGTTACGCCTTTTTGTTGTGCTAAATAACCACTAAAGTATGGTTATTTAGCCTTATGATCATCAAAAGCAGTTAGCATATCATCAATAAAAGTGAGTCGTTTTTCTCGATCAATCAAATCAATGACGAACTTCAATTTTGATGGACCATCTAAGCGAAAAATAGCAGGTTGTTCTTGAAGTAAGCTAATTAAGTAGCTTGGATCAACCTTATTTTTCTCACCAAACTCAATAAATCCACCTTTATCATGCGCTTCAATACGAGTGATACCTAGGTTCATCGCATTTAAGCGAATGGCGGCATTACGCAGTAAATAACGGCCTGCATCAGGCAACTTACCAAATCTATCAATTAATTCAGCTCTTAAATCATTAAGTTCATTTAAATCAATGGCACTCGCAATTCGTTTATAGAATGAGAGTCTAACATTTACATCAGGAATATAATCATCAGGTAACAAGACTGGCATTCTTAATTCAATTTCAGTTTGCTGGTTTGTGAGATCTTCAAGTGATGGCTCTCTGCCTTCTTTGAGCGCCTCTACTGCGCTTTCTAGCAATTCCATATAAAGTGAAAAACCCACGGTATTCATTTGACCACTTTGTTCTTCACCTAATAGCTCTCCTGCACCTCGAATTTCTAAGTCGTGAGTGGCTAATGCAAAACCTGCACCCAGATCTTCAAGTGAAGCGATAGCCTCTAAACGCTTATGAGCATCTTTTGTCATCGCTTTAGGATGTGGTGTTAGTAAATAAGCATAAGCTTGGTGATGCGAACGTCCCACACGACCTCGTAATTGGTGTAATTGAGCTAAACCAAAGTGATCGGCACGCTCAATAATAATGGTATTTGCACTGGGAATATCAATCCCTGTTTCGATAATAGTTGTGCAAAGAAGGACATTAAAACGCTGATGATGAAAATCATTCATTACACGTTCAAGGTCACGTTCACGCATTTGCCCATGCCCAATTCCAATACGAGCTTCAGGAACGAGAGTAGCCAGTCTTTCACGGGCTTTTTCAATATTTTCAACATCGTTATACAAGTAATAAACTTGTCCGCCACGCAGAGTTTCACGCAAGATGGCTTCACGAACCACTAAATCATCGTATTCACGCACGAAGGTTTTGACGGATAAGCGCCGCGCAGGAGGGGTAGCAATAATGGAAAGATCGCGCATACCACTCATTGCCATATTTAGCGTACGTGGGATAGGGGTAGCTGTTAGTGTTAAAATATCCACATTAGCACGCATCGCTTTAATACGCTCTTTATGCCGAACGCCAAAACGGTGTTCTTCATCGACAATTAATAACCCTAAATCTTTCCATTGAATACTCGGCTGAAGTAGCTTATGTGTACCAATGACAATATCAACCGTACCTTCTGCCAGTTTTTCTGTGATGAGTTGCTGTTCTTTTGCACTACGAAACCGTGAGATCATCTCAATATTAACGGGCCAATTGGCAAAACGATCACGGAAATTATCAAAATGTTGCTGAGCCAGCAGGGTGGTTGGGACTAAAATGGCAACTTGCTTATTATTGTTCACTGCGAGGAATGCAGCACGCATTGCCACTTCAGTTTTACCAAAACCCACGTCACCGCAGACTAATCTGTCCATTGAAATGGCTTGGCACATATCACTTAATACGGCATTGATTGCCGTTTCTTGATCTGGTGTGGTTTCAAAAGGAAAACTTTGACGGAAAGCGTGGTACTGCTCTTTATCCATTTTAAAGGCAAAGCCCGTTTTTACTTCACGTTGAGCATATACATCTAACAGTTCAGCAGCGACATCACGGACTTTTTCGGCGGCTTTTTGGCGAGCTCTTACCCAGGCATCACCCCCTAATTTATGTAATGGGGCATTGTCGTCAGCACCACCTGAATAACGACTGATTAAATGAAGTGAGGAAACAGGAACATAAAGTTTGTCATTACCTGCGTAACTCAACATTAGGTATTCTGCTTTCACACCGCCTGCTTCTAAGGTTGTCATACCTTGATAGCGACCAACGCCATGCTGAAGATGCACAACAGGTTGTCCAATGCTTAATTCAGCAAGGTTACGGATTAAGGTATCAGTATTAATGGCTCGGCGATTATCTTGGCGGCGGCGATTGACACGTTCACCCAACATGTCGCTTTCACAGATCATCGCCAATTGACGATGGCTATCAATAAAACCATGTTCAGCAGCGCCAATGATAAAGTAAAAACCTTTCTTTTTAGCATCAGATAATTCAATGATCTGTTTAGGTGCTATTTTTATTCGTGATAAAAGCTCTTGTACAGTTTCGCGTCGGCCTTCACTTTCAACAGAGAAAATAACACTGCCTGAAAATTGCTCTTGGAATCGGCGTAAGTTATCTAAAGGTGACTTGCTTTGAGCATTAATCGATAAATCAGGAAGTGGTTGATAACCTAAATTAGTTTGACCTGCTTTTTCTGGCAATGTTTCAGTTTTAAGTTGAATACGAGGCCACTGTTTAAGCTCTTTATTAAAAGTATCAACATTGAGCCAAATATCATCAGGGGGAAGTAAAGGACGCATTGGGTCAACGCGACGGCTTTCAAAACGCTGATTGATGTCTTGCCAAAATTTATCGGCACAATCTTGTAGATCTTGCGTAATGATCAGGGAGTTTTTAGGAAAATAAGCAAATAAATGAGATAAAGGTTGTTCAAAAAACAGTGATTGCCAATATTCAATTCCTGTGGGCAAAATGTGTTTGCTGACTTGTTGATAAATATGTTCAGGATCACGCCTTACATCAAAGCGCTCTCGCCACTGGCTACGAAAGAGTTCAATAGCATTAGCATCAGTGGGAAATTCATGGGCAGGCAATAAATTGATTTGATCAACTTCTATTAATGTTCGTTGTGTATCAACATCAAAAGTACGTAAGCTATCAATCTCATCATCAAAAAAATCAATACGATAAGGAAATTCACTTCCCATAGGAAATAAATCAAGCAATGCGCCTCGTGTGGCATATTCACCATGTTCTAATACTTGCTCTACATGGCGATATCCCGCTTCATCTAATGTTTTACGCAAATTATCACGAGAAAGTACCTCTCCTTTCTGCATTACCAGCGCATGACCTGCGAGATAATCTGTAGGGCAGACTTTCTGCATTAACGTATTGACGGGTAAGATTAAAATTCCCTTGAGAAGTGATGGGATACGGTATAGCGTAGAAAGGCGGTTTGAGATAATTTCTTGATGAGGTGAAAAACTGTCATAAGGCAGTGTTTCCCAATCCGATAATGTCTCTACTGGATAATCACAAAACTGACGGATTTCATCTTGTAAACGTAATGCATTTTGCATGTCACGAGTAACAAGAACGACTAATCCAGAATGACGTTTGATGATCTCGGCACATTCTAGAGCACAAGCGGCACCCGTCAGTTGACCTAGCTGGCGAGTATCCCCTTGTTTTACAGGAAGTTGATAACGATATTCTGAGGACATAAGCGTGTAATGTGAACTCTTTGTTGTAGTTAACTCCCAACACATCTTCAGCGTAATCGCTAAAGCTTAAACTGGCGGGCAGGTTAAGATAAAAGAAAAACCACAGTTTGGGAATAGAGTGGTTCCATTCAGTAAGACTACCCTTTATTATCCCTGAACACTTCGCATTAGCAACAGGAACAGCACAGATTTCATGTACAATTCTGTCTCATTTTATATAGGGCTCCGTTATATGCGGGGTCGTGCGATCGATAAGTTCGGTCGTTTCGTCTCATGGCTATCTGCTTTAGGGATAATGTTAGGTGTAGCGGCACTGATCACAGTGACTTCTGTCATGAATGGCTTTGAACGCTCACTACAAGAAAGTATTCTTGCTTATATCCCACAAGCAATAGTGACATCACCTAACGGGCAATTACCCCGACAATCTACTATAGCTGAAAATCTATTGACGCGAGAAGGTATCATAAATGTTGTACCTTTAGTCGAAGGTGATGTTGTTTTGCAAAGTAAAGATAACATCAGTGTGGGTGTTATGTTAGGTGTGGAAAAAGCACAAGATGAACCATTAACGAAACATATTCGTTATGGGGATTTTTCCATGCTTAAAGCGGGTGAATATGGTGTGATTTTGGGAAGTGGTTTAGCCAAACAACTCAAGGCGAAAGAAGGCGATAATATCCGCCTTATTGTGCCCAGTGTAAGCCAATTGACGCCGATGGGAAGATTACCCAGCCAACGATTATTTACGGTTAAAGGTGTTTTCCAAAGTGGTGGCGATGCAGACGCCTCTCAAATTTTAGTCAATCAACAAGATGCGGCGCGTTTAATGCGTTATCAACCAGGTAATATAACAGGATGGCGTCTTTTCTTTTCTGATCCCCTCAATATTGATAAATACAGTGCCCAGCCTTTAGCCAACAATTTAAGCTGGAAAGACTGGCGCGAGCGTAAAGGTGAATTTTTCCAAGCCGTTAAAATGGAAAAAAATATGATGGGGTTATTATTAAGCTTAATTATTGCTGTAGCAGCGTTTAATATTATTACCTCGCTTTCATTGTTGGTTATGGAAAAGCAAGGAGAAGTTGCTATTTTGCAAACAATGGGCTTAAAGCGTTCTCAGATTATGTCTATCTTTATGTTACAAGGCGCAGGTGCGGGTATGCTAGGTGCGGTTGCTGGTGGGCTTTTAGGGGCTCTGCTATCAAGCCAATTAAACATCATTATGCCCGCAGTGGGACTTATTCCGCAAGGTGTGGAATTACCTGCAACCCTTGAATGGGGAAGAGTATTTATGATTGGCTTTGCCGCCATTGTTATTTCCCTTTTATCGACTTTATACCCGTCTTGGCGGGCCGCGACTATTCAGCCAGCAGAGGCGCTACGTTATGAGTAATTTTTCTTTTAAACAACCAATGGCATCAGAAAAACAAATGCAAATTGACAAAGATTGTTTATTGGATTGTCACTCCCTTTGTAAACAATACCAAGATGGTTCAATTTCAACTCAGGTACTGAAATCAGTTTCTTTTAAGATGGGGAAAGGTGATTTTTTAGCAATTGTAGGAAGTTCAGGATCAGGTAAAAGTACTTTATTGCATTTATTGGGTGGCTTAGATTCTCCAACATCAGGTGAAGTTTTTTTTAGAGGACAATCACTGAATAAACTCTCCTCTTCAGAAAAAGCTGATTTACGGAATACACAATTGGGCTTTATTTATCAATTTCACCACTTATTACCTGATTTTACCGCACTTGAAAATGTGGCAATGCCATTGATGATTGGGGGCGTTAGTGTCGCAACAGCGAAAGAGAAAGCGATGTCTTTACTTGAAGCGGTTGGGTTAAAAGAGCGTGCTCACCATCGTCCTTCAGAGCTTTCTGGAGGGGAAAGACAACGTGTTGCAATAGCAAGGGCATTGGTTAACGACCCTGCATTAGTGCTTGCTGATGAACCTACTGGTAATCTTGATCAGAAAAATGCAGAAGGAATTTTTGAGCTATTAATTAAGTTAAATAAAGAGAAGCAAACGGCTTTTCTGGTCGTTACGCATGATTTGTCACTGGCGGCACGTTTTCAGCGACAACTTGAAATGAAAGATGGTCAATTAGAGCCACAAAACGTGATTTCAGGAGTGAAATAATGGCGCAATTGCCACTTACTTTAGTGACCGCTTTACGTTTTTCAAGAGGACGAAAACGTGCGGGAATGGTTTCGCTAATCTCTGTTATTTCCACATTGGGCATTATGCTTGGTGTTGCTGTGCTCATTATTGGCTTAAGTGCCATGAATGGATTTGAACGTGAATTAAAAAACCGTATTTTATCTGTCGTACCTCATGGTCAAATTTATTCGGTAGAACAGCCTTTTGTACAATGGCAATCCGCATTACCTCGTATCGAAAATACATCCGGTGTTGTGGCGGCTGCCCCTTATATCTTATTAACAGGGTTGCTAGAGAAAGGCACAGATCTAAAAGCGGTACAAGTAATGGGTGTTTCACCTGAAAAACAGGGTGATATCAGTTTATTACCTCGATATGTGCAAAATAATGCATGGCAAAATTTTAATGCGGGTAAGCAACAAATTATTATTGGGCAAGGTGTTGCTGAGGCATTAAAGATTAAACAGGGCGATTGGTTAACGGTATTAATCCCCAATAATGATGATCCAACTAAGCTATTACAACCGAAACGTATTCGTCTACAAGTCAGTGGTATATTTAAATTGAGTGGAATGCTCGATCATCAATTAGCGTTGATTCCTTTAGCGGATGCTCAACAATATATGGATTATGGGCAAGGTATTACGGGAATTGAAGTCAAAACAGTTGATCCTTTTTTAGCTAATGAAATTATTCATAGCGCAGGTTTAAACAGTAAAGAATATGTTTATGCAAAAAGCTGGATAAGTGACTATGGCTATATGTATAGCGATATCCAGATGATCCGTAGCATTATGTATTTATCCATGATCTTAGTGATTGGTGTGGCCTGTTTTAATATTGTTTCAACGTTGATTATGGCAGTGCGAGATAAAAGCAGTGATATTGCTATTTTACGTACATTAGGGGCACGAGATAGCCATATACGTAATATCTTTTTATGGTACGGCTTATTGTCAGGTATGATTGGGTGTATTGCAGGCGTTATTTTTGGTGTCTTAGTGGCTTATAATTTAACACCTTTAGTTTCTGTTATTGAGTCATTAACAGGGCATAGTGTGTTATCTGGCGATGTCTATTTCGTTGATTTTCTACCTTCAGAAGTACATTTGATAGATGTTTTCTCTGTATTTATTACCACTGTGATCTTAAGCCTGATAGCAAGTTGGTATCCTGCTCGTCGAGCCACTAAACTAGATCCTGCAAGAATTTTAAGTGGACAATAAGTTTATTGACATACAAAAAAGAAAAAACACTTAAAATAGAGAAATCAAAAACGCGGTATTTAAACTTGAAAACCAAGGATTGTAATGATGAAACTTAAACTTCGTCATCGTCGGCTTAGGAAGTTTCGTAAGATTAAAAGTTTACGCAGACAACATTCACGTTGTCGTTATTTTCATTTAACCGATAAAACGGAACATGAAATGAATTTACCCAAAGTTGTCGTATTAACAGGGGCGGGTATTTCTGCTGAATCAGGAATTAAAACATTCCGTTCAGAAGATGGATTATGGGAAGAGCATCGCGTTGAAGATGTTGCAACACCTGAAGGTTATCAACGCAATCCCCAGTTAGTTCAGCAATTTTATAATGAACGCCGTCGCCAATTGCAACAACCTTCAATTCAACCCAATGCTGCGCATTATGCATTAGCGAAACTTGAGCAATATCTCGGTAAAGAAAATTTTCTATTAGTAACTCAAAATATTGATAACTTACATGAAAAAGCAGGTAATCAGCATATTTTGCATATGCATGGTGAGTTACTCAAAGTACGTTGCCCTCAATCTCGTCAAGTTTTTGAATGGAAAGGTGACTTAGAAACAACCGATCACTGTCATTGTTGTCAATTTCCCTCACCATTACGTCCACATATTGTCTGGTTTGGTGAAATGCCAATAGGTATGGAAGAGATTTATCGTGCATTAGCGGAAGCTGATATATTTATCTCTATTGGGACTTCTGGCAATGTATATCCCGCTGCGGGTTTTGTGCATGAAGCTAGATTAACAGGTGCACATACTGTTGAGCTCAATCTTGAGCCAAGTTTGGTTGAAAGCCAGTTTGAAGAAAAACATTATGGACCAGCCAGTCAGGTTGTTGATGAATATGTTCATAAATTGTTTGAATTAATTAATGATCCTAAAGCTGATTTGACGCAATAATTATTTTATAGAGTTCCCTATTATTGTTCTTAGAGAGATCTTAGGGGGCAAAATGGATAAATTATTAGAACGTTTTTTTGAATATATTAATTTTGATACACAATCGAAACCATCTTCAAAAATGTCGCCAAGTAGTGATGGCCAGCTAAAACTTGCAAAGGCATTGGCTCATGAATTAAAAAAACTGGGTTTTACTGATGTAACACTCAGTGACAAAGGATGTGTAATGGCAAGTTTACCATCCAATGTTTCTTGGCCAGTGCCTGTGATTGGCTTTATTTCGCATCTTGATACATCGCCTGATTTTTCAGGTAAGCATGTAAAACCACAAGTACTTGAAGATTATCGCGGTGGTGATATTGCATTAGGTATTGGTGATGAAGTGTTGTCACCCGTCATGTTCCCAATCTTACATTCTATGATTGGTAAAACATTAATTACCACAGACGGAAAAACACTGCTGGGTGCTGATGATAAAGCGGGTATTGCTGAAATTATTACTGCAATGGTGCGGTTAAAAGAAACGAATCGACCACATGGTGAAATTCGCATAGCGTTCACTCCGGATGAAGAAATTGGTCGTGGTGCGCACTATGTTGATTTAGATGCATTTGGTGCTAGCTGGGCTTATACCGTTGATGGTGGTGGTGTAGGTGAACTGGAGTATGAAAACTTCAATGCTGCATCCGTGAATATCAAAATTGTTGGTAATAATGTTCATCCTGGCAGTGCAAAAGGGGTAATGGTAAACGCATTAGGGTTAGCTTCTCGTATTCATCAAGAATTACCTGTTGATGAAACACCAGAAAATACTGATGGTTATGAAGGTTTCTACCACTTGCAAACAATTAAAGGTACGGTAGAAAGAGCGGAGATGCATTATATTATCCGCGATTTTAATCGTAACTTATTTGAAAAACGCAAACAGAATATGATTGCGATTGCTGAAAAAGTAGGTAAAGGATTACACCCAGATTGTTATATTGAGCTGACTATTGATGATAGCTATTACAATATGCATGATAAAGTTGTTCAATTTCCACACATTATTGAAATTGCGAAACAAGCAATGATTGATTGTGATATTGAGCCTAATATCAAGCCTATTCGTGGTGGTACAGATGGTGCTCAGCTTTCTTACCGTGGTTTACCTTGCCCTAATATTTTTACAGGTGGCTATAATTTCCATGGTAAACACGAATTTATCTCTTTAGAAGGAATGGAAGCTGCGGTGAGTGTCATTATGCGTATCGCTGAAATTACCGCTGAAAGAGAAAAGGCAAAAGTCATTAGCTAATTAATGACAGCGTGCTAAATAAGAAAAAATAATAGTCGATATATATCGACTATTATTTTTTTAGTATGATGACATCCGTGATATTTTTTTATTTACGATCTTTGTAATCTTGCTCAACAGAAGATTTCCAGTCTTCATTTAATTCTTTACCTTCAATTTTAGATTGAACAGCTTTATTTACAGATTCATAAGCATTTTCATAACCTTTCGCATCTTGAATATATTGAGTTGAGTTAGAGGGTTTTATGCCAATACTTTCAGCTGCACTGATTGCATCAATATTGGCACCTAAAAAGATAAACTCCCAACCTTTCTCTTTTTCTGCTGAGTTAATTAATGATTTTACCTTTTCGAGCGAGTATTCGTGGCTACTGTTTTCTTCACCATCAGTAATAATAACCATCATTACATTTTTATAAGGCGAATTGGGTTTATTTCCTTCTGTAATGGCACTGCCTACAGCATCTAATAAGGCTGTATTACCACTGGCAAAATACTCTTTTGAGGTTAATGCTTTGACTTTATTAATATCAACGCGATTATGTAATTTCGACGCATTGCTATCAAATAAAATAGTGGTGATATAGACTTTTTCAGGTCGATCCTTATTTTCTGCTAAAATAGTATTAAATCCCCCAATAGTATCTTTTTCATACCCTTGCATCGAGCCACTTTTATCTAGTACAAAAATAATATCCGTTTGTGTTGGTGGTGCTTTCATTTCTGATGTTTCAACTGTTTTTGCAAATACAGCAGTGGGTAAAACAAAGGCAACAATTAAAAAAATAATTTTTTTCATAGCCAGCTCCATTGTTGAAAAAAGGTCATGCTGTAAAATCTGATTTTATCTTAGGGGAGATTGGTAAAATAAAATAGGGGAAATGGCTGAAAAATAATTTGAAATAAATCGAGTGGAGTTACTTAAGCTAAAATAGAGTTATTTCATAATAATAAGAATATTAATTATGAGTTTTTCAAACTTAAAATATACGCTATTTTATTGTAATAGATTGATAAATTAGAGTAAGTTAATTTCATCTATAATTATTGTAAAATGATAATATAAGGATGGTAGAATGGATGCGACATCGGGGAAGTTAGTGAATCCCATAATTGAAAAACAAATTAATATAAGTAACAAAAAAGAGAATATCATTAGTAATGAAAGTAAAACTTTAATTCAAAGGTCTGAAAAACAATCGTTCATTATTATTTCTAGTTATTTATTTATTACTTTTGTAGTTTTATTCTCTTTGTTTACTTCAAACAGCAAGCACACTTTATTACTCTTTTTCTTACAAAGTGCCTTTTTTATTGCAATTCCTTTTTTCTTTCATAATACAAGAGTGCTTTTAAAAGAAGCCGTTAGTTATTTAATACGTTAGAAAAGGGCATGATAGATATATACTGACTAAAAATAAATTTATAATAAAAAGCCCTATTATTAATATGATAGGGCTTTATAATTTAAAGTTATTGGTTATTAATCTTCAAAGTACCAATAACCTTGGTTGATCAACTGTGTTAATAGACGAACAAATTTTGGATCAGATAATGCATCGCCCAAATGTTGTTTATCAATATAATCATATTGGCAAAGCGCATCTGCAGCTTCTATGTGGTTAGTATCTATTAATTCACCATTAACAAAACAGTTATCACCAACACGAAGAGCTCGAATACCATTTAAACGATGAAGTTGTTCACCTTGTTGCAGTAAATCATAAATCTCTGCGTTTTCATATAAAGGTTCTGGAACTGCAAGATCAAGTTCATGACGAGATTGAGAAATAAATTCACCAAACCAATGACGAAATACTTCTGGTTGAGCAAGTAAATCCTCCATCATGTCATGAAGTTTATTTAACTCTTGATGTTGTACTAATGCAGAATTTTCACGCAGTGTTAAATCAGGATCGCTATAACGGTAGCTACCTAAATCATTTGCTAATACATAGTCAGCAAAACCACTGAAAAGTTCACGTGCATTAGGTGCTCTGAAGCCTATTGAATAGTTCAGCGATTCTTCAATTGCATAGCCTTCATGTGGGAATCCAGGTGGGATATAAAGAATATCACCCGGCTCTAATTCTTCATCAATAATGGCATCAAAAGGGTCAACTTGAAGTAAGTCAGGGTGAGGGCAGTGTTGTTTCATCGGAATTTTTTCACCCACACGCCAATGACGACGACCTTGTCCTTGAATAATAAAGACATCGTATTGATCAAGGTGTGGGCCTACACCACCACCAGGAACAGAATAAGAGATCATTAAATCATCAATGCGCCAATCGGGTAATACACGAAATGGTTTCATTAATGCCGCACTAGGAAAATGCCAGTGATCGACGGCTTGTACGAGTAAAGACCAGTCTTTATCACCAAGGCCTTCAAAGTGCTCAAAAGGCCCGTGTTTGACTCCCCATTGTCCGTCTTGACAGCTAACAAGACGGCTATCTACTTCATCTTCCATTGCAAGACCAGCAAGTTCGTCAGGAGATAAAGGATCAACAAAACGTGAGAAGCCGTTTTTAATTAATAAAGGGCGCTTTTGCCAATGGCTTTCGAGAAATGATTGCCAATCTAAATTAAGTTTATAGTCCATTGTGTATATCCTGAATTCGGGAAGCCTAAAATCATAATATAATGAATTCTAACTTCCTGCTAAACATTCCTTTGAGCAATGTGAGTAACCACGAGTAACGCTATCATAACTGAACAGATATCATACGTAATGTCGTGTATTAAGCGGGGAATTTAAAAGAAAACAGTTTTTTTTCAATAAATAAGGCTATTCGCGCTCAGTGGTGAGTTGTTGTTCAGCAAAAATGGCGGTAATACGAGCACCACCTAGAGGGCTATCTGTAATGCTAATCTCACCACTATATTGTTCAATAATATCAACCGCAATAGATAAGCCTAAACCTTGTCCCGGACGCAGAGTATCTGCTCTTGTTCCTCGTTGGAAAATAGCCTCTCTTTTTTCAAGGCTGACACCTGGGCCATCATCATCAATAATAATCGTTACACTATTTTCATTATTGCTAACATTGATTTCAACAAATTCTAAGCAGTATTTACAAGCATTATCAAGAATGTTCCCCATCACTTCCATAAAGTCATTCTTTTCACCTAACCACATGATTTCAGGAGAGACGTTTAACGTTAAATCAACACCTTTTGACTGATAAACCTTGCTTAATGCACTACAAAGATTATCCAATAATCCTGATAATGAATGGAGTTTACGTGTGGTAATATCATGATCACCATGAATGGATGCTCGATGTAAATAATATCCTACTTGTTGTGAGATTCGCTCAATTTGATCAAGCATAATCGGTTCTGCTTGTTCTATCGTCATCTGCTTACCTGAACGTAAAGAGCGTAATGTTGATTGCAACACAGCAAGGGGGGTTTTTAAACTATGGGTAAGATCAGATAAACTCGTGCGATATTTGTTATAACGGCTTCGTTCATTGCGTAATAACACATTTAAATTACGGACGACACCTTTTAATTCTGTTGGCGGATTTTCATCCAAATCATTACGTGTGCCTTTTTCTAATGCACTGATTTGTTCGATCACTTGTTTTATTGGCCTTAAGCTCCAGTGTGCAGCAAGCCAAATTAAAGGTACAACTAAAAATAAATTTGCAAGAATAATATATAAAAACCAGTCCCAAACCTGACTGACTTTTTGCATACGTTGAGGAATAGGGTCAATAACAGCGATTGCCATATAAGGCATATTATCAGCCGCAGGATAATGGTTTATGACGACAGAGTGAGTTAAAAATTCATTACTTGAATATTCTTCAAGTCGTTTAAGATAAACACGATATTGAGGTAACTGTTGTAACATTAAACGAGTTGTTCTTACATCAACTGAAATTTCAAATAAGCCCTCCTCATGGCGCCACTTATGTTTAATGCTATCTGGAATGGCGTTAGGTAAATCTGAAGGTGTCCATAATACATTACCTTTATCATCAAAAATGACCACCAATGAAGTATTATTGTTATTGAGATTCGTGGGGAACTCGATGCTCAGCTTTTCTTTATTCCACTGAGCTAAGCTGTAATAAAGGTTACTTTGACTCCTCATCAACATGAAGGTTGTTTTATCAACGCTCACAATGGAACCAACAATTGCCACTAGCCCATAAGAGAGCGTGAGTGCCAAGATAATGGCACTAGTCGCAAGTAAAAATCGTGTTCGTAATGAAAAAGGAGAGCGCTGTTTTTTTTGCATACTAAGGTTTCATACTAAGGTTTCATATCAAGTCGGTAGCCTTGCCCGCGCACTGTTACCACAACATCGTCTGGGTATTTTTCTAAGATTTTTTTACGTAATCGCCCCATTAGTACGTCAATAGTATGGCTTTCTTTTAGTTCGGCATCAGGATATAACTGACGCATTAATGCATCTTTGCTAACCACTTTATTTTGATTGCGCATTAATGTTTCTAATATAGTGTATTCAAATGCAGTCAATTTGATTTGCTCACCTGAAATCATGAACTCTTTCCGTGATAAATCCAACTCAAAAGGAGCAATCGAGAGAGTTTGTGAAGCAATTCCCATGTTTCTTCGCATTAATGCCTGAATACGCGCAACAATTTCCTCAAAATGAAAGGGTTTTGTCACATAATCATCCGCCCCCGCATTTAAGGCGGAAACTTTTTCTTGCCAACTTTCACGCGCTGTTAAGACCATTATTGGTAGCGTAATATTATTTTCTCTCCATCTACGGATCAGGCTAATACCATCTTCATCAGGTAACCCTAAGTCCACAATGGCAACATCAGGTGTACCTTGTGTAATAAAACTATCTGCTTCTTTGGCATCTTCTGCGGCATCAACTTGATGGCCTGCATCTCGAAATTGCACAGATAGGTGATGGCGAAGTAAGATATTGTCTTCAATAATTAAGATCCGCATTATTCCACCTTGAGTACAATCGGTAAAAATATACCGTTGTAAAATAAATATAGGAAATGATAGTCAATCTATCAGATAAAAATATGAGGTTATCATAGACAATCTATCACCTAAAAAACACTGTAGCCTGTAAAGTGTTTAGGTTGTAGATAGCTTTCTTTGTTTTTTGTGATAAAAAAAGGCAGAAATTATCTGCCTTTTGAAACTAATTAATTAGTTTAATTTGTCAACAAGCTGAGTTGCGAAACCAATATAGCTTTCAGGTTTCATTGCTTTTAAGCGTATTTTTTCGTTTTCTGGTAATTCTAAACCATCAATGAAAATAGCCATATCTTGTTCGGTGATACGTTTACCACGTGTTAATTCTTTCAGTTTTTCATAAGGTTTCTCAATACCATAACGACGCATTACCGTTTGAATTGGTTCAGCTAATACTTCCCAATTACAGTCTAGCTCTTCACGGAGATGTTTTTCATTTACTTCAAGCTTATTTAAGCCTTTCATTGTTGATTGGTAAGCAATGAGCGCATACCCCATACCTACACCTAAATTACGCAGCACTGTCGAGTCTGTTAAGTCACGTTGCCAGCGAGAAAGGGGTAACTTACTAGACAGATGCCCCATTACCGCATTGGCTAACCCTAGGTTGCCTTCAGAGTTTTCAAAGTCAATTGGGTTCACTTTATGTGGCATGGTTGATGAACCAATTTCACCTGCAATTGTTTTTTGTTTGAAGTGGTTCAGTGCCACATAGCCCCAAATATCACGATCGAAATCGATCAAAATAGTATTGAATCGGCTAATACAATCAAAAAGTTCTGCAATATAATCATGGGGTTCAATTTGAGTAGTGTATGGATTCCATGTAATACCTAATGAAGTCACAAATTCTTCACTAAATTGATGCCAGTTTATTTCAGGATAAGCCGCTAAATGTGCATTATAGTTACCGACAGCACCATTGATTTTACCTAAGATTTCAACTTGGGTAAGTTGACGATATTGGCGCTCCATACGATAAGCCACGTTAGCGAACTCTTTACCAACCGTTGAAGGTGTCGCGGGTTGACCATGCGTACGTGAAAGCAGTGGTAACTCACGGTATTCTTGCGCCATTTTACTAATTGTATCAATAAGTTCACGCCATGCAGGTAGCAGGATCTCTTGGCGGGCTGTTTCTAGCATAATGGCATGAGACAGATTATTAATATCTTCAGAAGTACAAGCAAAGTGAATAAATTCAGAAACCTGATGTAAAGCAGGGATGGTCGCCACTTTTTCTTTTAAGAAATATTCTACAGCTTTTACGTCGTGGTTAGTGGTGCGTTCGATAGTTTTAATACGTGCAGCATCTTCTTCATTGAAGTTAGCGACAATCGCATCAAGGTAATCGTTTGCGTTTTTTTCAAAGGCGGGAACTTCTTTAATGTCGGCGCAAGATGCCAGCTTTTGCAGCCAGCGAACTTCTACCTGTACACGGAATTTCAGAAGACCGAATTCACTAAAAATAGAACGTAACGACGAAGTTTTACTACCGTAACGACCGTCAATCGGTGAAATCGCTGTCAGCGAAGATAATTCCATTGTTGGCAACTCCCAGGTTGAATTAAAGTATTAACATTGAGCGAGAAAATCATCAGCTTGTCGTAGGATAGTCTTTTGATGCAATAAAAAGTCAAAACGACGACCACCCACTTGACGCCAGAGCACAGCACTACGAATACCTGTCAGTAACAATGCTCTCACTTTAGCTTGAATAATAGGGTTTTTTAGCAGTTCAATAGAGCCATGAACCTGAATACGAGGGCCAACAGGACTTACGGCATCAACATAAACACCAGCAAGGGCATTAAATACTCCCTCAGACATAGGCTCAAAATAGCTTTTTTGACGCTCTAATTGAGAAATTTTTTGTGATAAACGCGAGCTATAATCATCATTTCGACCGATTAAGCGTTCTAAGTTAATTAAACCTTGCTGATAGGTCATCAACTCAAGCGTTAATTTTTCTCGTCTCACTGCTTGATGAATGGCTTTTAATGTCTGAAACCCTAACTTTAGATGGCTGATTTGATTACCATAAACATCTAGTGTTGAAGTTGGATTGATATTAAAAATACTGTTAACCATGACTTCAACATCATTCTCGTTCGCATTGCCTTGGTAAGCAATTTGTTGAACAAGACGACTTGCTTGGCAGATGCCTGCCAGAGCAAGGGTTATATCACGAAAATCTTTAGCCACGTCTACTCCTGAATACGAGTTTCAATAATACCGCCACCTAAACAGACTTCGCCTTGATAAAAGACGGCTGATTGCCCCGGTGTTACAGCGGCAACAGGATAATCAAAGCGGACTTCAATTTTATCTTCACCTAATGGCGTTACTGTACACGCAATATCAGGTTGGCGATATCGTGTTTTAACAGTGCAGCGAAACGCCTCAGTGATTGGCTCTCTTGATACCCAATGTAACTGTTGAGCAATTAAACCCACAGACATTAGTCTTGGATGCTCATGACCTTGGGCTACAACAAGAATGTTGTTCTCAAGTTCTTTATCAACGACATACCATGGATCATCACCGCCATCTTTTGTTCCACCAATACCCAAACCTTTACGTTGGCCTAATGTGTGGTACATCAGTCCTTGATGTTCACCAATAGTTTCACCATCAACGGTGACGATTGGACCCGGTTTAGCGGGAAGGTAGCGCGATAAGAAATCGGTAAATTTGCGTTCACCAATAAAACAAATACCGGTTGAGTCTTTTTTCTTTGCTGTTGCTAAATCAAGTTTTTCAGCAATTTTTCTCACTTCAGGTTTTTCCATTTCCCCAACAGGGAAAAGGCTTTGTGCGATTTGCTCATGGCTTAATGTGTATAAGAAATAGCTCTGGTCTTTATTATTATCGACACCACGAAGTAATTGGCTTTTGCCATTGATATCACGACGGCGAACATAATGGCCTGTTGCGATATAATCAGCACCCAAATCTTCTGCTGCATATTCCAAAAATGCTTTAAATTTTATTTCTTTATTGCATAGAATATCAGGGTTAGGAGTACGACCTGCTTTATATTCAGATAAAAAATGCTCAAAAACATTATCCCAATATTCAGCAGCAAAATTGATGGTATGAAGTTCGATACCAAGCTTATCGCACACAGCTTGCGCATCGGCAAGATCAGTAGAGGCTGAGCAATATTCTGTATCGTCGTCTTCTTCCCAGTTCTTCATAAACAGACCAATGACCTGATATCCCTGTTCCTTAAGAAGATAGGCTGAGACGGATGAATCTACGCCACCGGACATTCCTACGATGACTTTTTTTTGGCTGTTATCTGACATGACTGGATCTCACTGCGGAAAAATAAGCGCCATACTTTACCATATCACTAGCATAGGTGCATCAAGTGTTACTCTGTTTTTGATGCTTTCTTTTTTGCTTTTCTGTCATTTAGTTAAAAGGCGCACCAAAGCTACTTAAAATAGAAAGAGGATAGCGTTCGCCTTGTTGATAACATAACAGGCTTTCTCTCACTAAAGGCGACCTTAATTGTTGGCTTTGGATAATGTCATCTGCGCTAAGCCAGTGGCAACAATTTATATCGCTATCATGGGGCTGTGTTTCAAATTGTTCTCGTGCTTCAATGAGAAAAAGAAAACGTAAGAAAGGGGTTTTATCCGGAGCAATCCATTGATGTAATTTAAGAAAGTATTGAACTGGGAGTGTTAATCCCGTTTCTTCCCATAATTCACGCTGAGCTGCCTGAATAACGGTTTCATCTGCTTCAAGATGGCCCGCAGGCTGATTCCACGTTGCTTTTCCATTGACCGTTTCTTCAACAACCAGAAATTTATTTTTTGCATGAACAATGCACGCGACAGTGACATTGGGTTTAAACAAAATCAATCTCCTTCCATTCACCAGGTAATAGATTATCCAATGTAATATTATCTATACTAAAGCGGATCAGGCGTAACGTTGGATAACCAATATGAGCCGTCATTCGTCTAACTTGGCGGTTTTTACCTTCAAATAAGGTGATTTTTAGCCAAGATGTCGGAATAGTTTGGCGTTCTCTAATCGGGGGGGTTCTTTCCCATAACCAGTCGGGTTGTTCAGCTAATTCGACTTGTGCAGGTAATGTTTTGCCATCTTTAAGTTCTAATCCTTCCCGAAATTGTTGTAAGTCGATATTATTAGGAATGCCTTCTACTTGAGCATAGTAGATTTTCCCTGTTTTTTTACCTGGTTGTGTTAATTTCGCTTGTAATTTACCATCATTTGTTAAGACTAAAAGTCCTTCACTGTCTCTATCTAAGCGTCCTGCTGCATAAATATCACAAATAGGAATAAAATCTTTTAACGTTTTTCTACCGCTTTCATCGGTAAATTGCACTAGCACATCAAAGGGTTTATTAAAGATAACCACTTTGCGCTCACCTCTTGGGCGTACTGATTTTCTCTGTGTTGAAGGTGCATGGTGTTTTCTTGTCTTAGTCGAGTTTTTAAATTGATTTGGCATAGTTAATTTTTGTAAAAAATGGGAGATTGATTATACCTTAAAAGAGAAGCGATTGGCGTTAGCTGAATAATCAAGTAGTATTGACAGGTCTCTTACAAAAAATTAACAAAGCGTGCGCTTACATGAAAGGAGAGGTAAATGGAAAGCAAAGTAGTTGTTCCGGCTAATGGCGCTAAAATTACACTAGATGCTAAAGGTAAGCTTGTTGTTCCAAATAATCCGGTTATCCCTTATATCGAAGGGGACGGTATTGGTATCGATGTTACGCCAGCAATGTTAAAAGTTGTTGATGCAGCAGTTGAGAAAGCTTACGGCAAAGAACGTAAAATTGAGTGGATGGAAGTCTACACCGGTGAGAAATCAACGCAGGTATATGGTAAAGATGTTTGGTTACCAGAAGAAACTTTAGATCTTATCCGTGAATATCGTGTTTCTATTAAAGGTCCTCTTACTACCCCAGTTGGTGGTGGTATCCGTTCATTAAACGTTGCATTACGCCAACAACTTGACCTTTATATTTGTCTACGTCCAGTGCGTTACTATAAAGGTACGCCAAGCCCAGTAAAACAACCTGAACTGACTGATATGGTTATCTTCCGTGAGAACTCAGAAGATATCTATGCGGGTATTGAATGGAAAGCAGGCTCGGCAGAAGCCGATAAAGTGATTAAATTCCTGCAAAATGAAATGGGTGTTACCAAAATCCGCTTCCCACAAGATTGCGGTATTGGTATCAAACCTTGTTCAGAAGAAGGGACTAAGCGCTTAGTTCGTGCAGCGATTGAATACGCGATTGATAACGATCGTGATTCAGTGACTCTGGTACACAAAGGTAATATTATGAAATTTACCGAAGGTGCCTTTAAAGACTGGGGTTATGAGCTAGCACGCGAAGAGTTTGGCGGTGAATTATTGGATGGTGGTCCTTGGGTTAAAATCAAGAATCCAAAATCAGGTAAAGAGATCATCGTTAAAGACGTTATCGCTGACGCATTCTTACAACAAATCCTGTTACGCCCAGCAGAGTATGATGTTATCGCATGTATGAACCTAAATGGTGACTATATTTCTGATGCATTAGCGGCTCAAGTTGGTGGTATAGGTATCGCTCCAGGTGCAAATATTGGTGATGAGTGTGCTTTATTTGAAGCAACACACGGCACAGCACCTAAATATGCAGGCCAAGATAAAGTTAACCCAGGCTCAATTATTCTTTCCGCGGAAATGATGTTACGCCACATGGGTTGGACTGAAGCCGCTGACTTAATCATTAAAGGTATGGAAGGCGCGATTGCCGCTAAGACTGTCACTTATGATTTCGAACGTCAGTTAGAAGGCGCTAAGCTGCTGAAATGTAGCGAGTTTGGTGACGCGATTATCAAACATATGTAATTGTTGATTTTATAAATAGTTAACGGGAGCTTATTGGTTCCCGTTTATTTTTTGTACTATAAAATTCTTCCCCAAAATATCCCCAAAACTCTTCCCCAAAACTGTTCAATTAAACAGCAATAATTTGCCATTCTTTGCCTCTATCATCGTGGTATTTATCAGTCATATTTTGTGTTTTATGACCCAATAATTTTTGTGTATTAATTCCTTGCTCACGATAAAGCCGCTCGGATAAAGATCGTTGTTCATGGAAAGTTGGTGCCGTACCTTTTTCCCAAGTTAACCCACACTTATCTCGCGCTTTTTTAAATGTTGTGGTTAACGTATTTGGTGTGACTTGCTCGCCTCGTTTTGCTTGTGCGGTGGTATGCCGATAATGCACGAGATATTTACTTACAACAGCATCACGACATTGAGCAACGACATCCCGTAAGGAGAGATTGATAGCCTCACATTTTAGCGAGAGAGGGATGGCCAACTTACTGCCCGTCTTCTCTTGCTGTATATGTAACATGTCATCCCAAATATCAGAGAATTTCATTTTACAGATATCACCGATCCGCTGACCTGTGGTTAAGGCCAGCAACATGCCACATTGCAAGTAAGGAGGGTGGTTCTTAGCTTGCTGGTAAATAGTGCGCCATTCGTCCAATGTCATGCGTTCTCTTTTCACTCTGTTCCGTGGTTGTTTAGTTGCTTTCGCAGGATTGTAACCAGGCGGAACATAGCCTGCATGCTGAGCTTCTTTAAATACATCAATAAGCACCATGCGAACGACTTGAGCCATTCTTGAATGTCCTAATACTTTGATGGAATCTATTATTTCAGCGATATCTAATGCGGTTATCTCTTTTAATATTTTCGTACCACAATATTGACGGAATAAATTAATAGGTTTCATTTTTTGTCGATAAGAATTAATTTTTAATTCACCGATATCTAATCTTTCTTTTTGAATATCTAAATATTTATCCATCCATATATCGACAGATATTTCAGACTTGTTTGTCTTGATTTTTGATAACCGTTCATTAATACTTAATAACTGTCGAGTATGTTGTTCAGCAATAATTGTATTGGCCTGAATGGCAGTTTCTCTCGCTTCTTGTTCGTCAGTGCCTAAGCTATGAAATGTACCGGTGATGGGATGTTTATATTGCCAATAAATTTTGCCGTTACGTTTATCTAGCTTTCGATATAGATTAGGGATAATAATTTTATGGGTTCGTGGTCGGGCAGCCATCTGTAATTATCCTCTTAAGTCGTTCCGTTGATTTAGTAGGAATTTGGGGGAGAGACAGATAGCCCACATAACGAGCTTCTCTATCAACCATCCACTTGCGGCCAACTTTCATTGCGGGTGGTGCAATAAGGTTATTCTTTGCGTATTTTTGTAATACCGTCATGCAAGGAGAGGCATCTCCAAATTCCAACCTTGCCCACGCTTCAAGAGTCACCATTCTTGACATATTTTCTCTCCACGTTATTTATACTCAATTTAAATAAATATTAATTAGCGTAATCTGTTAAGCAGTATTTTAAATAATATGAATAGCGATATGAGGATAAGGTAATCCAATCGGTGCAAAAGGAATATCATCATCAAAGTCTATTCGGGGTTCATTATGTTTAGGAGATTGTTGTGGGCTCCATTCGTGTTGATGAGGTGATGGTTGTGATTTCTGGTTTCCTGCCTGATTGTTGTTACCTAAAATTTGCATTGAGCCATTAATATTCACTACAACTTCCGTGCTGTATCTGTCTTGTCCATTTTGATCTTGCCATTTACGTGTTTGTAATTGGCCTTCGATATAGATTTGTAAACCTTTACGCAGATATTCACCAGCGATTTCGGCAAGTTTTCCGAATATCACAACTCTATGCCATTCAACACGTTCCTTGGCTTCACCTGATTGTTTATCTTTCCATGAATCGCTGGTGGCTAATGTAATATTAGTGACCGCATCGCCATTTGGGAGATAACGCATTTCAGGATCTTGACCTAGATGTCCTACCAATAAGACTTTATTTACACCTTTACTTGCCATTACATCACCTCCAATTCTGATTTTCTGATGTTATATACTTCCTTTGCTTTTGATTGTTCAGGCGTTTTTCTGAGTAACTTCCATGTTTCACCAAATTCTTTTTTCAAAATATTGAGATCTGTAATAGCCATTGCTGAATTAGTAAAATTTTTCAATATTTGATCTGGTGTTCTCGGTACTACATTGTGAACTTCTGCATCCGCATCGATTGCTGTTTCTTCGGTTGGTATGCAAAATGTTTGGAAAGCTGCGTATTTATATGCAATAGACATGGCTTTGTTTGTGGCTTTGTCTCCGCTATCCATCGCTTCACCATAAGTCACAACCGTGTGTTTACTTCCGTCTTCAACAGAAACAAATTCAAACTCAGCTTTCACTACGACATAGAATAACAAGCCACCTCTTTGTGTTTGTCTTTCCGTGACGGTACGTTCAATGATCCGTGGAAGAATCAGCAATCCATGCTTAACTAGAGCAGGGGCAAGGGCGTTATATACCGCGTCAATTCCTCTGAACATAAATCCTTGTTGTTGGTTTACACTTCCTTTTTTAATGCCCGTTTCAGCCATTTCTCTAGCAACATTACTAATAGCTTTGTATACAGCAGTCATATTAATCCCCTAAATATTGACCTTGACGGCGATCACTTCCGTAGTAATCGACTTCAAATTTATTACTAGGTACATATGTCCTTTTTGAATCTCGTTGGGCTCGAATATGCTCAGGAAGAGGAGGGTGATTCTTGGATGCATCTAAATTCATATACCAAAGCGTCATAGCGAGTCGCTGTTCAGCTATGCTAGGCGAATTGTTAGGTATTTCTCCTTCAATAATAGCTATTGCATGAGCGAGAACTTCCTTGAAATTCCTTTTCGGAGTAGATGAACTTAGTCGAGGGTATTTATCATTTGGGTATATTTGATTATTAAAATTATTCACAAAAAATTACCTCTATCCATAGAGCCTATTCATTGGGATATTTATTTCTTTGCATACCTTTGCGTTGTATTGATGTTTTATGCTATAAGCCTGTTTTAATGTCTGATTGGCCTTATTCCATTCATGTTTATTTTTGAGAAAACGGGCGATCCTTGCTTGGCTTTGGGCTAAACAAAGTGTGTATTTATCAATGTTCATGTTTACCTCTGGATGTGCAAAACCCTCACTAATCAAGTGATAGTGATTAATATATTCTGGTGTTGGCGAAAAAAAGATTTAGACGAGAGGAAATATTTTTATTAATGTTTAACTTTGTTTACTAAGGTATTTAAAACGGCTTTTTTTAATGCCGCTTTGATCGCATTTTCTCCAATCGAATTATCTGAGAAGTCGCTTAGTAATATAGCTAACTCAGGGATTTCATCTGAAGCATTTATTTGAGTGTTTACTTCTACTCGATGTGGTTTATTTTCAATATGATTTAAAGTTAATTTGAAGTTAATAACGACAGAAGTATCTTGTTGAGTCATTTTTATTTTCCATTTATGATGTTTTGATAATTAAGATAATAAAAGTTATGGAAATATTACTCTTTAAGTAATTTTTTTAATTCTATAATTTTATCAATAAGTATATTTACCTCAGAGTCAGTAAGGATGTTACTGCTCAAAATTGAAATTTCTTTTTCAATAATTAATATTTCATCATCTATTGAGTTAGCTTTTGGTATCATTTCTAAATATATTTTTTTTACATCTTTATCCAAATCTTCAAATTCCTTTTTAAAGGATTTTATATCCGACAATGTTTTCATATATTGAGGTAATTGTTGTTTGTTAAACTCATTTGATTTGAGTAAACATTTAATATTTTTTATCTCATATTCTATTGGTCGGTTATGAGCTCGTTTCAAACTGAATGCTTCAATTGAGGAATTAAGTTTTGCTAAGTTTTCATTTAATGATTCTAATATAGATGTAGTGTGCTCTAAAACCCTATTGGCACTATTAATTATGTCGAGAATATTTTTTTTCATTATTGAACCACATCGTTAGAATAAAATAGCTTAGATTATAGTATCTCCTTCATATAAAATATGAGATGAAAGTCAATCATTCAATTAATTTGATATACTGATCATCCAATATAAGGTGGTTTCTAATTTATCTTGCAGTGACACAAAATTTGTCCTTTGATTTTTTTGTTCTAACACTCGAAAACATAACTATGTTTGGTAAACAACAGTTATCAGGTGATGATTGATACTTAGGTTCAATACTTCTAGTCACAGGAATGTGGCTTAGCGATAGTGTCTTTTCAACGCGGTTTAATTTTTTAGTTTCTAGTTGAAATATTGAGTCTAGTTGCATCTCAATATCTCTAATTGCAATGGCTTCGACTTTCCGTCTGGCATGACGTCTATTTGCAGAGTTACCACGTAAAAAGTCTGGTTTGCGTGATTTCTTCACTTTTATAGTTGCCATATATCCTCCAAACAGTTGGCTTTAGTGATTGGTGATAAAATAATGAAACACCAATCCGAAAACCTTCTGAGAAGGTTGACGCTTTATCAGCGTCGCCGTTCTGGTAGCTAATACACAGCTCGCCACCATCGTTGTTAAAGAACATCAACGTGCTGTGTTCCGTTGATGTTCTTAGTTTATTAAATACTAAAATACAGGTCAAGTATTTACTAAACACTATTTAGTTAATGGTTAACAAAACCATGAATGTTAAGCAAATTTATTTGTAAAAAACTTAGATTGTAGCGCAGATCACTTTTGGATGAATGGAAGATGAAAAAGAAAAGCCCTATCCTAAGTTGAAAGGGCTATATTATTGTTGCGAGAGAATGAATTGGACTTGAAAATTCCTTAGAAGCTCATTAGTTCTAATAGTTTTAACATTAAAATAATCACAAATATCAGGTATTTTTGGCTTACAACTATTGTTTTTATCTCTAATTTCGTGAGTAACCACAATGGAGTTTGTTGCTTTTGCTTTTGCTATGATCCATGGATCTGCAACGGATAAAAAGTTTTGTATATGGGGTAAGCTATTTTTATGTCTTGGTGTATATTCTTTTTGAACATAATTTGCAATAGCACGAAAATGTACTTGAGTTTCCTGATCATCAATGCTTTGGAAACAATGCCTTATGTTTTTTGACCAAGAACATATTTCATCATCTCGTTTTTGTAATTCATCAAAGACATTTCGAATACTTATTAATTGTCCATCTATGAATTTAGAACCCATAAATTCCCAGAAACCAGGACATAAATCAAAACAATAATAATCATTTTGAGCTTGAATAAATATATTTGCGTCAATTAGATAGCTCAAAGCCCGAACTCCTTCTGAGCAAATGCATATAGTTTATTTGGCTGTATTCCTGTTAAACTTTGAGCCTCTCTTAAAAGTATTTTTCCTTCTAACGCCTGAGTAATCACGGCAATAGTAAGACGCTCACTAGTTCTCACTTTTTGGTTGCGATTATAATCGCCACCACTAGAGGTACTTTTTTCATTTATTATACTTACGTATTGTGTATATTCATGTTTGCTTATCAGTTTTAAATCTACAGCTCGCCTAGCTATTACCCAGCTACTAACTCTGAAAATATCTCTCAACATATCAATATTTTCTTCAAGAGATATACTATTATTCCATTTTTCTAAAAATATTATTTCTGGAGTTAAATATTCAGCAGCAGCAGCATTGCAAATCATCTCTTCTTTTTCTCGAGAGTTTATAGATAGATCAGATATTGCGGACTGGCCGAGAATCAGATGAGATAACTCATGAACCAAAGTAAATATTTGTGCTGCTTTTGCATCGTTAGTGTTAATAAAAATTACTGGTGCTATCTTATCTGCGATACAGAACCCTCGAAAATCATCAACACTAATAGGTCTTGTATTATTGCTTTTTACAACACCACTTCTCATGACTAGAATTCCAAGAGACTCTATTTTTTTTACTAATACGGAGAAAAAATCCCTCCATTTACCTCTAGTTGGCGGAATTTGAAGGTCAATGTATTCTTTTATTGTAGCTACAATTTGCTTAGGGTGACTATTAGGTGGGAGCTTACCAATTAGCTCAACTTCAGGTATCCCATTGGATAAGGCATAATCTCTATACCAATCTTGTTTAATTAACACATCACTAATAGTGTCTTTTAGTGCTACACTCACCTCGTTATTTCTACTTCCCACAGTTCTCCTATCTGGGATTGGTAGATTTTCTTCTGGTGGCGTATTGAGATATAAATACCCAAACGGTATTTTTGTTATATTTGCATATCGTTGCGCTTGTGCAAAAGAGATAGGTTCTTTACCTTCTTCCCATGCAATAATTACATCAACAGGCTTTTTGAATTTTTCAGCAATATAATCCACAGAGAGAGAAGCTCTGCATCTCGCCCATGTAAGTATATTGTTGTTTATAAATGCCTGTGTCATTGTATGCCTTGATATGTTATACGCTATTCTCTTTATTTGAGTATGTATTTAACTGAATAAAATATCAATTTGGTTATACCTATTATTTCTTATACATCACAACATCTTTCTAAAGATGCTATGAGGCTACTAAAAAAGTGTTTTACCTGTTTTTTCACAGATATCAATAAACTTGATAGGTTTAACTATAGCTGCGACATAATGAATTGTATCTACTTGATCTGGTGATAACGTTATTGGTTTATGTGAGTTGTTGATACTGGTGAACTGATAGTCGCCATCTCTAGTCTTATTAAAGATTTTTATCATGTTGTGACCATCAATCGTGCGTACAAATACCTCGTCACCTGTTTTTACTGATGTATTCGGTTCAACGACAACATACTCACCTGATTGAATGCGAGGCCACATGCTGTCACCTTTAACTTTAAGCCCGTATGCATCAACATCATCACTGTATATTTTTAACCATCCACTATGGGCTTCAATCATATCAACAGCACCATCGACACCTAGAAATGCTTCGCCACGTACTTTGACTAAACCTGATGGTACTTTACCTATGAATTCAACCTCATCATCCTGAATATCTTGGGTATCCAGATAACCAATAGGCATCCCATAGTCTCTTTCTAGACGACGAGCTGCCTTCTCTCCAAACGATGATTTACCACTCATCAGTTGAGATATATAGCTTTTCTCTTTAGTGGGCAGGGTTTTACCTTTAAACCACTGTGAGAGCTTTATTTGTCTTAATTTTTTTATTTCCATACCTTTATTTTGATTAGTAATGACTAAACAAGCAAATACTTGACGTTTTGTTTAGTGTTTAATAAACTCCATATTTGAAACTAATGGAGAGTAAATATGGAGTTAAAAAAATATATAGATTCACTTGAGTGGGGTGGTGCTAAAGAATTAGCTGACCAATTAGGTGTTTCGAAGTCTTTCCTTTCTCAAATGGCATCTGGTGTTAGTGCTATTTCTCCTAAACGTTGTGTTGAAATTGAAATAGCAACAAATGGTGCAGTTACACGCAGAGATTTAAGGCCGGACGATTGGTATAAAATTTGGCCTGAATTAGAAACTGTATAGTTTTATTCGCTCTTTAACAATCGCAGTTTTTGACTGCTACGGAGTCGCTGATAAAGCGACAACTTTTCCCCCAATATCAACTCATACGGAATGAGCCACGGATCATTATTGTCCCTTAGTTAACTCATAAGGACTTTAAACAATGGAATGCGCAAATACACGCAAACAATTTAATCAATTTATCTCTAATCACCTAATCGCATCAGCATTGCAAGCATTGCAAGCATTGAGAAATAAAACTCAATCTGCTGTGGCTAGAACGTTAGGTGTCCATGATTCAACAATCCTACGTCGAACTGAAAAATATCCTGAAATATGCGAAACACTTGTCGCATCGGGAATTATTGATTTTGTGATGGAAGGAGAACGAAAAATCTCAGAAGAAGAGTACCGATTTTTGTGGAAACAAATGGGTGAACTTTCTCAAATGAAAATAAAAGAAAACGCCTCGATTGCGGCAACAAACGAGGCGTGTTGTTCAATGGAATTCACCATTTAACGTACAAATACACTGTATCAATATCCAGTTTTTATCACAAGGGGAAACTTCGGTTTCCCTTTTTTGATACAGCTTTGGAATGGAGAAATTATACCATGAGACAAAGAATAAATCATGAATTTAATGGCTGTGATGAGCATAAAAACATCATGAGAAATAGGCTATTACAAGAAATAACTCCACTCGGTTGTCAGCGTTTAAAGGAAGCATTGAAAGACGCAAAATTAAGGAAAGCACATCGAGATAAGTTATTAGGAGAGCGAAAATGAGTATGCTTCTAATGGCAAAAGCCATGCAATTACAGGTAGGGAGTACAGCGCAAAAAATGGTGCTGCTGAAACTTGCCGATAATGCCAATGATAAAGGTGAGTGCTTTCCTTCTTATGAAACTATTGCACGTCATTGCGAAATTAGCCGTCAAAGTGCGATAAACCACATTAAAAGTTTATGTAAAAAAGGGTTTGTTCGTAAAGTTACGCGAAAAACTGATAAGGGGCATACTTCCAATTTATATATTCTGGATTTGGAGGCTAAATCTCTTGATGACGGTAGTCAAAATACAGTACCACCTAGTCAAAATTCTGTACCAGAGGTAGTCAAAGAATTTGACCACGGTAGTCAAACGGTTGGACTAGGGGGTAGTCAAAAATTTTTACCCAGAACCAGTCAGTCTTTTAACCAGTCAATTAACCCTAAAAAATTATCGTCTGACGACTTGAAACCTGCAAAGCAGATTTCAATTAATCGACAAACTAACATTCCTTATCAGGAAATCATGCAAGCCTTCAACGAATCAGCAGGGGATAGATTACCCAATGCCGAATCACTGAATGACAAACGCAAACGAGCAATATCCAAATTCCTGAAAGAGCTTAAAGAGCCTACAGTCGAATCAGCTAAAAATTATTTTGATTATTTTATGGAAACAGCGAGTGCTTGGTACTTTGGAGAAAATAATCGGGGTTGGCGAGCGAATTTTGATTATTTACTCAGACCAGAAACGGTACTCAAAACAAGGGAGGGAGCACTGTGATGAACCAAGTTCCGAATAATTTGATGGCGGAACAAAATGTTATTGGAGGACTCCTGCTCGACCCGCAAAGTGACAATGCTCAATCAATTTTCTCACTGCTAAAACCTGAAGATTTTTATGCCCAACACCATCAAACTATTTATCTCACCCTGCGAGAAATGTATACCCAACGTATGCCAATAGACATTATGACGGTGACGGATTGTCTGGAGTCAAAAGGGCGAATTAATCAATCAGGTGGTTTTGCCTATCTCGCTGAAATAGCAAGAGAAATACCGAGTATTGCTAACATTATGGCTTATGCGAAAAAAATTCGAGAGTGTTCTGCACAGCGTTTTGTTATCGAAAAGACGGTTGAAATTCAAAATCTCATGATGGTGCCAAGTGAGTTAAGTTTTACGGATAAAATTGAACAGGCACAACGCTTGCTTGATGAAGCTACGTCGTTTGGAAAAATGGGGAGAAAAACAGGATTACGCCGAATTGATGATGTGTTGGATGATGTTTTTACCGACATTTGTGACCGACAAGATAACCCAGAGAAACATCGAGGATTAAAAACGGGATTTAAAGATTTTGACCGCCTATTAAGCCCGAAACAGATTGTCATCGGTTCACTGTTCGTGATTGGTGCTCGTCCTAAGATGGGAAAAACAACCGTTCTCACTGAAATGGCAAAAAATGTTTCACAATAAGGTAAGCCTATATTGCTGTTCAGCATGGAGATGACAGACAAACAGCTTGTTGAACGGACACTAGCCCAACAAACCCAAATTAATTCAGATAAATTTTACCAAAAGTTAGAAGAGCATGAATGGGATAGGCTTTGCAGTGCCATCGGTCGCCTTAAAGATGAGCCGAATATTTGGGTGGATGATACACCAGGCATGTCCTTACAGCATATTCGCTCTGAAAGTCGGAAAATCAAACGCAAAGTCGGTGATATTGGGTTTATTGGTGTCGATTACCTCACTCTGATGCAAGCGGGAAAAGCTGACCGTAATGATATTGCCTATGGTGAAATCACTAAGGGGCTAAAAATATTGGCAAAAGAGCTCAATACGGTGGTTGTGTTGCTTGTGCAACTGAATCGAGGATTAGAAAACAGGGCAGATAAACGTCCCGTACCAAGTGATTCAAGAGACACAGGACAAATCGAGCAAGATTGTGATTATTGGTTAGGCATTTATCGTGATGCGGTGTACCACGATAATGCGGATGAAACGCTGACCGAAATGATTTTAAGGCTTAATCGACACGGTAAAACAGGCACCGTGTATGTTGACCAACAAGGATTGAGTATTACACCGGTCGATCAATATATGGCTGCTTATCGCGCTCAACCGAAACGAGAGCCTAAAAGGTATTGTGAAAAATCGTTTTAACTCATGAAAGTAAAAAGGAGACCTCGTGACAGATGATATCTGTCTCCATAAATCCAATCTCAACAGTATTTTCAAAGTGCTCTCCGAAATCGTGACAACAGGTAAACGCTATCGCATCAAAATCACCGAGTGGCGTGATTTAAGAACCATACCAATGAATAAAACATGGCGTATGTGGATGGAAACCACAGGCGAGTGGTTACGTGCACGTGGCGTTGTTATCGATATTAAAAATGGTGTCGGTGAAATCGTTTTATCAAAGCCCATTACTAATGAGGAAACGCATGAATATTTCGTTGGACATTGGTTAGGGCGCAATGAAAACGGTGAGCGTGAAAAAACCAGCAAGATGGATAAGGCAAGGATGCTTTACATGATGGAGAAACATGAACAATGGTGCATTGAGAAGGGAATTCCGATCATCATTCCTAGCAATTCTGAATATATGAATTTGAAAAGAAATCAAGAGGAATAATTGCTGATGGACAAATCAAAGGAAAACATAATGAAGTCGCTAAGGCGACGGCGCTGTAAAATATGTAGAGAATGGTTTCATCCTAAATACAGTAATATTTGGTGGTGTTGCCCAGAACACGGCGCAGAACTGGCAATAAAACGAAGGAATAAGGAAAAAGAAAAAGCGTTAGTAAAACTCAAAAAGGCACAAAGAGAAAAGGAAATCAAAGCAAGAGACAAACTCAAAGCCCGCAAGTTAGCAGTAAAACCTACCTCATATTTTATCAAACAAGCTCAAACTGCGTTTAATCAATATATCAGGCTCAGAGATCATGATGAGCCTTGTATTAGTTGTGGTGAAACTAATCCTCCAGATTTACATGGAGGACAATGGGATTGTGGCCATTTCTTATCTGTGGGTTCACACCCTGAGCTGAGATTTGATGAACGTAATGCATATAAGCAATGTAAATCATGTAATGGTGGAGCAGGGCGGTTTACGCATAAAAATGCCAGTGTAAGTCAAAAGTATGAGGAAAAACTTATCGAAAAATTTGGTCAAGAATTAGTTGATTGGCTACGAGGGCCTCATGAGCTTCCGAATTGGCGACGCGAAGATTATATCCAGATACGAGATAAATACAGAGAGAAGGTCAGGCAATTAAAACGAGAAAGAGAGATGAAGGTGTAATTGATTAATTAATAGGCAACAAGGTAACAAATGGTTTGGAGAAGTCTGTATGAGAGATATGCAGGAAGTTTTATCACGTTGGGGAGCGTGGTCAGCTAATGAGGGAAATAGTATCGATTACTCATCAATTGCCGCAGGTTTTAAAGGATTAATTCCAAGTTCAAGACGAAGCCGAGAGCAATGTTCAGATGATGATGGTTTAAAAATAAATAAAGCGCTATTACATTTAAAGGTAAATAATAGTTACTTATTTCAGCTGGTTATTATGTACTATGTGAAGAATTATCCTTTACGCTCAATGGCTTCAAAACTCGGTATTTCTCATAATGAAGTGGCTAAGCGATTGCAGACAGCGGAAGGATTTATTGAGGGGTGTCTATCGGTTGATAACGTAAAATTAGATATGGATAAAATAATTAGAAAACACAACATTTATAGTCTTGCGTAATTACAAAGCACAATATATTGTGTTAATAATGATTTTAATGTTACATGACTTATCTATTGAAAACCTCGTGAGTATAACGGGGTTGTATTAAGACTTCCTAAATTTCAATTCTATTTTACAAGACAAATGCTTTTCTGTGAATTTATCCAGTTATTTTCTTGTTTTTTAACCTCAAATGAGGTATAAAAAATAGAAAATTATAGCGAGGCTAATTTGATGCAAGCATTTAATCTTACAAAACCTACAGTGTTGTCAGATTCTGATGTGGTGGAATCTTACTTACAATCTATGAATCTTAGTCTTCACGATCTTACCCGCATTTTTGAACGGGGTCTATCCGGGCGTTATTCAACAACGCGAAATCACCCTTTAATTTCTAGAGGGCAGTATTTTTATGGAGAAGCAGTGAGTGGAGCTAGGGATATTCTTGCATCTAGGGGATATAAAGGATTATCTCTAAGAAATGTTGAATTGACGGTTGATAAAAATCACGCAATTTATATTTGTCGTGGCTGTAATCAAACGGGGCTTATTAATGGATATCCAGAATCCCGTATGAAAAAAGGGGATTTTACCTGTGATTTAATGGGGCTTATTCGCAATAATAATCCTGGTCAAGGCATATTAGAACTGAACGATAATCAACTAAAAATAGATTTTGGCCTTTCGAATGAAGACATTACCCCACCTTTACCTAATAAAATTGGATTAGATTTATGGTTTTTGTTGTATGATTTCGATAAGACTGACGAATATGGGCGTGTTGGTATTCGAGCCGAACTTTCGAGACCAATTTCTTATAATGATAGGAATATAGTAAATAGTTTTTCTACACGTTTGATATTAGATATTCACCAACCAGAACCGATTATCCAAGGTAGAGATACACCACAGTTTACCCAGGATATTGAACTTGATATTTCCAAAGTAGGTTAAGTATGTACCATGTTTAATTCAGAGTGTTTGCGTATAGCCAGAGAGCGGAGAGGCTTGACACAAAGGGCGTTAGCTGAGGAGGCAGGATTAACTAGTAAGACAATTTCTAATTATGAAAAAGCAGGTATTTTTGAGCCTATTGCAAGTGATAGCATGGAGAGGATATCAGCTGTTCTTGGTTATCCCATAGAGTTTTTTCTTGATAGAGATATCCCTTCTTTATCAACAGAAGCTGTGAGTTTTCGCGCAATGACAAAACTGAGTGCTCAAAAAAGAGATTCGGCGCTTAGTGCTGGAAAGTTGGCGCAAGAGTTGTCCATGTGGATTGATAATAAGTTTACCTTACCTAAGGTAAATGTGCCTAATTGTAGTTTTGATAGCTACTTAGAACCAGAACATGCTGCTAGAGCTGTTAGAGAAAGTTGGGGTATAGGTGAGTTATCAATATCTAATGTAATTCATTTGCTTGAAGCCAATGGTATAAAAGTTTTTTCTTTAGCTGAAAATTGTCTTGAAGTTGATGCTTTTTCATTCTGGATGGATGAAAAACCTTTTGTACTTTTAAATACAATGAAAACACCGGAACGTAGTCGTTTTGATGCGGCGCATGAATTAGGTCATTTAGTTCTTCATAAACATTCTAGTAATAATGGGCGACAAGCTGAATTAGATGCAGATCGTTTTGCATCAGCATTTCTAATGCCTGAGCGTAGTATTTTAGCGACAATTCCAAGAATGCCTCCATTAGAATTATTAATTTCCATGAAAAAGAATTGGAAAGTTTCTTTAGCCGCGTTGGTACGGCGTACATTTGATGTTGGGTTATCTAGTGAATGGCATTATAGACAATTATCTATTGAGTTAGCTCGGCGTGGTTATCGAACTAGTGAACCTGAAGGAATGCCAGGACGTGAAAAATCCTTAATATTAGATAAGGTATTTTCTACATTACGTTCTCAAGGGGTTAAACGAGGTGAAATATTAAAACAATTAAGATTACCAATTGATGAGCTGAGTGCATTGACTTTTAATAATAATTTCTTTATGGAAGCAATTAGTGGTAATGAAGACATACAGAGATCTAAAAATAAATTCACACCAAAATTACAATTAATTAAGTAATTGTTATCGTATGTATATATGGCTACTTATATTTTTTATATGTAGCCATAATTGCTTTTGTCAAAAATTCTAAATAGCCTAAATTCTGTCTAGGTAGTAACATCCTAGTTCAGTGACAGATTATGTTCTAGTTATTAGATATGTTAATGACTCTATAATTTGGGATATTGGTTTACATAACTAGACGTTATTGTAGTAACTGCCGTGATATAGATCGCATCCACAGCGGATGTTGACTTTTTATGCGGTTTAAGCTATAAAGCATGTTAGCATTGTGGGGGATATTGAATGAAAAAATATGGTGCAGTAAAATTTGAACTCAGAAATAGTGATGATGCGGCATATGAACTGACTGAAGATGAAATGATCTCAATTATTTATAATACGATGGTTAATTCAATGTACCTTGAAGGAGATAGGGCTCCTTTTGAAGGACAGAACCCTATAGAAACGATTCATTCTTTTGAAAAATCTTATTGTCACTATTAAAAAATATTTATTTTGTTTTTTGTTCAATTTTTTTTGTTATCTCTGTAAGTGAAAAGAAGATAATTCGGTAGAGATACCTGTTATTTGAATCGTAAATAGATTTTCTAACTGCATAATGATAGAACGTTTTGCTTTTTTTATTACCATTTAGTTTAAATAAATCCATATGGAAACCCATAGACATAGATAATATCAGCAAATACATCCTGATGGCGCGTCCATTACCATCCTCAAAAGGATGGATCCATGCCAGTTCTTTATGCAATTCGGTTAGTAACATCGCTAAGCTTTCTTTAGTTCGGATCTTTTCTAACCTTGGTTTTGATACTCGTCGAAAACAGGATCTCATGGATTTAGTAATGTCTCTTGATGGTAGAGTTTCTCTATTTCTATCCCCAACCACAACATCATGTGTTCTATATATGCCTCCCCATGGATAAAGTATTGCAAACATGGCATGGTGAACATCGCGGAATGCTAGTTCAGCCAGCGGAAGCTGGCGTTTGCTGTATTTTTCGCGAATAATTCTTAGTGTATTTAAATTGCCAAGAAGAAACTCAACTGCATCTATTTGATATTTGTATTTTATTTTTAACAAGTTGTTGGTTGGAGCGATGTACTCATGGCGATCATTAATTCCGTCACTAAGGAAAAAAACAGGTGATGATTCGCTATGGAGAACTTTTATTGTTGTACCATCAATTCTGGTATCCAGTGATATTCTTGTTATCTCTAATGTTTTTTTATCTCCAAGAAAAAATAACCCAGTGACATATCCAAAAATGAAAGACTCTTCATTATGTGTGAATTTTCGATGCACCATGACGGAATCTCCAAGTTGAATTTCTCCTTTGGGTTCCCTAGAGTGAGTAATGTATTCACAATCCATGGATAGGAGCCAAGGAGCATTCTTGATAGTTCCTTTTCCTCTAATGATTTCTCGGGTTTTCTTATTCCAGAAAAAATGCTCTATATGACCATCATTAATCACTTTTTTTAGGTGAATAATGTTGACATTATAGATGTTGCAGAGCTCTGAGGCAGATTTATATACGGTTTCGCCATGGTAGAGCCAACCAATCTTATAAATATTCATTAATGCTCCTGTCTGAAAACAGGCTTTAATCATACTATATAATTGATTATCCAGTCATCTTTGTATTCAAAATAGTGATGGCACGACGGTATAATTTGAAACGGCGGAAGCTAACCACAATTATACAATGATATAGTTTCTCTTATGGGATGGATTCTATACAGACTATGCTTCTGCTATTGATTCTACCAGCTTTAAGTTTTGTTATTATCAGCTCTAGCCGTAGTACAAAATTGGGATCTATCTCTTAGTATTTATTAATACGTTTTCCAGTTTATTACTTACTATATTAAGAACTTGTCGTTCCAACATTTCATGTGAAATTATCTCATTGTAAAAAGAAAGATGAGTAACCAATTAAGAGTTTTTTCAGTTATAGGGGACTCTTTTTAGGGGAAGTGGACAATAGGAAGTAAGCCTATCGCATCACCTGTGTAGACTTATAACCTGAAACAGATTGATGATAACCATTATGAATTGACAGTAAGTGTGCCTGGATATCAAGAAAATGACTTATCGGTTTCATTGAAAGGAAGCCGTTTATTGATTGAAGGGAAAAAAGAAGAAAAATCAGAAGAAGACAATGATAAATGGATCCACCGAGGCATATCTCAAGGGCAATTTACGTTGCAATTTGACCTCGGTAAAAATGTTAAAATAGAAAAAGCCGATTTATCAAGTGGGCTTCTGACCATCGCTATTGAGTATGAGTTACCTGAAGAAGAAAAACGGCAAACAATAGCGATAGAAAATAAAGACAAAAGATAATTGAATGTGAATAAGATTAAGGCTACGCATTATGGTGTGTAGCCTTAATTGTTTTTGTGAGGGTTTTTAATTGTATTTGGTCTGAACTAGGGTAGATAGATTGAGAACTGGTTTGAGCGAGTAGAGGAAGTTAGGGCTACAAGATGACTAATTGAATTGTGGTGATTAAGTGCAGATTATGGACTTCCAAATCACTATGCCTTCTAATTCATCAGTCGCTGGCTCAGAATTGATAACTAGGTGAGTAATCGTGTCTCTCCTAGAGTTTTTTAAACGGGATGCTGACGGATTATTCCCCGCTACTGATGCTGGAATAATCCGGACAACGAAGCGGGAGGTTTGTCGTACCATGACTGAATGGTCGACTTATCAAGCTGGAATGTGGTGATCTGATCCTGATATCTGCCAAAAGTTCATCTTTTGCTATATCAGTCATAAAAATACCAGTATATCATTTGCCAAATGACACGGGTCTTATAAGGACATGTCATGTCCGTGCCCGGCTTAATTGTTTGACTAAAATCTCAAAATTCATATTGAATAAATACTCTATCGAAAGGAAATTATCAGTGGAAGTATCTAATTGGATTCAACAAAACATACGACACTCAGCACAACTTGAACCTAATACACTCGAAGCAGTATCCGATTTCACTCTTATGTGGTCAATTTTTGAGGCTTCAGAAGCTTATAATGAGAATGTTGTAGATCAGATTGGAGCTTTTTCAAAGCGAGTCGCAAGGTATATGCCATTAGATGCGATCGACTCCCAACTATCATATTGGTCTAAACGCTATATACATGAAAGCGGTGAGCCAACAAAGCATTTCGATTACCTCTATTTTAGAGATGATTCACAAACTGAGAAATCACTTGATGTACTAAGAAATAAAGAAACTTCTTTTGAAGATAAAATCGAAGTGTGCCTCTTAATTGTCTATAGGTATCGAAATAATTTATTTCATGGTATTAAAGACATCACGTTGCTAAATGCCCAAGTAGAAAATCTTCGGAACGCGATAGAATTACTACAAATAATTATGCCATATAGCGGAAGATACCTTTTTCTCGGAGCCTAATTAGCTATATTTCATTGAATGTAAAGGGTATAAACCCTACTCAGTTGTTAAACACGAAGTAATAAAATACTAGATTGCCCATCAAATACCCGTATTTCGTAAGTTTGCCAGGCGCAGCTACTCAAATGCAGATGTTAATGTTGAATTATGAACTACAGGAAAATTTAGCGATGAAACTCGCGAGATGCTGGATAAATATATCGACTCTGTCACTACAACTAGATTTAGCCTTGAATTATAGCAGTCTTGGGTCAAATCTGAGCGGAATATCTAAATTATAAGTATAAAAGAATTACCCAACACAAAATAAAAAAATGCCGATACGCTAGGAGTCATATCGGCATATAAAATAAACGCAAGAAGCAATGTAAGTCATGTCGTACTAATTCGTATCAGACCTGTCAATTTGATACATATGTAATGATAATTATTCTCATTAATATATTCAACCCTAAATTAAATAAGGTTACTTTGTAGCCTTTTCATCTACGCCAACCACAGAATCAACACCCACTTATACCGTTCACACAAGAGCTGTGAGTCGGCACCTTATTAACTAAAATAAATCGGTAAATGTTATGTCAAAAGAGATAAGCGAATTACAGTTTAGTCTTCACTATTCCTCAGAAACAGACAGTGAAATGAATATCTCAACCATTTTAACGGCAAATATTCATACGGTTGATGGTGATACTCAACAACTGACGCAATTAATTTGCACGACATCTCCCGCAGGTAAAAAACAATATCGAATCGGTACACAAAAGATTAATGATGCTGGTGACCCATTGCTGGTGGCGATTGAATCTTATTGGCGCAAAAATACACAAGAGAGTTGTGTTTATTTGTTAGAGAAAGCGAAGCAATTTATTCAAGGACAGTTACAACAAACGAATACATGGATATCTATGTATGGTCTTGTGATTGTTTCTAATGCGTTACTGGAAGAGCAGTTGCCTGAAGGTTTATTAAGGGCATTTAATGTGTCGAAAGCTGTTTGATACTTTGAGTAAACAGAGCAAAAAATAAATATGTTGATTTGTAATTAGCTCTTACAGGTTGAACTCTCCCGAAACTCCAGAGAGTTCATATTTTTAGTTATAAGAGTTTATGGCAAATTACATACTATTTTATAAGTAGGTTTTTATAATTATTGATACATCATCGAGACTCTTCTTATTAATGAGAAGTATGCGATGCAAAGTTTTAACGGTTGAGGAATATCGGGATCAGACATTCGATAGGTAAATGTTTTTTTTGCATTAGAAGGGGAATAGTGTATACCTTCATCTTCTAATTTTAATTCTTGTTCTGAAGAGCGTATTGAATCGATAAGAGTGCAAAGTTTATTTATTCTATCTGCGGGTATTTCCGCATGTAATAATTTATGTGCAAACTGATTTCTTATCTGATCAATATGACAAAAAGCATCATATGCTTGTTTTGGCATACCTAATCGCTGAGCTAGCTTATTTTTATGTTCAAAGGACATTCTAAATCTAACATCGTTAATATTTTCTGGTTTTTCTGCAAACAAATCCTCAATATTTAGATGAGCTGATATAAAAGCTTCTAAAAAATTTTCACAAGTTAAATGTAGTGTTAAAACTGAGACGAGGGGAGTATCGGTCTCACAAATTGTTAATACAGCATTTCGAGTTTTATCATCGGCAAGAAATAATTTTTCAAATATTTTAGTATTCATTCTTTCCTCATAGGACTTTGTATGAAAATAAAAAATGAAACCATTGGATTGGCAGATCCTAATGGCCATATAGCCTGCGTTATTGGGCGCCTACCTGATAATAATGTATCAGAAGTGAATACGGAGGATAATGATATTTTTAAGTCGATGATAAAAGATAAAATTTTTATAGGTGAAACTTGGTCGGATCATGATACATCTTTATTGGCTATATGGAATTCTTTTACCGGTATACAACAGGAGGTTATAAGTAGCGTTATTCAAAGATATAAAGATGAGATATTTAATTTGGAATGTTCTCTTTATGAAAGGAATTTCGATTAGTTGGAATGTTTGGTTATTTGCGAGCACCTGAATATTTTTAATGATCCCACTGAATTCTTGAATAGCCTGTGATCATTCATTCAGCCAACCACATTGGTCTGAATCATTAATTTAATTAAGCCTTATATTTTCACTTTTAACTTTCTCACACTAATCATCAACGGACACTCCTCTGGGGGTGACTATGCGTATGGATAAATTAACCAATGTAACTTATGGAACCGCAGGCTTAACGGCATTTTTTGCCAGCCTCTCGTTATATGAATGGGGATTCGTTATCGGGATGGTGTTTAGCATGGCTCTAGGTTTAGCTACTTATTTTATGACACGTCGAGAACAACGAAAACGCACTCAATTATTTGAAGAGCTTGTTCGTCATGTTGATCCACAAAACCCGACCGAAACATTAAAAAGGCTTGCTGAATTAATGGTGAAAGTGCCAAAGGATATTTAATGTCTCTCAAACAGAAAATAGCTGCGTTAACAACAGCAGGGGCAACAGCAATCGCGTTAGTAGTAATAGCCCATTTTGAAGGTGTACGTTATGAACCTTATCGTGATGTGGCGGGTGTTCTAACAGTTTGTTATGGGCATACAGGCAAAGACATTATTCAGGGTAAGAGATACACACAACAAGAATGTGATGCCTTATTACAAAACGATTTTATTAAGACACAACAGCAAGTCGATGCATTAATCAAAGTGCCACTCGATGACTACACCAAAGCCGCTTTATATTCCTTTGCTTTTAATGTGGGTACAACCGCATTTGCTCGTTCAACATTACTCAAGAAACTAAACGCGGGTGATAGATCGAGTGCTTGTGAAGAAATGAAACGCTGGGTTTATGCGGGTGGAAAGGTTTGGCGAGGGCTTGTCAGTCGTCGAGAGGCGGAGTCAGCACTATGTCATGGAAACCTTTAATCATCATTATTAGCTTTATCCTTGCATTATTCATCACCGTTGCTGGTGGTATTTATCTCTTGATTGATAACACATGTACTAAAGACCACATTAGTTTAGAAAAACGCTGTCAGATTGCACTCTCACATCATCGGTACTAATCATGAAATACGGGAAACTCTATGTCGTCATTGTGATGGTAGGCATCATTGTGGGTGGCTATTGGGTGATTAACAGGCAAGCTAACAGGATTAATCTGTTGATAGAAAAAAACAAAGAACTAACGATTGCACTCGAAGAACAGAAGTCTATTAACACTGATTATCAAGCACGCATAATGCGATTAAACCAACTGGATATTCAATATACACAGGAGCTAGCGAATGCTAAGAATGAAATTAGTCGTTTGCGTGATATTAGTGAGCGTCATCCTAAGCGGGTGTATATCAAAGCCGAGTGTCCCAAAGTCACAACCACTCCCTCCACCAGCTTGGCTTATGCAACCACCGCCCGACCTACTGACACCGCTATCCGAAATTATTGGTTACTCAGAGAGCGAATTGCAGAGTCAGAGCAAATGATTAAAGGGTTGCAGGATTACATCAGGCAGGAGTGTGTAGGTGATTAGAGTTTTTTATATCCATACCCCTTTAATTTATATATTAAATCTATCACATAAGAGAGTAGATATCGAAAGTATAAGTGGACTCAATAAATTCTGATTTTATGGTTATTGAGTGGCTGTTTTTATTGTATTTTAACGGGAATTTATCTAAACTCTCTAAAAGGCATGTGTAATAAGCAATATCGTCTGAATTTCTTTGCAAGAATTTTACGTCGCTAACGGGTGGTTTTTTACGCATTTTTCTTTGTTGAATAATGTGAATAAAATGACTTGTTTGACTGGATAAATTACGAGTTAAGTCAGAAATAATGCTATTTTGAACTGCCGGTATGGTTAGATCCTTCGGATAATGATGTTTAAATTCAATAGTAGCAATCAAACTAGATTCATCCTTATTTACCGGATAAAGAGATAAGTCCACTGCACCATTCCTGCTTTTGGGATGTTCTGTCATTGCTAAGTAATCAGAGTTCTCATTGATAACAATGCTTATTTCATCCCTAATCTGATTCTCATGTTTTCGATTATAAAAATATAAATTAAGTTCGTGTAGTTTTTGCTTAACTCGTGGATTTTTGATTGCGTCAATTAAAGTTGAAGTAATGGTATCTATTTGGGATGTTTTCATTAGTAAATGATATTTTTGTTTGGATTGTACGTAAATCTTATCATGATAATTAATATATAGAGAAATTATGACTAAAAGCTCAGCTTGGATGGCAATCAAGTCAGTTTATTATTTCTTATGAAAGTAGTTACATAAAATATCATATCTGAAGAAGTTATGCGAAAGAGAACTAAGAAAAATAATTGGTTACTCAGAGAAGAATCAAATTAAATAATTAGATAGGTACTAGGTTATTTTAATATATAGTATTTATAATTACAGGAATTAATAGGTTGTTTTTTGTTGTTAATAAAGCTCTATTTAAATGGAAATAGATGAATAGAGCTTAATTGTAGTTCATTTATTATATCATTTTAGTGCGCAATCTTATTTCCAGAAATGATTGCTTCTGTTGCATTTTTATTTATTTCACTACATTTATTTTTAACTGCCTCTAGAGCATCACTGTCTGGTAATAACGCGTAATTTGTTATACCAATAAGAGTTGCATTATTATAAGAATCTATAAGTTCACTACATTGTTCAGAACTAACGATCGTGTCATTGAGATATTTAACGTATTCAGCTATATTTTTAAAGTCTTTGGCTAGTTTTATAGTTCCTTGTGCTGCGTAAGTAGTGGAGCTTAAAAACAGTATACTAACTATTAGTAATAATTTATTCATTATATTATCCTTTTAAATATAAATAATAGATTAAGGTTTTATGTCGTTAATTAGATATGAATTGAAATTCATTTAATTTCTATTAAATTTAATTGTTAGATAGAATATAGCAAATATTATATAGTATGCTAGTTTTTATTATTTGATTTATTAGATTGGTGTATGTATTTTTATTTTAATTTGTAAAAATTATCTATTTAAGAGAGTTGATAATAATGGATAGCCATCAGTTAACCGCTGGTGGTTTTTTTATTGGGGAAAATTTGTAATGGGATAAACCATGAAAAAGCGCAATGTCTATGGTGGTCGCTGGGCAAAGGTGCGATTAGCGTTTCTTAATGAACATCCACTTTGTGTTATGTGCCAAGAGCAAGGACGCATTACTGCTGCCACAGTAGTTGACCACATTACTCCACATCGTCTTAAAGAAGCACTTGAATCAGGTGATAAAGAACGTATCGCAAAAGCTCAAGCCTTATTCTGGGATAAAAATAACTTTCAAAGCCTATGCGAACTGCATCATAACTCAACCAAACAACGTATCGAAAAGAGTGGCAAAGTCATTGGCTGTAATGCGGATGGCATTCCTCTCGATCCCAATTCTCATTGGCATCAATAACACCATGAAATACAGGGTGGGGGCGGGGTAAAAGTTCAAACGCTTTCGCCCTGATTACCTAGCGCCCTCATTTGTGTGCACAACCGCGAAATGAAAAGTTTTTTTCTGGGAGTTTCCGATGACAGGAAGACGCCCGAAACCGACCCACTTGAAGGTGGTCACCGGTAATCCGGGAAAACGAAAACTCAACGATAAAGAACCCCAACCCAAACGTGAAATTCCAAGCCCACCCGAACATTTAACGGATTGGGGGAAAATGGCGTGGGCAAAATTAACCTTATTACTCGATGGAATGGGTATTTTAACCGTGGCTGACACGCTGGCATTAGAACGGCTGTGTGATATCTACGCCGATATTCTTCAATTGCGAGATACCATTGCCATTGAAGGTCGGACATACACCACAAAAACGCAATTAGGGGATTTCTTAATTAAAGCGAATCCTGCCGTTGCCATGTTGGCTGATGCAGATCGCCGCTTTAAAAGTTATTTAGTCGAGTTTGGTTTAACCCCCGCCGCTCGTTCGAAGGTGAAGATGGATGGTGGAGAAGAAGAGGAAGATCCGCTCAACCAATATTTCGGTTGATCCGGCAACGCAATACGCACAAGACGTGCATCAAGGCAAAATTTTAGCGGGGCCTGATATTCGTCATGCATGTGTGCGTCATCTCAAAGATTTAAATGAAGCCGAGCAACGGGGATTAGTCTGGGATGTTGAAGCTGTCAAAAGAGTGATCGACTTTTTTGCGAAAGTCTTAAAACTCAATGGCGGGGAGCATGAAGGGAAGCCGTTTATTTTATTGCCTTGGCAATGCTTTGTGATTGGCTCTATTTTTGGTTGGAAAATGACTGACGGTACACGGCGATTTCGCATGGTGTACGTTGAATCAGGCAAAGGTTCAGGAAAATCACCGATGGCAGGTGGCGTTGGGTTGTATTGTTTAGTCGCTGACAGTGAACCGCGCGCCGAAGTGTATGCAGCAGCTACGAAAAAAGACCAAGCCATGATTTTGTTTCGTGATGCGTGGCGATGGTTGATCAATCTCCCGCATTAAGTCAGCGGATCACCAAATCAGGCGGAACAGGCAAAGAGTGGAACTTGGCTTATTTGAAAACAAGTTCATTCTTTCGCCCGATTAGTTCGGATGATGGGCAATCAGGGCCTCGTCCCCATTGTGCGTTGATTGATGAAATCCATGAGCATAAAAATAATACTGCCGTCGAGATGATGCGAGCGGGTACAAAAGGTCGGCGGCAAGCCTTGATATTTATGATCACCAACAGTGGCCATGATAAAACCAGTGTGTGTTATGACTACCATGAATACGGGCGAAAAGTTGCCGAAGGCACTATCGAAGACGACAGCTTCTTTTCCTATATTTGCTCACTGGATGAAGGCGATGATCCCTTTAAGGATGAGTCTTGCTGGGGGAAAGCCAATCCGTCATTGGGCTACACCTTTTCTGATCGCTACTTACGCGAACAAGTGACACAAGCCCGAGGTATGCCCGCGAAAGAAAGCATTGTGCGTCGGCTTAATTTTTGTCAGTGGGTGGATGCCGATAATCCGTGGATTAACAGTGAAACATGGATGCGATGTGAAAACACGTTCACCTTCGATGATCTTCAGGGTGAAGAGTGTTATGGCGGATTGGATTTATCAGGAACCAAAGATTTAACCGCATTAGCCTTGTATTTCCCTCGTCTTAAACGTCTTTATGTCGAATTTTGGACACCCAAAGACACCTTATTGGATAGAGCAAAAACCGACCGAGTGCCTTACGACTTATGGGTAAGGCAAGGTTTTATGCATACCACTCCAGGGAATGCGGTGAGATATGAATTTGTGGCAGAACGCATTGCTGAAATGGCGATGCACGTCAGCATGAGAGCCATTGCCTTTGACCCTTATCGCATTAAATACCTTGAACCCAAACTCGATGAAGCGGGTGTGACGGTTCCTTTAACTCCGCATGGACAAGGATATTACAAAGCTAAAGACTCAGGGCTATGGATGCCACACTCTATCGAACTGTTTGAACAGCTCATTGATGACAAGAAGATTGAGATCCACACCAATCCTTGTTTGAGATGGAATGCCGCATCCGCTGTGCTTGAGGCTGACCAAAAAGATAACCGCGTCTTTGCCAAGAAAAAAAGTACTGGTCGAATTGATGGTGTGGTGGCATCTGCAATGGCGATTGGTGCTGCGGAAGGTGAGGTTGATGATGGCAACCTTGATGATTTTTTCTCTAACCCATTGAGTATGTGATGACAGATAAACAATATTCAATCGATTTGCGCACTAATCATGGTTGGTTTGCGCGTCTGGCTTCTTTCTTTGTCGGGGGAAGACTCGTGACACCTGAACAAGGTTCACAATCAGGCGTTATCTCAGCGCAAGGCTCGCTTGGTGACTCTTCTGTAAATGATGAGCGAATACTCCAAATATCCACGGTTTGGCGTTGTGTTAGCTTAATTTCGACGTTAACGGCTTGTTTGCCACTGGATGTGTTTGAAACGGATAAGCAAGGAAATAGAACCAAAGTTGATTTAAGTAACCCATTGGCTCGATTACTGCGATATTCGCCCAATCAATATATGACGGCTCAAGAATTCCGAGAGGCAATGACTATGCAACTTTGCTTTTATGGTAATGCTTTCGCGTTGATTGAGCGAAATAAAGTCGGTGATGTGATCAGCTTGCTTCCTCTGTTGTCTGCCAATATGGATGTACGCATGGAGGGGAAGAATATTATCTATAAATATCAGCGTGATCATGAATTTGCCAAATTTAAACAACACGAAATTTTTCATTTAAAAGGGTTTGGTTTTAATGGATTAGTTGGATTGTCGCCTATTGCTTATGCGTGTAAGACAGCAAGCACGGCCGTTGCGATGGAAGATCAACAACGTGAGTTTTATGCTAATGGAGCTAAGTCTCCTAAAATTCTGACAACGGGCGATAAGGTATTGAATAAAGAGCAACGTAGCCAACTTGAAGAGAATTTCAAAGAAATTGCGGGTGGTCCCGTTAAAAAACGATTGTGGATCTTAGAAGGGGGATTTCAAGCACAAGATATTGGTGTTAGTCCTCAAGATGCAGAAACAATGTCTTCCCGCAAATTTCAAGTCAGTGAATTGGCTCGTTTCTTTGGGGTTCCACCGCACTTAGTCGGTGATGTTGAAAAATCAACAAGTTGGGGAACAGGTATTGAGCAACAAAACTTAGGTTTTCTTCAATATACCTTACAACCCTATATCTCCCGATGGGAAAATTGCATTGCGCGTTGGCTTCTAAAACCACCCGAAGTGGGGAAATACCATGCTGAACATAACCTTGATGAGTTATTGCGTGGCGATTCCACTTCACGCGCCGCGTTTATGAAAGCGATGGGAGAATCAGGGCTAAGAACCATTAATGAAATGCGACGGCTCGATAATTATCCTCCTCTTGAAGGTGGAGATGTCGCTTACCGGCAAGCACAATATTTACCGATTAACCAACTCAATAAAGAGCCTCACGAAAGTGGGGCTTAATTATTTATGGGGGTTCAATGCCTGATATTAGAAAAACACTGAATTTTGATGAAGCGGAAATCAAATTTACGGGAGATGACACACAAGGCATTTTCGAAGGTTATGCCTCCGTATTTAGTCATCAAGATCTCGACGGTGACATTATTTTACCCGGTGCGTTTAAGCATGTTTTAGATAAGCAAAAACAAAAAGTCGCTATGTTTTATAACCATCGAGTCTGGGAGCTTCCTGTGGGGAAATGGGAGTACATGGAGGAAGATCAAAAAGGGTTACGTGTAAGAGGACAACTGACACCCGGTCATAGTGCGGCTCAAGATCTAAAAGCGGCAATGAAGCATGGCACGGTTGACGGGCTTTCTATCGGATTCGGTTGTCTGCGTAATGACTTTGAGCGAACACCTTCAGGTCGTATTTTTAAAAACATCTCCCTGTTACGTGAAATCAGTATTTGTACATTTCCCGCTAATGACCAAGCACAGGTTTCATCACTCAAGAGCATCGATGGGTTATTAACGATCCGAGATATTGAGGATTGGCTGAGAGAGTCAGCCGGTTTATCAAAATCAGAAGCAGTAGGTTTTATTTCCCGCTTCAAATCCGCTATTCGGAGTGAGTCCGATGACACTCAACAATCTCTAGTCGCATCCATTGTTAACCAAATTAATGCATTTAATCTGAAAGGATAGAATATGTCTGACTTAGCTATTATCCAAGAAGCCATCGAAGGATCACAAAAAAAGGTGCAAGAGCTCTTCGATGCACAGAAGAAAGAAATTGAAGCTACTGGCGCAGTTTCAAAGCAATTACAAACAGATTTAGTCTTAGTTCAAGAGGAGTTAAAAAAAGCCGGTGAACGTCTGTTTGATTTAGAGCAGAAAGGGGCAACGAGCGCTGATGATCCTAATGCGAAAAAAGATTTTTCTGAGCGAGCAGCAGAAGCGCTGACAAAATCATGGAATGGGAGTCAGGCTTCTTATGAAGTGAAAACATTTAATAAATCATTAGGCAGTGATGCGAGCTCAGCCGGAGTTCTCATTCAGCCTATGCAAGTACCGGGTATTATTATGCCGGGTATGCGTCGTTTAGTTATTCGCGATTTATTAGCTCAAGGTCGTATTTCCAGTAACTCACTGGAATATGTACGTGAAAAACTATTTACCAATAGCGCGGCACCCGTGAAAGAAAAGGCACAAAAGCCAGAATCTAATCTGACGTTTGAAAAACAAACGGCAAATGTGATCACTATTGCTCATTGGATCCAAGCGTCTCGCCAAGTGATGGATGATGCTGTGCAGTTACAGTCTTACGTTAATAACCGCTTATTGTATGGCTTAGCATTAGTGGAAGAGGATCAATTACTCAATGGTGACGGTACAGCGGATAATTTGACGGGGATTAATCATGTTGCCACTGCCTATGATACCACGTTGAGTGCTACGGGCGACACGCATGCTGACCTGATTGCTCATGCCATTTATCAGGTAACAGAATCTGAATTTAGTGCCTCTGGTATTATTTTAAATCCTCGTGATTGGCATGCCATTGCGTTAATGAAAGATAAAGAAGGGCGTTATATTTTTGGTGGCCCACAAGCCTTTACTTCAAATGTAATGTGGGGATTACCTGTTGTTCCAACAAAAGCACAAAAACAAGGTGAGTTTACTGTTGGTGCATTTGATTTGGCGTCTCAAGTATGGGATCGAATGAATGCAGTTATCGAAGTGAGTCGAGAAGATCGTGATAACTTTGTGAAAAATATGCTGACCATTTTGTGTGAAGAGCGTTTAGCATTAGCCCATTATCGCCCTCAAGCCTTAATTAAAGGGACTTTTCCAACGTCTGGAAGAAGTGCTTAAGTAATAGGTCGGGGTAGGTAACAATCGATTAGGGCAAGGGTTCTCTAATGCGGTGTTTACAGCAGAAGCGGGGAATAGCGAAAAAAAACTCGGAGACCGACGACAATTTCAATTGATATTGTCGTCGGCTCTGGGAAAAACGCTCACAGAAATCGAGCAAATGCCTGAAAGCCACTTGTGTGAATATGAAGCTTTTTATCGCAAACAACCCTTTGGTTTATGGCGAGAGGATTATCGGATGGCACAAGTGGCGCATCTTCTCGCGATGATAAATCGTGATCCGAAAACGTCTCCGCCGGAATTGATGGATTTTATGCCGATGTGGAAGAAGAAAATCACGGAAGAAGAGGTGTGGGATAACGTCACTGAGAGTGTATTGGCCAATCGATAGCCCCACATGAGTGGGGCTTAATCGTTAACCACCGCGAGACATTTTCTCAATTTTTTTATCCGTATTGTATTGAGAAAGGGCATAAACCGACCAGATAGCCGCAGGGATCCACCCAATTAAGGTGATTTGTAGGATAAGGCAGAAGATGCCAGCGAATGGGCGACCAATCGTGAAAAATTGTAACCAAGGTAGTAATAACGCCAGAATAAGTCTCATAAAACCCCCTCTATTATTCGAAATTTCAGTTTATCAATAATTAAATCAATAGCAAATAACAAGGAATATTGCATTTATTCAGGGTGAAAGTTTGCTTTTGTAGTGTTCATACCAAGGATTGAATTTATGGCGGGAGCATTAGGTAGATTAAATATTGGAATGGCCAAAAGAGGTGATCCCCACACAGGAAAACTGGCAATTATTGAGTAACAGCAAAACCTTTACCTCGCCATTTAATGGAAGTAGCCAGACGGTACGCTTTCCGGGAAGCCGTTGGCGTTGTGAACTGACATTTAATAATTTAAATGAAGAGAAATCGCGCCAGTTAGAAGCGCTGGTGGCTTCATTGGATGGGATGTCGGGACGAGTCAAAATAGCCAGTTGGATAAGAAAAGGGCGTTATGGATATGGTTCGCCTCGTATTGCAATACCGAGCCAATTAGGTCATCGGCTAGAAACAAAGGACTGGAAGCGCAATATGCGCGTGTTACAGCAAGGGGATCGCTTAACAGTGGGCAATGAACTCAAAATGGTGGTGACGGATGTGGTCAGTGATAATCAAGGACGTGCAAATATTCCTATTTCACCGATGTTAAGAACGTCACCTACCGTCAATGAAATGCTCGAAGTTGAGCGTCCTTTTGGAGTATTTCGGCTCGTTGATAATGAACAGGGTAAATTTCAGCATCGTCGCTTGGGGTATACCAATATCACGTTATCTTTTGAGGAGGTGTTGTACTAATGCAATATCATCCATTTTCTGATGCCATGGTCAACGCGATTAATGAGGGGGCTTATATCGTTTTAGCAGCCAGACTCGATTTGAAATCAGGCGTCACCTGTGCGCATACCGGTGTTGGGCAACTGATTATTGCGGGGGAAACCTATTTAGGTGTAGGAAGTTTAGGGGAAATCAGTCAGCTAAAAGAGAATAAGACAACCAGTCCTCCACAATTACAGCTTAAATTAACGGGTTTTGATAAATCGCTGGTGGGTATGGTGATGAATGAGCAAAGTCGAGGACGCGAAGTCCGATTGATGATGGTCGCCATTGGTGAAGAGGGAAAACCGTTGCTTGCTGAAGTCTTATTTGTCGGACAAATCACATCTGTCAATGTGGTGTCTGGCGAAGAAAATGCCGTATGTGTTAATGTTTCTAATCGATTCGAGCGATGGTCAATCGGGTTACCTGATAGATTCACCGATGAGTCGTGGTCATCTCGAAGACAAGGTGATCGTATCTTTCGTTATGTTGCTCAAATAGCTGAACGGGCGATTTATTGGGGCAGCAAGAAAGATGCACCTGCATTTATTTATAAATAATCTTATTGTCTTGTTAAACCCACTTTTGTGGGTTTTTTGCTATTTAAGGTCAGTACATGAAACAACCTAACTGGACACTTAAATTACCTGAAACCATAAGGGCGGCGATGAGTCGCCCTTTTTCATGGGGGGAATTTGATTGTTGTATTTTCGCCTCTGAATGTATTTACGCACAATGCGGTTTCTCTCCAATAAGGCCTTATCTCAATCACTATAAAACCAAAGCCGAAGCCTTCAACCTGCTCAAATCCAAATTTGGCTCCTTAGAGAAAGCCGTATCACGCTATTTCAAGTCCATTGAGATTGAGCGGGTTCAGCGTGGTGACCTCGTACTGTTCAAAGGTGAGGACGGTGACAGTTTAGCCGTGGTCTGGGCGGGGCATTATTGGGGCGTAACCCCACAAGGTGTGAAGCCAGTGCAGATTAACCCAATCAAAGCGTGGAGAGTGGAATAATGGGGGGAAGTGGTGGATTAATTTCAAAAGTCGTGGGTGCAGGCTTAATGATTGCTGGGCTATTTACCGGAGGCGTCACCTCGGCGATGGGTATGGCACTGATGGCAGCAGGCGTTGCGGTTCAAGTCGCGGGTTCGCTTATCTTTAAGCCTAAACTGCCTTCCATGAATTATCGAGATACCAGTGAACGCAAACAGATGTTACGTTCATCGTCTGCGCCTGAAACCGTAATTGTCGGAAAAACAGTGATATCGGGTTTGCTTTTCTTCGCCGAAGAAGAAGCGGGGGAACAAGATGAAAATGAAAAAATCACACTGGCATTGGCTCTGGCAGGGCACCCCATAGAGAAAATCGGGAAGATTTGGTTGAGTGATGATCTCATTGAGACGTTTGGTGATAAAGCCTCATGGGAATTACATAACGATAGGAAAAATGCCGATCCCTTTATGCTTAAAAATTGCCCGTCATGGAAAGAGGATATGATTGGTCGAGGTCTAGCGTGGTTACGTGTGACACTCACGTTTGACCAAGAAAAATTCCCTTATGGATTACCCAATGTGAAATGTGAAGTCTGGGGAAAACATCTGTTTGATCCTCGCACTGGGCAAACTGCATGGAGTAATAATGGGGCTTTAGTCATTTTGGATTATTACCGCTATTATTTAAAAGTGCCTGATACGGATATTGATTTTGACAGCTTTAAACAGGCAGCCGATTTATGTGATGAAAAAGTGAGTCTGCCAGAAGGCGGATTTGAGTCGCGATATACCCTTAATGGTGCCTATGACTTAAATGAGAGTCCATCCAGTATTTTGGAAGCGATGCACAAATGCATTAATGCCGAACCGACATTCACCGCAGGAAAACACAGTATCCAAATTGGCGCTTATTATGGGCCGGCAATAAAAACCATTACCGAATCACAATTGATTGGCACTGTCACTTGTACCCCTGAAACAGGCTTAAAAGACGCGACCAATGCGGTGTATGGCACATTTATTGATGCCGAACAGTTGTACACAAAAACCGATTTCACGCCTGTGATTGTGGACGAATGGGTGAAAGAGGATGGCTTAGAAATTCGGGAGAACATCGATTATCGTTTTGTTACTAGCCCTTATCAAGCCCAACGATTAGCCCGCCAATATCTTCGCAAAAAGAAAGCAGGAAGACGGGTTCAACTCACGATGAACTTAGACGGCTATGCTTATCGTCCCGGGGAAGTTGTGCTTTTAGAATTACCTTCTTTGGGGATTAGTGGGCTGGAATTCCGTATTGCCGAATGGTCTTTTCATGCTTTAGAGGGTGTGGCTTTAACGTTGGAAGAGGATGGTGCCTATTTATATGAAGATGTGATTGGCAAGCCTTTCGAACGTCCGCCGTTTGTGAGTTTACCCACAGGTGGTGTTGCTTCACCGATTAATCTTACCTTTGTTCCACTTGCTGTCAGTGACATCGTGCAAGGTACGCTTTCTTGGCAGAATGTGGCGTCTGATGTACGTTATAACACCGTTACTATTCTCCAAGAAGGCAATGTTATTCAATCTATTCAGGTGCCGGCTGAGCGTGTTGATATTAACGGATTAGCGCGAGGGACTTATCGTGTTGAAGTCAGAGCAACAAATGTTGCCGGTGCGATGTCGGCACCCGCTATCAGTGACTTTGCCATTCAAGCACCACCGCCTCCTGAACATATTGATGTTACCTCTGGCTTATTTAATCTGACTGTTGTACCGAAACAAGGCGATAGTGCTGTCTTTGGTTATACCTTTGAATTTTGGTTTAGTGAGGAAAAGCTCGCTGATCTTTCTGAAAATGAAGTGATCACCAAAACAAATAAAGTTGGCCAAGGGAATTTCTGGACGCAAGAGAATTTACAAGCAGGGCATACGTATTATTTTTATGTTCGAACAATCAACAGCTATGGTAAATCACCGTTTGTGGAAGCTTATGGTGTTTGCTCTTCTCAAACCGATTTAATTCTTGAAGAATTAGCTGGGCAAATTAGTCGAGATCAACTCGCACAAGACCTATTGGGTGAAATTAACAGCAAAGCTAACCAATCAGCTGTTGTTGAATTAAACACGCAAGTGAAAGCAAACCATGATGCGATTTTAGCGGAGCAAGTTGCGCGAGGAGCGGTAATTAACCAAGAGCAACAAGCTCGCGCTGAAGCTGATAAAACGGAGGCTCAACAACGCCAATTCTTAGCCACTCAACTTCGTGGTGACTATACCGGAAATGATTTATCGAAAGTCACCGCAGGACTTATCTCCGCCGAGAAGCAAGCGCGAGTTACAGGTGACCAAGCGGAAGCTAAAGCCAGACAATCATTGGAAACACGGATGAATGGGAATGTTTCTGCGATTAATAAGTCACTAGAAACCCTCACCTCGAAACAGCAAGCACAAACGCAAGAGATTTCAACGCTCAATTCAAATTTGAAAGGGAAAGCCGATAGCAGTGCGGTTAATGCGTTAAATACGCGAGTATCTAAGATTGATGGCAAAGTGACGTCTGCAGCCTCACAGGTACAAACGTTATCCAGCAAATTAGATACAGTGAAAGCCGATTTAATGGAGTCTGTGGTGGTGGATTTAGATTTATCAAAACTCAATGAAAACACCTATTATCCAATTATTTTGCCATTAGCGACCTCTCGTCGTTATGCCTTTAAGGTCTTTAGAACCTTAGGGCAATATTCAGACAATAAACCCAGCTATGCGACTCACAGCACTAAAGGCTTTGCCATGATTGTGGAATGGCAAGTCAGTGGTTCTGGATGGGGAACTCAGTCTGAAAACCGCATCATTGATAATTTTGATTGGCGATGGACAAATCAATCTCCTGTGATGGGGCCAGCTCAATTAATAAATGGTTCCGTGGAATATATTTATTTGCGGGGAGGGGCAAAATATCAGTTAACTAAACACAAGAGTGTTAACCATCAAATTATCACCAGCACTTACACCACTAACAAACAATCGGTGGCACCAAAAGGGTTTGTGGCGAATGAAGTACCTAAATCCAGCGAACAGACAGCCAATGCAACGGCGAATGCGGTAAGCCAACTCGAAACCAAAGTGACCGAGGTTTCAGGTAAGGTGACCTCGACCGTTCAGCAAATCACTCGTTTAGAAAGCCAAGTGGGTACAAGTTCAGCCAAAATCGAACAAACTTCGAAAGTGGTCACAGACATAAATGGTAAAATTTCGGCATCATGGACAATGAAAGTCCAACAAGATAGCAAAGGGAATAAAGTCATTACTGGCATTGGCTTAGGATTTAATGCACAAGGAAATAGTCAATTTCTGGTTAATGCCCAAAACTTTGCAGTGATATCGTCATTAAACGGCAAAGTGGTGACACCGTTTGTGATCCAAAATGGACAAGCTTTTTTCAATGATGCGTTATTTAGCAAGGCAACTATTGATAAATTATCAGTAGGTAAAAAAATCACATCCACTAATTATTCAGCGGGCAAGAAAGGATTTAATATTGATGCCACAACAGGGAATGTGGAATTAAATGATGCAGTATTTCGTGGACGGTTAGATATTAACTCAGGAGGAACAAAAGGGCGGTTAGTGATCACGAATAATACTATTTATGTTTACGATGAAAACAATCAGTTAGCGGCAAAAATAGGTTATTTAGGGTAGCGTATGAAGTTTATTGTTTTAATTACAGCATTATTATTGTCAGGGTGTACCTCTGGATATAAGAAAGTTGATTGCCAAGGTGTTTACCAAATAAAAACTTTTCATTATCAACAACCTGTATTAGTAAAGTTTGATAAAAAGAGAGAAACCATTAAAGGGCCTCTTTATCATGCTGTACCTCAATTAGGATTTAAATTCTTGGGAGGATGGGTATCTCCTGATGCCGTAGAGGATTTCTCATGTCGTGGGGAATAGAAATATATGAAAAAGGGAAACCAATAAAAATCACAGGGCGTTCGTTTATTTTTGACCAAATAGCGGTCACTCAAAATGGCAGTAAAACTTATAATAATATTCCTAAAGGGCGGTCATTGGCCGCCTATATTGTAGCTAGAAATCGAGGATCTTATTTCACTGTTAGAGTCGAGAATAATAAAATCTCGTGGAATTCTCTACGTGGTAGTCAATCGATTAATGGAATTATTATGGTACTAATTAAATGAGTAAATATGGTGCATTATTTTTTAATCAGGGCATTACCGAAGAATTAACACCCTATGAATCAGCCGTATTTTTAAAAAAGATAAAAACTAAGCCAGGGCTAATTAAAGTTATCGAAGGTAATAATAACGCAGTGCCACTTATTTTTATTCGAGTTCTTAATTCCTCTAATCCATCATTAAGTGGATTATCTGAAGTAATTTATGAGAACAATGCGTGGTGTGTGAATTTAATCGATACTATTCAAGGTAATTCAGCAGAATATGAGCTCTATGTATTTGTGAAGTCTTCTTATCATATTTCACTTCACCCTCAAAAATGGGGGATTCAAATCTATCATAAAGGTGTTATTACACACGCTTCAAGCCAAAGACCACTTAATTTATTAGAGGGAAATAACTTTGTACTCACAGGAAATAATTGGAATGGTGTGGATGTCGGATGCCCTTGTGCGGTATTAATCACAACAATAGGGCAGATTGGTATGATGGATTCGATGGGAGGAAAAACGATTAGAGTAACTCTTTGTGGCCGAGGTAACCGTATTATTCCTCATTCCATGATAGTTTCAGGACAGATGTCAACAACCTCATTAGGTAAGCAGTATTTTTATATTGATGTGAGGGAGTATGGTGGGTAGAAAGAGTTTAGTTAATGAATGTAAAAAACGATCTAAATGGTTTGTTTTATATGTAAAAACAAAAGTAATTTATGAAATTCAAGAAAAAAAAGATATTAATAAAAATATATAGCAATAATGAAGGGAATGATGATATAGTCATTGACTATTTAAATTATATGCAATTAAGTAAGCCACCAAATGTCAGGTGGCAATTATCTAAAAATCATTCAACGATAATCTTTTTCTTATAATTATATTGATTTCATTTAATAATTTATTATATTTTTCATTGTTTTCAATGTTAATGCAATCATGGTTTTTGTCATATTTTAGTATGGAAATTAGAAATGACCTATAACCTAGTAATTTGTTGTTTATCATATTTTCACAGAATTTTTTGATAAATTCATCTGTTTTTTTTCTATATTTTGGTTTTGGCGGGATCATAGAGAAACATTTTTTTAAAATATCTCTATCTCTATCTCTATCTTCATCTGTATTTTCTATTTTTAACTCATGAATTAATTTGCTTATTATTTTTGTTTTTTTATTTGAAATGCTAATGAATCCTTTTATATCAGAATAATTACTACCTGTTATTGTATATCCACTTAATGACATTGTATGTACGGATTTTTTTATTTTATTTTTATTTATTTTGTAGTTGTTAATACTAAGGATAAATGATATTTCATCATAAAAGTTTTTTGAATGTAAATATGGATTGAGATATTTATTGTTTTTAGTTGAAAAAGGGTTGTATTCTATTTTTCCTTTGGAAGAAAAAAGCATATCATCAGCATAGCGAGTGTAAACAATATTTTTTTCATCACAAAATTTTTCTATTAATAAGTCTATTTTTCGAAAAACAATATTAGAAATGATAGGGGATAAGGGAAATCCTACAGGAAGAATTGATTTTTTTATGAATCTCTTATTTGAACTTTTTTCTGATAAGTCTATTTTAATTAAATTATAGATCGCTTCTGCGTGAGTTTGTGTGCTATTTGGAAATATTATTTCATCTGAAAAATACTCTAGAAAATTGCTTTTTATTACATCTTCGCTAATGGAGTGAAAGAAATTTTTCAAATCTAGTTTTATAAAAAAATAATTATTCCTATGAGGCTCTATAAAATCAAAATATGATTTACCTTTAAGATAAGCAGTAGCTGATTGATTGACGGGTATTTTAGCGAGATTTTGTGTGTGGATGGCTCTTATTATATGTTTATAACTGGGAGATATTTTTTCTGATAACGTGTATACAAATCTTTTGCCAATTTTAAATTCTTTAACATGAGAAGATAGTAAAGGAAGAATTCCTTTACTATCTGTATAGTTACTGAAATTTTTTAATAGTTCAACAACACTTGGATGTAATAAAATTTTTTTCATTGCAATCTCTTCTAAGATACCAAGAACGTCTTTTCACGTTTACGTGCATTAAAAGTAGCTCCAGGAATACGGATGGACTACTAGCACATAATGGGACTAGGAAGCACTAGGCTTCATTTACTATAAACTATCAGCAAATTCCCTTAATCTATCGAAGAAGAAATTTCTGATATTATACTGTATAGTTCAGGGAATGTATACTTAAACTGCATTGTGGGGGGGGGATTTGTACTAAATTCTTTCATGTTTTTAATTGAAAAGTCGAGGAAACTAGTTACCCACCCCCCAGTTTTTGAACTGCCATATGGAAGTTTTCCAATAATATTATCTGAAATTTCTTTTATCAAACTTTTAATATTTTGAGGTATGTGTTGGTAGTTTTCATTCTCTTTACTACATAATGTATCTGACTTTCCTTCAAAAGCCATTCTTAAAATAATTATTTTTTCTTTTTTTGTTAATTTTTCAGCTAATACTTTTTTTCCCATTTCTTTTAAAAAATCTTTTTTAACTTTTTCTGCAAATTTCATATTCACATCTGTTAATTTATGCTTTAGTGGATAGTTGTTGAAAATTGCTTTAAAACATTTGATTATATTGAAATCTTTAGCGGGTTTATTTTGATGGATACTTATAATTTTATTCGGATCTCCTTTGGAGCCAACTTTTGCATGAGTAATAAATTCATTTATTAACCATCGAATAAATAATTTATAGCTATTTTCATTTATAAAAAAACCCTCTGTAGTGTTGTTGGCTATTTTTATTCTTTCTGTCTTTGTAATAATATTATTAACTTTTTCTATGGTTTTTTCCATCAATTCAAATGATATTTTATTTTTTGTTAATTCATTTTGTCTATTATCTAATTTTAATATGCTTTTAAACTCTTTATAATAATGATATCGTTTAGAACCATAAAAACTTAGTTTATATTTCTCTTTTATAGTAAATATATTTACTTCTTTAGATAGAAAATTAATTGAACCGTTTCTAAAATTAACACTAACCATTTTATCTGCATCATATAATACTAAATATGGTATTGATACATTAGAATTACTTGGCTTTATTGCATTTAACATTACTTCATTTGTCTTGTATACATCTATTTTATTTAATTTTGGAAATAGCTTTCTTAAGTTTAAGTTTCCGAATAATTCGAGTTCAGTTTCGCCTTCAACGAAGAGAATGAAATTACTAAAAAATAACCTGGCTTCATTATCATTAAATACATTTATAAATCTTTCATCATTAAAATATGATTTCATAATTGAACAACATGTATTATTATCTTCTGTTGTGAAGTGATATATTTTATGTTCGTTTGGTCGATTGAATTGTTTTATAATTGTTTTGAGAATATTGGGAGAGTGTGTTGTAAATATCATGGTTGGATAAGGAGTTTTATATTTTCCTTTTTCCCACTCACCAGTATCATTTTTAAGTTTATGATATATGTTTCCTAAATTATCTATTAATTCTTCATTTCTTTTAGGATGTAATCCTATTTCTGGTTCATCAATTAATATGATGGGAGTTATAAACTCTCTTCTTGTTAATGCAATTACTAAATTAAGAAAAATTTCTAGAAACTTATGTGAATTAGTTCCATCTGATTGTGTGTCTAATTCATTACCATCTATATTAAAAGTATGTCCTTCCAAACCAACTTTAATATAATTTAGTAAATGATCTTGATATTCATACGGTGAAGTTTTTGTAATATTTTTAATAGTATTAACATAATCCTTATAGGAATTGCTTTTTTGAGAAATATTTAAATCTATAAATGAAACTATTTCATCTCTAGATAATTGTTTTGTGTTTAAAAATTTTAATTTTGTTACAACATTCCATAAATACTTCCAATTATAAAGGTCTAACCTACGAGTATCTATTGCAAAAAAGGGATAGATTCTGGATATGATTTCTCTTACATTTTTATCATTATTTGACCATGATATCGAATTATTTTTATGCAGAATTAATGTTAGAGTAAGAAATTTTTTATTTTTATTACTTTTATTTAGGTAATAAAGTGATTCTACTTCACTTTTATAAATTGACTTATAAATATGTTTTTGATAAGGACTTCTATTTTTGTTTGTTCTAATTATATCTTCTAGCCTACTTGTATCAAAAGTTATTGTTATTTCTCCATGATTTGAATATTTTGAATTTAGTTGTAAATTTTTTTTATTTTCTCCTTTTAGTGCATCATAATAAAAAGAGATGATTTTTAAAACATTTGATTTCCCTACGTTATTTTTACCAATGAAACAATTTATATCTGTAAGATCTTTTATTTCAAAATCTTTAAAAGACAACAAATTCTTTATTTTTATAGATTTTAAACTCACTACTTATCACCTTTTAATTAATTTATATGAAAATTACCTTATTATATATTTTTTTTTATAATGAAGAAACAGTAAGTGAGTTTTCCAATATATAGATCAACTATTTGGTATTTAGGAAAGGAGGTGAAAAAGTATAGAATTGATAAATTTTTCATTATAAATATAAGTAAGATTTTTTTGGGACAAGTTATATAAATTATGTATGATGGTACAAAGTATTGTCAATTTCCACTTCCCCAAAACTCCCCCAATCCAAATTAAAAATCAACCAGTTACATACAAACCAAGATCACATAAGAAACAAATTATCACCCTCAATAATTATAGCTTATTTAATAAGTTACGAAATTATTATGGGTATAATGCTACGGCACATGGGTTGGACAGAAGCGGCTGACTTAATCATTAAAGGCACAGAAGGCGCGATTGCTGCTAAGACTGTAACTTATAATTTCGAACGTCAGTTAGAAGGTGCTAAACTGCTGAAATGTAGCGAGTTTGGTGACGCGATTATCAAACATATGTAATATAATTAGCGTTGTAAATTGATTACGGGAACTTAAGTGTTCCCGTTTTTGTTACAGGCTTTCTTATAAGTACGAGTAATGTGTTTATGCGTATTTTTGTATTAAAACTAGCCAGATGTAGCAAAACTCAACGAACATTAGATAAAACGTTAGCGTTAAAATGAAACAATAAAAAGAGGTGATGAGGTTTTATTTACGGGGACATGAAAAAGAAGAAAAATAATCTGCAAACCGCATGATAAAAGTGGCGATAATTATCATTTGCAGATTATCTGATGGATTAAAATAAAGTCAGAAATAAGATCAACACGCGATGGTTATCCATTCTTTGCCACGAACATTGTTGTAACGATCAGTTTGTGCGCGAGTCGCATGCCCTAATAAAGCTTGCGTATCGATACCCTGCTTTCGGTATATACGTTCTGATAATGAACGTTGCTCATGAAAGGTAGCGGGTGTTCCCTGTTCCCAATCAATATCAATTTTATTTCTTGCTTTGGTAAAATTCGTTGTCATCGTATTCGCTGTGACAGAGCCTCCTCGTTGTCCTTGCGATGTGGTTCGAAAATAGTGAATTAAGTAGTGGCTCACCACGCGATCACGACAGCGTTCAACGATTTCTTTAAGTGAAACATTAATGGCCTGATTGCGTAAAGAGAGGGGAATGGCCACTTTAGCGCCCGTTTTACCTTGAACCACATGCAAATGGTCATCCCAGATATCTTGAAAACGCATCCGTGAGATATCGCTAATACGTTGACCGGTTACGAGAGCAAGGAGCATCGCATTGCCCATATAACGATGTTGCTTGTCAGCTAAATCATAAATTTGACGCCACTCATCTAAAGTCAATCTTTGACGCTTGATCCGAGTTTTTGGTCTTTTGGTTGCCAATGCAGGGTTATAACCGGGTGGCACTTCACCGGCATGTTGTGCCTCTTTAAATATATCACTAAAAACGGATCTAACGACTTGTGCCATACGCGATTGTCCTAAGGCTTTATACTCATCGAGAATACTGACCAAATCTCGAGTGCCCACTTTTGCGAGTGGAAGTAAAGCCAGTTTTTGGCGCATAAGAGCGATAGGTTTTTTCTTTTGCCGATAGGTGGCAAGTTGTATCTCTCCTTGATCTAAACGTTCCTTTTGGATATTCAAATAACGATCTAACCATGTGGCAACGGTAATTGATTCATCTTTATCAGTTGCAATACGATCACTGATGGCTAAAATTTGACGCGTTCTTTGTTCTGCAATACGGCTATTGGCTTCGATGGCGATTAATCGCGCTTGAGTTTCATCAGCGCCCAAGGAATGAAATTTACCTGTTATAGGGTGGCGATATCGCCAATACATTTTTCGCATTCTTGGATGATACGTTGTATATAAATTTGGGATATCAATGTTTTTCTCACGAGGTCGTCCGCTCATCTTTTAATATCTTCCTTAATATTGGATCGTCAAAGGTATTGATTGAAGGTGTCGCTAGCATATCCACCAAGTCAGCATCTTCTCTGACTTGCCACATTCCACCTAACAGCTTTAGAGGAAAAGCAAAAGAGGCATTTGGTGTAGGTTATCTGCCAGAAATAATGCAGTATCTCGATGAAATAGAAATTGAGTATGAAACTGAAATGTCTGCTTATTCTCAATTAAGAAAACGGAGCAAAGAGGTTTATGAACTAACTAAAACTTTTTTCTTTATTAGTTTGGTTGTTATAAATTTGATCTATTTTTTTTATATCCTTGTCCGATAAGTTTTTAATTATTCTATCTATATTGATTTTTTTCATTATACTTTATCTCTAAGTTTTATTTTTCTAATGATAACATAATTAAATGTTAAGTTTGATTCTAAGATTTAATTATATTTATGAAATAATACTTTTTAATAAAAAGGATATTAAGTGCAATTAAAACGGAAAACAATTGTATTAAGTAGCACTAGTGCCGTTACTATAGCCTTAACACTTATTAGTTATTTAGAAGGAATAAAATACAAATCCTATTATGATATTGCAGGTGTTTTGACGGTTTGCTATGGACATACTGGCAATGACATCATTCAGAATAGACTATACACACAGCAAGAATGTGATGCTTTATTACAAAAAGATTTTATTAAAATACAACCAAAAGTCGATGCTCTAATCAAGGAATCTCTTGATAATCACACTAAAGCTTCTTTATATTCTTTTGCAAAAGTGTGATGGCAGCTCAAATAAGTTAAGCATTAAATAGTTGAATATACAAAACCTCACTTCGGCGAGGTTTTTTGCTATCTACAAACCCATGTTGGTCAAAGATAAAAAATTTAGGTTTTAGGGCTTGAAAAACACTTGCTCGTTCATATTTATATTTTGGGTAAATAAGATACTGCCCATAATTCACTAAATACTGAAGGAGGAGTTATATGCCTAACATTAAACCTTTTTCATTATTCCCAACATTATCTGACAACTTAGTTTCAAATCGTTTTGATCAGATAGATCGCCTGTTTAGTCAGTTAACAGGCAGTAAGCCAATTGCATCACCTGTACAGACTTATAACCTGAAACAGATTGATGATAACCATTATGAACTGACAGTGAGTGTGCCTGGATATCAAGAAAATGACCTATCGGTTTCATTGAAAGGTAGTCGTTTATTGATTGAAGGGAAAAAAGAAGAAAAATCAGAAGAAGACAATGATAAATGGATCCACCGAGGCATATCTCAAGGGCAATTTACGTTGCAGTTTGACCTCGGTAAGAATGTTAAAATAGAAAAAGCTGATTTATCAAGTGGACTTCTGACTATTGCTATTGAGTATGAGTTACCGGAAGAAGAAAAACGGCAAACAATAGCGATAGAGAATAAAGATAAAAACTAATTAAGATAAAAGCTAATTAAGTTAGATAATGTAAATAAGATTAAGGCTACGCATGGTGTGTAGCCTTAATTATTTTTGTCGGGGGTTCTAAATTGTATTTGGTCAGACTTAAGTTGACAGAGTTCGTAAGTAAAACGCAATTAGAGCTGAACGTCTGCTCTGGGTGAGGAACTGACGTTGGCAGTTCTTCTTACAACTTTAATCGTAAGACTAACATTGAGGAAATATGATTAATGAGTAGGAGGTTACAGCGTGCCTATACTGATAGTGCATCGAGGGGTTCATCTAGAGAAATTATCAAGGTTAGTATTATTAATGATTTCTTGGGAGAACTTACAATTGAAACGAGGGAGTAATCTTAAAAGCCCTAACCATTGCAGTCAGGGCTTTTAAAGTACTTCAGAATTCAAATTTAACATTAATAAACTTAATAAATGATACTGCTATTTATACCGCTTTCAAATGTACCCGTTTACTACAGATAATATTGGGCATTAATACTAAAATCCTCCCTCTATTTATCTCGTTATACAACTGCCTGCACTTTCAGAACCTAAGCGTGGCAATTTAAACAAGCACATCCCCTCGCGACATATACTCTTTGATGCGTTGCCTATTGCTCATACGGTTATTATAAATAAACCGTCAGCATCAACTAAAAAACAAGGCCTTACATCGTCGCGCTAACACTACCATTTTGCGAACCAGCACAATCACTACAAGGCCGGAAAGCAAGTACATCCCAAACAACAAATTTCGTGGCCTGTAAAGCAAAATGGTTTTCCGATAATTACTTTCTATTCAATAGTTTACTAACTACTTTCATTGTGCTGTTGAATACTAATTTACACATTTGATATTTAATGTCAACACTGTTTTTTAAAACATGTTTTTATCTACAGCGTAGTGACTGTGCCATATCCCTCTACTCATTGTACAGGCCTACTAGAAAAGTCCGTTCCTGGCACTGAGCGGACTGTTATTGGACTAGATTTAGCCTTAAGTCATAGCAGTATTAGGTTGAATTCGATCATATATATCTAAATTGCAAGTATGAAAAGATTACCCAAAACACAATAAAAAATGCTGATACGCTAGGAGTCATATCGATATATAAAATAAACGCAAGAAGCAATGTAAGTCATGTCGTACTAATTCGTATCAACCCTAAATTAAATAAGGTTATTTTTAAATATTAAATAGTCGAATATGCAAAACCCCGCTTTGCAGGGATAGATCGTTAAAAATAAATTTATCTTGAGTTTGTTCACTCAGTTTTTTAGAAATAGCTTGCACAAAATAAACGGAGTTTAATAAGGTTGTAAGTAATATTATTAGTTTTAGTCATAGTTCATTTTACCTGTCCAGTAACTTACTTTACCTTTGCATTCCTGATCATCTCCCCAGCCATGATTTACAAAGCTATTTGTTGTTAAATCAAAGATGGTTATTATTCCAAAATCTCCGTCATATAAATCATAGTCATGACCTTCTTGAGGTATAAATTTATGCCGGTATGTTTTAATTGTTTGTGTGTATTGAGAACGGAATGTTACTGCTTTATATTCTAATTCAATCCGTTGATTAGCTTTTATTTTATACTCTAGAGCGTCTAATCCTTGCATTTCTTTTGAGGGAGGTAGCATTCCTGGTATTTTTTTGTTATATGTTGATTTTATACCAATAATATTAAATCCGGGCCCCAAACTTTTTGTATCAGTTTGCTTATAGCAGTTTCCATCTTTTTCATAGATGTTCATTGTAAGCGGATATGCATAATTTTTAGCCCTAATTCGTGAAAAATCAGAGCCTTGATAATCTTCAGGTGGGGATGCTAATCTAACTGCACAGCCGGAAAGTAAACATATTGATATTGTTGTAATAATGATTAATTTCTTAGGCATAATTTTTTCCTTTCATAAACATCTAAAAGAACAATAATATTTAATTACCTAGTTTTATTTTTTAATAAAGCTGTATCCTTTATAAAATGCTTCGAAGGTGAATCGTATGTGTAAATATATGAAGCCATTTTGTATATAACGTATATTAATATCTATTTGATTTTTCAAAAAAAGATCAAGATATTTATATCGCTGTTCGATAAAAAAGCCCCCAAGAGTGAGTTGGGGGAGAGTGTGAGTTATATTTAGTTATAATGTAAAAAAGGTTATGAGTTGTTTTTGTATTATAAAAATAATTAATTTTCAATGCTTATTTTGTGTTTTATCAAATCAAAATAAAAAAATATTAAAAAATAATATTTGTTTGCTATGGTTAAGTTGAAAAATTAAGTCGAGATGGGGAATATAGATCAGATTTTTTTCATAAGAATGGAATAAAATATTTATCTTATATTAATGTTTTCGAGAGCAATGATTATGTACTCTAGGCAATAAATTAATTTTATTTTTTAATAAAAAACCATCAATAATGATGGTTTAAAGAACACAGAACGCCGATGAATCATAATTGTTATTATAGTGTACCCCCATATAATCCCTATTTACTATTACATAGATCTTTTTAATGGAAAAAAGTGAAATTAATCACAATTATAAAAAATCACTAAAATAATAAATTTAAGTTATTCTACTTTAATTGAAGTTCCCTATACTTTCATGAAGATATTTTATTATGTAGGGGCAAAAAAAATCCATCTGGAGAAGATGGATTAAAAGGAAAATAATGCTAACTCATATCGTATAATGAAGAGAACAGCATATTGACTAAATGGACAACTTAGAATCTATAACTCTACAGCATTAATGACCTTATTATTAATAAATAAAATAGAATTGAAATTCAATACTTATATGATAATAATATTTTTTTATCATATAAAAGTATCAATATGTTTATATTGATGTTCAATAAAAAAGCCCACAAGTGATACGACTAAACTAGTTGGATATTCAATATATGCAGGAGTTAGCGAATGCCAAAAATGAAATTAGTCGCTTGCGTGATATTAAATGGATGGTTCTCGGGTTCAGCTGAAGAATATCAAAGATAAAGATTCAGGAAAATCTTGGTGGATTGAAGCTGTAAGTTGGCAGTAAGACATCAAACAATGGACTAGAACACTCCACAGGACTGCTGGAGCAGTCAAAGTTGGTCTTGGCAGCCAAAGCTGCACTATTTATATTGGCTCATCTGAATTTACTGCTGATCAATTGAATCGATATTTATCAGATTTTAAAAGTGAGCTGTGGAAGCTTATCCTAGTATGGCATTGAAGATAATACTTTGTTGGGGTGCCCTGATGATGTTGAATCTATCAACTTCCGTATTTCATGTGGTTCTCTCATGAATTAACGAAGACAGTCACGACAACGGGTAACTCTCGTTCCGCGTGGTATGAATGTGATATCTGTAAATACGTTACGGCATATATTTAAAAATGTGTTAGAAAAATAGATATCGGGAGCATTGGAGATAATAAAAGTGCTATCTTTAAAAATAAAATTTGCTATATACGCTTTTCTATGGCTTAATGACATCACTGGTTTGGAAGTACAGGCCTATTTATGTTAGTAAGATTAAGGTTGTTCCCGTTTAGCGCTATCCTCGATACCACTTCATTGCGAATTCCTTCTAATTGATCCCATAAGTAAAAATAAAAAACAAACCGAACATGCCATATGGCGATCTAAATAATTAAAGGAAATTCTATGTCTAATACAATGACTGGTACAGTAAAATGGTTTGATGAAGGTAAAGGTTTTGGTTTTATTACTCCTGCAGATGGCAGCAAAGATGTATTCGTACATTTCTCTGCAATCCAAAGCGATAGCTTCAAAACATTAGCTGAAGGCCAAAAAGTTTCATTTACCATGGAAAATGGTATGAAAGGTCCTTCTGCTGGCAATGTGGTAGCACTCTAAGGGCGCTATAACTATTTGCCTCTATTTTAAATGCCCTTGTTGTAGCGGTTCACAATATAGAACATCACAATTTGATGTGACAGTGAACAACCCACACGGCGCAAGATGTATATTTTGTAAAAGTGTAATGGCAGCTCAAATAAGTTAAGCATTAAATAGTTAAATATATAAAACCTCGCTTTGGCGGGGTTTTTTCTTATTTAAATATTATTATAGGGTACTGATAATACTTAAAAACATTAAGGCCATTAAGAGTATATATTCTTCATTTCTTCATTTCTTCATTTCTTCATTTCTTCATTTCTTCATTTCCTTATTTTCTTATTTTCTTATTTTGAATATCAGCAAATCGTTTCAGCACTTTTTTTGTAAACATTACTTCAATTTTTTTCAAATCGTTTTTTATATCCATCCACGATAACCTTTTGAATTTCTTGTTTATTCTATTTTGATATAGCAATAATTCTTTCTGATTTTATAAAAAATAATAATTATTCATGTGTATCTTATAAATATTTAAAAAATTAGCTGATAAGCCATAAATGATAATTATTGTTAATGGATAGCTATAACCAATTGTTGTTTAAAAATATTATTTTTAGTAAAGCATCTGCCTTAACTTTAAAATATCTATTAATTTACTGATTATTCAAAGGGGGACTAGTAGTGGTGTTAATAATCAGTTGATTCATAAGACATGATAGGTCTATATTTAAGTTTAGATATTTTGCTGAACTGGAGGAGTAATGAATAGAAAAGAGCTCATTGACTATATTGAAGAAAATTATAATGTAACTCCTGAATATTTATGGAGCAAATATCCAAATTATGCAATTTTTAGACATAAAAATAATTCAAAGTGGTTTGCTGCTATCATGGATGTTTCAGAAAATAAGTTATCTGATGATGGGGAGAATAAAATAATTGATATCATTAATCTAAAAGCTATGCCAAACCTCGTTGGATCTTTACGATTAAAAAAAGGGGTTTATTCAGCATACCACATGAATAAAGAACATTGGGTTTCTATTAAACTAAATTGCGAGTTTAATGAAAAAGAATTGCAATCTTTAATTTCTGAAAGCTATGATTTGACTCAAAAATAAATGATAGAAAATAATTTGTAGTCTAAAATTATCATTACTTATTACCTATAGTAATATACAATTAATTTATATATTACTATATTTATTCTGGATAACGTATGGACTTTATTTTCACAAAAATAATTGAAGATGATTGGCTGCTTTTTAGTCGTTTATATCGCTCGCCTGAGGCTATGCAGTATGTATCAACTACGATGAGTGAAGAGCAAATAAGAGAGGCTTTTAATAATCGGTTGCCTGAATGGGATTTATCATCCTCACATTGGCTGTTCTTTACTATCCGTAATAAAATAAATAACGCATCTTTAGGTTTTACGGGATTGAAGCTTATACACCAAGATAAAGAAAAACTGGCTGTGGTTGGTTATATCATTGCACCAGAACACGCAGGAAAATCTATAGGTACCAAATCATTAGCTCAACTATTAGCTTTGCCTGAATTGGTTAGTTTGACAAAGTTTCAAGCTGTTGTGACTGCAGGGAATAGGGCATCAGAACGTGTATTAGAAAAAAATGGATTTATTCTTACTGAAATTCTGAAAGATAATTGCGTTATAAATGGTGTGGTTTTTGATGATCATATTTATACATTAGATAAATGTATCTGATTTATATTTTATAAAAAAGACCATAGACTTAAATAATGGGATTTTTGAGGTATTGAAATAAAAATAATACTTATTTTTTATTAAAATATATTGTAAAAGTATTAAATTTTTTCTAAAAACAAATAGTGGACGATATTTCAACTATTTCATTATTACATCTTTAAATGATGACTTTGTAAAATCCTGTAAGTCAGACCGTTCTGTCGATATTTTATGTCAATATTTCCCCAACTCAACAAAAGGGGAGAACGTTACTATGTCCGCAATGAAAACTGAAGTGATTGTGATTCGTTTAACAAAAAAAGAGCGTGCATTATTGGATTCAATAAAAACGATGCCATTACTTGCAGATTGGATGAAAGAATTAGCTCTTTCAAAATTAAAAGAACAAGAAAATTTAGCTGATAATAAGTGAGGAAAGCCCAAAAAACAGAGTGGATAATAATTTAAATATAAAGGCTAATAAATATGGAAAACGATAAAGTTGAAATAAAGGTTGTTGGAAAAGGTATTCTAATGGCATTTTGGATAGGTCTGTTAATAGTTACTGGACTGCTTATTTATAATGAGTTAAGCCCACATTCCAATTCAGGGGGATGGTCAAGTTTATCTAGAGCAATAACTTCAGTTTTTATTATATTTAGTGCTGGTTTTTATTGTCTTATCTGCTTTTTTATTTCACTTAATGAATGGTTAAGCTGTCGTAAAAACGAGTGTGTGAATGTAGTTAGAACTAAAATAGCAATGATATTACATGGAATTGTTGCTTTAATTGTTGGAGTAATGGCTTTACCTCTTTTTTTAAAGTAATCCCTATAGAGTTTATTTAGCTAAAACGCTATGACTGAGTATATTAATTTGAGGATATCAATCCTAACTATTCTTTGCAAAAGATAAAAGGATAGATATATTTATCATGGAAGAATTGTAAATTATGCTTATTATCAATAGATAAGGAAAGCCCAATGTGGCGGCATTGGGCTTAGTGACTCAAATAGATGGGTATAAATTACTATAAGAGATCACTATAAATGTAGCGATTTTTTATTTTATAAATTAACAATAAATGCTTTTTTTCCAATAAAAAAGGTATTAATGCTTTTATTTGTTTGTTTCTAAATCAAATTGATGTTTTTTCATCCTTTTATTTAGTGTAAATTTTCATAATTCTATCTCTCTTTTATCTTTTGCATTAATAGATGAATATTTATTCATTTTTTCCAATATTCGTTTGATAACGATAGGTAGATTAGAATTCTATATTGATAAATTCTATTTAAGAGACTATTTTTTAACTTTAAGATTTTATAATGAATAAAAACAATGAATTAGCCATTACTGAGCAACAAAAAAACTTATGTGAAAAGTATCAGGCTTTGCCTATGTCGCCAGAAGATATGGTTGCAATTGCTTTAGATACATTACATGCAAATCCTATCTTTGGGGCACGCATAAAACGACCTCAAGACGGTACAATAAGCTGGTTTTTTTATTGCGGTGAACACTGTAAAAGAGATGATTTTTATCAAACACTGCATACAAGCCATTTAAATGAATTGTTGCCAGAAGTAATAAAATATCTTTATCTACCCGAAGGATATAAATTTATTATTGATAAAGAAGGATATGAAGATGTTTGGTTTGAGTAGATAACTTCAAATAAATATTAATGACTATTTTATAATCTAATACTAGGTAAAATTACCAATTAATACACTAGTTACCATAATATACGTATTTAATATAAAAATGTTCAACTATTTTTAAAATGAAAAATATTAATTGATATTGGTCTTACTTTTAACATAAAGGCAATGACAGCCCAATCTGTTTGAGTGAAACTGAAAAGAGTATTTAATTCACAATTGATAAGGAAGGTAGCTATTTATGTTTCCAGAATATCGTGATTTAATTTCAAAGCTCCGCCAAACAGACCCTCACTTTCGAGCTCTTTTTGAACAACATAACGAACTTGACCATAAAATTGTAAGATTGGAACATAAAGATAGAAGAGGTTATGGTGAAGAGGTCGTAGAGTTAAAAAAACAAAAATTAAGGCTAAAAGAGGAAATTCACCAGATCCTCAAGAATCCACCAGAAGAAGAATGACGAGTGATCAAAGAGTCATTTTATGGATATTTAATTATAGAAACCATCCGGTTTAAATACGGGTGGTTTTTATCTTTTAAATAATCTAATAAATGTAATTACTTACTCGTATGTAGCAGATTTTATTATAGTGAAAGGCTACAAAAATGTAGCCTTTTAACTTTTGAAAAGTAGATAATGTAAGAGTGCTTTATTTAGTTTTTATCTTGCCAAAGTAGATCGAAATGATTTGAATTTACTTTATAAATGGCTCTAATGTTATTATTAATAAATTTTTTATAGTCTTCATTTTCAGAAAGATAAGTCGATATTGCTAATTCACATTCTGATGATAATTTTCTAGGCACATCAATAATCATCACTGAAAAATTATCTTGCTGAAGTTGGTGATAAAGTTTTTTTACAGCATATTGCTCATGGAAAAGAAATAAATAATTATGCGTCATTTTTATTAATCTCATTATCCTGCATTTTTTTTACAGTATAAGTATAAAGAACACCTATAGTGATGGTAATAACTAAACCAACAATAACAATAATTTTGCCATTATCGGTAACGCCAGCAGGGCTTGATGCATAAGAAAAATTATGAGCAAATGCAGCGCCGACCAACATTCCCATTACACTTATAGCAGCATCGGAGTTGCCTTGTCCTGCGTTAGCAAGTTGACGTAATGGGCAACCTGTAATAAACACACCACAAAGGCCTACAAGTGCCATAGAGAGGAAATTCCATAGACCATCATTATGTGCAATAGGTTGATTTTCAAAACCAAGATTGAATTTTCCTAAGTAGAGATTGCCTAAAAAAACAACAACTGTTAATGCTATTACACCAAATGCCATATTATAATTACGTGATAGAAAGACGTGCTTTGCCATTCCAATAAAACAAAATCGAGTTCGTTGAATAATAAATCCAATAATAAGCCCTGCTATTATAGACATCCATACAGGAGCATGACTTGCACCAGGACCTTTTACACTGGCATTGAAAATATCACTATTCCATAAGAATAAAACAAATAGGACTATGCAAATAATAGGTAAAATAAAACCTTCGGCAGAGGATTGACGATAATTTCTTGGTAAAGAGAATCCTTTTTTTACAAATAGACTACCAACACCAATACCTATTATTAATCCAACTAATCCTATTACAGCATTTAAATCACCAGCACCAATGCGAAGTACCATTCTTAATGGACAACCTAAGAAAACTAAACAACCTGCCATCATTAAAAAACCCAACGCAAATCGAATAATGGGGGCTGAACCCGCTTTTGATTGAAATTCTTTAAACAGAAGGGCGGCAGCAAATGAGCCAAGAATAAAACCAAATATTTCAGGACGAAGATATTGTACTGTTTCGGTGTTGTGTAATCCCATACTGCCCGCACTATCTCGAATAAAGCAAGCGACACAAACACCCATATTAGGTGGATTTCCATTAACACCAAGAAGTAAAGAAATAGCACCAATAACAATTCCAGATATGATCAAAACCCATTTTATAGACATTAAATGCCTCCGTTGAAGGGGCGTACCCCTGACTAATAGAACCTATTAAGTACAGAGTAACTATATATAAGTGTGACATATGATTCTTTTATATAGATCACGTCAAAATTATAAAAATAGAATTAAATTAAGAGGATGTTAATTTAATTCGTAATAAGTTAATGGTTGTTTAAATGATTTATTTCATATAATGATGATAAAAGTTAAAATAAGTAATTAATTATTATTTGTTACTCTATTTTAGATGTGTGTTTATAATTAAAGGTGGATTTTTACCACAATATTCTCAAGGCTTTTCATACAATAAGATAATCTTTGAGATAAAATACATTGAGAACCTAAAAATAATTATTATTTTCTAACTTATAAAAGTGTTCATCCATCCATTTCTTTTTTACGTATAACACCTAATGTTTAGAGATGTTTTCTTGTGAAAAATCACTTTCCAAATTATTTTCTATAAATCAAGTTAAATAGAACACTATATCTATATTACTCTTTTTAGGAGCATGAAAGGTAGGAAAAACTCCATAAGCGTGCCAGTCTATACTGGTAATTTCCATTTTTATCTATATTTGTGAGTTAAATTTGTTTTATTGCATCGAAAAGTAAATGTATAACTATGATTGTTTAGATACACCCTTGATTATGCTATTTTGTGTAATTTCTTCCTTTAAAAATTCATAACAGCATATTAATTAAAGAATAATAATTTTTTTTGTTAATTAAAAGAAGAGATGGCTAATATTAATCATCTTATTTTGATTTTGTTTTTAAATTACTCATTATTGGATGTGATTTTATTTTTTAATTAAGATAATACTTATCCTTATTTTTTATTTTTCTTGAGATAATCTAAACTCAAGAAAAACAATAGAATCTCTTTCTAACTATTTATTAAACTTAAAGGATATTTATGAAAAATCTTATTTTAGCATTGGGTTTATTATCACTTTCTTCTGTTGCTGTTTCTGCTGATTTATCTAAATCATGCGAAGATTATTTTAAAGAAACTGACTCTTATGTTGAGTTAATGGCAAAAAATGATGCAACTAAAGCTCAAGCTGAAGCGATGAAAGCACAATATGCTCAAGCTAAAGAACAATTTGCTGCATTACCTAAAGACGTTCAAGAAAGTACTTGTAAGCAAGCTTTAGATTCATTAGAACAAATGAAAAAAATGGCTGCAGGTCAGTAAGTTATACGTTATAACTACAAGCCTTATAGATGTTTAAAACTATAAGGCTTTTTTTTATTATATTTATAAGTATGCACTTCATTCTTTATTTCTAAAATTAAAAATTAAGAGCTTATTAATTTTTATCGCCTTTCTATTATTTTCGCTTCTTTTTATTTTAAATTTTTTTATTTAATGGTAATTTAATATATCCTTTCTAAAAAAGAGTATGAAAAATGAATATCATAGTTTATATAGCAACAAGTTTAGATGGTTATATTGCTGATAAGCAAGGTAACATTGAATGGCTTACTAACATTGAGAATCCTGAAAATTCAGACTTTGGTTTTACCGATTTTCTTAGTGAAATAGATGCTATTGTTATGGGAAGAATAACGTTCGAAACAATAATGGGATTTGATATTAAATGGCCATATTCGCAACCAGTTTTTGTGCTAAGCGATACCCTTAAAAAACTACCTCTATCATTACCTAGCAATGTTAATATATTATCAGGAAGTACTTCTGAGATAGTGAAAACACTTAAATTTAATAATTATAATAGAGTGTATATTGATGGTGGAAAAACAGTTCAGTCTTTTATTGGTGAAGGCTTGGTTGATGAATTAATAATAACTAAAGTGCCTATTTTATTAGGCAGTGGAATACCTTTGTTTACGTCTAATAACAACAAGATAGAGTTTACACATTATAAAACAGAAGTATATTTAAATTCTCTTGTGAAATCACATTATAAAATAAAAAAATAGAATGAAATAACCTTATTTTTATTAATCGGACATTCTTTAATGTCCATTTTTGTTGACTTAAATTATATCCACATTAAAAACATGGATTTATAATTATTCATACGTAATTCATTATTAGTTTTAAGTATGTATATTAATAATGAATTGAATACTTTTTGGCCTAACTTTGTATTTTACTTATGCCAACCATTTATTTTGTTTTTTGTTGTAATTTATAGTTTAATTTATTTTATATGGTGCTTTTTTAAGTCTATTTTTCTTTTTTTATTAAAATAATAAAAATTATTTTATTGATGAATATTTTTATGAAATAATTATTAATTCCTATTTCTTATTGATATTTATATTATGCATTACTTTTTATTTTTATTATTTTCTGCATTTGTTAGTACGGGTTGTACTACAAGCAAAGTAGCTAAAACCAAATTAACTGAAATACATACTGATAATTTTCATGTTGATAGTAAACCAGTTAATAATAACTTGGTTTTTATGTTAGGAAAGCAATCTCGTTTTGAGATGGAAGTGCAAGAAGAAAAACAAAAATTTGGACAGATTTTTAAGATTGGTTTAAATGACTCAAAGTCATTAGTAAATAATCAATATCTCAATAATGATAACTCAACAATAAAGCCTATTCAAAAAATAAGTTTTACCATGCCTGTTCCTGAGCCATTTTGGAATGAAAAAAAACAAACAGTTGAATTTAAATGGAAACAAAAACCACATTATACCTTTGATGCTTATTAATACTTTAATATCAAGTTGAAATTTAATTTCATATGGAAAAATATGCGCATAGTAATCACTTTATTATTATCTTTTTTATTATTGGGTTGTGCAACTGATAACGTTACTTTTAGTGCGGGTGATTCAGGAAGTCACAGATTAGGGAGTCCTGTGTGTTCTACTTTAGTTTGTGGTAAAAATACCCGAACACCAGGAGAGCAAAAAGCAATTAATGAGGCTGTTCACGAACAACAACGTGCCATTATGCGGGGAGAAAAACCTGATTTACGGATTATGGCTTCTTATTAAAAACTAACATTATTATCAGCCAGTAATTACTACTGGCTGATAATAAATTTTTAGATATTATTAAAAATAAAATCAGCCCTATGGGCTGTTTCTATTTTAGGAAGCTCTATTAAATGATAATTATACTTTTTATAAACGGCTATCATAGCTAGATAAGTCTCTTTTGCTTCTTTTTCTGTTTGTTTCCTTTCTTTATCTTGAGTATAAATTTCAGTCCAGGGTGGTGCAATAAACACATTCGTTGAATAACGAAATAATGTAATTGCTTTATCAAGGTATTTTGGGATAGTTAAACCACACAGTAATAAATATCCTGCAATATCGGGGAGCCCTCTATCATAGAAATAAATTAGTTTTTTGTTAATTGCTTCATGCCATGAACGCAGCTCCCAAATTAGCATTGAATGTGCGAAAGCATTAGGATCTATCCATGGTAATGCATTTCCTTCGATAATACTTTGGTCTTGAATAATGGCTCTTCCTGCTTCTAAAGAACAAGGATAGCCTCTATTTTTAAATTCATTTATTAGTGTGGTTTTCCCAGAGCCAGGACCTCCAGTTAATATAATACGATGCGGTTTTTCAGACATAATAATTCCTAATAAGTTTATATAATTAATAATGATAAAGGGGGATGATATGTAGAGGAAGTTAACATGAGGGTGATTAGGGATTAAATATACATAAAAAAGGGAACTAGATAAAGTGTACTAACATGAAATGTTAATATAGTCTTGAGTATCTTATTTTGTGAGGACTCAAAAAGATAGCGTAATAATTTACGCTATCTTTAAAATAAAAAAATGAATGGATAAGGATTAAGGAATACACGGTTCAGGTGCATAGTGACTATTTGGGAAAGGGTTTGGTAAATAACTACACTTTTTCATCACTTTTTGTTGGCCTTCTTCTGATTCAAAAAGTGCAACACCAATTACTCCCTGATTTTTTTTATCACCTTGCGTATTATAATTTACATATCCCTCATCAGGAGAGCTAAAACGAAAAGCAGCAACTTGCTGATCATTTTTTCTAAATCCTTCAACAAATAACGTATCACTTGGTCTTAATAAATAACCTCTATTTTGATAAGAGCCCGCTGTACCGCTAATAACATCTAAACCATCAACAGTGATAATTACCTCATATATTTTGCGTGGGCTGGTATTATGTAAGAAAATAATATAACGATCATTCTCTTTACCATATAACAAGTGTTGGTTGTTTTGCGCACTATACAGTGGCATTGTTTTTTTATCTTCCGTTAATATAGATATCTGTACTGGGCTTTCATTTATACGTGTGTTTTTTGAATAAGAATCAGCAGGTTTTCCACTTTGATAGTATATTGAGGTTGTTTGTGAGGGAGTATCTGATAATCGATATGCATCAACATGCTGAGTAACAGAAGATAAGCTTTCTCCCCATTTTGTTGAAAGAGCTCTGTTTTCAGTTTGCTCGTTGGCGACACTTAAGCTTGTGGGATAATTTCTCTCAATTGTTGTACAGCCTGAGGTTAGTATTAAAATACTACTTAATAACGAAAGTGATGCGATGGTTTTAAATAGATTCATATTCTTGCTTTCCTTAGTATTTATACGAAATTCGTTTCTAAATTTTATTAATACTAAATTAGCGTTTGCTTTCTAATTTGTCTCTCAGCTAATTCTGAGGTTAGTCATATTTAAAAATAAATAGCTGTAATTTAGGCTAGTCTGAAGCTAAATGTTATAAATTTATAGATGGGTGTAACGAAGTACATGAAAAGCATAAGTATAACCTCTTTATTCTGAGTTTTATTTTCTCGTATTTCTCCTTGTTTTCTTATTTAGGCATTTTATGCCTATGGTTATATCGAATAGCAATTGAAAGAAGAAGGGTTTAATTCTATTATATAACGTATATGTTTTATTATGATCTGTATATAAGGATTGGTGTGGGTATTGTAAAAATTTCTGATGAATTACATGAGTACTTGCGAAAAGCAAGCAATGTGATGTCACGCTCTGTTAATGCTCAGGCAGAATTCTGGATAAAAATTGGTATTCAAGCAGAATTAAACCCAGATAAAACGTTTCCAATGATTATTAATGAAATGCTGAAAAAAGAGACCATCAAGCAAGAAGTCGAGTAAGAATAAAAGGAAAAATAATGGATAAGATAACGATTAAAACGACAGATGAAATTGAATTGATGCGCGAATCAGGACGTTTGTTAGCGCAAGTTTTTACAATGCTTGATGATTTTATTGTTCCCGGTGTTTCTACACTGGAAATTAACGATAAAGTAGAAGATTTTATTGTTAATGAACTTCATTCAAGGCCCGCAAGTAAAGGGCAATATGATTATGAATATGTTTTAAATACGTCTATTAATGAAGTTGTTTGCCATGGCGTACCAAAGGTAGATGAGCGTTTAAAAAGTAAAGATATTATAAATGTAGATATTACATTAGAAAAAAATGGATTTATTGCTGACTCAAGTAAAATGTATATTATGCCTGAGGCATCACCTATTGCGAGAAAGCTTGTACAAATAACGTATCAAGCAATGTGGGAAGGTATTAAAGAAGTAAAACCAGGGGCAACATTAGGTGATATTGGTCATGCTATTCAAAGTCTCGCACAAAGTCATGGATATAGTGTTGTAAGAGAATACTGTGGTCATGGAATCGGCAGAGAAATGCATGAAGCACCACAAGTATTACACTATGGTGTTAAAGGACAAGGTATTGAATTAAAAGAAGGTATGACTTTTACGATTGAACCAATGATAAACCAAGGTGGTGCGAAAATTAAAACTAAAAAAGATGGTTGGACGGTAGTCACTCGTGATAAAAAATTATCAGCTCAATCAGAACATACTATTTTAGTTACAGCGAATGGGTATGAAGTATTGACTTTACGTCCTGAAGAAACATTACCCTAATTGTTAATGCTTTTCTATTTCTAGCTATTTTAATAAAAAGTAAAGAGTATTTATATTTTTAATATCATTTCTTTTTTAAATTTAAATAGCTAGAAGAGAATTTCTGTTTGATTGTATTTTCATACCTCTATTAATCGATTAATGATTTACTTCAATATCTGAATAAAACTAAGTTGTAAATTAAACTTTTATCATTATATTCATATTAAGCTAATTATTGCTAAATAGTTGCAGGATGCAATTATCACCTTATAAAAACAAGGATGTAATATGGAAAATATATCAAAAGTATTAGCGGGGTGGGGATCTTGGATCGCTGATAATCAAGAGATTGTTAATTTATTGAGTGGCAATAAAAGGGACGTTATTCCTGAGAGGATAAGATTAAGAAAAAAATGTTGTCATCATAAAGCAATAATAATCAATGAATTAATGTCAATACTCAGGGAGCACAGTAGAGAGGAATATCAACTGCTTATTGACTATTATGTTTTTGGTAAAACATTTATTCAGCTTGCAAAATATGAATCGTGTTCAGATACTTATATTGGAAAAAAAATAAAAAAAGCAGAAGGTATAGTTGAAGGTATGTTACTGTTTTCTAGTCTTAATTAAGATTATCTGCAATAAATTAAAATAATGCTTTACGATCGTAAATTATAGATTAATCTAATCATACTTATAACAAGCAGAATATTAAAATGTAATATTGTATAATAATTTTTATATTCTAATTTTTGTTATAGGTATTGCTAATAGGATGTTTAGCAAATTAAATAAATTAATTTAAAACCAAGGAGTGGAAAATATGTCAACTTTATACCCGATTGTTTTAGTTCATGGTTTATCTGGATTTGATGATATCGTAGGTTATCCCTATTTTTATGGCATCACTGATGCATTAGAAAAGGATGGTCATAAAGTTTTTACTGCATCTCTTTCTGCATTTAATTCGAATGAAGTTCGTGGTGAACAACTTTGGGAATTTGTGCAAAAAGTGCTGAAAGAAACGAAAGCTAAAAAAGTAAACTTAATTGGTCATAGCCAAGGTCCATTAGCTTGTCGTTATGTTGCCGCAAAGCACGCTAAAAATATTGCCTCTGTAACGTCTGTCAATGGTGTCAATCATGGTTCAGAAATTGCCGATCTAGTGCGACGTATTATGCGTAAAGACAGTGTGCCAGAATATATTGCTGATGCAGTAATGAAAGCCATTGGTACCATTATTTCTACGTTTTCGGGTAACCGTGGTAATCCGCAAGACGCTGTGGCAGCATTAGAAGCATTAACAACCGAAAATGTTACTGAATTTAATAAAAAATACCCACAAGGATTACCGGAAGTTCGTGGTGGTGAAGGCAAAGAAATCGTAAATGGTGTTCATTACTATTCATTCGGTAGTTATATCCAAGGTTTAATTGCTGGTGAAAAAGGTAATTTACTGGATCCTACTCATGCAGCAATGCGCGTATTAAGTGCATTTTTTGCAGAGCGTCAAAACGATGGTTTAGTCGGTCGGACTAGTATGCGATTAGGTAAACTAATTAAAGATGATTATGCAGAAGATCATCTTGATATGGTAAATCAGGTTGCTGGGTTAGTAGGACGTGGAGAAGATATTATTGCCATTTATACTAATCATGCGAAATTCTTAGTAAGTAAAAAATTGTAACTCTTTATAGCAACCCATTAATCGTGATGTAATTAAATGGCTCTAATTTTTTATTAGAGCCATTTTTAGCTATGATATTATGAGCAATTCTTATTAACACTGATAGAAATACCATAACCTAATAAATAAAGAGCTTGTTCTAAGCTATCTACTTTTGATGTTTGATTAACTTCTAATAAACGCTCTATTTGTGCGCTAGATAGATTCATTTTCCTTGCAAGATCAGATTTTTTAGTTTTTGTTTCTAACATTGCATTATGTAAAGCAATTTTTAAACAGCTAATGAGCGGTAAATAAACAATAAAATCACCTGGTTGTACTTTTGATGGTACCGGAATAGGCATTTTGCTTGCAATAAACTCTTCAAGGCCGACATGTAAAATATCAGAGGCTTCTAGTTCAATATCATCTTCTGTATAAGCAACAGCATGTATATTATCAAAATCACGGTATGTAATTTCGTAGGTTTCACTTTCTTCATCAAAATGAGCGACTGCTGGATAGTTGAACATAAATAACCTTTTTAAAATTGAATACTAAATTCAGAATGAAATGACATAATTCAATATATTTTCAAAATAATGGTGTATAGCCCTAAAATGAAACATTATTTATCTAATTGATATTAAATAATATGTTAAAGATTAAAGCATATTTATCAAAATTTATCTTCATTTCTTGCTAGAGTGGGAAAAAAGGAAAGCAGACAAAATGTAGCATATCCGCTCCTTCCCATTTTTATTGCTATTACTAATCGATTTTAAGGTGTTTTTAGAAAGGAGTTATTTATGTATCCCGTTGATTTACATGCTCATACTATTGCCAGTACACATGCTTACAGTACAGTTAGTGAATATTTTCAGCAAGCTAAAAAGCAGGGGATAAAATTATTTGCAATAACTGACCATGGCCCTGATATGGATGATGCACCTCACGAATGGCATTTTTCTAATTTACCAGTGATCCCTCGTATTATCGATGGTGTGGGTATTCTTTATGGTATAGAAGCCAATATTAAAAATATAAAAGGTGAAACTGATTGTAGTGAGAGAATGAGCAATAAACTCGATATTGTACTTGCTGGATTTCATGATCCGGTCATGGGATCATTAGGTCTTGTGGATAATACAAAAGCTTTAGTGGCGACAATAACAAGTGGCATCGTTCAAATAATAACTCATCCTGGAAATCCAAAATACCCTATTGATATCATTGAAGTAGCAAAAGTAGCTGCAGCTTGTAATGTTGCTTTGGAAATGAATAATTCATCATTTATTCACTCTAGAATGGGAAGTGAGAAAAACTGTATAGAAATAGCAAAAGCGGTACGTGATGCAGGTGGATTAATTGCTTTAGGGTCTGACTCGCACATTGCATCTTCATTAGGCAATTTTGATCGAGTATTAGATGTATTAACTGAGATAGAGTTTCCTCAAGAGCGGATATTAAACACGACACCAAGAAGAGTGTTAAATTTTTTAAAATCACATGGTAAAAAAGAAATTCCTGAATTTAATCATTTCTAATGTGGTATTAAATAAATAATAAAAATAAGAAAGCTATCCTAAGATAGCTTTTTATTGAAAATAAAATTTAGAATTTATAAGTAAGTCAATGAATATAGATTATTGATGGAAAACAGTTAACTCCTGTTTTAGTCTGTCAGATTGTGTTTGTAAAGAGTCTAGTGAACCTACTAATTCTCTCGTCATTGTCGAGTTAGCTTGTGTTGTTTGATCTAATTGGTTTATTGCATCTTCAATTTGGACAATGCCATTACTTTGTTCATTGGTTGAAATAGAAATATCGTGGATCATTTCATTAATATTTTCAGTATGCTTAGAAATATCAACCATATTATCGTTTGCGTCAGCGGCTAACTGAAAACATTGATTTATTTTTTTGCTTGAATTAGCGACAAGGACTTTGATCTCTTTTGAAGCTAAATTACAACTAATTGATAATTCCCTAACTTCTTTAGCGACAACCGAAAACCCCTTACCATGTTCACCCACTCTAGCAGCCTCTACAGCAGCATTTAACGCTAATAAATTAGTTTGGAAGGCAATATTATCAATGGTAGAAGTTATATCATTAATTTGCTCAGAGAAAGTGACAACTTCATGCATGTTTTCAACTACATTAGCGAGCATTTCATTACTCTGATGGATCATTGAATCTGTTTTTGTTACGAGCTCGCATGATGTTTGTGTATTTTCTGCATGCTGTTTTGAGGTTACACTTAATTGTCTTATTCCTGCGGACGTTTCAAGTACTGCAGCCGATTGTTGTTCAACTCGTACCGCAAGATTGTTGTTCATAGCAGCAATTTCATTTAGCTCTGAATTGATAAGGCTTGCACTGTGATTGATGTTATTTACAATCTGTTTTATTTGATTCCGCATTTTTTCAATATTAGCAGTGAGGATATTTATCTCAAATAGACCTTTTGTTGTCACATTGGTTGCTAATTCACCATTACTGATGTCTTCGATATTTTTTATTATGGCATTTAGCGGTGAAATGAAATTTTTTCTTAACACAATCTGAACTAAGAAAGAGAAAATAACAATAAGGAACGTAATTATAATTAAGCTGTAAATAATTTTATCATAAAGTAGCTCTCCTTCATTTAATGAGTTGGTGTAATGTTTTTGTAATTGCTGATGATAGCGAGTGTAAGCCTGCTCAAAGTTATCTTGGTAGGATTGTGTCGGTTGATTTAAATACTCATATGTTTTGCCTTGTTCTAAAAAGGCTAAAAATTCAATGAGTGCGGCGTTAAGTTCAGTATATTTCTGTTCTAGTTGTTGTAAATAGTTTTCATTTTCAATGTTGTGAGGCACCTTTTTAAAACTTTCCCAAGCATTTTCGATATGTTGTAATTTTTCTTTAGTTTGTTGTAATAAAGCTGAAATATCAGTATTTGCAGTAGCCATTTTATTAATAATTAATAAATGACGAGAGCTTGCTCTATTTAAGGTATTACGTGTTTGTAGTAGGTTTTCCCAAGTAGTATTTAATAGTGATTGTTCATTATAGATATCATTTAGGTTGTTTAGATTTCTTCGGTAATCATTTACTGATGAAAGAAAGAGAATACAAGCTAAGCCAAGAAGTAAAACTAAAGAGCCTGTAATAAGCCAAACTAAAGTTGTTGTTTTTAAACTCGACATATTGAATGAGACGTTTGGCAAATAACGCTGTTTGAAGTTCTTAAACATGTAATGTTATTTCCTTTTTTATAAAAATATAACTATGTAATTTATTGATTTTTAAGTTTTATTTTTACTTCCTGTAATTGGTATAGACAAAGAGTTATAAGAAATGAGTAAACATATGCTTTTAGGTCACTCTTTGATTTAATGCCATATATCCTTTTGATATTTTTCAAATACTAAAAAGAGTATCGGCATTTTATAAATATTCTTTATGGTTATTTATTGTTCTTATTGATAAATTTATTAACTCAATTGTTTCCACTCTCTAATGTATTGATTTTTAATTAATTTTAATTAAGTATTAAACGTTGAAATAAAAAATAGAAATGATGTAATACGACTTTTTTAAGGAAAAACCTTAACCTGTTGATTTATTATTAATTTAATGTGACCTAATTTTTTATTTTTAAACAATTAGGTTTTAATAGCGTAAGTAATTCTATTCGTAAAATAAAAAAGTAATAATAATTTAAAGAGTTATAAATAAAATTATTTTTCTTCCGTATATAAGAATAAGTAAGAATTATTTGTGTGATGAGTAAAGATGAATAGAAAAGACGAAAGGAAGGGATAAGTAAGAAAACAGAGTTAACGACTATAAACGGAAGGTGTTAGCCTTCCGCTTATAGATAATAGTGATATTACAGATGAGACTAATGATGTATAAAAATTCAAATTAAGTAAAACATAAAAATTAGGAATAAAGATATTTTTAAAGTGAAATACCAGAGAAAGACATAAAGCCAAGCGACATCAAACCGACAGTGATAAAGGTGATACCTAACCCTCTTAATCCTTTAGGGATATCGGAGTATTTCATTTTTTCACGTAAACCGGATAGAGCAATAATTGCAAGTAGCCAACCCACACCACAACCTGCACCATATATAATTGATTCTGAGAACGTATAATCACGTTCAACCATAAATATAGTGGCACCAAAGATAGCGCAATGAATAGTCAATAAAGGTAGAAAAATTCCTAAAGAATGATAAAGCGAAGGAATAAATTTATCTAAAAACATCTCTAATATTTGAACTAAAGCAGCTAAAACGCCGATAAAAGTAATATATCTAAGAAAACTAAGATCAATACCTTCGACAATTACATCTTTTTTTAAAATAAAATGATAAATTAAGTTATTGATTGGTGTGGCAATAATGAGTAAAGCGGTAACGGTAAGGCCTAGCTTTAATGAGGTTTTAACCTCTTTCGAAACGGCAAGAAAAGTACACATTCCCAAAAAGAAACTGAGTGCCATATTTTCAATAAAAGTCGCCTTAATAAAGATATTAAGGTAATTTTCAAGCATAAATCCTCCTAGTAATAAATTTTTTTATTAATTGTAATAAAAACATCATATTAATATAAGTAGTATTATAAAAATATCTTTGATTTTAGATCCAAATGACATTTTTTGCCTAAAATAAGAGATTTTTTAAACATTAAATAAAAATTTATTGAGAAGATTATGAAAAAAATAAGGTTTATAAAAATTTAACACTGAAGTAAGTATTTCTGCATTATGGCACAGTTAATAAAATTTATTATTTTCTAGACTTATATCTATAGTTTATTATTTCGAAATGAGTGTTGTTTTTGATGTTTTGTTTTTTTAAAAATATGAGGTGATAAATTTTTACCTTATATGTTAATAAAAAGATTAAAGAAAAAAGTTATTTTGGTAAGACTAGTATCAAAATCAAATCATTCTGCCGTAAATCCTCGCCCAGTGCGGGCGGGAATATACGGCGAAAAAGCCCCAAGGGTTTTAGGGTAGGCTACTCTGAAGGGCAGTCACCATAAGTGTTTTATAGCTGTTTTTCTCAAGATCGCGTTCGTTAAAACCGAACTGTAGGGCTAAATTTTTTAATTGTTCAGTGTAAAGAGGGAGTTTGCTTTGGTCATCCGTCATGATAGCGAATTCAGCAAATGAACCTAACTTATCTAATTTATCTATAGTGATATGAAATTCATTTAAGAAATAGATTTCTCTTGATTTGGTGTAATTTAGAATGCAGTGATAACCTAGTGTTGTAAACATCGATACGGTTTTTTCCGCATCTTCAATACGTACCGCTTCACATTGTGATAAATCGGGACCTTTAACGATGAGAAGATTTATTCCAGAAGGTGACATTCTTCTTATACATAAACTTATGGTTAGTACAGGAAATTGGGTACTAATAGGCTCCATATACCAATCTGTTTCTTGATTTTCGGAAGCGAATAATGTTGCACCAGCGCCTTGCAATGCTTTGATAAAATCTTGTGGCTTTTGAAGATGATATTTTAGCTCTGCTTCAAATTTTCCTTGAAAGTGATTAGTCATAATTTTTTCCTAATTTATCGTTAACATATAATAACATTAACTCAAGCTTCTTCTGATTAGAAAATCAAACTTTAGTGTTATTTTAAGATAGATTTCTTTAATTATATTAAAGTTAAATTATTAGTGATGTTGATATAAATAATAATTAAAGTGAGTAAAAAGTAGAGTGAATGTGGAATAAATAGGGGAAAATCTGAATTATCATAAAACTAAAACTAAAACTAAAACTAAAACTAAAACTAAAAAGGGACATATTGTCCCTTTTATCATTTTTTATAAAACACCTTCAAACGGGTTCCAACTCTGATCGTTTTTGGCTTCTTTCAAGTAATATGCATAATTAGCAGTTATTGCCCATAAAATATTAACAGCGATACCGATAGCATTGATCACGCCGTTATTAACAGGTAATAATCCGACAATAACAAAAATAGCAATATTAATTGCGAATAGTGTTAATGCTTTACGCCATAACCCAAGAATAAGAAAGTAAATAAAACCAAAGAAAAATGCCCAGATATTCATTCCAATAAGAATGCGCTTGCCAAAAGGGAGTGCTTTATAGGCTGCTTTAAATTCTGGTGTTTTAGGCGAACCGTATTTATCAAAAAATGAAAAACGTTCTTGCCATTTTTCAGAATACTCATTATTCATGTTAATTCCTTTTACCCGTGTTGATTAAATATAGCTTTAATGGAAAGGAAAGTATTTTTACATAAATTAATATTGTGAACAATATAAATCTTTTAGAGATGATTAATATAGATGTTTATATAATAAATGCTAATGCGAGAGAGTTTAATATTATTTTCTAACGTTTTTCTAAGAATATATCGTTGATACGTACTCTTAAAAATAAAAATTATAAAATATTATTTTGTAGCCATTTTGTGAGATAAGGAATAAGAAATCTGGATTATAGCTTATTCCAGATTTCTTATGGAGAATGAAGCGAGCTATTAACGTACGACTAATACTGATGATTCCGCATAGCTAACCACAGACGATGCAGTAGAGCCCAGAAGGTAAGTTTTCATCCCAGGATTACGAGAACCGATAACAATGAGTTCTGCTTGCGTTTTTTTCGCTGTTTCTAAAATTTTATCGCGAGGATTACCAATAGAAACATAAAACTGGGTGGTACTGTTTGGAATGTCAATGTGCGATAAGTTTTCTTTTAGTGTTGATAGGGCAATTTCAATACGTTGCTTGTCACTTGCAAGTCTGTCTTGGCCAGCGAAGGCAAATCCAACAAAAGACTCATAACTTGGAATGACGGATAAAAAATGAATATTTAGTTTATCAGCAACAGATAGTGCTTTTAGGTGAGAAACAACTTTGTCTAATAAGCCAAGCTCTGTAAAATCAACGGGTACTAACACTGTTTTTGTCATAGTGGCTCCTAATTAACCTTTATTATGATTAGGGCTTTGATATTAATTTTTTTGTACATACAAACATCAGTTACTTACTAATCTTATCAGCCAAAATCAAAAACTGTACAAAAATTAGGAATATTTTTATTTTTTGCGAGTTATGTATTTTTTATATGAAAAAATGCAGAAAATAGTAAACTGATTGAGTCAGTATTCGGTAGGAGAAAATCTAAATTAGTTTATATAATATAAATAAGAGCTAGAAATGATAATAATAAGAAATTTTATCTATTATAAGCAATGTTAAAATTATTTTTATGCTATATAAAATAAATTAATTTATTAAAGTAATATCTTGTTTTTGTAATTAAATTTATAATTTTTATTAAATATGAAATAACACTATGGTAATTTTTAGTAAAAATAAGTAAGCAATTCTTATTGAGGATTTAATTTAAGATAATTACAAAATAACCTTTTTTTACAACGAGTTGTATTTTTTTAATTGTGTTTTATATCAATATATCCTTAATGATAATAAGTATTATTTAGTTATGGTGCAAATAAAAAAAACAGAGTGCAAATGAGATTGGTTTTTATTTTTATTACAGGGTAATCAATTGAAAAATTAAATAAAACTATATTTAAATAGCTATATTTTTATTTTTAAGTGTGCATAATATCCATAATGTTAATTTTCATCGTAAGGGACGTAAAATATGTTACATCAAGATATGATTAATAAATTGAATGAACAGCTTAATTTAGAGTTTTATTCGGCAAATCTTTATTTGCAAATGAGTGCTTGGTGCGACGATAAAGGATTTGATGGTGCGGCTAAATTTTTAAAAGCGCACTCTCGCGAAGAAATGGAACATATGCACCGCCTATTCGATTATTTAAGTGATACAGGTGCAATGCCTCTACTTGGTGCTATTGAAGCGCCACCATCAGAATTTTTATCATTATCAGATTTATTCGATAAAACCTATGAACATGAAAAGCATATTACAGCCGAAATTAATAAATTAGCGCATGTTGCAATGACTACTCAGGATTATTCGACTTTTAATTTCTTACAATGGTACGTTGCTGAACAGCATGAAGAAGAGAAATTATTTAAATCAATCCTAGATAAATTAGCGATGGTCGGTAACAGTGGTAAGGCTTTATTCTTGTTAGATAAAGATCTGAACACATTATCAACATCTGCACATGTTTAATTATTAACAATACGATTGATTATTAGATATTAAGATAATCTTAAGTTACTAAAGAGTATCCCCCTAATTGTAGCGCCCTGCTGTGAATAAACGGCAGGGCGTTTTTTTATTTCCTATTTTTATATTTGTTTGTTTTTTATGCAAATTGGATTTTTTGAGATATTATTTATACAGAGGGGGGATTTCACTTTTGACTTAATTTGGTTACGTATTGAACTGTTTAGACTGTCAATATGAGTATTATATTTTTTTGAAATGTAAAAATGAGTGATATTTGAAACAGAAACTGCTTTAAATAACATATATTTTGAGTGCTAGTTCACAACCTTTTATTTCAAATATCAAGAAGCGAAGATCTTGACGTAAATTTGCTATAAAATATTTCAATAAATAAAAAATCACCTGTAATTTAAGAGGTTATTATGTCATTAAACACACTTAAGACATCTTGGGGTAAATTATCAGCTATTGCTGTTTTATTCTTGGGTATGTCATACCAACAAGCTCTGGCGCATGCACAATTAAAATCGCAATTGCCTGCCGAAGGCGCTGCCATTGAACAGTCTCAAGCACCTAAAGTAATTACACTTGATTTTTCTGAAGGCATTGAACTTGCTTTTAGTAAAATTAAAGTCACTAATGCTGATGGAAAAGCGATCACTGTAGGTAAGTTAAGCTTAGATCCTGTGAACAACACTAAATTATTGTTACCTTTAGAAAGCGAATTAGCAGAAGGTAATTATTTAGTTGATTGGAATGTGGTTTCTGTTGATGGACACAAGACAAAAGGTTCTTATCAATTTAGTGTAAAATAATGACACCTGAAGACGTTTATATTTTATGCCGTTTCTTCCATTTTGTGGCAGTCATGTTTATGTTCGGACTGAGTTTTTCGGCTGCCATTCTCGCAAAAGATAAGTTTATTCCACTTATTCAAGTTCGCTTACGCCCAGCATTAGCGATCAGTACTATCACGGTTTTTATTACCACATATTTATGGATGACAGTGCAATCCGGTATTATGGGTGATGGATGGGAGGATGCTTGGTCACTAAATATATGGAAAGCGGTATTAGGTACTTCATTTGGTCAAATTTGGCAGTGGCAATTAGTATTAGCAACAATTGCTTTAGCTATACTATTTATACACCAACGTTATATTCGTAATATTGCATTATTAATTATTGCATCAATTATGTTGGTTCTACATGCCTCTATTGGCCATGGTGCAATGTTTACCGGTTCAGACGCGATATTTTATAAAATTAATCAAAGTATCCATCTTCTTAGCGCGGCATATTGGTTTGGTGGCTTATGGCCTTTTGTTGCTTGTTTACAGTTTTTACGTAATAAAGATGAACTTGCAGAAGGTATGATCAAGCCTATTATCGGTACAATGAAGCGATTTTCTTTATTTGGTCATATCGCCGTATTGCTTGTTATTATCACAGGTATTATTAGTGCGGTTATGCTAATTCCAGGTTGGCCTGTAACGCAATTATCATCCGAATATCAAAGCATGCTATGGCTTAAAATTAGTTTAGTTGTATTAATGCTAGGTTTAGCTGTAGTTAATCGTTATATTTTGGTACCTCACCTCCGTAAAAAAAATAATTTCCAATGGTTGCTGATTAATAGCTGGTTTGAACTATTACTTGGTACTATGGCTATTTTTACTGTTGCCATCTTTGCGATTAACTCACCGGTATAGATTGTTATATAATCATAAAAATCTAACTTCTTAATGAGACATGAACATGAAACGTTTCTTATTGGCGGGGATGTTAATACTTTTCTCTTTTCAGGCATTCTCTGCACCTATTTCCACTGTGAGTAAACTTCAATTTGGCGATAATTGGCCATTTACACGAGAAGAGGTGATGCTCAATTGTCGTGCTGATGGTGCATGGTTTGTGATTAATCCTGCTACATTAGTGCAGTATCCACTTAATGAAATTGCAATGAAACAAATGGAAAGTGGAAAAGTAAAAGCCCAATTAATTGATATTATCGTACTTCCTGATCCTAAATACCCTGAAAAGAAAAAGTCACTAGAACCTATACAAGGTGCACTTAAATCACTTTGTGACAATAATTAATCAAGTGATTGATATTATTATATGAGTCTTTTGTTTTTTATTTCATTGATTTAAATAAGAAAAGAATGAGTGGAAAATATTTTTAATAGAAAAGAGCGTGTTGCTATGTTGTTTACTGGATCTTTACATATTGTTAGCTAATATTTAACAGTGAGTTGTAAAGATAGAAAAGTCTGAGTTAATTCTCAATTTTGTTTATGCAGTAACCAGTAATCACTTTTTAGCGCACGGCTCGCAATGAGCCTTTTCCCTAAGCCAGATAAATGATTTATCTGGCTTTTTTTATTTCGCTTTAGCATCTCATTATGCCACTTTTAATATCCAATGATGGCTATCTTTGTCATAAGCATGACGATAAAGCAGAATATTTTTATCTTTTAATTGGGCTGGAATACTGGTGTTCTCATCCCATCCATCTAATTGCATACAAAACTCTTTATCATAATCGCATGGAATATGAATATAAGTTAATTGATTATCGGAAGAGTGTTTCAAAGTGATATCTTCGATTTCATAACAAGCAATTTTTAACGTTGTATTTTTCATGATATAGCTCCAGTTTAGGCGATGTTGTGTTGTGTTCCACTGATTTTGTTGGAACATTTCTTGTAAAGAATGCTTTTTGACCAAACAAAATTAAGCATAGTATAAATGGAATCTATTTCCAAAATATATCTTTAAAATAAAAAAAGCGGATCGTTTTTTGTGATCCGCTTTAAATAAATGGTTTAAAATGAGGCGAAATTATCTAATTTTTATGGTTTTGGTATGGCCGTTCCCCATTCATCCCAATCTTTGGGTTCTTTTGCATTTAATATAAAGTTTTGTTCCTGTTTGGCTTTCGCTTGCAATGGTGTGGAAGGTGGTGTTGCGAATGTAATTCCTCCACGTATAAATTGCTTGAATGTTCCACTGCGAATAACACCTCCCGTTAAACCAAACGAGAAATTATATCCAGAAGAGAGCCAGAACTCAGTGTTATTACGAATAAGGTATTGATATTTCTTACTAATTCTAATGTGAATTAATACTCTATCTGACATGCTTCCTAGCTCTAAACCTGTTACCGCGCCCACTTCAAGGCCTCGATAATAAATTGGCGTACCAATTTGCACAGAGCCTGCTTCAGTTGCATTTAGGACTAGGTTTAATCCATCAAGATAGCGGGAGTCAGTGATATTTGATGTCTGTAATTCAAACTGGCGATATACGCCACCATTACCAGGTTCTGCTTTAATGTAAGGCTGAATAAGAGAATCAAGGTTATCTAATCCTGAAGCCGTTAATTCTGGTGTGACAACAGCAAATCGGCTACCTGACCTTGCAAAGGTTTTTACATAATCAGGGTAAAGAACAGCAGATACTGTTACCGCTTTTCTATCAGATGAAAGAATGAGTGATTCAACTTGTCCAATATCAATACCTAAATAACGAATAGGCATGCCTTCAGATAGTTTACTTGCATCGTAGGTTTTTAAGGTAATCTGAGCACCAATAGCTCGCGCACTGGTTTCTGAAGAATAGAGTTTGTAGCGTGAAGCATTATTATTGATATTTTCAAAGTTATCGAAACTGATAGCGCCTTTTAATGCTCGATTTAATGGTGTAGCTTCAACAGTTAATCCCGAACCATTGACAGAAACTTTCGCTGCACCTTCGGTCCAGAAAACGCTTTTTTCCGTAAGAAGGTGACGATATTGTTTAGAAATATAAACATCAATATCAAATTCATCCATTAACGGTCTGACATCCGTGATTTCACCCACTTGGAATTGGTGATAAAGAACAACAGAACCTTTCTGAATACCTGGGAGACTTGACGCTTTTAACGTCAATGTAATGGGTAATTCATTACCATTGATGCTGGCTTTAGCAAAAAAATCGTTACGATAAAGGCGGTATTGTTCTTTTGGCGCGCCTTTATTGCCTTGGATAAGATGTATACCTCCTTCAAGCCATTCTTGAGGAGATGCTCCTTGAATATCAATACCGTTTAAACCCATATTGACGTTAATTCGGCTATTAGCAACAAACTTACTATTCTCATAAATATAATGCTTATATTCAGGAGCAATAATGGCGTCAAAGATAACACCGTCATCACTCATATTACGTTGAATAATTTGTCCAATTGTAATACCTCTAAAGAGAATAGGTTGCCCAGCATCAACACCCCAACTTTCTTCACTGGTGAGAGAAATAATTAAACCATCTTCACCATATATCGCTTTACCCGCATCCACAGAAGTTGCTGATTGTAAAACAAATTGTTGGTTTTCCTGTGCGGGCAGGCTATTTTCTGGAGAATCAAAAGCAATAGCACCATTAATTAAGGCAGAAACACTTTCCATTTTAACGGACACGCCACTTTTTAAATTAAAATTACCTTGAAATCCAGAAACATTCCAAAAATGACTGTCTTGGCGAATTAAGTGGGCATATTGTTTATCAATACTAAGTTCAATAAAAACACCTTGGTTATCAGGGCGAATGGCATAACTATATACTTTACCCACAGGGACTTGACGATAATAAACTTGAGAGTCAACATTCAGTGAGCCCAATTTATCTGCGGTTAAAGTAATCAACTGTTGGTTTTTATCAATGTTTGCTTGGGGACGAACGTCTTGTGCAATAAATGTAAACTGCTTTTCACCTTCACCAGGTAGCATACTGATATAGTTACCACCGACTAATGCATCTAATCCGGACACACCGGAAAGGCTCGCCTTAGGCGTTACAAGCCAAAACTGTGTGTTCTTACGTAGTGCGGTGGCAAGATCTTTACGGATATCCGCAGTGACAATAACGCGACGTAAGTCATCACTTAGCGTGACATCTTTAACAATACCTATATCAACGCCTTGATAGCGAATAGGTGTACGACCGGAGACAATCCCTGATGCAGATTGAAAATCAATAGTAATTTGTACGCCTTTGTCTTGCCAATGTTGGAAAAGTAGCCAACTTGCAATAAAAATAGCGATAACAGGAAGCAGCCAAAATGTCGAAATTTTACGTTTGCGGCGTATTTGGGCTTGTGTTTCCTGAACGTCGTTTTCTTCGTGTTGCATAAGTATCCCATAGTAAACGACTATCCAACCATTCAACGGCAAGGATAGTAAGAATAACGGCAGTACCAAAATAAAAAGCAGCAGGACCCATTGTAAATGTCATTAGTTGATCTCGATTAATTAATGACATCATTAGTGCGATAACAAAGAGATCAAGCATCGACCATCGGCCTATCCAAGAGACAAAACGGTATAATTTCATACGAAAAAGAGGATCAATACGAGAATGAAAATGAATACTTAATAATAAACCTAGCATGATAATAATTTTGAAAAAAGGTACAAAAATACTGGCGATAAAAACAATAATTGCAATCGGGGTATTGCCTGAATTCACTAAGGAAAGTACACCTGAAAAGATGGTATCTTCATGACGCTGGCCATTTAAATAAAAAATAGAAATAGGCAATAAATTTGCCGGTAATAATAAAATAATTGCTGTGATTAATGCGGCCCATGTCTTTTGTAAACTCATTGGTTGCCTTAGGTTATAGCAAGATCTACAGCGAGGACAATGCGTTGAGGGCGTTTTTTTAAAATGATAATGACAGGCATGGCATGTGGCAGGGCTTATCGAGATCTCTTTTTGTGGATAAAAGCGTTGCCAAAGTTGGTCCATATTAATGTTAATCAACATTAATAAGCTCAGTAGCATTAAAGAAACAAAGGCAATTAAACCATTACCAACATAAACAGTTGCGTAGTCACCTAATTTTATTGTTGCAACACCCAGCCCAATCAAATAGACATCTAGCATTACCCACTCTTTTAGTTTACCGAGCATTAATAACACGGGGCGTAAATTAAAACGTAAACGAGCGCCCAAATGAAGATATAAAATAGCAATAGGCAGACTGAGTGGTGCAGCAACTGCACAAAACGCAACCATGGTTGCAGTAAGAGGAGAACCTTGCTCTGACATCATACGAATACCATCAAGTACATTTGCGGTTATCATTGTACCTAATAGATAAATTTTGATTAATGGCTGAGTAAATGCGATTGATGCCAAAATTAACATTGTGATAGATAAAATTAATAGACGAGTTAATGACCAATCCCGATAAGAAGAGAGTTTGGCTTGGCAACGTGGACAATAAGCATCTTCGCCACGCTTAAGTGTAAGAGGAAGTGTCACAAGATGATCACACTCTTGGCAGTGTATTGATTTTGTTTCCACAGTTGCGTTATTGTTTACGGTATTGCTCATTAATTCGCCTAAGTTGACTTTCTTCAGACTTATCGTTTGATTAAGCTAAAAAAAAGTACCTATACTCAATGGTTCACAAGTTATCATTTTTATTATATTTACGCCTTTCATTTTACAATACTCAGTGTCTGATTTTTTTGTGAGTGTTAAGGGCATATTATCGTTTTTTACCTAATTCTTGAAAGTGGAGTATTCAACCTCAAGATAAAATAGGCTAAATTATGAGTATGTTATCTATTTTAGTTACGTAAATAAGGTTTAATGATGCCAAAATCGCTTTTTTATCAGGAACTCACTGATAATTTGTCAGCCTTGTTGTCTGGTGAAAATGATCTTATCGCATCACTTGCTAATACCAGCGCACTTCTTTTCGAGAAGTTAGATACGATAAATTGGGTTGGATTTTATCTTAATGATGGAGATTCATTAGTTCTTGGCCCATTTCAAGGCAAAATTGCTTGTGTCAGAATAGGTTTTGGGAAAGGAGTTTGCGGAACTGCATACTCTGAAAACAGAATTTTAAGAGTGAGTGACGTTCACCAATTTAGTGGTCATATTGCTTGTGACAGTGCAAGTCAGTCTGAAATTGTTCTGCCTTTAGAGGTAAATGGACAAATTATCGGCGTTCTCGATATTGATAGCCCTATTTTTGATCGTTTTGATAAAAAAGATGAAAATGGGCTTAAAGCGTTGTGTGACGTGCTCTGCGAGCATTTAAAAACTTGTCATACAGCAAAATATTGTGAATTTTGTGTAAGTTAACAGGCGTTTGCCATAGAAATTGTTGGCAACACTATTATAATGTCGCTTGTTCATGCCTGCGCTGGTTGGCAAAACCGTTGTAATCAGGAAATTTCATGGAAAATCAACCTAAGTTGAATAGTAGTAAAGAAATCATCGCTTTTTTAGCTGAACGTTTCCCTAAGTGTTTTATCGCTGAAGGCGAAGCTCGCCCTTTGAAAGTCGGTATTTTTCAAGATCTCGTTGAGAATCTGAAAGATGAGACTCAATTGAGTAAAACACAGTTACGTTCGGCATTACGCTTGTATACCTCAAGTTGGCGCTACCTTTATGGAGTTAAAGAAGGAGCAAAACGTGTCGATTTGGAGGGTAATGACTGCGGCGAGCTGGAAGCTGAGCATATTGAACATGCTCGTACACAATTAGCAGAAGCCAAGGCGCGCGTTCAAGCCCAAAGAGCTGAACAACGTGCTAAAAAGCGCGAAGCTGAAGGTGATAAGGAGACCAGTAAACGTCCGGCAGCGAAAAAGCCAAATAATACGCGTCGTCAGCCACCTAAAGACGGTGAAAAACGGCAGCCTCGTCCTCAAAAAGCGACTCAAACACCTCGTAAAGCACCACAACCAAACACTGAAAAGTTAATTCCAGTTACAGATACCTCAGTTCTTACTGTGGGTCAGTCGCTGAAAGTTAACGTCGGCAGTAGTGTGATGAGTGCGACAGTGTTAGAGATCGCAAAAGAGGGTGTACGTGTACAATTGCCTAACGGTTTGGCAATGAATGTACGCACGGAACATTTAAAGTTCTGATACGGAGGCCAACCAGAGCATGAACAAACTTTTAAATGTGGCTTTTGCAATCGGATTAACGTTAACAGGTACTTCTGTTGTGATGGCTGAGAAACCAGCCACTCCAGCAATAGCAACTATTGATCAGTTACCCGAATTAAAGCAAGAGCCACAGCACTCTACTGTGAGCGAGCGAGTAACCTCTCGTTTTGAACGCTCTCATTACCGTCAGTTCTCGCTAGATGCGAGCTTTTCTGAAAAGATTTTTAACCGCTATCTTAATTTATTAGACTATAGCCACAATGTGTTGCTGGCGTCAGATATTGCCCAATTTGATAAAGAAAAAAACAAAGTGGGAGATTATCTGAAAAAAGGCGAGCTTCAACCGCTATATGATCTCTTCAATTTAGCGCAAAAAAGACGCTTTGAGCGTTTTCAATATGCATTAGACCGCATTAATAAGCCCATGGGTTTAACTGGTCAGGATAAGTTTCAGTTAGACAGAACAAAAGCACCATGGCCTCAAACTCAAGCTGAATTAGATAAGCTTTGGGATGAAAAAGTAAAATACGATTGGCTAACACTGAAGCTATCTGAAAAAACAGACAGTGAAATTAAAGAAACGTTGACTAAACGCTATAAAGCCGCTTTACGTCGCCAGACACAAAGTCAAAGCGAAGACGTTTTCCAAATTATTATGTCGGCATTTGCTCGTGAAATTGATCCGCATACCAGTTATTTATCACCAAGAAATACAGAAGCTTTTGATTCTGAAATGAGCCTTTCTTTAGAAGGTATTGGTGCTGTATTACAGATGGATGATGATTATCCTATGATCAACTCAATGGTGACTGGTGGACCCGCAGCCAAAAGTAAAGAGTTGAAAGTTGGGGATAAAATTATTGCTGTAGGCCAACAAAATAAACCAATGGTAGACGTTGTGGGTTGGCGACTTGATGATATTGTTGCTCTGATTAAAGGACCGAAAGGGAGCCAAGTTAAATTAGAGGTGATCTCTGATGAGAAAGGCGCCAAACCAAGAACGATCACCATAGTCAGAGAACAAATTCGTTTAGAAGACAGAGCCGTTAAATTGACTGAAAAAGTCATTAATGGCGAAAAGGTTGCTATTTTAGATATTCCAAGTTTTTATGTCGGTTTAACTAATGATGTCAAAACACAACTGCAAAAAGTAGCGAAAGACAATGTATCATCTTTGGTTATTGATTTACGGGGTAATGGGGGGGGTGCATTAACAGAAGCTATTTCACTTTCAGGCTTATTTATCCCAAGTGGCCCTGTGGTGCAAGTTAGAGATAACAATGGTCGAGTAAGACAAGATTTCGATAGAGATGATGTTGTTTACTATAAAGGCCCATTAGTTGTTATCGTAAACCGCTTTAGTGCTTCAGCTTCTGAGATTTTCGCGGCAGCTATGCAAGATTATGGGCGTGCTTTAATTGTGGGTGAACAAACCTTTGGTAAAGGAACCGTTCAGCAATATCGTCCATTAACACGTGTTTACGACCAGATGCTTAGCCCAGACTGGCCTGGTTTAGGTTCAGTACAATATACCATTCAAAAATTCTATCGAATTAACGGTGGTAGTACTCAACTTAAAGGGGTGACACCAGACTTGTTATTACCAAGTTTTGATAGTACCGATATGGGTGAGAGCTTTGAAGATAACGCATTACCTTGGGATAGTATTTCTCCAGCAAGTTATCAGTTATCTGAATATTCAGACAAATTGAAAATAGCATTAGCGCCATTGACTGAACAGCACACTAAACGTATTGCAAATGACAGAGAGTTTTCATACATTTTTGATGATATTCAACGTTATAATGATGCTAAAGCAAAAGGTGAAGATAAGTTTGTTATTTTGAACTTTGCCGAAAGAGAGAAAGAAAACAAAGAGCTTGAAACCATTAAATTAAATCGCATCAATGAGCGTTTTAAATTAGAAGGTAAGCCGTTGTTAAAATCACTTGAAGATTTACCAAAAGATTATGAAGGCCCAGACCCTTATTTAGATGAAACTGCAAAAATTGCAGTTGACCTCTCAAAAGTGCTTAAGCCTAAAAAATTATTAAATTAAGTTATCAGTGATAAATACGGGTACTTAAAGTAACCCCCCAATTATTGGGGGGTTTTTATATCCTAATATAATCGAAATATAAAAATTATCATTGTTAATCAATGTCTATTGGGAGAGTCATCAAACGTATTCTCAAAAAAGTAAGCTTATATCTTCTTGGCGGGGGAGGCTCATTACATTATTTCTCAATACATTTTAGCTATTTACTACATAAAGTTACCAGTAATATAAACAATTATTAATATATATAGATATTTAAATTTAACTTTATGCAACATAATTTTTAATTGAGAATACATTTCAAATAAGTTTTGTTAGATATAAATAAAAAAACACTCCATTGATTTTTAGGTGAATAACACTTTAAATGATGATGAAAAATGGTTTTATATCTAAAAAACAGAATGAAAAGTTTAATTAGCCATTTGTTGTGATTAAGATCTCATTTAATAGTTCGGTTATTGCAATAAATGTAACATATTGTGACAATGATCGCTTAAATTGACATAAAATTACTATAGCATAGAGATACTAAAAATTTAGTGTCTCTTTGAGACATCAACGCAACAGCTAAAAATCTTACCTTAATGATGAGTTATCTTTATTTTATGAGTTCAAAATGTATTATTAGAGTAGGGTGTATAACTTAATTATTATATTTTCAAAATCAGGTTTTCTACGTAAGGGATAATAACTAAAAAGCAAATAATCTATAATTTGCTTAAAAGGTTTCTATTACGAAAAAATAAGTAAATACCAATATGGTGAGATAGCCATATTGAAATTTTATGCCCAAAAATAATTTTAATGTTTGAAATTGATACAACCATGAATTTAATTGATGGTTGTTTTTTTAGCTAAATATAGAAGTGGTGCTTTTTTTGAACTTATTAAATATAAGCCAATATAAATTAACTCAAATATTTATTAACCAGGTTGAATTAAAATGAAAGTAAAAAGAATAGTATTGTTTATGTTTGCTCCTTGCCTTTTAGCTGTGAGCGCTGCCAATGCAGGGAATTGGGAAAATTCAATTAAAGAGAATTCACTTATTTCAGATTCTGAACTTGAGCTTTCTGCTATTAATATGTGGAAATACCTAAAAACTGAAAACCGTTTTGATAAAGAAGAGCAGCGTTATAGAAAGCAAGTTGCTAATGCTTGGGGACAAAACTTCCAAGCTGATTTCAGATCTGGTTATTTGGGGGGCATCCTCGGATTTGATGTTTCTTATTATGGTGGTATCAAATTAGGCGCAAGTAAAGACTTCGCCTCTCGTGCAATCTTATACAATGATGATGGTGAAGCAAAAGGCTATAACAAAATTGGTCAACGTTTCGCAAAAGTTAAATTTGATTTAGATCCTGTTTTAATTAATGGTAAAGCAGGTTGGTTTACCCTGAAAAACACAGGTATTTTTTCTAATTCACAGCGCCTTTCATTAAACAGCTATAATGGTTATGCCACTAACACTGCAATGGGTGATTGGAGCTTAGATTTACTGTTTCTTGACGGTAAAGTGATGCGTCGTGATAGCCCAAATACAGACAGAATGTATTTCAGCGATGGTAATGGCGTTAGACATAATATCGACCATGTCCTTACCGGTGGTATCAATTACAACTCAAAACCATTAAAAGTATTTTATTTCTACGGTCAGGCAGATGATGTATTCCGTCAACAAGGTTTAGAAACAAAATATAAATTAACCTCAGATCTCACCATTGGTGGTGTAGTTTATTACCACGATTATGGTAGCGATGGAAAACGTACATTAAGTGATGCTAATAAAGGTAAACGTAACTTTGATAATGATGCATGGCACTTTGCGGGCACCATGGAATGGCGTATTCCTGAATCTCCGTGGACATTACGTACTGGTGTAACTTATACCGACGCTGAAAAAGCGAATGGTGTTGGTCAATTTGCACGTAATCCAATTGGTAATACCCGTGGACGCTTTAATTCACCAGCTTACGCTGATATTGACTATGTACGTGATGGTGAAGTTATGGGTGCCTTGGAAGCTGAATACAGAGTTAGCAAAGAGCTGTCTGTTGGTGCGCGTACTAACTATAGTGAATTTAGCTACTCAGGCGAAAGATTAAAACAAGGACAGTTTGGTTTATTTAGCTACTGGAAACCAACAGCGAATCTTTCTGTTTCCTTAAGTGGGGGGATTGGTTGGCACCACCAGCAAGAAAACGATTACACCACACCAAAACTGTATGATGGTCACTCACAACGTGCTCACTCATTATCAGGTTCTATGACAACAACATATCGTTTCAAAATGTAGTTTATTGAGCTTATTGCTTATATCAGATGCACGACTTATATACATTGTAAGTCGTGCATAAAAATACAGAGAAAGTTGCTTTACCGTTGTGAGTAAATTATGGCTTCGGTATGCTAATCTGCATTGCTTTTTTATGGTGAACTCATCACCCACATACTAAACGATACAAACTGTTCCTAAAGTAATCTCTTCAGTCTGACAAAACAGAAAAATCACATCCTCTAGCACTAATCTCACATTATACTTAAGTTTTAAATGATGCCTAATATAGGGTGTTCATTGGCTATTCTTTTTATCAAAATGTAAAGTTATATCGATTTTAATATTAAATAAGTTAAAAGACTTGATAAAATCTAAAAAAGCCTTATTTATAAGATAGTTTTTGCAATGTGATAATTAGATAAAATAGGAACAGTATCAATATGATGAGAATTGCGTTATTCCTTTTAACAAACTTAGCCGTAATGTTTGTTTTTGGGATCATCTTATCTTTAACAGGTATACAAGGTCGTAGTGTTCAAGGCTTGATGATCATGGCGGGCTTATTTGGCTTTGGTGGTGCATTTATTTCACTGTTAATGTCAAAATGGATGGCATTACGTTCAGTGGGTGGCCAAGTTATCGAAAACCCAACCTCAGAAGTAGAGCGTTGGTTATTAAACACAGTAAGACGCCAGTCTGAGCAAGTGGGAATTAAAATGCCACAAGTGGCAATTTATGATGCACCTGATATTAATGCGTTTGCAACAGGGGCTCGTCGTGATGCATCGCTGGTGGCGGTAAGTACCGGTTTGCTAGCAAGCATGAGTCGTGATGAAGCAGAGGCTGTGATTGCACATGAAATTAGCCACGTTGCTAATGGCGATATGATAACCATGACCTTGCTACAAGGCGTTGTGAATACCTTCGTTATCTTTATTTCGCGTATTATTGCCCAATTTGTTGCTAACTTTATTTCTAATGATGAAGAGAGTGAAAATAGCAATGGTAACCCATGGGTCTATATGGGGGTTTCAATGGTACTAGAGATTGTATTCGGTATCCTAGCGAGCATTATCACCATGTGGTTCTCTCGTTATCGTGAATTCCATGCAGATGCAGGCTCTGCAAAGCTTGTTGGTCGTGAGAAGATGATTGCAGCATTGCAACGTTTAAAAACGAGCTATGAGCCACAAGAAGAGAGCAGCATGATGGCTTTCTGTATTAATGGACGTAATAAGTCATTCAGCGAATTATTTTTATCTCATCCACCATTAGATAAGCGTATTGAAGCACTACGCAACGGTGAGTATCTGAAATAAGATTGAGAGTTTAATCGTGAACTTTCAAAGTAAAGCGCTCAATATGAAAGTATTGGGCGCTTTCTGTTTATGATGAATAGGAGGGATTAATCTAAGTACTCACCAAAGTATGTCACCACTTTTTCTTCATCAATTTTAAGATTACCTTTCCAGCCTGCCCATGGCATTTCCATATCAGAGCGGCCTTTGGTGTTATTAAGCAGATTTTCTGCAATGGTAATGTCGCCGAAATTAGCCCAATGATCTAAAGATAATGGAATATAGGCATTAGGAATAACACCCACTAAGGCAAGTGAGTGCAAAATACCTCGTTTGGTATATCTATCACCAGAAATTAATTTTGCCTCATTTAACCGTTTTTCAAATTTACCCGGTGTTTCATCTTCAGGCGCATGGCGTAATAAATGGAGTAATTGTTGAAAGATCTCTTTATCCGCGGGCGTTGGATTGACAGGGGGGACGGTCAATAGATGTTTTAAATTCAAGTAAGCATAAGAGGGATTGCCCGTATAAGAATTACCGAAATAGAGGCAATATTGAAAATAGCTGTCATTAATATGTTTTTGCTGGTCAGCATCACTACAAATCCAACAACAGGCATATTGCGGTTTTTCATCATAATCATGTAATGGTAAATTTTGTAATTTATGAAAGGCGCCTAAAACAGAGCGCCCTCTAAGATAGCTGCCACCAACACCAGCAACAAATGCATCTAAGCACCGTTTTTGTGTGAGTAGAGGGTTATTCTTCAAGCTATTCAATTTAGTAATAACATCAGAGTGATCAGCAAAATTTTCAATAATATTAGGTTGCCAATTCACTTCAAATAATAAGGCTTGCTGTTTTTCTGAAAGAACATTGAGACGATAAAGAGAAACTTGGCGCTCAGGATCATATTGGCTATTTTCATATTTATAGAGTTTTCGCAGAACTCTCATAATTTTTTGCACGATGCTACCTTATTATGTTTATAGATTTTTTATTGGCATAGTTAAATTATGCAAATTGAAGATAATTAACTTAATCGAAATACACAAAAAAGCCAGTTCAATATGTGAACTGGCTTTTTCGGTCAAGATAAAATTTAAAGGTTTATTTAACCGTTAATTCTGTTTCTTCATCTTGGTTGAAGATTTCTTTGTCGGTCTGTCCCATTAATTGGCTAGTAATTGTCCCTGCGGCCATGGAACCACTCACGTTTAATGCAGTACGTCCCATATCAATTAATGGCTCTACAGAAATTAACAGAGCAACTAATGTCACTGGTAAGCCCATTGCAGGTAAAACGATAAGAGCTGCAAATGTTGCACCGCCACCCACGCCTGCAACACCGGCAGAACTGACGGTTACAATAGCAACTAAAGTGGCAATCCACATTGGATCTAATGGGTTAATCCCCACTGTTGGAGCAACCATGACAGCTAACATTGCAGGGTAGATACCTGCACAACCATTTTGGCCAATCGTTGTACCAAAAGAGGATGAGAAACTTGCGATAGATTCTGGCACACCTACACGTTTGATTTGTGTCTCAATATTCAACGGAATACTGGCTGCACTTGAACGGCTTGTGAAGGCAAATGCTAATAAAGGACCCGCCTTTTTGAAGAATTTGATCGGATTTAAGCCTGTAAAACTGACCAATAATCCATGAACTACAAACATTAAGCCGATAGCAACATAAGAGGCGACAACAAAGCTACCTAATTGAATTATGTCGTGCATATTCGAACTAGCAACAACTTTAGTCATCAGCGCCATGACACCATAAGGTGTTAACATCATAACAATACGAACCAGTTTCATGATCCATGATTGTAAGCAATCAATCGCGGCTAAAACTTTTTCGCCACGAGGTTTATCTTCTTTAAGTAATTTTAATGCTGCCATACCTAAGAAAGTGGCAAAGATAACAACACTGATAATCGATGTTGAACTAGCACCTGTTAAGTCAGCAAATGGGTTTTTAGGAATAAACGACAAAATAAGCTGTGGCATTGTTAAATCGGAAACTTTGCCGATGTAATTTTGCTCAAGTGCAATTAAGCGTTGTGCTTCTTGTTCACCTTGTACCAAGCCTTCTGCGGTTAAACCGAATAAATTAGCGATTACGATACCAATTAATGCAGAAATAGCGGTAGTAAATAATAAAGTACCAATAGTTAAGCCACTGATTTTACCTAGTGATGACGCTTGATGCAAACGAGCAACTGCACTAAGAATAGAAGCAAATACTAAAGGCATAATGATCATTTGTAATAGCTGGACATAACCATTACCCACAATATTAAACCAAAGAATAGATTCTTTAATGATAGGATCGTGTGAGTCATAGAATGCGTGTAACGCTAATCCAAAAGCAACACCAAAAACTAAACCAACAAGTACTTTCTTTGAGAGGCTCCACTGGCGTTGGCTTAATTTAGCCAAGACGAGTAATAACACAACAAAGACGAGTACGTTAATGATTAACGGAAAATTCATCTTAACTCTCCAACGAGATCTTTATTTATATAATTTCGACGATTGTATGCGATATGAGTTCTTAGATAGTAAGAAAGGATATAACAGCATCAATTCGTTATAGGGTAACAGGATTGTTAATAACCTTTTATAATTTATTATTCTTTTATATAGCCGTTTAGTTATAAAGACAAGAAAAATAGGCATAAAAAGAGGGGGTAATTTATAAATAGATAGAGAAATGTAGGGTTTTGTCAGGGGGTGTTAAAAATTAGTACGCTTGTCGTGGTACATCTGTAACCAGTTGTTGACTTGCGAAGGGAGTGTAATAGTGAGGTGGGGCGGTAAAAAAAGCGCGCCAACAAGGATAAGAACAGAAATAAATCGCTCTCCTTTTTTGTTATTTTTTTTACCTAAAATTGGCAGTGCAAAACGCATTTTCAAAGGCCACAAGAAAGGAATACCCGCAGGTGTTAACATATCAGCAATAAGATGGCTTAGATAACCAAGTAAAAGTGCATGGAAGATATCAGCAGAAACCTCCCAATGTGGTGAAACTTGTGTTTCCCATAAAATGGCTAAACCACAAAATGCCAGCAGACTATGAGTAAAACCTCGGTGCCCACACAGTTTTGATAAGGGCAGAGAAATAATGCGGAACAATCGTCCAAGGATAGAGCCAGGGTGATCTAAGTCGGGTAAAAGTGAACCTAATAAGACAGCAGGGATCATGTGAAACCAATCACCATGAGCAAGAGCTGGCGTTATTTCAAGTTTCTGTGCTAACACAAGCGTTGCTACAGAAAAAAGTAGGTGTCCTTCTGCGGTCATTCCCTGTCTGTTCATTTGCTGTTCATTTATACAGTGATAAAGTATAAAAGGTTTTGACGATAACTAACAGCCAAAAAAGATAGAAATTACCTTAAATATTAAGTAATAACAGGAATATTTTATTTGATTGATTTAAAAATGATCGAATTTAGGATAAAAACCTAAAAGGTAAAATTAATGCTAGTCGAATTAATCCAAATGAGTGAAAAAATGTAAAGAGTAAAAAAAGTAGAATTGATGAGGCATGTATTAAAAGCTGAATAAAAGGGATATCTAATAAAGTAAAACATCCCTTTTATTGATGGGAACTAGCCTAATAAATGTAGTTGTGTTAACTCATTAAGTGAGGCAATTTTCACATCAGCCAACCCCCATTGTTTATCATTAAATTGTGTTGCGGCTGGTACGACGATAGAACGCATTCTTGCGCTTTTGCATGCAATCATACCATTACGAGAATCTTCTAATGAGACACAATGAATGGGATCAAGATTAAGTGCTTTAGCGGCATTGAGATAAACTTCAGGATGTGGTTTGCTGTGGGGTAATGCATCGGCAGAGACAACGGCTGAGAAATAATGGCGAATATTGAATAATTCTAATACACGCTCAAGCATAAAATCAGGAGAAGCTGATGCTAATGCAATTTTTAGCCCCGATGATTTACAAAGTTCTAAAGCATGTTCAACACCCGGTAGCAGAGGTTTAGTTTCTTCAACCAGCTTGACTACACGAGAAACCATTCTTTGTTTTGCTTCTTGTTTTGAAACACCTTGCCATGGTGATGCTTTATACCATAAATCGATGACTTCGTTTATTCTTAACCCAACCATATCAGGCATAGCAGAGGCTAGGGATAAATCGACGCCTAATTCAGCAAAGACCTCATGTTCTGCTTGCTGCCAAAATGGTTCAGAATCGATTAACAAACCATCCATATCAAAAATAGCAGCTTCAATAGGAAATTTAAAAGACATGTTACTCTCCATAAATAAGGTCTATGTTGTCGAATGGCGATTGTAGCAAGAGTTATGAGGAAAATCTTTTTAATCAGTTTCTTATTTATTTTGTAAAATAAATAGAGAAAATAGCAACTATTAATTTATTGCCAATTTAGCCGTTAATTAGACTACGATAAATAGATAAATATTGACGAATTCTACTAGTGAGGGTGTGATGAGTTATCAATATGCAGGACTATATGCCATATCAAAACGAGTATTAGGGTGGCTTATTTTTATTCCTGCCTTTATTTCTACAACAGTTTCACTGATTGGGCTGGCGGCGATACCACGCCCTAGTGGTGATGGTGTTAATGCAGTGATTAATGATTTTTTTCGTGTATTAGCTGAAATGGTGCAATTTAATACACCTTTCTTAGATTTTTTCTGGCGAAATTCACCTATCCCCAATACACAAATGGGGTTTAGCCAAGAAAATATTACCTTTTTCGTTATTTTTCTTTTTATGTTTGTTGGCTTAGCGTTTAGTGCATCAGGCTTACGAATTTATCGCCAAGTTAAGTATTTAAAAGAGAATATACAAGATCAGCTTATTATCGAGAGAGCAATGAAAAGTGGCGTTACCTCAGAGGAGCTACAAAAAAATATTCAATTACCGCGACATACGATATTTACTCAAATTATGGTGCTTTATTTGTCACCCATTATTGTAATTGCAATTGGCTATTTTTTACTGAAATTCTTAGGATGGTAATTTAGCTTTAGAATGAACAAGGATGGTTCATTTATCTTAACAAAAAGGAAAATAAACCTCGCGTAATTGAATTTGGCGAGGTTATATTTTCAGTTTTTTAGAGATAAAGTACATGTATTTCTCTATTTTTTATTAGGATGATGCTAATAGTTCATCGATAATTTTTCTAACTTCAAGATAATTATCTTCTCCACCAAATAAATTACAGCGATTAAGGAAAAAATAGAGCTGATAAATGGGTTGGCGCGATAGAAATTTATCAGATAAAGGCCAAACACTTTGGTAACCATCAAAAATATTTGCCGGCACTGCAGTACAAAGTGGTAACATGGCAATATCACACTCTCTGTCCCCCCAATAACAAGCCGGATCAAATACAGTTCCTTCTGATTGACCAATAGCAGCACAGTTTTTAGGCCATAAATTACCATGAAGCAAGGAGGGTTGTGGGTTATGGTCAGCAAGACGGTGATTGATAATTTGAGTAATTTCATCAATATCACCAAAAACCATTCCTTTTTCTGATGCAAGTTGCAGTTGAAATCCGATACGCTTTTCAGAGTAAAAATGATTCCAACGTTTTTCCCAACCATTCAATTGAGGCGTTGTATCTATTTGTGTATCAAAATCGAAACCGTAACTGGGTTGCTCTTCCCATTGATGAAGTCGTGCTAGCTGCTGGCCAAAACAATAGGCGCTATGAGGTGTAAAGGGTTGAATGGGTAAAAATTCAAGGAGAAGGAAGCTAGTATCTTTGCTATTTCCAATACCGAGAACACGTGGAGTACGAATGGTTTGGCTTTTTGCCAACATGTCGAGTTGTTCTGCCTCATTTTTAAAATTAGGCAGAAACTCACGTAAATTAGATTTTACAAAGATTGGCGTATCACCATAATGAATTTTCCACGTATGATGAATATCACCACTAGAAAGATGAGTTTTTTCGACTATCTTTGCTGAAAAACCTAAGTTTGATTCTAGTAAACGACCTACATTCTGCCACATACTTACACCTCGCAAAGTTGTTTACTTAGTAGACCCAAATAAAATAATAACGAGCGATGTTTATACTATGACAATAACACTTTAATTAAATCAATAAAGTATAAAGCTAAAAAACGGGATGATTATCCCGTTTTTGCAAAGATAAAGGATATTATCAGGCATTCGCGGGTTTTGTTTGTCGCTTTATTTTCGCTAATTTAATCTGATTACAGAGTAACGCAATAATAAAGAACATAGCTTGAGTTAGCACAATACATGGGCCTGTTGCACCATCAATATGGAAACTTATAAATGTACCAATAACACTTGATGCGACAGAAAATATAACGGCAAGCAGTATCATCCGAGAAAATCGACGTGTTAATAAGTATGCGGTGATCCCCGGTGAAATAAGCATTGCAACAACGAGAATAATTCCGACAGCTTGCATTGAGGCAACAATAGTTAATGCTAAAATAGAGAGCAATCCATAATGTAATAATGTGACAGGTAAACCAACAATTCTTGCTTGATTAGGATCGAAGCAATAAAGCATAAAATCTTTTTGCTTAACAAGCATGATAGTGATGGTGATTAAACAGATAATACTAATTTGAGTTAATACATCAGGTGTAATACCTAAAATATTACCAAATAAAATATGCATTAAATGTTGGTCAGTATCAACGCTTGCAAAAATGACTAAACCTACGGCAAACATACCTGAAAATACAATACCCATCACAGTATCTTCTTTAATGCGGCTGTGCTCTTTTAAATAGCCCGTTGCAAAAGAACAAAATAACCCTGAAAGAAAGGCGCCAACTATTAATGGAATGGCCGTAACATAAGCGAGTACGACACCAGGTAAAACGGCATGAGAGATAGCATCTCCCATTAATGACCAACCTTTTAATACCATATAGCAAGATAAAATAGCACAGGCGATACCAATAATGACTGCTGCAATAATGGCTCGTTGCATAAAAGGATATTGAAAAGGTTCAATAAAAAACTCGATTAGCTCATTCATAGTTTCACCTCTTCTTGCTTTATTTCGTCTTTATGCTGATGAGATTGCGTGATTAACTGTTGTGAGCTTTGGCGTGCGCGACGACGTGCTGCTAACATGCCGTGTTTAGGGGCAAATAAGAATGCTAATAAAAATAGTGCGGTTTGCATGGTGACAATAACGCCACCAGTTGCACCATTAAAAAAGTAGCTAAGGTAAGCACCTACGGCACTGGTGGTTGTACCAATACAGATAGCAATAATAGCGAGTCGTTTAAATTGGTCTGTGAGTAAATAAGCTGTTGCGCCAGGTGTGACAACCATAGCAATAACAAGAATGGCACCTACAGTTTGAAGCGCAGCAACAGTACATGCACTTAATAGTGTAAAAAAGATAATTTTTAATTTTAAAGGTGATAAACCGATGGATCTTGCATGGACTTCATCAAAGAAAACAACGAGCAGATCTTTCCAGATACAAAATAAGACTAGAAAAGAAACGCCTGTAATAATAACCACTTGCCAGACATCTTCATCTGCAATGCCTAAAATATTTCCGAGAATGATGGTCTGAACGTTGACAGCCGTCGGCTTAAGCGAAACCAGTAACAAACCAAAGGCAAAAAAAGTAGAGAAAATAAAACCGATCACTGCATCTTCACGAAGGCGAGTGATATGGCGAATAAATGTCATTGATAATGCGGCAAGTAAGCCAGTAAAAAAAGCACCGACAGCATAAGGCAGACCTAAAATATAAGCCCCCGCAACACCAGGAACAACAGAGTGGGAAAGGGCATCTCCCATTAATGACCAACCTTTTAAAATGAGGTAGGATGAAAGAAATGCGCAGACAGCACCCACTAAGGCACTTACCCAGATAGCTTTCACCATATAGTTATATTCAAAGGGTTGTAGGAGTAAATCTAGCATGGCTAATCTCCTTGTTTGCGCTGGCTTTGGTGCGCTGGTGTATGTTCTTCTTGGTGACCATAGAAGACTGCAGCGCGTTCATCATCTGTAATAACGGTGAGTGAACGTGGATCATCATCATCATGAAGATCAGAACCTGATAAGCTAATATGACGAAGCACACCACCAAAGGCGTGTTCTAAATTCTTTTGTGTAAAGGTTGTTTCTGTTGGACCACTGTCTAATACGGTTCTATTGATTAAAATAACATGGTCACAAAACTCAGGTACACTTCCTAAGTTGTGGGTTGATACTAAAACTAAATGACCTTCTTCGCGCAGATTACGCAATAGTTCAATGATGGCGTTTTCTGTTTTAACATCTACACCTGTAAACGGTTCATCAAGTAATAAAACCGTTCCTTCTTGTGCCATTGCTCGTGCCAAAAAAACACGTTTTTTCTGACCTCCTGAAAGCTCACCAATTTGACGATGACCTAATCCTGATAAGCCAACACGTTCTAGCGATGCTTCAACAACTTCATGGTCGTGTTTTGAGGGAATACGAAAAAACCCCATTTTTCCATAACGGCCCATCATCACAACATCAGAAACGAGAACAGGAAAATTCCAGTCAACTTCTTCTGTTTGTGGGACATAGGCAATCATATTTTGCTTTAACGCTTGTTGGATAGGATTATCGTTTAATGTCACGGTACCTTTAGAGGGTTTTACCAGTCCCATAATGGTCTTAAACAGAGTCGATTTACCACTACCATTAATGCCCACGAGAGCACAAATAGTGCCACCCGTGATAGAGAAACTCGCATCAAAAATGGCGGTATGACCATTGTTATAGGTGACAGTGGCATTATCAACTGTCAACGTTGGATTCGCTTTTATTTTACTCATTGCCCAAATCCTTTCGCAATTGTGTCTACAGTGATAGTAATTAAATCAATGTAAGTTGGAACTTCGCCACCTTCAGCAGAAAGTGAATCAACATAAAGGACGCCACCGTATTTTGCGCCAGTTTCTTTACTGACTTGTTTAGCGGGTTTATCTGAAATTGTACTCTCACTGAATACGACAGGAATATTGTGTTTTCTTACGGTATCAATGACATATTTAACTTGTTGTGGTGTACCTTGTTCTTCAGCATTGATTGGCCATAAATACACTTCTTTGAAACCATAGTCATTCGTTAAATAGCTGAATGCACCTTCACTAGTAACAAGCCAGCGATCTTGCTGTGGAATACGCGCTAATCTTTCTCTTAATGGCGCATCAAGTTGTTTAATTTTTTCTGCGTAATTTGCGGCATTTTGGTTATAAATTGCTGCATTATCAGGATCGTGTTCAACCAGTGCTTTGCGGATATTTTCAATATAAATTAATGCGTTATTCGGTGACATCCACGCGTGTGGATTTGGATTATTTTTGTAAGCGCCTTCACTAATCGCCATTGGTGTTATGCCATCTGTTACCACAACCGCAGGAACATTACGTAACTCATTAAAAAAACGCTCGAACCAGCGTTCAAGGTTTAAGCCATTCCATAAAATAAGATCAGCCTTTTGGGCTTTTACAATATCTTTTGGTGTCGGTTGATAATCGTGAATTTCCGCGCCGGGTTTTGTAATTGACTCGACAATTGCGGCATCTCCGGCTACATTCTGAGCGATATCTTGAATAATAGTAAAAGTGGTGACCACTTTAAGTTTATCTTTTGCTTGTGCAGGTGTTAATAAAAATACGGATGTCATAAGACATAAAACCGTAAGTGAAAATTTATTTACAGAGCGGAATATATCCATATTATTATTGCCTTATAGTTGCCGAGTTATTTTCTCAATTGATAATGATTATCAATATCATTTCAAAAAAGTCAAGTTATCTCTGTGCAAAAGCTTCATTTGATAACGATGAGAAATAAGATAACACCATGTATTCCAATAAATGTTAAGTAGATTGTCGGGTTTTGTCACAAAAATTAACAATAGATCGTAACTATTTATGCAAAAGGTGATTTAAATATTCTTTATTACATATCAATGGGTTAATTTTCAATACTCACAAAAGCTCATTATTAGCTCACAATTCGGTATAGCCATTACCTCTATCATCTAGATACTTATCAGTCATTTGCATTGATTTATGACCTAGTATTTTTTGTGCAAACTCAGCGCTTTTTTCTTCTTCATATAGTCTAGCTGACAAGCTTCTGATCTCATGAAATGTAGTTTTGTTCTCACTATCCGGAAGCGCCCCTGAGAAACGATTACGCAAAGTGGCTTTACTTACATCACAAATAGTTTCTTTTGTTTTATCAATGCAATCAAGAACCTCTCGTAATGAGTAGCCAATGGTGTTTAGCCTTAAATCAAGGGGTATTGCTATCTTTGCGCCCGTTTTTATTTGTGTAATATACAGTCGATCATTTTTAATATCATCCCACCTCATTGTTGTAATATCACCAATGCGCTGTGCTGTCAGTATTGATAACAAAAATAACAAGCGATATTTCTTTCTGATGTTATTCAGTGCATAGTTAAATTCTTCTAGCGACAATCTTGACCTTTGAACACTAGTTTTCGGTGACCTTGTAACAGATACAAGATTTATTGTTAACACGCCATCAGCAATCGCCTCATTAAAAGCATCAGACAGTGTTAGCCTTAGTAGCTTTGCCATCGATTTTTTAGGGTATTCAGAAATAAAATGCGCAATATCTCTTGCTGTTATTTCGGTAATATCTTTATCTTCAAAATTTAGCTTAATCAGATTTATTCTTGATGAATAATCAGCAAGTGTTTTTTCTTTCAAATCTCGATCATTTAATTTTTCTTTGTATGTAGTGGTTTAATAAAAATTGGCATGATGGTATGTTTTCTACTGTATTCTATTAATAAGATTTAACTTAAGTAAGAAATAACCTATGCCTGATTTAATGAATAAAAATCTTAAATATATAACATTTAAAAATAATAGTAGCATTGTTGTAGTTAAGAATGGCTTTTCATGGACTGCATTTTTCTTTGGGTTTTGGGTGTATCTCTATAGAAAAATGTGGGGTGGTTTTATCCTGTGGTTATTTGTCGGTATTATAATTATAACTTTATCTTACTGGGCAAGAGCTGTTGCGGAAATGACTGGAAATGCGGATCTTACTGGGTTTATATTCTTAATTAGAATCGCATATTCGATTTATCAAGGCGGCACAATTAACAATAATCAAATGCTTTTATTAAAAAAGCAAGGGTACATAGAAACAATAAGCGCTGCCTAACCTCAATCAAACATCTATTAAGTAAGTCGCCTAGTGCGGCTTTTTTCGTATATAGCCACCGCAAATCATCAAATCACCTAGTTTAATTACTGCAATAAAGTTGCGGTTGGCTACCTATTAACGATTTGCCTGTTTGATTTGTTTACCCCTTCATTGTCACATCAGACCGTCCGGTGACGAAGGGGTTAGGCGAAGTTATTCAGTCCAGAGCGTGAGCTCGTCATCTAGGATGTAATCAGCTTCATCCTGGTCAAACTCTTCGGCATCCGTGATGCTTTCTAAAGACGATTTAGCCCAATTACGGCATTGAGCCTTCCGCTCATCCTCACTGTCGAACTCCCAGGATACCGAACGGGACAGCCAGGCGTTGTACAGTAATTCCAGATTTTTTTCTTTAATGCTCATGGCTTTCTCCGATAAAAGTTGACCGGCTATGAATGATGGCCTTACCCAGTAAATCATGGGGTGGATGAGCGGCGAAATTCTAAGTAACGGTGGATTTGGAAGTTGGTTAGCGGTAATGATTAGATTGTTTCTAGTTAGATTAACAGCTAACATTAATGAGTTATCTTCATTAAGTAATTATATAGAACTGCCATATCACACATTGTAGGTGTTATGTCTGGAGTAAGGCCCATCATTATGGGTAAAGCAATGGCGCTAAATGGAGACAAGACCACGACTGGAGCAACTTGTATCGCAACCATCGAAACGGTCACTTGTTTTAATAAAAAAGCCTTAAGAGTGGGTGATCCGACAACAAATTGCCCAAAATGTGGACAGGCAGGTACCGTTGTTTCTGGGCAGCAAGGTTTTTTAAATCATGGGAAACTTCAAGCCGTACATGACTCAATGGTACAATGTGGCTGTCCGACAGGTTCTAATAAGGTTATTGCTCATAGTGGACCTGCACAAGCGCAGCCAAGTCGTTTTGCAACTCAAGCCCCAGCAGCATCAGCACCTTCACAGGGAACCAGCTTTGGCAGTCTGATCAACCCCGTAACGCCAGCACCTTTAATTGGTGAATGCAGGATTTCAGATAACTTGCTCTATGATGGAGTGTTTGTGTGGACGGAAACATTTGGCTCAGGCCATTCATTTATAACAATCCACAAAAATAATAAAGTTTCATTATATTCATATGGTCGCTACGGAACACCTGGACCATTAACTTTAACGGGTGATGGAATACTTTTATATATGACCGGTGAGGATGCTCGAAAATACATCAGAGATGAGTTATATATAACGAATGCAAGGGTTTTTAAAATAACAGATGCGGACACAGACAAAACAGAAACCTATTTTAATAACCTTTGGAAATCAGGCAGCCCCCCTAACCTCCCTGAAAAAGCAGGTGAGTTGACTCGTAGAAACGGAAGGTCTATAGATGTTTATGATGTCTCAGGTAATAATTGCACAACTCATACAGTAAAAGGGTTGAAGCAATCTGGCACACGGATATTTGAAGAGAGTTATACCCCAATAAGAACACAGTATCCGATCGAGCGAGAAGAGGCGTTCACGGTGCCCCTTTCATTTCAGAGTTTTTTGGAAGGTAAGAAAAATAATTTTAATAAGCTTGATGTCATTGAAGTTACGAGTGAATTTCATAAACAGTATCCAAACATTGATAATTTAACGCCATTAGATAAAGGTGGGTTGGTTCATTTTTTTGAATTTGCCACTTCTTCCGCCAATGTTGGTGGAAAGGCTACGAGCTATGATGGCGGTGAAATGGGTGGTGGTGTATTAGGTAGCACTTATGATAAATAGAACGTTTTTAAGATGGTTTTTGATCATCCTGTTGGTTTTAATATTTTATTTAGGATTGGCCGTCTTTGATTTTGGGTTTAGTTTAAGCTTTACATACAACTACATGGTGATGGGAGATAATGAACTTATTACCGTTTGGCGTGCTTTTGTAGAGGATTTACGCACCTACCACCAAAACACGATGGCTTATGTATATCTGGGCACCCCAATTTTGCTTGCGCTGTTATTTGTTGTTCATAAAAAAATAAGATAGCAAATGTCATTACGAAGTCGGTGAGGGGTCGCTCTCACCGGTACCGTTCACCCGCATTGAATCGTTTGTAGTGGTCAACTAAAACTGGCCATCATTTTAGAGTTTTTCTAGTATCTCTTTTCAGATTCGTTTGGTGATAACCCTCCGTTATATTCGTGAGGTCTGTGTACGCTGTAATACCCGACGATATAGTCCGTTATTGCATGGACAGCATCACTAAAGTTTATGTAGCCAGTCACTGGTACCCACTCGTTCTTCAGGCCCCTAAAGAAGCGCTCCATTGGACTATTCACCTCTATTCAGGTGGCCAAATTTATTAAACCACTACAGATGGAGTAATTTAAGATAAAACACACTCACTAAAAGCTGTAATATATTGATTTATCTGTCATGCTTTGTCATATTTTAGCATGTATTTTCATACTAAAATAACGCCTTGTTATTACAATTGATTGATATATATAGTGAATGTGTTTTATGTGTAACTATTTATGCAAAAGGATTAAACGTGAAAGTAAAAATCATCTTTTCTTTGGCCATTTTGCTTCTTGCGGGTTGTGCTGATCATGCTCGTCAACCTATTCAAAAAGAGAACTCTCGATTTTTAAGTCAAAAACCAACGGAAAGCCGCATTAATAATGCTTCAATTTCAACGGCACAATGGAAATCAACACCCTTTGATAACCATATACAACAAGCCTCAAACCGTTATGACGTTGATGAAACATTGATAAAAGCGATTATCCAAGTTGAATCTAACTTTAGGCCCGAAGTGATTAGTAAATCAAATGCGGTTGGATTAATGCAAATTAAAGCATCAACAGCAGGAAGGGATGTTTATCAAAATAGAGGAAAGGCAGGGCAACCAACAACTTCACAATTAAAAGATCCCGCAATCAATATTGATTTAGGAACAGCTTATATTCAATTACTAAGAGAGCGTCATCTTGAAGGGATTATGAACCCCGAAACACTTTATTATGCGACGATCCTTGCTTATGTAAATGGTGCGGGTGCGTTGTTAAGAACGTTTGATAAAGATAGAAATAATGCGATTGCTAAAATTAACTCAATGAGTGCGGATGATTTTTATCGTTATGTTGAAAAAAATCATCCAGCATCTCAAGCACCACGTTATTTAGCAAAAGTCAGGGCGGCTTACCACGCAGGCGATAATTAATCAGGTAAATTAGCGACCGCTTGGGCTTGTTTTAATAAAGCAGGTAAATCAGCAATAATTTCAAGTACGCCGTTGATCATAAATTGGACACCCATACAGATTAATAAGAATCCCATAACACGAGAAATAGCATCAATACCGCTGTGACCTAAATATTTCATAATTTTGGTAGAGCCACGAAGTGATAGCCAAACAATAATACTGATTAAAAAGAATGTGGTTATTGGTGCAATATATAATACCCATTGTGCAATGTCAGTACGCGAAGGTATGGATGCTGCTGTACTGATTATCATTGCTATAGTTCCGGGCCCTGCGGTACTAGGCATTGCCAAAGGAACAAAGGCAATATTAGGTTCTTTAGGATTTCGATGGGGATTATTATCTTCAGAAAGAGGGTCATCCACATTCGGAGTATTAGGAAATAGCATGCTAAAACCAATAAAGGCCACTATCATCCCACCCGCAATACGAAGACCGGGAATAGAAATCCCAAAAGTTGTCATTATGACGCGACCCGCATAAAACGCGATAGTCATAATGAGAAAAATATAGATACATGCCATTAAAGATTGTTGATTACGCTGCTCTTTGGTCATATTTCCTGAAAGACCAAGCCAAAGTGCAACCGTCGTTAAGGGATTGGTTAAAGGCAAAAGTAAAATAAGACCAAGACCGATAGCCTGAAAAAACTGGTAAGCAGATTGCATGGAATATAAAGGCTCCTAATAACAGGTAATTAAGGAGCAATTATGATAACAAATTAAACAGCAAAAAAGTTATTTTTACAGATAATAATCTCAATGTTTATTGGTATTTCTTCATTAGCCACTCTAAATGTATTTTTATAGAGCCCCAGTCGTAATCAGTAATACTATATATACAAGTATCTCGTTTTTGCCCATCAGTTGTTAATCTGTGGTTGCGTAAAATACCATCGAGTTTTGCACCTAGGCGTTCAATTGCTTTACGGCTTATTTGATTTAATATGTGGGTACGAAATTCAACGGCAATACATTGCAAATCTTCTAGTGCATATTTTAGTAATAGATATTTAACTTCAGTATTGATACCTGTTCTCTGGACTTGTTTAGCATACCACGTTGAACCAATTTCCAGCCTTGGTGTTTGGTTATCAATATTCATAAAGGTCGTTATACCAACAACGCGATTAGTCGATTGAGAAATGATAGTAAAAGGCAACATTAAGCCCTTTTGCTGTAATTGAAGTTTATGTTCAATATCATGTTGTAATTCTGTTGTTGAAGGCACTGTGGTATACCAAAGTTTATCAGGCCTATCTTTTTGAATTAATTCATGTAAATCTGAGTAGTGTTCCATGCTCAGAGGCACTAGGCGAACAAGTTTTCCTTCCAGCGTTATCCATTCTGTTATTTTTTTCATAATTAATATTCTCTGAGGCTGTTAATAAAAGTGCGTTTCTTAAGAATACTTTTTATACATAACAAATTTATGAATTGATATGGTTATTTAAACGGTTATTAAAAAGTAGGCAAAATTCAGAATGATGAAAATAGAGAAAAAAGAGTGTGAGTGATTCTTTCTCAACAGAGAATGACAGTTTCACCACAGGTGAGCCAGCATAATGCGTGTTAATCTATAATCCAGTAATAGAGATATGACCGTAAACACAATAAATTGGTAAAAAGATGACAGATTTAATTGAATGGGATGATTTTCTACGTGTAGAAATGAGAGTAGGAACGATTATTAGCGCAGAAATAAATAAGAAAGCTAATAAACCAGCTTATGTTATGGAAGTCGATTTGGGCGAATTAGGCATAAAGCGTTCAAGTGCTCAAATTACGGTAAATTACACACCCGAAGAACTTGTTGGTCGTCGTATTTTATGTGTGTGTAATTTCCCAGTTAAACGCATTGCAGGTATAAAATCTGAAGTTTTAATTACAGGAGCCCCTGATGAAACAGGAGCAATTGTATTGGCTGAATTTAATTTGCCTTTACCAAATGGTTCGCGTTTAGCTTAAACGTATGGGTAATTCAGTTTATAACGAGAAGCAGTAATATAATAAGCCTCTTGATAAGACACTCTTTGATGGTAATGTTCTGTTGCGTTTTGATATAGTATTAATCAAATAGAGCATGGAAACGGAGGCGTGTCTTTTGCTATTACCTCAATTACACTTGCGATGTTATACACAAGAGACGGTATCTCATCAGCATGATAATTTATGGCAGATTATTTTTGGACTCTCAGGTTCAATGGAAGTTAATTTCAATCGGGAAGAATTTCTTATTTCTAATCAAAATTATTTAATTATTCCTCCCACTATCAACCATGCTTTTTCTGGCAATAAAGATAATAAAAATCTTATTTTAGAATTACCTGTGACCTCACAATGGCAATTGAGTGAGAAAGGGGGGCAGTTTACATTATCACCGTCTGCTATTGGGTTATTAGAGTGGTTACATCAATATCCTCAATCTCCTGAACAATATTCAACTATTACACGTCTTCTACTTGCTCAAATAAAAATACAAAAAAGTTGGCGTGATAGTCTTGATGCTTGGTTATTAAATAAATTACATACACCATTAACAACACATGATATTGCCTTAGCTTTTAATACGTCAGCCAGTACGTTACAGCGTAAAATGAAAGCAGAGTTGGGAATGACTGTCATGCAATATGTGGTTCAACAAAGGCTGAGCAAAGCTGCGGAATTATTAAAATATACACCTACAAATATTGAGAACATTGCTCTAGCGGTAGGGTATGATTCACATTCGGCATTTAGTCAGGCATTTCGCCAATATTTTAATAAAAGCCCTACAGAGTATCGACAAGATTGACGTATTACATTGTTTTATTTTCTACTGGGTAAACGCGAGGACATAATTTATCGAAAGCTAACGTAAATAAATAGGTATAGATAAAGAAGAATACTAATATGGTGATTTCCATACTTATTGCTTTGATAAAGCCTACATTATACCACCACATATAAAGTGGAATGGTAAAGAAGAACAGACCTAATTCGAAGCTAATCGCATGGATAAGGCGTATCATAATTGTACGTTTTTCTATGTTTAGTTTTAACTCAAAAAATTCAAAGAAAGAATTAAAAATATAATTCCAAATCAAGGCGATAACAGAAACAGCGATTGCAACGGGCAGTGAATTATGTGATTGGCTTTGGCTTAATATTGCCAGCAAAACAGTGCTTAATAAAATCGCGAGAGTTTCAAAGGTTATAGCATAAACCAACTTACGAGGGCGGGGCTTTAGATAAAACACGTTATACACCTTTATGTTAACAATGAAGGTTCTGGCCCGCCCCAGAGAATGTTATTTTTAAAGCCACGGTTTCCGCTTGATGGGTACTGATGGTAATGAAACTAGTTATAAATTGCAAAGTGATAAGTATATTTTTGATGATTGATGTATCTATGTTTATAGTTTAAATAATAAGTATTACCTATAATGGAAATTACGAAGAGGAACACAGAATAATGAAAAATTCACACTATAATATGATTATGCAAATGATAGGAAAATAATAAATATATTAATTAAGTATATTTGTGTAATGAAAAATAAGGATGCTTATGAGTGGTGAAATTGCTGTTTTTATAATGACTGTCGTTTTTATTGCAATGGCTATTTTATATTTAGCACCTGTTTATTATTTTTTTGTTGTGATATTTGCATTTAAATATATCCAACTGCCACTAAAAAAATCCATCTTATTCTCTTTGATTTTAATACTAATTAATATAGTTTTCTATTTTAATGCTACTTTAATTTCAACAGGTGAACTCGATTTTATTAAGAGTAATGAACCTCAATTTGTTTTTTTAGGCTTGTTATTTTTCTGTCTCCCTTTTATTTATCTTCATATTGTCAGAAAAAGAAACCCCAAAATAGTGGGCTATTGGATAGCCTTCATATTGTCATTTTTAGCTTATAATGTAAGTTATTTTCCACAAAAAATGATGGGAGATAAAAAAGAGAGAGTTATTCAGCTTTTACAAAAAGGTGACTTAGAAGCATTAGATAAAATTTGGAAAGGGAGTTGCCCTGATCCTTATAGCATTGAAGTCGATTTTTTTTATAACAAAGCTTTGATAAAAACATTTGATAAAAAATCACTCTGGTTTTTAACTGAATGTGTAAAACAAAATAAGAAGACAGCATCACTCGCTCTATTTTATAAACTGACTAATTACCCATTGTTTGACAATGAATTCTCAATAGCAGAATGGAATGAAAATGTTGTTGATTTATTTATCGATGAGAAATTTTATAGCACTCTTCCTGAAAAGGAGAAAAAGGAACTTGGTAATACCATAATACAAACTTTTCAAGAAGGATTAATGTATACAGGCTCCTTTGATGATTATGCGAAAAAGATTGATTATATTCTCCAACAGCGTCCTGAATTCAAAAGCTATATTATTTTTGATCGAAAAGAGTTTATATATGCATTAAGGAATCACCGATTAAAATATGCACAATATCTTGAAAAGTATCTTGATAAGAATGATCCTTTTATTAAATTAGGTTTTGCAATTATTGAAGATGACATCAAATATGTTATTGATGAAGGAAAGAAAAATCCTGAACTCTTTACTCAAATTCTTATGGATACATCAACATTATCCGCATCTGGTTGTGATGAAGGGATAATGCCCTTTGATATAAATACCTTTATTTTTAGTAATGGAAGTCAGAAATTAATTCTAGCGTTATTGGATAATAATCTAGTGAATACAAGCGATTATAAATGTAATGGATATAATTACTTGGCGGATGATCATGGCAAAGAAAAAACCTGCTTTAGTTATTTGCTCCGACATCTTGAATATAATCATGTCATCGAAAATAGAGATGATAAAAAAGAGATAGAGAAAAGGGTATCAAACCAATTAATACAATGTGATGAGTAAGATATTGTTGCGATTTTATTTCGTGTTTTCTTGGAGAAATAGAGGCAGATAAATGTATAAATCTTCACTGTCTGTGATAATATCCCCCCTGAGTTGCGATAAGGCTCAGTGATGCTATGGATATTTATATAATGAATAGATATACCACTGTGTGCAAACCTCGCGAGGTAAAGTGAGAAATTGTCGTAACGTACTGAATATAGATGAAATAAAAAGCTTACAAGTGATCTTGCGTATGGGTCACCACTGTAAATAAGGATTTTAAATGCCAATTATTACTCTTCCTGACGGAAGCCAACGTCAATTTGAAAATGCAGTTTCTGTCATGGATGTCGCTGCAGATATCGGCCCTGGGCTTGCAAAAGCATGTATCGCAGGCCGTGTTAATGGTGAACTGGTAGATGCCTGTGAATTAATCGAACACGATTCAAATCTGGCAATTATTACCGCAAAAGACGATGACGGTCTTGAAATTATTCGTCACTCTTGTGCTCACTTATTAGGGCATGCCATTAAACAATTATGGCCACAAACTAAAATGGCGATTGGTCCTGTTATCGAAAATGGTTTCTACTACGATGTGGATTTAGACCATTCTCTAACACAGGAAGATTTAGAAACTCTAGAAAAACGCATGCTAGAGTTGGCGAAAACAGATTACGATGTTATTAAAAAATCCGTAAGCTGGGCTGAAGCTCGTGAAACATTTGTTTCTCGCGGTGAAGATTATAAAGTCGCTATTCTTGATGAAAATATCAGTCAAGATTCACAGCCAGGTCTTTATCATCACCAAGAATATGTTGATATGTGCCGTGGACCTCATGTGCCAAATATGCGTTTCTGTCATAACTTTAAGTTACAGAAAATTGCAGGTGCATATTGGCGCGGTAACAGCGATAATAAAATGCTACAACGCATTTATGGTACTGCCTGGGCTGATAAAAAACAGCTAAAAGCATACTTAGATCGCTTAGAAGAAGCAGCAAAACGTGACCACCGTAAAATTGGTAAACAGCTTGATTTGTATCATATGCAAGAAGAAGCGCCGGGTATGGCTTTCTGGCATAATGATGGCTGGACTATTTTCCGTGAGCTAGAAACATTTGTACGTTGTAAATTAAAAGAATATGATTACCAAGAAGTGAAAGGTCCATTTATGATGGATCGTGTTCTTTGGGAAAAAACAGGTCACTGGGAAAACTACAAAGAAAATATGTTCACGACATCTTCTGAGAATCGTGAATATTGTATCAAGCCAATGAACTGCCCAGGTCACGTACAAATTTTTAAACAAGGTTTACGTTCTTACCGTGATTTACCATTACGTATGGCTGAATTCGGTAGTTGCCACCGTAATGAACCTTCAGGTGCATTACACGGTTTAATGCGTGTCCGTGGCTTTACACAAGACGATGCGCACATCTTCTGTACAGAAGAACAAATTTTAAGTGAAGTAAATGACTGCATCAAATTGATTTATGATGTATATTCTACTTTCGGATTTGAAAAAATCGTAGTTAAGCTGTCTACTCGCCCCGAAAAACGTATCGGTGAAGATGCATTATGGGATGTTGCAGAAGCAGACTTAGCAAAAGCCTTAACTGATAACAATATTGAATTTGAATATCAGCCAGGCGAAGGGGCGTTTTATGGCCCTAAAATAGAATTTACACTTTACGATTGTTTAGATCGTGCATGGCAGTGTGGTACAGTACAATTAGACTTCTCACTACCAGGTCGTTTAGGCGCATCTTATGTTGCCGAAAACAACGAGCGTAAAGTACCTGTTATGTTACACCGAGCAGTGCTAGGATCCTTAGAGCGTTTTATTGGTATTCTGACAGAAGAATACGCAGGATTCTTCCCAACTTGGTTAGCACCACAGCAGGTTGTCGTGATGAATATCACGGATGGACAGGCTGATTATGTACAAAAACTCGTCAAAGAATTGCAAGATGCCGGAATTCGTGCAAAAGCAGACTTGAGAAATGAGAAGATTGGCTTTAAAATTCGTGAACATACTCTACGTCGTGTTCCGTACATGCTTGTCTGTGGTGATAAAGAAGTCGAATCAGGCAAAGTGGCGGTTCGTACTCGCCGAGGAAAAGACCTTGGCAGTATTGACGTTAACGAATTTAAAGAAAAGCTTCTGCAAGAAATTAGAAGCAGAAGTCTTCATCAGTTGGAGGAATAAGGTATTAAAGGCGGAAAAAGAATTCAATCAACGCGTCAGAATCGCATCAATGGTGAGATTCGCGCCCATGAAGTTCGTTTAACAGGTTTAGATGGCGAGCAGATTGGAGTTGTTAGTCTGAAAGAGGCTCTTGAGAAAGCCGAGGAAGCAGGTGCTGATTTAGTGGAAATTAGTCCTAATGCCGAGCCGCCGGTTTGTCGTATTATGGACTACGGCAAATTCCTCTATGAGAAAAGTAAGACTCTCAAAGAACAGAAAAAGAAACAAAAAGTTATTCAGGTCAAGGAAATTAAATTCCGTCCTGGTACAGATGAAGGTGACTATCAGGTCAAACTACGCAACCTGATTCGCTTTCTTGAAGATGGCGATAAAGCCAAAGTCACACTGCGTTTTCGCGGTCGTGAAATGGCTCACCAACAAATTGGTATGGAAATGCTTAACCGTATCCGTACCGATTTGGATGAACTGGTAACTGTTGAATCATTCCCTAACCGGATTGAAGGTCGCCAGATGATCATGGTGCTTGCGCCGAAGAAGAAATAGTCGGGCAATTCAAGTAATAGCGTCAGCCTTTAATGGCTGATTGCTATTCGCCTCATTATTTTATGTTATTAACAATGCGAAGTGGATTATAGAAATGCCAAAGATTAAAACAGTACGCGGCGCAGCTAAGCGCTTTAAAAAAACTGCTGGTGGTGGCTTTAAGCGTAAACATGCTAACCTCCGTCACATTCTGACTAAAAAATCAACTAAGCGTAAACGTCATTTACGTCCAAAAGGCATGGTCTCTAAAGGAGATTTAGGTCTGGTCGTAGCTTGCTTACCGTACGCATAAGTATCACTTTTTAACAGAATATAGACATTAGGAGTTTAATATGGCTCGTGCTAAACGCGGCGTTGTTGCCCGTGCTCGTCACAAGAAGATTTTAAAGCAAGCTAAAGGTTATTACGGTGCACGTTCACGTGTATATCGTGTAGCTTTCCAGGCTGTTATCAAAGCTGGTCAATATGCGTACCGTGACCGTCGTCAGAAAAAACGTCAGTTCCGTCAGCTGTGGATTGCGCGTATCAACGCAGCAGCTCGTCAGAACGGTATGTCTTATAGCCGTTTCATCAATGGTCTGAAAAAAGCATCCATTGAAATCGACCGTAAGATTCTGGCTGACATCGCTGTATTCGACAAAGTAGCATTTGCTGCTTTAGTTGAAAAAGCGAAAGGTGCTCTGGCTTAATTATTTATTAAGTCAATGGAAGAGGGAGTTTTCTCCCTCTTTTATTTTGTCTATATTTGTGGCTTAATGATACAAATTCAATAAGTTAATACTTTAAGAGATATTACTCATGTTAATTATCGCTTTTTTCCGCTTCTTTTTTTACTTTAGCGCCTAAATTAAGGGGCTTTTGCGCGTAAGAGAAGAAACGAAAAGTAGCGCCAGAGCCTCCACTATGGAGGCTTTTTTGTTTTCAGATCTCAATACAGGGTTAGAAACCAAAAAGGGCAATTTTATTCGTCACCATTGATAACAACTAATAGACCTCATCAGGTCAAAGGAAGAGGAAACGATGCCACATCTCGCTGAACTCGTTGCTCAAGCTAAAGCAGCTATCGAAGAGGCACAGGATGTTGCTGCGCTGGATTCGGTTCGTGTTGAATACTTGGGGAAAAAAGGTCATTTAACGCTTCAGATGTCCACGCTGCGCGACTTACCTGCTGAAGAGCGTCCAGCTGCAGGGGCCGTTATTAATCAGGTTAAACAAGAGGTTCAGCAAGCGCTGAATGCTCGTAAAGAAGAGATGGAATCGGCATTGTTAAACGAACGTTTATCTGCTGAAAAAATCGATGTTTCTTTACCTGGTCGTCGTATTGAAAATGGGGGGTTACACCCAGTTACCCGAACTATTGAGCGTATTGAAACCTTCTTTGGTGAACTAGGGTTTTCTGTAGAATCAGGCCCTGAAATTGAAGATGATTATCATAACTTTGATGCATTAAATATTCCAGCTCACCACCCTGCAAGAGCCGATCACGATACTTTCTGGTTTGATGCAAAACGTTTATTGCGTACACAAACTTCTGGTGTACAAATTCGTACTATGCAAGATAAACAGCCTCCTATTCGCATTATTGCACCTGGTCGTGTATATCGTAATGACTACGACCAGACGCACACACCAATGTTCCACCAAATTGAAGGCTTAATTGTTGATAAAGACATTAGCTTTACTAATTTAAAAGGAACACTGCACGACTTCTTAAAAAACTTCTTTGAAGAAGATATGGAAATTCGTTTCCGCCCTTCCTATTTCCCATTTACAGAGCCTTCAGCTGAAGTTGATGTGATGGGTAAAAATGGTAAATGGTTAGAAGTGTTGGGTTGCGGTATGGTTCATCCAAATGTGTTGCGTAATGTAGGTATCGATCCTGAAGTCTATTCAGGTTTTGCGTTTGGTATGGGTATGGAACGTTTAACTATGTTGCGTTACGGTGTCACCGACTTGCGATCATTCTTCGAAAACGATCTTCGTTTCCTCAAACAGTTTAAATAAGGTGGGATTATCTCATGAAATTCAGTGAACTTTGGTTACGTGAGTGGGTAAACCCAGCGATTAGTAGCGAAGAACTTTCTGAACAGTTAACAATGGCTGGCCTTGAAGTTGATGGCGTTGACGCTGTTGCCGGTGATTTTCACGGTGTATTTGTCGGTGAAGTTGTTGAATGTGAACAACATCCAAATGCTGATAAATTACGTGTTACAAAAGTCAACGTAGGTGGCGATAGATTATTAGACATCGTTTGTGGTGCACCTAATTGCCGTCAAGGTCTGAAAGTAGCTGTAGCAACAGTAGGTGCAGTATTACCAGGCGATTTTAAAATTAAAGCAGCTAAGTTACGTGGTGAACCATCAGAAGGAATGTTGTGTTCATTTTCTGAATTAGCTATTTCAGAAAATCATGAAGGTATTATTGAATTACCTGTTGATGCACCTATTGGTATGGATATTCGCGAATATCTAAAATTAAATGATAATACGATAGAGATTAGCATTACACCTAACCGTGCTGATTGCTTGGGTATTATGGGTGTTGCACGTGATATCGCAGTTCTTAATAAAATGGAATGCCAAGTACCTGATATGTCGCCTGTTATGGCTACATCTTCAGCAACCTTTCCTGTTCACGTTGAAGCACCAGAAGCATGCCCTCGTTATTTAGGTCGTGTTTTCACAAATATAAATGTGAAAGCAAAAACGCCTTTATGGATGCAAGAAAAATTACGTCGTGGTGGCATTCGTTCTATCGATCCTATTGTTGATATTACTAACTTAATTTTACTCGAAATGGGACAACCGCTACACGCGTTTGATCTTGACCGTGTTGAAGGTGCTGTTGTTGTTCGCATGGGTAAAGAAGGTGAAAAACTCACATTACTTGATGGCAATGAAATTACATTAAAAGATGATGTGTTAGTCATTGCTGACGAAAAACAGGCATTAGGTATGGCTGGTATTTTTGGTGGCGAGTCATCTGGCATCAATGATGCAACCCAGAATGTCTTTTTAGAATGTGCGTTCTTCTCACCATTATCGATTACAGGCCGTGCACGTCGTTATGGCTTACATACGGATGCATCTCACCGTTTTGAGCGTGGTGTTGATTCAGCGCTTCAATACAATGCGATGGAACGTGCAACTAAACTACTATTAGAAATTTGTGGTGGTGAAGTGGGTGAAGTGATTGATGTGACCAATAATGCACATTTACCTACTATTGCACCTGTTAAGTTGACACGTAAAAAATTAGACCGCTTATTAGGTCACGTGATTGATGATGCACAAGTTCTTGATTCATTAACTCGTTTAGGTTTCACCGTTTCTGTTGAAAATGATGGTTGGTTAGCCACTGTTCCTTCATGGCGTTTCGATGTTCAAATCGAAGAAGACCTGATTGAAGAAGTTGCTCGTATTTATGGTTACAACAATATTCCTGACGTACCACTACGTGCCGATTTGATCATGACCAATCATCGAGAAGCAAATCTGCCATTAAAACGCGTAAAAACAATGCTGGTAGATAATGGCTTCCAAGAAGCAATTACCTATAGCTTTGTTGATCCAAAGGTTCAGGCGCTATTACACCCGAATGAAGAAGCACTCATTCTACCTAATCCAATTTCATCTGATATGTCAGCAATGAGACTGTCTCTCCTGACCGGATTATTGACTACGACTGTTTATAATCAGAACCGTCAACAATCTAGAGTTAGGTTATTTGAAGCAGGTCTGCGTTTTGTTCCTGATAATCAAGCAGAATATGGAATACGTCAGGAACTTATGTTGGCTGGTGTGATCGCGGGCAACCGTTATGAAGAACATTGGACTTTAGAGAAGCAAACTGTTGATTTCTTTGATTTGAAAGGTAATATTGAATCAATTCTGGAATTGACAGGCCAGCTAGATGAAATTACATTTAAAGCAGCTAATCATTCGGCACTTCATCCGGGACAAAGTGCTGGGATTTATCTGAGAAATGAATATATTGGCTGTATTGGTGTTGTTCATCCAGAGCTTGAACGCAAACTTGATTTAAACGGTCGTACGGTAGTATTCGAAATACGTTGGAATGCAATTGCAAACCGTAGTTTACCACAAGCAAAAGCAGTTTCGCGTTACCCTTCGAATCGTAGAGATATCGCTGTAGTTGTTCCGAATGATGTTGCTGCAGAAGATATTTTAGCTGAATGTAAGAAAGTTGGCGGAAATCAAATAGTTGGCATAAACTTATTTGACGTGTATTGTGGTAAGGGAGTAGCAGAGGGTTATAAAAGCCTCGCTATTAGCATAATCTTGCAGGATATCGAGCATACACTGGAAGAAGATGAGATTGCTGCAACAGTGAGTCACTGTGTAGCAGCATTGAAACAGCGATTCCAAGCATCCTTGAGGGACTAGACCTATGGCGCTTACAAAAGCTGAAATGGCAGAAAATCTGTTTGAAAAACTTGGTGTTAGCAAACGCGATGCAAAAGACCTTGTAGAATCCTTTTTTGAGGAAGTGCGTCGTTCTCTTGAAAATGGAGAACAGGTGAAGCTGTCTGGATTCGGAAACTTTGACCTGCGTGATAAAAATCAGCGCCCAGGTCGTAATCCGAAAACAGGGGAAGACATTCCTATTACGGCTCGCCGTGTTGTTACTTTCCGCCCTGGACAAAAGTTAAAAAGCCGGGTTGAGAGCGCAACACCAAAAGAGTAAAAATTAAAAACACCCAAAACGGCTTTCTATTGAAGGCCGTTTTTTTATCTTTCTTCTGTTATTATTGTTGATTAATTGTACCTTTTGGGGGGCGATTTAATCGTGTTTATCTATCCTGATAAGGTATTGTTCTGTTTGTTTTCCCTTCTTTTTAATTAACCTTTTTACCTCTTTCTATTTATCCTATTTTGTATTCATCAAGCTATTATTATCATCAGTTTATATTTTCATTATTAGTGGACTATGATGCATAAAGGGTGAAATTAACTTTTTATCATCAAAAGTAAACAGGCTATGTTGTTAAAAAAAACGTAAAAATAACAATGAGGAACGTAGTAAAAATGATAGGGAATGATATGAGTAATGATAAAAATAATCCGCTTATTGCACTAAAAAAAAGACAGCATATTGATGGTAGAAAAAAATTACTTTTTATGGCGTTAATATTATGTGTTCTTTTTGTTTTTTCTCTCTCTGTAGGTGAAATTCAGTTATTTCCACACCAATGGTTAACCGATGACGCTAAATTATTTGTTTGGCAAATTCGTTTGCCCAGAATACTTGCCGTGATGATCGTTGGTGCGAGTTTAGCTATTGCAGGAGCCATTATGCAGGCTTTATTTCAAAATCCGTTAGCAGAGCCTGGGTTATTAGGTGTAAGCAGTGGTGCGGGTGTCTGTGTTGTCTTACTTATTGTTTTACACCTAGGTTCAAGTATCTGGCTAATAAGCAGTGCGGCAGTATTAGGCGCATTAGGTATTACTCTATTATTACTGTTTTTTGCTCAAATAAGAAAACTTTCAAATGCCCAGTTATTATTAATTGGTGTGGCATTAGGGGTTATGGCGAGTGCAATAATGACTTGGTTGGTTTATTTCAGTTCGGCTTTAGATTTAAGACAATTAATGTATTGGTTGATGGGAAGTTTTAGCGGTATTGATTGGCGCCATCAAGCTTTATTTTGGACGCTGATCCCCGTTATCGTACTTCTTATTTTGCAAGCCGATATTCTTAATTATTTATCATTAGGCTCATTTAGCGCTAAGCAATTAGGTATATCTGTTAATCAATGGCGAAATTGGTTTATTTTAGCTGTTGGGTTATTGATTGGGATTAGTGTGGCTTTAGCGGGGGCTATTAGCTTTGTAGGGCTTATTGTCCCTCATTTATTAAGGTTGTGTGGGATAACTCATTATAAAATATTGCTACCTGCATGTTTGCTTACAGGGAGCGGATTATTATTGCTCGCAGATCTGTTATCTCGCTTAATGTTAAATGGTGCAGAAGTTCCTATCGGTGTAATAACTGCAACAATTGGCGCACCTTTATTTATCTGGTTATTAGCAACAAAAGAGATGGGGCGTTTGTAATATGACGTTACTTAAACTTGATAAATTGAGTGTTGATAATCGGCTCAACGCATTTACAGAACAAGTAGATTACGGTGAACGTATTCACTTGATCGGTGCCAATGGCGCTGGAAAAAGTACACTTCTGATGACTATTACAGGAGAACATCCTTTTTGTGGCGAAATCATTCTAAACGAAACCTCAATAAGACATTATAAATATAATGATCTTTCTAGGATGCAAAGCATTGTTATACAACAATTAGAGGCTTTGCCATTTATGCCTGTTTTTCATTATCTCTCGCTATATTATAAATTATCTGAAATGGATGATAAGCAATTAAATGCACTGTTAAATGATTTTCAAATTGATAAATTATTATCAAAAAAAATTCATCATTTGTCTGGGGGGGAATGGCAACGAATCAGGATTGCTGGTGCATTTATCCAATTGTGGTCAAGAAGTGATTTAAAAGGAAAGTTAATGTTACTTGATGAACCTGCGAATAATTTAGATATCGTACAATTGGCGATTTTGGACAAGTGGCTTGATATATTTTGCCAACAAGGTGGTGCTATTATTATGAGTACACATAATTTAAATCACTCATATCAGAAAGCAGATAGGGTTTGGCTCATGAAAAATGGCAATTTGGTTAATTCTGGCTCATCTATACTTCTGTTGGACGAAAAATTATTATCAACCACATTTAACACTAATATCAAATGCATTAATGATACTAATCATATTGATTGGCGGGTTTTTCAATAATATGACTATTGTGAAGCTTATCTCCAAGTAATTATTAAGGTTTTTTTAATATATTCTTAATAAGACGGATGCCTGCAAGCAATAGTTTGTATATAATTGTTTTTATTCATTCATTAATTAGGCTACATTTTTATGAGTCACTTCCTTCCTTTCTCTCGCCCTGCGATTGGCGATGAAGAGATCAAAGCCGTTGAAGCTGTACTGCGTTCAGGTTGGATTACAACAGGCCCTCAGAACCATCAATTAGAACAAGATTTTTGTGAAAAATTTGGTAGTAAACATGCTATTGCGATTTGCTCCGCAACAGCGGGTATGCATGTTGTTCTAATGGCAATGGGAATTGGCGCTGGTGATGAGGTAATCACACCTTCTCAAACCTGGGTATCAACCATTAATATGATTACCTTGCTGGGTGCAACACCTATCATGATTGATGTTGACCGCGATACATTGATGGTAAGTGCAGAAGATGTTCAAAAAGCCATTACACCCAAAACAAAGGCTATTATTCCTGTTCACTATGCAGGTGCACCCTGTGATCTTGATGCGTTAAGAAAAGTAGCTCAGGATGCAGGTATCCCTCTTATTGAAGATGCGGCACATGCAATTGGTACTCGCTATAAAAATGAATGGATTGGCGAAAAAGGAACCTCTATTTTTTCATTTCACGCCATTAAAAATGTAACTTGCGCTGAAGGTGGATTAGTTGTTACAGATAATGACGAATTAGCCAATAAAGTGCGTTGCTTGAAATTCCATGGTTTAGGGGTTGATGCTTTTGATAGACAAATTCAAGGGCGTAAACCACAAGCCGAGGTAGTAGAGCCGGGGTATAAATACAATTTATCTGATATTCATGCCGCTATTGCTGTGGTGCAATTAAGACGTTTAGATGAGATGAATGCTAAACGAGCTGAGTTAGTTGCGTTATATCGAGAAAAACTCAAAAACTCACCACTAGAGATGATGGATATCCCTGAATATTCACATCTACATGCTAATCATCTGTTTATGGTGAGGGTAGATGAAAAGCGCTGTGGTATCAATCGTGATAACTTTATGGAAAAACTGAAGCAAAAAGAGATTGGAACAGGGCTTCATTTCCGCGCTGCACATACACAAAAGTATTATCGTGAGTGCTATCCTAGTTTATCCCTTCCTCAATCAGAGTGGAACTCTGCAACGTTATGCTCGCTGCCATTGTTTCCTGATATGAGTAATGAAGATGTTATTCGCGTTGTAGATGCGATCAATGAAATTCTTTCGGAGCATATCTAAGTGTCAACATTTGATAAAATCAAAAAAGTATCGGTTGTTATCCCCGTTTATAATGAGGAAGAAAGTCTTCCTCAACTTCTAGAACGTACCATTAAAAGCTGTAAACAATTAGAACAAGAATATGAACTAATCCTTGTTGATGATGGTAGTAGTGACCAGTCAGCTAGAATGCTAGAAGAAGCCGCAGCAATAGAAGAAAACCACGTTATTGCGATTATTTTAAATCGTAATTATGGTCAACACTCTGCAATTATGGCGGGTTTTAACCAAGCTGATGGCGACTTAGTCATTACATTGGATGCCGACTTACAAAACCCACCAGAAGAGATCCCAAGACTCGTTACAACAGCTGAAGAAGGCTATGATGTTGTTGGAACTCGTCGTCGTAATCGTCAAGACTCATGGTTCCGTAAAACCGCATCAAAAATGATTAATGCCATGATAACCAAGGCGACGGGGCGTTCTATGGGGGATTATGGCTGCATGTTACGTGCTTATCGCCGTCACATTATTGAAGCGATGTTACAGTGTCACGAAAGAAGTACATTTATCCCTATTCTTGCGAACACATTTGCTCGTCGTACGATTGAGATTGATGTTGCCCACGCGGAGCGTGAATATGGTGATTCAAAATACAGCTTTTTAAAGCTAATTAATTTAATGTACGACCTCTTAACTTGCCTTACCACGGCTCCTTTACGCCTATTAAGTATTGTCGGCAGTGTCGTTGCTGTTTCTGGCTTTGTCTTAGCGTTACTGTTAATTATTTTACGTATTATCTTCGGTGCCATGTGGGCCGCTGAAGGTGTATTCACACTCTTCGCAATCTTATTTATGTTTATCGGTGCGCAGTTCGTTGCAATGGGCTTATTAGGTGAATATATAGGCCGGATTTATAATGATGTAAGAGCGCGTCCTCGGTATTTTATCCAAAAAGTGGTTGGTGTTAACAAACCCAACGAAGATCAGGAAAAAGACTAATGAAAGCAATAGTATTTGCCTATCACGATATTGGCTGTGTTGGTTTAAAAGCACTTGAAAAAGCAGGTTATGATATTCAGGCTGTATTTACCCACACTGATGATCCTAATGAAAATCATTTCTTCTCATCCGTTGCTCGTGTGAGTGCAGAAATGGGATTGACGGTATTTGCACCTGAAAATGTCAATCACCCATTGTGGATTGAACGTATTCGTGAAATGAAACCTGATGTCATTTTTTCTTTCTATTATCGTCACATGTTAAGTGATGAGATCCTAAATTTGGCACCTAAAGGCGCATTTAATTTACATGGTTCTTTATTACCAAAATATCGTGGTCGAGCGCCAATTAATTGGGCGATCGTTAATGGTGAAACTGAAACGGGTGTAACTCTGCATAAAATGACGGCAAAAGCCGATGCTGGAGATATCGTTGCTCAAGAAAAAGTGACCATTACAGAAAATGATACTTCGCTAATTTTGCATGAAAAAGTAAGAGAAGCTGCTGAGAAGTTATTATCTAGTGCATTACCACATATTTCATCAGGTGATTATTCAACAACAGCCCAAGATGAAAGCCAAGCAACATACTTTGGACGCCGTTGTGCCAATGATGGCTTAATTGATTGGAATGCGGATGCAAAAGCAGTTCATAATTTAGTCCGTGCTGTAACAGAACCCTATCCAGGTGCCTTTACTTTCTTAGGTGAACGTAAAATGATTATCTGGCGTTCACGCACTGTTGCTGATAATCAAGGCAAACGTCCAGGTACTGTTATTTCAACATCACCTTTAGTTATTGCTTGCGCGCAAGGCGCGATTGAAGTGATAACCGGTCAAAGTGAAAATGGCTTATATGTTCAAGGTAGCCGTTTAGCCGCTGAAATGGGTATCGTGACCGATGTTCGTGTTGGGCCAAAAGCAACCGCTCTTGTTAAGCGTCGTAAACGTGTTCTGATTTTAGGTGTGAATGGCTTTATTGGTAATCACTTAACCGAGCGTTTATTAAAAGATGATAATTACGATATCTATGGTATGGATATCGGATCTTCTGCCATTGAACGCTTTATTGGTAATCCGCGTTTCCACTTTATTGAAGGTGACGTGAGCATTCATACAGAATGGATTGAATACCACATTAAAAAATGTGATGTTATTCTGCCATTAGTGGCGATTGCAACGCCAATTGAATATACCCGTAATCCTCTACGTGTATTTGAATTAGACTTTGAAGAAAACTTAAAAATTGTACGTTATTGTGTTAAATATAATAAACGTATTATTTTCCCATCCACATCAGAAGTTTACGGTATGTGTGATGATAAGGAGTTTGACGAAGATAATTCACGTCTGATTGTTGGTCCGATTAATAAACAACGTTGGATTTATTCTGTATCTAAACAGTTATTAGACCGAGTTATTTGGGCGTATGGTGCAAAAGAAGGTCTGAAATTTACGTTATTCCGTCCATTTAACTGGATGGGACCTCGTCTTGATAACTTGAATTCAGCGCGTATTGGTAGTTCTCGTGCCATTACACAATTAATTCTGAATTTAGTTGAAGGCTCACCTATTAAGTTGGTTGACGGTGGTGAACAAAAACGTTGTTTCACTGATATTAATGACGGTATAGAAGCTTTATTCCGCATTATTGAAAACCGTGATAATAAATGTGATGGTCAAATTATCAATATTGGTAACCCAACTAACGAAGCCAGTATCCGTGAATTAGCAGAAATGCTGTTAGATTGCTTTGAAAAACATGAATTACGTGGACATTTCCCTCCATTCGCGGGCTTTAAGAAAATCGAAAGTAGCAGTTACTATGGTAAAGGTTACCAAGATGTTGAACACCGTAAGCCAAGCATTAAAAATGCAGAGCGTTTATTGGATTGGAAACCAAGTATTGAAACCCGCCAGACAGTAGAAGAAACATTAGACTTCTTCTTACGTGGTGCGGTTGAAGAATTAGGCAATAAATAGGAACACATAATGAAGAAAGTTGGTTTGAGAGTTGATGTGGATACTTATCAAGGAACGAAACAAGGTATTCCGCAACTGCTGGATGTGTTTGCCAGATATAACATTCATGCCAGCTTCTTCTTTAGTGTGGGCCCAGATAATATGGGGCGCCATTTATGGCGCCTTTTAAAACCGAAATTTTTATGGAAAATGCTGAGATCGAATGCTGCATCGCTTTATGGTTTAGATATTTTATTAGCAGGTACGGCATGGCCAGGTAAAAAAATTGCTAAAAATCTAGGCTATTTGATGAAAGAAACCCAAGATGCGGGGCATGAAGTCGGATTACATTCATGGGATCATCAAGGCTGGCAAGCTAAAGTAGGGCGTTGGTCTACAGAAGAATTAATGCAACAAGTTCGTTTAGGTGTTGAAGCACTAGAAAAAGCACTTGAAAACCCTGTAAAATGTTCAGCAGTTGCTGGGTGGCGAGCTGATGAACGCGTATTAACAGTTAAAGAAGCTTTTCAGTTCGATTATAATAGCGATTGTCGAGGAACGCATCCTTTTAGGCCTATTTTAGAAAATGGTTCTATCGGTACGGTGCAAATTCCAGTAACATTACCAACTTATGATGAAGTCGTCGGCACAAAAGTAAAGGATGAGGATTTTAATCAGTTTATTATTGATGAAATCAAAAAAGACAGTGGAATACCTGTTTATACTATCCACACTGAAGTTGAAGGAATGTCAAAGGCCGCTCAGTTTGAGCAGTTATTGGCAATGATTGCAAATGAAGGCATCGAATTCTGTCCATTAAGCGATTTATTACCACAAGATAAAGAAACGCTTCCGATAGGTAAAGTTGTTCGATCTGACTTTCCAGGTCGAGAAGGCTGGTTAGGGTGCCAACAAGAGGTCTAACGAAACTATGTTGAATAACCGGGCGAGTAAAATCGGGGCCATCCTCTTGGCTCTTTTTTTTGTTCTTACCTACTTATTTCCATTGAATAGCCGGTTATTATGGCAACCAGATGAAACCCGTTATGCGGAAATTAGCCGTGAAATGGTGGTGAGCGGGAACTGGATTGTTCCTCATATGCTTGATATTCGCTATTTTGAAAAGCCCGTAGCAGGTTATTGGATTAATAATGTCAGCCAATTAATTTTTGGTCACACTAATTTTGCCGTCCGTTTTGGCTCGGTCATTTCTATTCTATTAAGCACCTTACTTGTCTATTTACTCGCAAGAATGATGTGGCGTAATCGTCAAGTTGCTTTTGTTTCTAGTCTAATTTATTTATCCATGTTCTTAGTGTTTAGTGTAGGGACCTACAGTGTATTAGATCCTATGTTGGCGCTTTGGATCACGGCGAGTATGGTTTGTTGTTTTTGGGCACTGAAAGCGAATACGGTAAAAACACGAATATTAGCTTGGCTAACGTTAGGTTTATCTTGCGGTATGGCCTTTATGACGAAAGGATTTTTAGCTTTGGCTATTCCCGTCATTGTGATGATACCTATTACGCTTTATCAAAAACAATTTACTCAGATGTTGCTTTATGGTTTGCTGGCGGTATTCAGTGCTACCCTCATTAGCTTGCCATGGGCATTAGCTGTTGCAAAAGCTGAGCCAGATTATTGGAATTACTTTTTTTGGATTGAGCATATTCAGCGTTTCTCTGGTGATGATGCACAGCATAGCTCTCCATTTTGGTATTATATTCCTGTTGTCTTATTGGGTGTGATCCCTTGGCTTGGGTTATTACCTGGTGCATTGATGGGGGCTTGGAAGAAAAGACGTAAACGTCCTGAATTATTCTTTCTCTTGTGCTGGTTTGTTGTTCCATTTCTCTTTTTTAGTATTGCAAAAGGGAAGTTGCCGACATATATGCTGCCTTTTATGGCGCCACTTGCCATGCTAATGGCAAAATATGGTGTTGATTGTGCGCGTAAATTTAGAATGAAAGCATTGCGTATTAATGGTTATATCAACATTTTTATTGGTGTTGCTGTTGTTATTGCGATCTTGATTATTCAACTGGTTTCTTCAAAACCTATTTATATGCCTTATGAATGGTCCAAATGGGTATTAGCCATAGTGGCATTCTCTTTATGGGGTATTATTGGTTATCTTTGTTCTACACTTAATGGTAAGCACTGGTTATGGGCGGCGTCTTGCTCATTAGGCGTGAGTTTATGTATTGGACAGGCTATTCCAAACAGCAGCGTTGACAGTAAGTTACCACAAGAGTTTATTCGTCAAAATATGGATACGTTAAACTCTAGCAAATATATCGTGAGTAACAGTGTGGGAGTTGGTGCTGGATTAGCATGGGAATTACAACGTAGCGATATTTACCTGTATGAAAGAACGGGTGAGCTAACGTATGGTGTTGAAAAATACCCTGACTCTCAACAAAAATTAATTAAACCTGATAATTTTGCTCAATGGTTAGAACAGGCAAGAAAAGAAGGTAAAGTCTCAGTCGTTATTACATTTAAAGATCCCAAAAAATTAGCAGAGTTGCCAAGACCTGAAGAATTAGTAACAAACCATCGAGTCGCTATTTTAACCTATGAGAAGCGTAACTGATGTCATTTGTTTTATTGCTAATTGTAAGCTTTTTGACCTGCATAGGGCAGGTTTGCCAAAAGCAAGCAGTGGTTAGCTGGCAAAGTGACTCATTAACAAAAGCCAGAAAAACAATTTTCTGGCTTTTTGTTGCCATTACAATGCTTGGTTTTGGCATGCTATTTTGGTTACGATTATTACAAATTCTTCCTCTCAGTATTGCCTATCCTATGTTGAGTATTAATTTTATTGTGGTGACATTAATAGGGCAATTTGTTTATAAAGAGCCAGTTAATATAAAACATTGGATTGGAATTGCGTCAATTATGGTTGGTATTGTATTGATGAGTATGCAAGCATGAAAGGCTATTTATGGGCAATTGGAAGCGCGCTATTAGTGACGGTGGCTCAATTATTGTTAAAGTTTGGTATGTCTGAGCTGCCAGATTTACAGCTAGAAAAACAGTGGTTTGATGTCTCATGGTTATGGGCGAATATAACACCACTTGCTATCGTGTGTGTTGGTCTTGTAGGTTATGTCCTTTCTATGGTTTGTTGGCTCTTCACATTACGTACGATCCCTTTAAATAAAGCCTATCCATTAATTAGCTTAAGTTATGTTTTTGTCTATATTCTTGCGGTCGTATTACCTTGGTTTCAAGAAACACCTTCATGGACAAAAACGCTGGGTGTGGCCTTTATTATGGTCGGTGTTTGGTTAATTAGCCAAAAAACCAAAGATGCAGTAGCGCATTAAACGAGTGCTGTTTGGAATTTATTTTCTGTGTTTTGTTGGTTATTGTGCGATTTATTCTATTAATCTTTACGCATTCATCTTCAATAACTTGTTTTTGCTTAAAAAAGCAGATAGATTTTAAAATCTCTCGTAATAATAATGGTGAATGCAATGAGAAAGTCCGTTTTCTATCCTTTCTTACTCTGTGTTATCCTGCTAGCTGGATGTTCATCTAGCCCATCAAAGCGTATCCCACCTGCACCACCATTAAAAACTCAACTTTCTGATCCTATCATGGTGATAGTGCAATTAAAGTCCCAACTTGAACAATGGTATGGCACTCCCTATAGCTATGGTGGAATGACCCCTTCAGGTATTGATTGCTCTGGTTTTGTGTATAAAACCTATAGTGATCGTTTTGATATCAAACTTCCTCGTATGACCATTGATCAAACTAAATATGGTACTCAAATCAATAAAAATGATTTAATGCCGGGAGATTTGGTTTTCTTCAAAACGGGTGGGGGTGAAAATGGGCTTCATGTCGGTATTTATGATACTGATAATACATTTATTCACGCATCAACTAGTCAAGGGGTGACACGTTCATCGCTTGATAATGTTTATTGGAAGAAAACGTTTTGGCAAGCTAGACGGTTGTAATTTCGTGCCATTTAAGGCCCTAATATATTGAGAGTTATGGTATCTTATCCCTTATTTTCTTCATATAGGTATTCCTTATGTCAGGCAAATTGCGTCTGTTAATTTCCGAGTCTTATGATCCTTGGTTTAACCTTGCCGTTGAAGAGTGTATTTTTAGACAAATGCCCGCTGATCAACGTGTACTTTTTCTTTGGCGTAACGATAATACGGTGGTTATTGGTCGAGCGCAGAATCCATGGAAAGAGTGTAATACCCGTAAAATGGATGAAGATGGCGTAAAATTAGCACGCCGTTCTAGTGGTGGTGGCGCTGTTTTTCACGATCTCGGAAATACCTGTTTTACCTTTATGGCGGGAAAACCGGAATATAATAAAACAATCTCAACACAAATTATTCTTGATGGATTATCAAAAGCTGGCATAGAAGCAACGGCGTCTGGGCGTAATGATTTAGTGGTACCGCAAGAAGAAGGTGAAAGAAAGATTTCAGGCTCGGCTTATAAAGAGACAAAAGATCGTGGTTTTCATCATGGTACTCTGTTAATTAACGCCAATTTATCTAGACTCGCTAATTACTTAAATCCAGATCCTAAAAAACTCCAAGCTAAAGGTATTACTTCAGTACGTTCTAGAGTCGCTAATTTAGTTGAGCTAAAACCAGAGATAACACATGAGAAATTATGTGAGATGATCACTGAAAGCTTTTTTGAATACTATGGTGAGCGCGTTGAAGCTGAGATTATTTCACCACAAAAATTGCCTGATTTGCCTAGTTTTGAAGAAACATTTGCAAAGCAAAGTAGCTGGGAATGGAATTTTGGGCAGGCGCCTGCATTCTCACACCTCTTAGATAATCGTTTTAAGTGGGGAGGGATCGAGCTGCATTTTGATATTGAGCGCGGTAATGTTATTCGAAGCCAGATTTATACGGATAGTTTAGATCCTGCACCATTAGAGGCATTATCCGAGATGTTAGTTGGACAACGTTATACGCCCGAGTCTTTAAATAGACTTATTCAACAACTTATTCAGCGTTATCCTAATAATAAAATAGAGCTTAATGAGCTACAAGAGTGGCTTATAACGGCAATAGCCTAATTTTTATAAAGATTTTAAAATAAAAAACCAGCTTTTTAGCTGGTTTTTTATGACAAGTAATATAATGCTAAATTACTAGTGATTTTCACATGACATAAAGCAATGAGTATCTGGCATGGTGCCATTTTCTCTAAACTTAGCCGGTGTCGTATTGAAATGCTTTTTAAAGATACGAGTAAATGTTGCTTGAGAACTAAATCCATACATTAAAGCAATGTCTAAAATAGACATATTTTTTTCTTGTAATGATTTTGCTGCTTCTAATAAGCGACGTTTACGAACATATTCGCCTAATGTACAGCCTTTAAAATCTTTAAAAATGCGTTGCAAGTGCCACTTTGAATAGCCACTTTTATTTGCAATTGTATCAATTTTTATACCTTCGTTACGTTGTAACTGAGTTTCTAACCATTTCAGAATATCATTAACGACATTTTCAGCCATAAAACCTCCCACAAAAAGGGTGGGGACACAGTGCCCAATTAAATAGAATAGTAACGTATGTTATTTATAACCTATTTTAAGCATGGGGAAAATAACAGGTAGGCAAAAAGTGCTTTTCGTTACTGATAATCATTATCACAATGATTGGTGAAAACTATATATCTCAAGTATAGTATAGATTAATGAATTTTTTTGATTAAAAAAAATATATTGATTCGTTTTTATTTTATTGAATTTATTGATTAATTATATTTTATAAAATAATTGTTATCATCGTTTTTATCAAAACTGTTATGTTTTTTTGCATACAATAAAAGCTAATCATTGATTAAGGTGTATTTTAAAGTCAATTTATTTGATTGAATAAGAAAAATAAAGGGTAAGAATTATTAATTAATTAACGTAATGATACTTAATGTGTTCGAAAGGTCATAAATAAGGTGATAAAGAGTAAATTGATGAAGCCACAATTTAGAAAATTACACTAAAAGGTGGCTTAGTAAAAAGAGGGCAGCAGTGCTATGTCAGGGGCGAAGAAAAACTTGTGGGTATGAAAGCTCAGGGTGAATATCAACACTGACATCGGCCCCATACCATTTTTGAATATTTTCTGTTGTGAGGACATTATGTGGAGTGCCTTCACAAACGAGTTTCCCTTGATGCAATAATAAAATTCTATCAGCATAAAGGGAGGCCAAATTTAGGTCATGCAATACACAGCACACCATAAAATTTTGTGTTTTTGCTAATTGTTTTAACAAACGTAAACTGTGCTGCTGGTGGTAAAGATCAAGAGCTGATGTTGGTTCATCAAGGAATAATACCGCTTTTTGTGGTGTAGGATGCCATAATTGCGCTAATACTCGAGCAAGTTGTACTCGTTGTTGCTCACCACCAGATAATTGACGATAGTCCCTGTCTTTAAACTTTAAACAATCTGTTTGCAATAATGCGGTTTCAATTGCGATTTTTTTATGTTGTTGCCCATGAGGGGTTCTTCCCATCGAAACGACTTCTTCTACAGAAAAAGAGAATGAAAGCTGACTATTTTGGCGCATAACTGCGCGGTTTTGTGCTAGTTTTTGGCTATTCCATTGGGAGTAGGTTTTTTGTTTAAAGTAACACTCACCGTGTGTGGGTGTCGCATAGCCAGTTAGTAGTCGCAATAGCGAAGATTTTCCAGCACCATTTGGACCAATAATCGTGACAAGCTCACCGGCATTAAGTGAAAGTGATACATCATCTATAATGGTTTTATTGCCAATTCGATAAGTTAAATTATTTCCATAAAGCAATGGAATATTGTGTTCTTCAATCATGACATTCTTCCTGCGGGTTGTCTTAAGATAAGCCAAAGGAAATAAGGGCCGCCAATTAACCCAGTAATGAGCCCCACGGGAATTTCAGCAGGAGAGACTAATGTTCTTGATAATGTATCGGCTGCTAATAGCAGTGTTGCACCTCCCAATATTGTGGCAGGCAATAACCACACATGATTACTTCCAATACGCATGCGAATAAGGTGAGGAACAACAAGGCCGATAAATCCAATGACACCACTCAGTGCGACGGCGCAACCGATTAAAATGGCACTGAGTAATAACAATATAAATTTAGTTCTTCTGACATTTAGCCCTAAATAATGTGCCTCTTCGTCACCAAGTTGTAATAAGTTCAATTTGTGGCTTTGCCAGCAGGCTAAAATGCTAACGGGAATGATCACTAAAGCAGCAATAGATAACGTTTTCCAGTCTATTTGACTTAATGAGCCCATCATCCAAAGAGAAAATTGGCGTAATTGTTGGTCTGTACTGATATAACTTAATACACCAATAAAGGACATACAGAGTGCATTTATGGCGATACCTGCAAGGAGTAGTCTCGCTAAATTACCATCACTTAATTGATGTAATGAGAAAATGATCATTGCCACAATTAAGCCACCAATAAAGGCGGCAACAATATGACTGTAAAATGCAAAGGCTGGCGAAAAAGAGAACGGTATAATAATAACAATGGCAACCATAAGTGCAGCACCACTGCTAATACCAAGTAAGCCTGGATCAGCCAATGAGTTTCTAAATAACCCTTGCATGATGGCACCCGATATTGCTAATGCTCCTCCAACAAGTATGGCTAACAATACACGAGGTAAACGGATATCAAGCCAAATTTGCCACTCCATATCATCAAAAGAGCTATTCCATAATGTATGAAATGAAAGTGCTAATGCACCACTGTTAACAGAAATTAATGTAACCGTGGTGAGTAAAAAAAGTAAAACTAACATACTCATCCACGGTGAACGAAAACGAGACATTATTGCTCCAATGCTTGACGAATTTGATGCATGACTTCAGGTGTTGAAAGGGTGAAGCCTAGTAACCCCATATCATCGACCACGACATAATGCTTATTTTTACCTGCAGGGGTGTATTTTATTCCGGGTAGCTCCCAAAGCTTTTCTATTCCACCAATTCCTTTAATACCTTCTTTGGTAACCAGTAAAATATCGGGTTGGCTTGCGATAACCCCTTCTTGAGAAAGCGGACGATAGCTAGTAAACCCTTGCATGGCATTTTTACCTCCGACTAACGAAATAATCGTATCCGCAGCGGTATCTTGGCCTGCAGCCATAGGAATAACACCACCATGGCTCATGATATAAATAACTTTTTTATCTATGGAAGTTGTGGGTATTTGGTTAATAGATTGGGTGAGATTTTCTTTTAGTTGATTGCCTTCTTTTTGTTTATTTAAAATTGTGGCAATGGTGTCTATTTTGTCATTAATGGCTTCTAATGAATGTGTACCCGTAATCGATTTAACCGTTACTCCTGCTTCTTTAATACGGCGTAATGCTAAAGAAGGGCGCGCTAGTTCGCTGGTAATAATTAATGTTGGTTTGACAGATAAGATACCTTCAGGATTTAGCATGCGCATATAACCCACATCAGGGAGTGTTTTCACTTGTTCAGGAACTAAACTGGTGCTGTCTCTTGCAATAATTTGCTCACCAGCTCCTAATGCGAAAACAATCTCTGTGATATCACCACCAATAGTGACAATGCGTTCATTGGCAGAACTGACAAACGACATGACGCTACACAGGATCAAAAGAAGCCATTTTTTCATTAATTCATTCTCCGATTAGGCGATTTTAGTGAGTGTATTCACTTGTTCACGCCATTGTTGTTGTTCTGCGGTGCCTTCAGTACGTTGCCCATAAAGTTGAGCAATTTGCTGTCCTTTACTATCAAAGATTTCAAGACTTGTAACAAAGCCATCTTGAGTTTGTTTACGAGTGATCCAGCTTTCAGTAATTTCACTTTCAATTAAATGAAGGGTAAAAGCAGGGTTAAAAATGTTGATCCAGACTTGGTCACTATTTTCAAATCGATGAGGTACTAAACGGTCAATTTTTCCTGTAAAAATCTGCACACAGCCACGGCTTCCTACAAACACCATGATTTCGTTTTGTGCTTCTTTGGCGAGTGTTAATAGCGTTTTTAATGCGCTATTATCCACTTGATAAGCGAGGTCATCGGCAACGGCTCTGAAGGCTTGTTGGCGACTCAAATTATTCTCTTTTAGTAATTTAAAAAATTGGTGAACATCGGTCATTGAACGCCATTGTTGCTCAAGTTGCTCAGCTAATTCATGACTAACAGGGGTGTTTGAATAAGGTTCGATAGGGGTAATGTTGAGAGCGGGATTGTCTTCCGATAAGAATGATTGAATTAGCGAATTCCATTCATCCATATTGGTGTTGTCGGTTGCATAGATTTTATGTAATGCATCGCCATGCATATCAAAAAATTGAATGCTATAACGAGTGCCTTTTGATATTTCTTCAGTAAGTACAAAAATACTTGACCAATAAGCGAAGAAAAAGCGTAAGTCCATTGCACGAGGGTTTAAAATTAGGCCAGCATGATCATTAAAGCGTGCATTAGTGTACTCACCAAGATGCTCGTGAACGGCGATATCGTTACGAGTAATGGCTTTTACTTCACCGACTTTACTTAACGCTTTTAGTAATTCTTGTACATCGTTACGTAGACGTTTTGCATCATACCCAACACGAGCATGAATTAACTCAGCTTCACTGACATTAAGATAAGTTGCTAGATCACGTGTATAAGATGCTTTTTTATCCGCTTTCGCTTGCAGGTAGCGCTCATAAAGAGGTTTATTCACAGAAACTCCTATTGTATCTATCGTTGATTTTATTGTTAATTACCACTGATAACTCATAAGTACTTTTGCATTACGGCCTTCTTGAGGAATACCTGCAGAAGAGTAATAAGTTTTATCAAATGTGTTACCCAGTACAAATGAGGTTGTTAGCCCCTTTAATGAGGCACTACCTTCATAGCGAAGGTAAAAATCATTAACGCCATAACCTGCTTGTTGGCGATTGGTTGGGCGGTTAAAACGGTCATGCTGAGTAAAGTCGGTTTTTTTGGTAAATTGACCAACCCAACCGACAGAGAAATCCGTATTTGGTACAGGAATATCAAAGCGACTAGTTAATGTATCAGGCTCAATTGAGGTAATTGAGGCATTAGTGGCATTATCTTTTCCTTTGGTGTGGTTATACGCTAAGTCCCAATTGAAAAATTTTGATTGGTAGCTCATTGAAACATCCCACCCCCAAATAGTTGCTCTTGGAATATTTGTAGATTGTGTATACCCCTGAAAAATAGCGACATCTGCATCAATATAATCTTTTGCACGAGTATTGAAATGGGCGGCTTTAATTTTCAGATTATCATTATTAGATAATAAGTCGTCGAATTGAAAACCAAATCCATATTCAGTTGTTGAATTGGTTTCTGGTTTTAAATTTGGGTTAGGGCGCCAATAGTTTGTTGGTGCTCCTGGAAATGGCGCATCAAAATGTTTTGCATCGTTATACATTTCCCCTAAGGTTGGCGCTCTGAAAGCTTGTGAGTAAGAGGTATAAAGCATTGACCAATCTGTTGGTGTGATACTGATAGCCCCTTTTGATGACCATTTGTCAGCAGTAATGTCATCATAACGATCGTTCTGGCTTTTATATTTATCGAAACGTGTCCCTAAAATTAAGGAGACAGGCAAATCACGTAATGTGACTTCATCTTGAACCCAACCTGACATAAAGCGGATATCGGCTTGTGGAAAACTTTCCGCATTTTGGCTTGGTGATTGTTTTTGCTTATAAACTTCTCCGCCATAAGTAAGTCCGTGAGATGCAAAGTTATGCATACCTACTTGTGAGCGGTTTTCAAGTTTTACGCCATAGGTTTTCTGCTCTCGACCTTCAAATCCTTTTTGTAATGTTTTGGCGTTGATATCAATTTCACTGTAATAAGCTTGTGTTTTTAAATTAATCCATTGTAAATCTGAAGGATTATATTGGTATGTTAACTGTACATCTTTTTGTGTTGTCGTACGGTCAGTTTCTACATTAGCAGATGTTGGGTTACCCGCGATTTGAGGATTTTTAGGTTGATGAGTATCATTATGGTAATAGCGAAATTGACCACTTAACGTATTACTATCATCAATGAGCCAACGCCCTTTGGAGAGTAGGTTAATAATGGTTTCATCATTTTGTGCACGATAACCTCCACCATAACGAGTATCACCTTTATCACGGGCCGATAATGCAATGAGACCATCTAGGTTATCGTACCTACCAAAAGCAGTGACACCTAAACCTTGGCTATGTTGAGCTGTATTGCCTAAACCGGTAACACGTACACCGCCGTGTTCATTTTTTGAAAGCAGGTCGCTGGCATCAACAGTATCGTAAGCGATAACACCACCAAGTGCTCCGCTACCATATAACAACGCAGAAGGGCCTCGAACCACTTCAACTTGTTTTATCAGAAGTGGATCAACAAAAATGCTGTCGATATGGCCAGTGTCTGTTCCTTGGCGTACACCATCTACAAGTGTCAATATTCCATTCTTACTGTATCCACGCATACTGATGGTTTCACCATTAGTACGACCTGCGCCTGAAATTGAAATTCCAGGTACATGGCGAAGTAGCTCCGAAGCACTGCCTGCGGTTTCTGACAATGCATTGTTATTTCTGATAACAGTTGACATCATCGGTAATGTGAAGCTATCACGCTCATTACCTGTCGCATAAACGGTAAGTACTTCTGTTTTTTTCTCCTCGTTAGTTTGTGTTTTCTCTTGTGCTGATACACAAGCAGAAGAAACAGTAACAGCCAGCAAACTAAATTTAATCAATAGGGATGACCGAGACATGCAGATGAATCTCCGTTATTTTAATGGGCTGTTAAAACAGCCCTTTGTTATAAAAATCATTGCTCCTCATCTACCAGCGATAACTGACGGACATTTTGATATTTCTGCCTTCTTGTGGCACGCCAAGTGCCGAGAAGTACTCTCGGTTAAAGGCATTAGCAAGTACCAATGCGGCTTGAATATCTTTATTATGTTGAGATTGATAACCAATTGAAAAATCGTGGACACCGTACCCCGGATATTGAGCAATAAGCTCTTGCATTCGATTGGTTGTTTTTCCTTTCACATGAGGCGCTCGTCCTTTATGTGTCCCTTTATTTTCAGTTGCACTGGCAAATTTTCCAGACCACCCCAGTGAAAATGAGGTTCTAGCAATAGGAAGCTGGATAAAGGTGGTCAGTATTTCAGGACGAACAGGTGAAATTGTTTCATGAGACGTTAATTCAAGGGTATGTGTACGGTTATAGCTCAACCCTAGAGAAATTAATGGATGTGAATAGTGTAAGCCGAGATCAATACCATCGATAAGTGCTTGAGGAATATTGATGGCTTGTAGATGAAGCTTTTTCGTTAATACGCGCGCATCCCAAATATCATAAGTAATATAGTCTATCGCTTTTGTATCAAAATAAGCTGCATTCAGAGAAAACTCATCATTAGATGTTAATAAGTGAGAAAACGTGAGTTTTCCACCATATTCCCAAGTGCGATTTTTTTCAGGGCTAAGATTAGGATTGGGGATCCAAAATCCTTTTGCTGAGCGACCAAAAACAGCTGGGATTTCAAAATGAAGTGAATCATTAAACATTTCATTTAATGTCGGCACTCTTATATTCGTTGAATAAGAAGTATAAAGTTGCAACCATTTTGTTGGTGTAAATGTTAGGGCAATATTTTTACTAACATCACTTTCACTTGTTTGATGAAAATCGGGTTTATGTTGTTTAAAATCTTCTAAAAGTGAATTTAATGCACTTTGTGGTTTGTTTTTATAATAGTGATAACGCAAACCGGTGGTTAATGTTAAAGGTAAAGCAGGTGTTGAAAGCTGACTTTCTAGCCAACCTGCGGCATAAACCATTTTTGCGAGAGGAAAGTTCTTGGCTGATTGGTTAGAAACCATTTTTTGCTGATAAGCTTCTGTACCAAAGGTGATTTTTTGATTTAACTGCTCTGAATAGGAAAATAGAGAGCTATTCTCAATTTTTAATCCATAAGTTGATTGTGTTCTATCTTCATTTCGACCTATCTTTCCTTGTTGATTTTGTCTACGTTGGTAATCAGAAAGAGAAGTATCCGTTAAAAAGGTTTGGTTGATATTGAATTGAGAATAATACAAATGACTGGTTAAATTAACCCAAGTATTTGTGTCTGATTCATAATGGTAAGTTACTGAATAATTCTTTTGTTTAGATTCACGCTCTACTCGGTTACTTTCTTTTTTGCCAAATCCGCCCATACGGTGCAAGACTTCGCGTTGTTCTCCACCATTCTGATAATGACGGGCTGAGAATATTAATGTTTGATTTTCAGTAGGGTAAAAATAAGCTTTAGCAAAAAAGTTTTTAATATGCTCGCTATTTTCCATTTTATCGCCATTCGCTAAGCGAATAGGGCCACGCTGACGTTGGCTGTAAGCAAATAAACCTTCCGCAATATCATGTCTTCCAGCGATGACCCCACCATAAGAAAAATGGCGATCAGCAGACGACATTGAACTAAATAGTTTTGCGCCTAATTTGCGGTCTGTATTTAATATTGATTGAGGAGAAAGGGTATTAAATGAAATGACGCCACCTATTGCACCTTCACCATGCAAAGTCGATGAAGTGCCGTGTTTTACATCAATTCGTTTAATTAAAGAGGGATCTAGAAATAAACCACCTAAGTTATTAATGGTATTTTCTAATGGTTGTTGAATACCATCGACCAGAATTTTAACGCCTTTCTGGTCATAACCTCGCATAAAGATATTGGCACCATTTGTTACGCCAGTACCTGATATCGTTGCACCTGCCACTTTATTTAGCATTTCACCTGTTGTTGATGCTGTTTGTGATTGAGGTGTCGAATTATCAATAATGGAATGAAAGTCGAGAACTGTTTTATCAGTTAAATGACCAATAACAGTAAGAGAGTCCGTTTCTGTATTTTCAATGTGTGCAGAGGCAATAGGAGAATACAACAGGCAAAGTGCTGTTGCGATACCTGAATATTTGTAATATTTTTTCAGCATACACATACCATAAATGTCCATAAAAAGTCCTTGTATATGGAGTTATTTAGCTGGCTGCCTAGCTGAGTGTGTAGGTGGCTTGCGGTTATTGTTAAAAATGACTATTTAGTCAAGATCAGTTTTCCTGCTTTTGTCTGGCGTAGTTGATACAACTCTCCGTTGTGTTGAATATAAACCACACCATCTTTACCCAATAATTCAGTGCTATTAATAGATTGAATTAATGAAGAATGAGCATTCTGTTTGATAAAAGAACTATCCAAATTATTAGCTTTTTTATTCATAATACACTAAGAGTAATAAGCGTTATCATTATGATAATCATTATCGTTAACAAATGTGTTTAGACAAGCTTTTTTTAACGTAAACAGGTAAATTTAAGTCATATTGTGAGTGGCTAAGCGGTATCTGATGAAATTTAAAACAATGGAATAAAATAGGTTTATGTTTTTATTAAAATACAAAAGTTAGCAAGAAGTGATAGTTAGGGTAAAGAGAGACGAAAAATGGGAAAGTAATTCCTTTTAAAATACAAAACGCCCGATGATGTTATCGAGCGTTTTAACGTTGAAAAGTGTTAAACTCTATCAGGATTAGTCAGCTTATTGAAATCGACTTTCAACCGCTTGTGCTAATAATTCAAGCAATTGTTCGGTATCACTCCAACTTAAACAAGGATCAGTGATCGATTGTCCATAAACCAACGGTTTATCTTGCACCACTTTTTGTGAGCCTTCTTGTAAAAAGCTTTCCGCCATAATACCAACAATCGCTTGTGAGCCATCTTTAATTTGTTGGCTAATATTTCGTGCCACTTCAAGTTGGCGACGATGAATTTTTTCACAATTACCATGGCTAAAGTCAATAATGAGATGCTCAGGTAAATCAACTTGTTTTAGTGCATCAATAGCATCCGCAATATCACTTGCATGGTAATTTGGTTTTTTACCACCACGCATAATAATGTGACCATAAGGATTACCGCTAGTTTGGTAAATAGTCATGCGACCATTTTTATCAGGCGATAAAAAGGTGTGACCAACCCGCGATGCACGAATAGCATCAATGGCAATGCGGGTATTGCCATCAGTGCCATTCTTAAAGCCAACAGGACAAGAAAGAGCTGAAGCCATTTCACGATGAACCTGACTTTCTGTGGTTCTCGCACCAATTGCTCCCCAACTGATTAAATCAGCAATATATTGTCCAGTAACCATATCAAGAAATTCAGTTGCAGTAGGTAAGCCTAACGTATTAATTTCAATTAATAATTTTCTTGCAAGACGAATGCCTTCATTAACATTACAAGAGTTATCAAGATAAGGATCAGAAATTAAGCCTTTCCAACCAATAACAGTACGTGGTTTTTCAAAGTAGGTTCTCATGACAATTTCTAGACGATCATGGTAACGTTCTTTTTGCTGATTAAGTTTAGTGGCGTACTCTTTTGCTGCTTTAGGATCATGAATAGAACAAGGACCCACAATCACTAAAAGTCGCTTGTCTTCACCTGTGAGGATCGCTTCAATTCGTTTACGTGCTGATGTGATATTATTGATAATCTCATCAGAAATGGGGAACTCTTTTGCTAAGGTTTCTGGTGTTATCAGACTGTCTAAAACCTTAGTCCGTAGTTCGTCTGTCTTTAACATAATTCATCTCAATAAATATACAGGGTAAGTCTACCCAGTGATTAAGATCACAATAAACGAAATTCAGCTAATTTCAACCGCGTTTTCAGAGAAAACCCAATAAAAAAGGCACTATTCAGTGCTAGAACATTCTTCTTGCTAATCCCATAGAATCAATTACCTTGGTTGAAATTTCTTCTACAGAGTAATTGGTTGTATTGAGATAAGGAATATTGTTTTTTCTAAAAAGAGCCTCTACTTCTGATAATTCAATTCTACATTGACGAATGGACGCATAACGGCTGTTTTCACGACGTTCACTACGAATAGCGGCAAGGCGTTCTGGTGCAATCGTTAACCCAAATAATTTATGCTGATACTCTTTTAATTCATTGGGTAATTTTAAGAAATCCATATCATCTGCAGTAAAAGGATAGTTGGCAGCCTGAATACCAAATTGCATGGCTAAATAGAGGCTGGTGGGGGTTTTTCCACAACGAGAAACACCAATTAAGATAACTTGTGCTTGGTCGAGATTACGTAATGATATTCCATCATCATGAGAGAGTGTGTATTCAATTGCAGCAATTCGCGCATCATATTTACTGAGGTTTTTTTCGGTTAGCCCATGTGTTTTATTTAATTTTGGAGAGGCTTTAATACCCATTTCTTTTTCAAGTGGGGACACTAACGATTGCACAATATCCTGACAAAAGCCTTCACTGCTATTTATTATCTGCTTAACTTCTGGGCTGATAATAGAATAAAACACAAGAGGTTTAGCGCCACTTTTTTTATAAATTTCAGTGATTTTCTGTTTTATTTCTTCAGCTCTTTCCACAGTAGAAACAAAAGGTAATGTATAACTTTTCATTTTTAATGGAAATTGAGAAAGTACGGCGTGACCTAATACTTCGGCTGTAATCGCTGTACCATCAGAGATAAAAAAGACTGTTCTATCAATAGGTTCATTATTATCACAATTAATAGAGTTCAAGCTTAATATCATAACACTCACCTTTTTTAGCTGAATTAGCAAATCAAACAATATTATCTATAGTGTTTTTAGTGATTATAAAGGATAAAAAAATAAAGTTTTCTGGTTGATCGATTCACCTTTCCATATTCACTGTAACATTGTGATACGCTTATTTATGTTGTCGTTTTGACAGCGGGTTTTTCTTTTTTTTCTCTCTCTCTCATAATTGTTTAAAAAAGGATTGTTCTCAATGTCCAGCAATAGCCTCACCCCGTGCAATGTGCTTTGGTATAACCAATTAGGTATGAATGACGTTGATCGTGTTGGTGGGAAAAATGCTTCCCTCGGTGAAATGATCACAAACCTAGCGGAACTGGGTGTTTCTGTTCCTAATGGGTTTGCTACCACAGCGCAAGCGTTTAATGATTTTCTGGAACAGAGCGGTATCAATCAGCGTATTTATGAATTGCTTGATAGCGTTAATGTTGATGATGTTCATCAACTGACCCAAGCAGGTAATCAAATTCGCCAATGGGTAATTGATACACCTTTTACACCCCAGTTTGAAAAAGATATCCGTGATGCTTATCTCACATTAAGTGAAGGTGAGTCAGAGGCTTCTTTTGCTGTTCGTTCATCTGCAACAGCAGAAGATATGCCTGATGCTTCTTTTGCTGGCCAACAAGAGACGTTTTTAAACGTTCAAGGTATTGATGCCATTCTCATTGCGATTAAACATGTATTTGCTTCGTTATTTAACGACCGAGCAATCTCTTATCGTGTTCATCAGGGCTATGATCACCGCGGTGTTGCATTATCTGCAGGGGTTCAACGTATGGTGCGTTCTGATCTTGCCTCTTCTGGTGTGATGTTTACCATTGATACAGAATCTGGTTTTGATCAAGTTGTCTTTATTACATCAGCTTATGGTTTGGGTGAAATGGTTGTACAGGGCGCAGTTAACCCAGATGAGTTCTATGTACATAAGCCAACTTTAGCAAAAGGCCTTCCTTCTATTGTGCGTCGTAACTTAGGTTCTAAAAAGATCCAAATGGTTTACGCAGACAGTATTGAGCATGGCAAACAAGTCCGTATTGAAGATACATCAGAATCACTGCGCAATCGTTTTTCTTTGACTGATGATGAAGTTCAAGAGCTGGCTAAACAAGCCGTATTGATTGAACGTCACTATGGTCGTCCAATGGATATTGAGTGGGCTAAAGATGGACATAACGGTCGTTTGTATATCGTACAAGCACGCCCTGAAACGGTGCGTTCAAACCAGCAAGTGATGGAGCGCTATCAGTTAAATGAAAGTGGTTCTGTTATTATTGAAGGTCGTGCTATTGGTCACCGCATTGGTACAGGTACAGTCAAAGTTATTCATAATTTAAACGAGATGGATAGAATTGAAGCGGGTGATGTACTTGTTACCGATATGACAGACCCAGATTGGGAACCTATCATGAAAAAGGCCTCCGCAATAGTAACTAATCGTGGAGGTAGAACTTGCCACGCGGCGATTATTGCGCGTGAGTTGGGCATTCCAGCGGTTGTTGGTTGTGGTGATGCCACAGAATGCATTACTGAAGGACAAGTAGTTACCGTTTCTTGTGCTGAAGGCGACACTGGGTTTGTTTATGATGGTAAACTGAATTTTTCTATTCAGAGCTCCGCAATCGATAACATGCCTGAACTTGACTTGAAAATCATGATGAACGTCGGCAATCCTGATCGGGCATTTGATTTTGCAGGTTTACCCAATGATGGTGTAGGTCTGGCACGTTTAGAATTTATCATCAACCGTATGATTGGTGTTCATCCTCGTGCATTATTAGAATATGACGATCAAAGCGATGCGTTAAAAGCGGAAATTAACGAGATGATGGCAGGTTATGAATCTCCTGTTGAATATTACATTAGTAAATTAACGGAAGGGATTGCGACATTAGCCGCAGCATTCTGGCCTAAACGCGTTATTGTACGTTTATCTGACTTCAAATCTAACGAGTATGCCAACTTAGTGGGTGGCGATCGGTATGAGCCTCATGAAGAAAATCCGATGTTAGGATTCCGTGGTGCAGGTCGTTATGTGTCTGATGATTTCCGCCGCTGTTTCGCCTTAGAATGTGAAGCGGTAAAACGAGTTCGTAATGATATGGGCTTAGATAATGTCGAAGTGATGATCCCATTTGTTCGTACAGTACGCCAAGCTGAAGAAGTGATTGAAGAATTAGCGGTAAATGGCTTGAAACGAGGTGAGAATGGCTTAAAAGTCATTATGATGTGTGAGATCCCATCAAATGCTTTATTAGCGGATAAATTCTTAGAACATTTTGACGGTTTTTCTATCGGTTCTAACGACATGACCCAATTAACATTAGGACTTGATCGTGATTCCGGTGTGGTGTCTTCGCTGTTTGATGAGCGTAATGATGCTGTGAAAGCGTTATTATCAATGGCGATTCAATCCGCTAAGCGTAACGGTAAATACGTGGGAATTTGTGGACAAGGCCCTTCTGACCATGAAGATTTCGCACAATGGTTAATGGAAGAAGGAATTGATAGTTTATCCTTAAATCCAGATACCGTAATTAAAACTTGGGTTAAATTAGCACAATAGAATTAATATAATCATCAATAAGTAAAAGCTCACAAAATAATGTGAGCTTTTTTTATACAATTATTAAATAATAGGCAAAAAAAAAGCCTATCATGGGCTGACAGGCAAAGACTACACACAGCAATATTTTATATTCTTTCATCCCGCCAATTAATTTATTAATATGAAAGGCGAAATCATTAATTCGATGAAACATTTGTTTCGTTGATATTTATATTAAGAGAAATACGTTAGTTATGCTCTAAGAATTATCTCAATAAAAAGAATATTGGTTTATTTAAAAGTGAATATAACTTGCTGGTAACAAACAGGTTTAAAAAAATGTAATTTGTTTCAAATTGTAAGTTTGAATATAAAAATATAATAAATTACTCCTAAATTGATAATCTTTATTAAACTTTGAGCGGTTATTTTAGACCATGTAAGTAGCTACACTTACATGGTCTATTATTATTTATTCTTTTTCGATAAAGTTTTTATTCATAAATTCTACTGTTTCAGTTAAATCAGGATTAGGTTTTGGTACTTCATTAATCCATGCATTTAATAAACTATGTGCAACAGCAAGAACAACAGGGCCGATAAATAATCCAATCATACCTAATGTTAAAATCCCCCCAATAACACCAGTGAGAATTAACACCATCGGTAAATCAGCTCCCATTTTGATTAAATAAGGTCGTAATATACCGTCCATGGTTGCAACCGCACCGCCCCAAATTACCATTACGATGCCCCAAGTGGTATCACCCGTCCAGAATAGCCATAAAACGGACGGGATCAGCACTAATAAAGGCCCTATTTGCGCGAGACAACAAATAAACATGATAACGGTTAATACGGTAGCATAAGGTACACCAGAGACAGCAAGGCCAACACCACCAACAATGGCTTGAATTAACGCAGTTAATACCACACCTAGAGCCACTGCACGTATAGACATGGATGCCAGTAAAATAGCCGCATCACCACGTTGGCCCGCCAAGCGAATCGCAAAATGGCGTAACCAAGCAACAACGTTTTCACCTTGTAAAAACAGTAAGCCAGAAAATAACAACATCACACCTAAATGTAAGGCAAATCGACCGATATTTAAGGCTTGAGCAAAAAACCAGTTTGCCGCTTGCCCAACATAAGGTTGGATTTTGGTGATTAACGCATTGCCACCAGAGACAAGAATAGAGTGCCATGTGTCATAAAGTTTACTTCCTATCATGGGAATATCATTTAACCACAATAGTTGAGGAGGCTGAATATTCGAAGGTGATTTTGCTAATTCAATTAATGGCGCACTATTATCGATAACACTGCTAATTAACAAGATAATGGGAATAACAAAGATCAGTAATATCAAGATCATCATTATCATGGTAGATAGCCAACGATATTTTACACGTTTTTCAATAATAAGAAGTAATGGCCATGTCGCAACAACAATCATTCCAGCCCAAATAAAGCCCACGATAAAGGGATTAAGTATCCAAAAACTGGCGATAATAAAAAAAGAAATAAAAAGAACAGTGAATAAAACTTTGGGTATATCTGTATGGATCTGCGGTTTTTCCATGGTTTTAAATCCCTACACGAATAAAAATGCTAGAAGCAGATGAATTAACATTGCAAATATCACGTTGTTTATATCACTACGCAATTTGCCAGAATTGTATGATAAGGTGAACAGGTATCGGTCTGAAAGTACAAAATGAAGCAATGTACCTATTGGCATACATTTCAACGTCTAAAATTAAGCAATGTGGACTATTAGATTAAAGAGCTATAACACATGATCCCACGTATATCACAAGCACCGCAAGTTAGTGAACTCACAATTGAATTTCTTGATACTCTTCGAAAAAATGGTTTCACTGGTGATATTTCCAGCAGCTACGCTGATAGACTCACTATGGCAACAGATAATAGTATTTATCAGCTATTGCCACAGGCTGTTGTTTTTCCTCGCTCAACAGCCGACGTCACTATTATAGCACGGTTAGTTGATGAACCTCGTTTTCACTCACTTTCACTAACGCCAAGAGGCGGTGGAACAGGAACCAATGGACAGGCTTTAACTGACGGCATTGTGGTTGATTTATCTCGTTTTATGAAACGTATTATTGAGATAAACCCAGAAGAGGGTTGGGTAAAAGTTGAGGTGGGTGTAATAAAAGATGAACTTAACCTTTTTTTAAAGCCGTATGGCTTCTTTTTTGCGCCAGAGCTTTCTACCAGTAACCGCGCCACATTAGGTGGCATGATTAATACCGATGCATCAGGGCAAGGTTCTATGGTTTATGGTAAAACCTCTGATCACGTTCTTGGTGTTCGGGCTGTACTTTTAGGCGGTGAACTCCTTGAAACCCGTGCTATGGATACTGCTCTTGCTGAAAATATTGCTAAAGAAAGCTCAGCGATGGGTAAGGTTTATCGAACCGTTTTATCGCGTTGTAAAGAGCAACGAAAACTTATTCTTGAAAAATTTCCTAAACTAAACCGTTTTTTAACGGGTTATGATTTGCGCCATGTTTTTAGTGATGACATGAAACGCTTTGATTTAACAAGAATATTAACAGGTTCAGAAGGAACGCTTGCGTTTATTACAGAGGCAACGCTGGATATTACACCGATCCCCAAGCAGCGCAGTTTAGTGAATGTAAAATATGACTCTTTTGATTCAGCATTACGTAACGCGCCTTTTCTTGTTAAAGCGAACGCACTTTCTGTTGAAACAGTTGATTCCAAAGTATTAAACCTTGCTCGTGAAGATATTGTGTGGCATTCCGTCAAAGAATTGATCACGGATGTGCCTGATAAAGATATGCAAGGGCTTAATATTGTTGAATTTGCCGGTGATGATAAAGCATTGATTTATTCTCAAGTGACATCATTATGCCAACGTTTAGACGTATTAATGAAAGAAGGGAAAGGTGGCGTTATTGGCTACCAAGTGTGTGATGATTTAGCAGATATTAACCGTATTTATGCTATGCGTAAAAAAGCGGTAGGTTTATTAGGTAATGCAAAAGGGCGGGCAAAGCCAATTCCTTTTGTGGAAGATACCTGTGTACCACCAGAACATCTTGCAGATTATATTACAGAATTTAGGGCGTTGCTCGATGGACATCAGCTCAATTACGGTATGTTTGGTCATGTTGATGCGGGTGTCTTACATGTAAGGCCTGCACTGGATATGTGTGATCCACAACAAGAGCTATTAATGAAATCTATTTCAGATGACATTGTTGCATTGACTGCTAAATATGGTGGATTGCTTTGGGGCGAACATGGAAAAGGTTTTAGAGCGCAATACAGTCCTGATTTTTTTGGCGAAACGCTTTATCATGAACTGCGCCAAATCAAAACGGTGTTCGATCCTCGAAATAGACTTAACCCTGGGAAAATCTGCCCTCCATTAGAGGTTGATGAACCTATGAAACAGGTTGATACCCTTAAACGAGGCACCTTTGATCGCACTATTCCATTATCTGTTCGTCAAGATTTTAAAGGAGCTTTAGACTGTAATGGTAATGGGCTTTGCTTTAATTTTGATGCGAAAAGCCCAATGTGCCCTTCAATGAAAATTAGCGGACAACGCATTCATTCACCTAAAGGACGAGCGGCACTTGTGAGAGAATGGTTGCGGTTATTAACCGAGCAAGGTGTTAGCCCAAAACAACTTGAATCAAGTCTTGAAAATAACAAGCCAAGTTTAAGGGGCTTGATAGAAAAGACGCGCAATACATGGAAAGCCAAACGTGGTGAATATGATTTCTCACATGAGGTGAAAGCAGCCATGAATGGCTGTTTAGCCTGTAAAGCATGTTCAACTCAGTGTCCGATTAAAATTGATGTGCCATCATTTCGTTCAAAATTTACGGAACTGTACCACCAGCGCTATTTACGCCCATTAAAAGACCATATTGTTGCTAATGTTGAACTAACAACGCCAATAATGGCTAAAGCGCCGGGGTTCTTTAATTTCTTTATGAAGCAACCCTTGATACAGTCATTAAGTAAACATACGATTGGTATGGTCGATTTACCATTACTATCATCACCAACGTTAAAACAGCAACTCGCAGGTCATCAAGCTTTAACGATGACGCTAGAAGATTTAGAGCGCTTATCAGATAAGCAACGGAGTCATTATGTGTTGGTGGTGCAAGATCCTTTTACCAGCTATTACGATGCAAAAGTAGTTGCTGATTTTATCAAACTGATTGAAAAAATTGGATTTAAACCTGTTTTGCTGCCGTTTTCACCGAATGGTAAAGCGCAACATATTAAAGGTTTTTTACAACAATTTAGTAAAACAGCGCAAAAAACCTCAACCATGCTTAATCGTGTTGCTCAATTAGGTATTCCAATGGTGGGGGTTGATCCAGCATTAGTGCTTTGTTATCGCGATGAATATCGTGAAATACTGGGTGATAAGCGTGGTGATTTTAATGTTCAACTTGTTCATGAATGGCTAAATAAATTAGTGAATGAACCAATAGCTGTTCGCGATGATGCTGAAAAATGGTATCTTTTCGGCCACTGCACCGAAGTGACGGCGCTTCCACTAAGCATGAAACAGTGGCAGACAATTTTTCAACGTTATGGACAGCAACTCGAATTTGTTAGCACAGGATGTTGTGGAATGGCAGGAACTTATGGACATGAGCTGAATAATTATGAAAATTCATTAGGAATTTACCAACTCTCATGGGGTAATGCATTAAAAACATTACCCACTATGCGTTGCTTAAGTACAGGGTACTCATGTCGTAGCCAAGTAAAACGTATTGATAATATTGAGCTAAAACACCCACTACAGGCGCTACTGGAGATTATGCCATGATATGGAAACGTGAAACTACACTAGAGCATCTTAATCATATTGGGCAAAATAATATGATGAGTCATTTAGGTATCGAATTAACGTGCCTTGGTGATGATTATCTTGAAGGAACAATGCCGGTTGATCACCGTACAAAACAACCTTTAGGGCTTTTACATGGTGGTGCTTCTGTCGTTTTAGCTGAAACACTGGGATCTGTTGCGGGGTATCTGTGTACCGAAGGTGAACAGAAAATTGTGGGTCTAGAAATTAACGCTAACCATATTCGCTCAGCTAGAGAAGGTAAGGTTAGAGGTGTGTGTAAACCGATTCATTTAGGTCGTTCGCATCAGGTTTGGTCAATAGAAATATTTGATGATGAAAATCGTCAGGTGTGTATTTCAAGATTAACCACCTCTGTTATTTCTTAAAAGATAAAAAATGAAACGCATAAAGTGAAATACTCGCTTTATGCGTTTTTTTATGTTTATAGATAATGTCAAAAAGAATAAAAAAGAGAGAAAATAGAAAATATTCTTTATAAAAATTTTATTTTTAATGATAATCATTATCTTCATAATAAAAGATAAGACACTCAACAATGTTAACTATTTCAAAATTAAACACCACAGTATTATTAATTACCGGTTTGCTACTTACAGGATGTGATAATAATTCAACCTCTGAGGCGAGTAATAATATAAGCCATATTCCTGTACAAACAGTATCTGGGTTTAATATGACGTATCCCACCTCATTTTCAATGAGCAGAGAAGATACTGAAAACTACTTTAAATTATTACCTGATAATGTTCAGGATGTCACAACTGAAATGATAGTCTATAAATCGCAGCCTATTTGTGATTTGTCAGAGGTTCGTCTGGTTTATTTTAAAATGATCGATGCAATGACTTACGATGTAGAGGCGGGTGCTCAAGGTATTATCGATAATATCGCGATAATAGATGGCATGAATGAAATTTCAACATCAATAAAACCATTAACGATCCTTGATGTTGAAAGTAGACATGTGTTGTTTGAAGGAAAGCTAGCAAAAGAGAATGTCAGTTACGAGGGCGTTTTAGTGGCAGATATTGGCACAAACCGAGTATGGCAGTTACAATTTATTAGCGAAATAAACAGCCAGTCTCATAAACAAAAGTATAGCCAAATGATTGAATGTACAAATAAATATATCCAAACAATTTCTATAAATGAATAAATTCAAAGAGCACACAATACAATAAGAAGTCGCTACACAAGTGGTGCTATCTTATCTCTTCAAGCAAGCATAAAAATAAAAAACAGTAGGGTGTAAATACGGTGGCGTAAATACACATTTTTATGCTTTTTTCTCTCGATTTCAGTGATAACATATAAAGTGCATTTATAGTGCAACTTATATGCGTATTGTGCGAAATAAAAGAAAAATGAAAAGTTTTATTTTTGTCATAAAAAAAGGCAAAAATGTTATATTACATAGCGTTAGAAATAATATTTAACAAATTTAACGCAATAATAGAACAAAAAACATACATTTGCATAATATCCTTTCAAAAGACATGGTTGAAGTGATAAGGGTTATCATTACCATTAGTGTCAGGAAAGATATCAATCTCCTTTCAAAATGAGGTCAGAAATGACAAACAACGTTGAAACTTTTTCTCTTAATGACACAACTTGGCAAGGCATTGAACTGACGGATAACGCAGCAAAGCATATTTGCCATTTAGTTGAGAAAAACCCTGAAAAACAGGGGCTTTCCTTAAATATCAAACCCTCTGGTTGTACTGGGTATGGTTATGTTATTGAACTCGCTACCGGCCCAAATGAAGATGACATTGTGTATGAACATAATGGTGCAAAACTATTTGTTTCATTGAAAGCAATGCCATTTATCGATGGACTGGTTGTTGATTATGTTCGTGAAGGACTTAATCAAATGTTTAAATTTAATAATCCTAAAGCTCAAAACGTCTGCGGATGTGGTGAGAGCTTCGGGGTATAACATAGTGAAGTCAGATTATGTCTCAGAGCAATGTTGAAATTGGTGATGAAGTTCAGGGATGGCTAAGTGATCATCACTATAAAGAAGGTTTTTATACCGATATATCAACCGATACCTTAGAAAAAGGATTAAATGAAGCGGTTGTGCGAGCAATATCGGCAAAAAGAAACGAACCAGAGTGGATGCTGGAATTTCGTTTAGATGCTTATCGCCATTGGTTAGAAATGGAAGAACCTCATTGGTTGAAAGCTGATTATCCATCGCTTGATTATCAGGATTATAGCTATTATTCAGCACCATCGTGTAGCTCATGCTGCGCTAATGGTAGTTGTGCTGGTGGAACAAATGAAGCGGTAGCCAGTGATAAACAAGCTGCTCAAGATTATTTAACCAAAGAAGTTGAAGACGCTTTTAATCAACTGGGTGTGCCTGTAAGAGAAGGGCAAGCGGTTGCAGTAGATGCAATTTTTGATTCTGTATCTGTTTCAACAACATATCGTGAAGAGCTTGCTGAACATGGCATTATTTTCTGTTCATTTAGCGAAGCAATTCAAGAATATCCTGATTTAGTGCGCCAATATTTAGGTACGGTGGTGTCTAGCCATGATAACTATTTTGCTGCACTGAATGCCGCCGTTGCCTCTGATGGTACCTTTGTCTATATTCCAAAAGGGGTACGTTGCCCAATGGAATTATCGACTTATTTTCGGATAAATGCAGCACAAACGGGCCAATTTGAACGGACGATTTTGGTCGCAGATGAAGGCAGTTATGTTAGTTATATCGAAGGATGCTCAGCACCCGTTCGTGATACTTATCAGTTACATGCGGCTGTGGTTGAAGTTATCATTCATAAAGATGCCGAAGTAAAATATTCCACAGTGCAAAACTGGTTTTCTGGTGGAGATAGTGAAGGCGGTATTCTTAACTTTGTGACTAAGCGTGCTATCTGCGAAGGTGAAAATGCCAAAATGTCGTGGACTCAGTCAGAAACAGGTTCTGCCATTACATGGAAATATCCAAGTGTGATTTTAAAAGGAGATAATTCAACGGCTGAATTTTTCTCTGTTGCACTAACCAATGGTAATCAGCAAGCAGATACCGGCACTAAAATGATCCATATCGGCAAAAATACCAAATCAACCATTATCTCTAAAGGTATTTCGGCAGGTAAAAGTCAAAACAGTTACCGAGGGCTCGTGAAAATACTCCCTGGTGCGCAAAATGCACGTAATTTTACACAATGTGATTCCATGTTAATTGGTACACAGTGTGGCGCGCATACTTTTCCTTATGTTGAAGTGATGAATAACTCAGCGCAGCTTGAACATGAAGCGACAACGTCACGTATTGGCGAAGATCAGCTATTTTATTGTCGCCAACGTGGATTAAGTGAAGATGATGCAATCTCAATGATTGTAAATGGATTTTGTAAAGACGTGTTCTCAGAATTACCGCTGGAATTTGCTGTAGAAGCACAAAAATTATTAGCAATCAGCTTAGAACATAGCGTTGGTTAAGCATTAACCAAATTCTGGGTATAAAGATACCGAAGGCATATATTATGTTAGATATTAAAAATTTACATGTCAGTGTTGAAGGCAATGAAATCCTCAAAGGATTAGATTTGCATGTTCGTGCCGGTGAAGTTCATGCGATTATGGGCCCAAATGGCTCAGGTAAAAGTACCTTGTCTGCAACGCTTGCTGGTCGTGATGAGTATGAAGTTGATGAAGGTACGATCACGTTTAAAGATAAAAATTTATTAGAATTAGAACCAGAAGATCGTGCGGGCGAAGGTGTTTTTATGGCATTTCAATATCCTGTTGAAATACCCGGTGTCAGTAATCAGTTTTTCTTACAATCTTCAGTGAATTCCGTAAGAGAATATCGTGGTCAAGAGCCGTTAGATCGGTTTGATTTCGAAGACTTTATTGAAGATAAAATTAAATTACTGGATATGCCACAAGATTTGTTAACACGCTCTGTTAACGTAGGGTTCTCTGGTGGTGAGAAAAAACGTAACGACATTTTACAAATGGCGGCACTAGAGCCTGAATTGTGTATTTTAGATGAAACCGATTCAGGCCTTGATATTGATGCATTAAAAATTGTGTCTAATGGTGTAAATAGCCTGCGTGATGGCAAACGTGCCTTTATTATTGTTACGCACTATCAACGTATTCTTGATTATATTAAACCTGATTTTGTACATGTGCTTTATCAAGGGAAAATTATTAAATCAGGTGATTTCTCGTTGGCGCAAAAATTGGAGGAACAAGGTTATGGCTGGCTTATTGACCCTCAATGAAAAGCGTGAAAAACAGCATCAAGTTGAATTGCGTAATCAACAAGCATTAAAGATGTTTTCGGCGTTATATCATCAACGTAAAGGTGAAGATAGCCTGAATGCACGCCATCATTGGTTGCAAGTGGAAAAAGTAGGTTTTCCAATTTATCGCCACGAAGATTGGCATTATACGCCATTAGACGAGACGTTAAGACAGCACTATCAACAGTTACCTCCTTTTGAGGTACAAAACTTAATCGCTGAACATGCCTTATCGCTTGATTGCTATCGTGTTGTGATGGTAAATGGTACATTTTCACCAATAGAAAGCAGCAAAGAATTTGGCCCTTACCAAGTGACGTTATTGGATAATCAGAGCGAATTACCAGAAGCTATCAATAGTGAAATTTTCTTACATTTAGTTGAAAGTTTGGCACCACACCCTTTGTTAATTACGCTGAAAAAGGGGGTTATTGCAGATAAGCCGCTTTATATCCTCAATATTACTCAGGGCGAGCATAAAACAGAGGTGAATAGCGCGAATTATCGTTTTCACCTTGATGTGGGTGCAAATACACAGATGCAAGTGATTGAGCACTATATCAGCAGTGATAATGAAAATCGTCATTTTACAGGTGCTAGATTAACGGCAACTATCGGTGATAACGCCTCTTTTAACCATATCAAATTAAATTTTGAAAATGCAGAAAGTCAGCATTTTGCTCATAACGATCTCACAGTAGGCCGTGATGCTCGGGTTCATAGTTATGCTTTTTTATTAGGCGGTAAGCTTAGCCGACATCACACCAGTTCTGCGCTTAAGGGTGAAAATACAGCACTTTCAATGAATAGCGTTGTGTTACCTAAAGCAGGTGAAATTGCTGATACTCGTACATGGTTAGTACATGGTGAGAAGAACTGTCAAAGTCGTCAACTGCATAAAACGATTGCAATGGATGCAGGAAAGGCGGTATTTAACGGAATGATCACTGTAACACCGCAAGCATTAAAAACAGATGGTCAAATGACCAATAACAATCTGTTGTTAGGCGAGAAAGCACAAATCGATACTAAGCCACAGCTTGAAATTTATGCTGATGACGTGAAATGTAGCCACGGTGCAACCGTAGGGCGAATCGATGATGAACAGTTGTTTTATTTGCGCTCACGCGGTATTTCATTAAGTGAAGCACGTAAAATGATCATCCATGCATTTGCTGCTGAGTTAACTGAATCATTAGAAAACAGTGTAATTAAAGCGCGGGTATTAGACAGAATTAATCAGCGCTTATTAGAGGTATAAATAGGCAATTATGACGCATTCCATTGAAAAAGCACGAGATGATTTTCCCATTCTTTCACAACAGGTGAAAGGAAAACCTCTGGTCTATCTCGACAGTGCCGCAAGTGCTCAGAAACCGGCTTGCGTCATTGAACATGAAACGCAATTTGCCTTAACACAATATGCCGCGGTTCACCGCGGCATTCATACGCTAAGTGCAAATGCAACAACCTTAGTTGAAGATGTTCGTAAAAAAGCCTGTAATTTTTTAGGTGCTAATAGTGAAGAAGAGATCATTTTTGTCAAAGGAACGACAGAAGGGATTAACTTAATTGCGAATGTTTATAGCCAACGATTCTTAAATGATGGTGACAATATCATCATTACTGAAATGGAACATCATGCGAATATTGTTCCGTGGTATATGCTAGCAAAACAATATGGGTTTAATGTTCGTATTTTGCCATTATTACAAGACGGCACACTCGATTTAACTCAGCTACCTCATTTAATTGATGAGCGTACTAAATTACTTAGCATAACTCACCAATCAAACGTATTAGGCACAGTTAATCCTATTGTACAAATTATTGATGATGCTCGTCGCTATGCCATTGAACAAGGTGGTGAGTTACATGTGTTGGTGGATGGTGCTCAAAGTGCAATGCATCAATCTATCGATGTATTACAGCTTGATTGTGACTTTTTTGTTTGTAGTGGGCATAAACTTTATGGCCCTACAGGCATTGGGTTGTTGTATGGTAAAAAAGCCATACTTGATGAGTTACCACCTTGGGAAGGCGGTGGTGCAATGATAAAACATGTCCATATCAATGGTGATATTACTTATGCGGATGCGCCTTGGCGTTTTGAAGCAGGCACTCCTAACATTCTGGGGATGATTGGCTTAGGTGCAGCATTAGACTATCTTTCAAATTTAGGCATGAATAATATTGCAGAATATGAAAATAGCATAATGGAGTATGCACAAGAACAGCTACAAAAAGTAAAATCATTAACGCTGTATGGCAATGATTCTCGCCAAGGTGTGATAGCCTTTAATTTAGGTAAACATCACGCTTATGATGTGGGTGCTTTTCTTGATAATTATGGTATTGCTATTCGTACAGGACATCATTGTGCGATGCCAATTATGGATTATTATCAGGTTTCTGCAATGTGTCGCGCTTCTTTAGGGCTGTATACCAATAAAAATGATATAGATGCACTGGTGAATGCGCTATTGCGTGTCGAAATGCTATTAGGTTAAAGATTAAAACAAAGAGGTTATTCATGGCAGTTGCTAATTTGCCAGATGAAGCAAAATTATTACGCAATTTTTCCCGTTGTCAGGATTGGGAACAACGTTATCTTTATATGATGGAATTAGGTGAGCGTCTCACTCCTTTAACAGATGAACAACGTATTTCAGCTAATTTTATTGAAGGTTGTCAAAGCCAAGTGTGGATAGCCGTTTCTCTTAATGAGAATAAACAACTTGTGCTGGCGGGCGATAGTGACGCTGGCATTGTGAAAGGGCTTGTTGCTTTGGTGATTATCTTATTTCAAGGTAAAACTATCGAACAAGCACTTGCGACAGATATCAAACATTACTTCTCATCATTAGCACTAGAAAGTCACTTAACGCCATCTCGTACGCAAGGTTTGCATGCAATGGTAACAACACTTATTAAGCGTTTTTCAGAATACACTGTAGCGTAAATGTTACCCGATCCCACATTAATGATCTAAACTGACTAATTATATGAATAGCATAACAATGATAGTGTTATCATCATAATAGTCAGTTTATTTTATTTCTAACACACGGGATAAACGATGAAAAAATGGTTAACTCTCTTGGGTGTATCACTGTTAGGGATAAGTAGTCACTTATCTTATGCCACAGAATACCTGCTACCTGCTGATGGCCAGCGTATTATTGGTGATAACCAGTCGTACATTGTGCCTGATGATAAACGTTCACTTGAAGCAATTGCGTCTGAATACCAAGTTGGATTGCTTAATATGATGGAAGCAAACCCAGGTATTGACCCTCTTTTACCTGAGGCAGGGAAAACATTAACTATTCCGTTGCAGATGATTTTACCGGACACTGTTCGTAAAGGTATTGTGATCAATCTTGCTGAATTACGGCTTTATTATTATCCCAAAGAGGGAGGAACGGTTGATGTTTATCCCATTGGTATTGGTCAATTAGGGCGAGAAACACCTGAAATGGTGACCACTATCTCTCAACTTATAAAAGATCCTACTTGGACACCGACAACAAATATTCGTAAAAATTATGCAGCAAAAGGGATCACATTACCTGCGGTGGTTCCTGCTGGCCCTGAAAACCCAATGGGAGCATATGCGTTAAGACTGTCACACAGTCGAGGTGAATACCTTATTCATGGTACTAACGCAGATTTTGGTATTGGTTTAAGAGTGAGTTCAGGTTGTATTCGCTTACGCCCTAATGATATTGAAACCCTATTCAATGTGGTGCCAAAAGGCAGTCGAGTCCAAATCATTAACAAACCGATTAAATTTACAGAAACGGCAGATGGCAGGCAATTTATTGAAGTTCATCAGCCATTATCACGTAATGAAGATGACGATCCACAAACTATGCCGCTTACTTTTACTAAACAATTTAATGCTTGGTATGAAAGTGGCAAGGTAGATAAAGACAAAGCGGATGCTGAGCTCATTCGACGTTCGGGTATTCCTGTTGATGTAACATTATATTAATACAATATTTTATTAAACAGATGCTTAAGGCATCTGTTTTTTTATATGAGTGATAAAGTTGAAAACACACTCATAGGGCAAAAGGCGTATTTTTAACATTAAATTAACGTTATTATCTTTAATATGAATAGCCTCTTTTATTGATATAAGGAAATAGATGTTATGATAAACGGCTCAAATAATACTCCTCGTACGGCTAGTATTTCTGAACGTATTACTATTGGTGTTGAAAATAAATGTAGTCAATTGGCAAATGTAGTCGCTGCAATAAAAAATAGTACAGAAACTTTTTTTATGGGAAGTGAAGCGAAAAGACAACAGAATACGAATAAAACATGTGGTGAGCTAATTCAGCGGATCTCATCACAAACAAAAAATTATGAATATGAAGTATTAGATGTAAAAAAATTGAATGGCAGTGGGTGTATTAGTACTAGGTTCACCCATAAAACATTGACTAATGATGTGACTAAATTATTCTGTTCCATAAAAAATGAATTGTTGAATCAAACACATAAAACACTATCGTGCACGCACGGCCATCCTGATAAATCAGTTAATATAATACTGGCGACACTGTATCAGGTTTATCAACAGGCTGATAAATTTATTCAGAAGAATATTAATCCTGGTCATAATGATTTATTAAAATCACAGATATTTGAATTAATTAGTAATAATTTTATTATTGAAAGTGATCGGCAAATGACTCAAAACGATAATGTTATTGAACTCCTTAAAAATATAAATAAAAACCATAAAGATACATTACATTCGCAAAAAGAAATATCGAAAGAAAAAATAGAATATAAAATTGATAGATACGACAAGATCCAAGAAAATTTAAAAGAGAGTTTTTTTATGTAAAATCTTATGGCATATAAACCAAAGCCCTAACTATGTTAGGGCTTTGTAATTAATGCTTATCTAAAAATTGTTTTCAGCGTATAGGCGAGTCAACTTATTTTTTATAAGTAGTGACTTGGTTATCTAAACGTTGATTAGCACGAGCCGCTTCATCGTAAGCTGATTTTGCAGCAGCTTGAGCAGATTGTACATCACTGCTTAGTTGTTGAACTTGAGTATTCAGGCGGCTTACATCAGAAGAGATTTGATCTAATTGTGCATTATTACTAGAAGAACAACCTGCTAATAAGCCTGAAGCCAGAATTACTGCACCTAGTACAAGTTTCGCTTTCATAGTGACAACCTCTATTATTAGTTTGTGTTAAGGAACAAGTAGCATTTATATGAAGCCATGAATAAGTATGGCACAGATATAAGGAAATGCAGGATTTATTTACCATATTCTACTTATTCATTAATTGAACAATAGAAAAAATAACACCTAAAACGCAAATATTCAGTACAAAAAATGCGTGTTATTTCACAAAAGAATTTTATTCATAAAAGTCTGATAGAAAAACATTTTATCTGTGGTTTTTTATTGTTATTTCTATTTTTACTTATAAAGCACCTTCTAAATTTACTTTTATGAAAATAGGTTCTGCTTCATTTTCAAACGAATTAAGTGTGAATTTCTGGAAATTAAGATTGTTGTATCCTCTAAAAAAAAGGATCCCGCGTGTTAAATCTGTAAGTGTGGTCCATACGGCAAATTCACTGGTATGAAGCGATGTTAACGTGTCGTGACCCAGTAGCGGATCGATCGTGGAATTTTTAGGACGATCAAAACGATTCATAATATGTGAAAGCTCAACAAGTTGCATATCAGGATCAGCAACTTTGTGATAGTAGGTTGTGTAATAAACGGCACGAATAAATCTATCTACAGACGTATCAGAGCTGGGTAATGATGCTAAAGCAATCCCGCTATCGGGTTGTTTCACTTTAATATTTCCCAGTGTACTGGTGGAAATATTAACATTAGAAAGGTGAGTGTAATTATTTAAGTGAGTAAGATGCCATGGAAATAAAGGGCCATTAGTCATGCAATAAGTCGGATTATCATAAATATGCAAATGACCATCAGAAACTTCAACAACAATACAAGCTCCGCTTTTATCATAAAAGGCATAATGAAAAGGACTAGGTAAATTGCGTAAAAGTAAGAGTTTTTGTGACCAAAAAGCTGTTTTAGGAATAGCTTGTTTTAACTCATCAACGTTTGCATATTGTGCTAAAGCCCATTCACCAATTGCCGCAATAGGGACTGATGTTGCGTAATGTTCTGGGTTAATATCATCGAGCTTTGAGTCAGGGAGCATATTCAAACTAAAAGAAAGCCCCTGAGTATTTACACCTTCAAGCACATCTTTTGTTCCTGCTAAATTAATCGGCGCTGTAATGGCGATAAAAGGGTATTTAACCGCATATTTTAGTCCTGGTGTACCGTCAGGGGCATTTTGTTGAAAAGTATGTGCTTTAGGATAATAAGCCAATATTGAAGCAGGTTTATCTGCTGAAAACTCCATTGTTCTACCATGATAGACTCGATTTTTCTTATCAGTGATAGCAAGAGTTGTGCAAGCAAAGACATTGGTATTTATTGTGTCATCCAGCATTTTATATCCTTAATTTGTATATAAATAAAAAAGGGATATTAAAAGGATAGAAGAAATAATGATGACAAGAGAAAAAATGAGCAGGTTAAAAGTGAATAATAAAAAAAACGCCACTTTAAAAGTGGCGTTTACACTATTAACGTACTATTAAATTACAGAACGTGAACAGAAGAAGTGTTAGTTGTACCGCTATCAACCAGTGCACCTGTTACCATGACAACACGGTCACCAGCATGAGCTAAACCACTTGCTAATGCCGCTTCTTTACCGATACGGTAGAAGTCATCAGTTGAAGAAATTTCGTTAACTAACTGAGTTGTGACACCTTTAACTAACAATAGTTGACGAGCTGTTTCTTCGTTGTTTGTTAAGGCTAAGATTGGTGCCGTTGGGAAATATTTACGGATAGAACGTGCTGATTTACCACCGAAAGTAGCAACAACAATAAGTGGTGAATCTAAGTTATCAGCCATTTCAACCGCACCGCGACATACCGCTTCAGTAACACGCAGTTTCGCACCTTTTTGGCTTACTTCAAGACGTGATTTCATGATACGGTCTGTACGATCACAAATCGTTGCCATGATAGTCACAGCTTCTACTGGATATTTACCTTTCGCACTTTCACCTGACAGCATAACTGCGTCAGTACCATCTAAGATAGCATTCGCAACGTCACCCGCTTCAGCGCGAGTAGGGCGTGGGTTTTTGATCATTGAATCTAACATTTGCGTTGCAGTGATAACCACTTTACGTGCAGCGTTACATTTTTCGATCATCATCTTTTGTGCAAAGATAACTTCTTCAACAGGGATTTCAACACCTAAGTCACCACGTGCAACCATGATACCGTCAGAAGCTTCTAAAATTTCATCGAAATTATTTAAGCCTTCTTGGTTCTCAATTTTTGAGATGATCATGATGTTTTCGCCGCCGTGTGCTTTTAAGTGCGCACGCATTTCTTCAACGTCTGAACGTTTACGAATGAAAGATGCGGCAACAAAGTCAACACCTTGTTCACAACCAAAGATCAGATCTTGTTTATCTTTTTCAGCTAATGCAGGTAAACCGATAGAAACGCCAGGTAAGTTAACACCTTTGTTTTCACCTAAGTCACCGTTGTTTAAAACTTCACAAACAACTTCAGTATCAGTTACCGCAGTGACTTTCATACCGATAAGACCATCATCAACTAATACGGTGTTACCTACAGTTAAATCTTTTGCGAAACCTTCATATGTCACCGCAACACGATCTTTATTACCAACAACAGATTTGTCTGTGGTGAATGTGAACGTTTGGCCAGCAACTAAAGCCACATCATTACCACCTTCTAATTTGATGGTACGGATTTCTGGGCCTTTAGTATCTAATAAGATAGCTGCTTTTTTGCCTGTTTTAGCACAAACGCTACGCAGGTTTTTGATACGGTTACCATGTTCTTCAAAGTCACCGTGAGAGAAGTTCAGACGCATAACATTCATGCCTGCGTCCAGTAATTGATTCAGTTTTTCTTCAGATTCGGTTTTTGGCCCGATGGTGCAAACAATTTTTGTCTTTTTCATGGCAGTCTATTTAATGGTTGTATTGTAATGGATGAATAGGGATTAATGTCGCTATTTTTATCAACGGCATCAACAGTGCGAAACAGGATGAATAAATTCATCTCTACGGGTAAGTTGCGCAACATGTTAATGGTTCCAGCAACATCATAAAAATCTTGTCACTATTTTGTAGTAAAGGTTGGCAGACATCTTACATTATAGTCTATCACGATTCATTTGTTCTGTTTTCTAAAGATGCCCGAAAATCAATACGCTGAAACCTTTCAACAAAATTATGTTTTGTATTATAGAGGTTAATTTCTATGAAGAAAATCGAAAAAAGGTAAATTTAAGTGATGTGATCAAAATACGGTGCTGACTGCTTGTTTTTTAAGCGTTTTGTTGCGCAATAAAATATTGCAAGCTGAATTAATTATTTTGTAGGGTAGGCAAGAAGTATAAAAAAGAAATAGAGAAATAGAAATGGTGCGTCCAAGTGGACTCGAACCACCGACCCCCACCATGTCAAGGTGGTGCTCTAACCAACTGAGCTATGGACGCACTGTATTGAAATGTTGCTGAAAAATAAATGGTGCGTCCAAGTGGACTCGAACCACCGACCCCCACCATGTCAAGGTGGTGCTCTAACCAACTGAGCTATGGACGCACTGTATTGAAATGTTGCTGAAAAATAAATGGTGCGTCCAAGTGGACTCGAACCACCGACCCCCACCATGTCAAGGTGGTGCTCTAACCAACTGAGCTATGGACGCATTATCTATTTTGGGTTACAACGGGGACGAATATTAACGAGATGATCCGATTCTGGCAAGAGGAAAAACACAAATTTATATTCAACTGCTCGTATTTAAAGCTATTTGTTGATATTTGTGCCATTCCCTTGCCAAAATAAGCGTTTTGTTTAACGCTCTGAGCGTAATAACACCACTTCATCAGATTGACGTTGGATCCACCAAATGCGAGAACCCATCATAATTGCTGATGCGGTTAAACCAAGAATAAAGCCAATCCAGAAACCGGCAGGGCCCATGGCTTCTACAACATAATCAGTACGCCCTAATAAATAACCTGAAGGCAGGCCAATAACCCAATAAGCGATAAAGGTGATAAAGAAGATAGAGCGCGTATCTTTATAGCCACGTAACACTCCAGAGCCAATGACTTGTACCGAATCTGATAGCTGGTAAAGTGCAGCAAACAACATGAGATGTGAGGCTAATGTCACTACTTCAATATTATCGTTATACATTAAGGCGATTTTTTCTCTAAAGATAATAGAGAAAATGGCAGTACAGCTTGCCAGCATTAAACCCACCGCAAGAGATGTAATGGCTGAAATACGAGCTTGTTCTGTAGAGCGTTGCCCTAGGTTATGACCTACACGAATGGTTGCAGCTATGCCCAATGAAAGAGGGAACATAAACATGAGTGAACTAAAGTTCAGTGCAATTTGATGGCTTGCAACGGCGGTCACGCCTAAAGGTGATACTAACAAAGCAACCACGGCAAACAGAGTTACTTCAAAGAATAACGCTAAACCAACAGGCAGCCCTAAAAATGTAATACGCTTTATGATGTTGAGTTCAGGAAGTACAAAACGTTTTTTAGGCTGAACATCGCGTTGTGTTGGCGCACGGCGAACGTAATAACGCATCATCAAGAACATTGCCCAAAAAACAGAGGCGGTTGCGACACCACAACCAATACCACCTAATTGTGGCGCACCAAATTTACCGTAAATGAAAGCATAGTTAACAGGAATATTGATCAATAAGCCTACAAAACCGATTATCATACCTGGTTTTGTTTTGGATAATCCTTCACATTGGCTTCTAAGTACTTGGTAATAAAGACAACCTGGGGCACCCCACATAATCGCATGAATAAAACCAATGGCTTTTTCTGCTAATTCAGGGTCAATATCATGTTGTGCTTCAATAATAAATCGGCTGTTATAAAGAATGGCAATAACCATGATCGATAAGAATGTTGCGAGCCAAAAACCTTGCTGTGTGCGATCAGCAATATGTTTTCGTTGCCCGGAGCCATTTAGTTGTGCAACGATTGGCGTTAATGCCATTAATATGCCTTGACCTAATAAAATGGTTGGCAACCAAATAGACGTACCCACTGCTACCGCAGACATTTCTGTGGCATTTACAGCACCCGCCATGACAGTATCAACTACACCCATTGCCGTTTGGGAAAATTGCGCGATGATAACGGGAATACCGAGAGCAAGTAAGCTACGCGCTTCTTTTATGTACTTCTGCACGCATACACCTTTATTTATTATAAGAAAACGATAGGAAAGAAAGAGAACAAACGCCGCATTGTTAAAATGACGTAAAGAGATCCTCAAGAACGCATATTCTAATGATAAAAGTTTAATTAGCAACGAAAGAAGTCTCGCTTTTTAAACACAGGATTTTGATAATTTATTAAGTGTTTTTACGTTATATTTAACGTCAATTATCGACACGGAATAAATGCGGTAATTGTTCCTTTGTATTAATACGAGCTATGTTATTCTAAATAGCATAAACCTAATTTGAGTTTACCAGTTTATCGAATCAAGGAGATGTCAGATGTTCACAGGTATTGTTCAGGGAAAAGGGCGGGTTGTTGCTATCGAAGATAAAGGCGATTTTCGTACCCATATCATTGAATTACCCAAAGCGTTAGTCGGCAATTTAGAGACAGGTGCTTCTGTCGCGAATAATGGTTGCTGTTTAACTGTCACTAAAATTGAAGATACACAGATTAGTTTTGATTTAGTGAAAGAGACATTGCGTCTAACTAACCTCGGTGAGTTAAAAGTTGGTTCGGAAGTTAATATTGAGCGTGCCGCTAAATATGGTGATGAAATTGGTGGGCATGTGATGTCTGGGCATATTGTGACAACCGCTGAAGTTGCCAAAATTATTACTTCAGAAAATAACTTACAAATTTGGTTTCGTATTTTTGATAAAGCATTGATGAAATATATTTTACATAAAGGTTTTATCGGTATTGATGGTATTAGCCTGACAATTGGTGATGTGGTTAATAACCGCTTTTGTGTGCATCTCATCCCTGAAACACGTGATAGAACAACATTAGGTCGTAAACGTCTCGGTGATAAAGTGAATATCGAACTTGATCCTCAAACTCAGGCGATTGTCGATACAGTCGAACGTGTTATGGCACAACAAGCACAGCAACAAGCTTTATTAGCAGCACAACAACAAAGTGAAAATGAAGAGTAAGCTTCACATAATTAATGATTAATATTGTTGCTATTAAAAGATAACCAAAGAAGAAGCCAGTTTATCAATCAAACTGGCTTTTCTCTTTTTATAAAAAAAGAATTAACGTGGGATTTGCAAACCGCCAATATGACCTTTAGGGCTTAGTACGATTTGCCATAGCTGAATATCTCTGGCACGAAAGGCACCTGCACAAGCATTAAGGTAATAGCTAAACATACGTTTAAAGCGGGGTGTGTAATGAGATTCAATATCAGGCCAAGAGACTAGAAAACGCTGATACCAAGCCATTAGCGTTTTATCGTAATCTGCACCAAAGTTATGCCAGTCTTCCATCACAAATTTGCTGTCCATCGCATGGGCAATTTTTTGAATAGAAGGTAGACAACCATTTGGGAAGATATATTTACTGATCCAACTATCCACATTCACTTTATCAAGGTTAGATCCAATGGTGTGCAGTAAAAATAAGCCTTCTTCCTTTAAATTACGACGAACGACATCAAAATAGGTAGCGTAATTCTTAGGCCCAACATGCTCAAACATACCCACTGAAACGATGCGATCAAATTTTTCCTGTAAATCACGGTAGTCTTCAAGAATAATATTAACATCGAGTCCTTGGCATCGAGCTTGTGCCATTTTTTGTTGTTCAACGGAAATAGTAACGCCCGTGACAGAAACACTAAAATGTTTTGTGGCATAAGCGGCAAGACCTCCCCAGCCACACCCAATATCTAATAAGGTCATCCCAGGTTTTAAATCTAATTTTCGACAAATGAGATCTAATTTATGTTCTTGCGCCTGCGCTAAGTTATCTGCATTTTTCCAATAGCCACAGGAATATTGCATATTAGGATCAAGCATGGCAGTAAATAAATCATTACCAAGATCGTAATGCTCTTTACCTACCATCCACGCTCGTTTTTGTGTTTGTAGATTAAAAAGGCGGGCTGTCGCGATTTTGATAATATCGCGTAGATTTTGTGGCAGCTTATTCTCAAGACCTGCACGTAAAACTTTATGAAAGAATATATCAAGTCGCTCACAATCCCACCAACCATCCATATAACTTTCACCGAGACCTAATGAGCCTTGCTGTAATACTCTTTTATAAAAATTTTGATTATGAACCTGAATATCATAAGGTTCAGAGCCATTCACTCGAATGTCTGCGTGAGTTAATAGTTCTATCGCGATCCTTTTATAAGGATCATTGGAGGTCTTTCGGCCTTCTTCTACACAAGATGTACTCATATACTCTCCGGCGTAAATTAAGCGGGTTTTGAGACATAAGGCCAAGAAAGGATGTGTGCAGATTGACAGTATTAAAATGGTATCGTGTTCAATAAAGAGTGAACGAATAGAATTAATAAGACAACTAATCTGACATAATCAGCTAATGATCGGTTTAACGCCTCAAAATCCGAAAGAAAAAATAAATAAAACGCTGTAATAGCGTATTAATAAGTATAGAGACGTAGTGTGGTTTTCTCTAGAAAAGAAAAAGGCCATTTTTTATAAAATGGCCTTTTTAAGATGATTCTTAAAAACTGAAAGGGGATTATTCTGCCGTTTGAACTGTGTGTTTGCTAACGGATTTATTTCGCTGAATAAAGTAACCAACCGCCATTGGAATGGCAGTCAACGCCATAATTGCTGTCGTATTAATTAAGGGTTGTTGGCTAATAAAGGCAGAGACAATAAAGCTGGCTAAGCTACAAAGACCAAGTTGGAGTGCGTTTTGTAATGCAGCTGCTTTACCACTAATTTCAGGGTAAGCAGATAACGCGTTAGAGACAGCGATTGGGTAAGATGCACCATTCATTGCCGCCATAATACAGAACGGAATTAAAATCGTGGTTAATGTTGGCTCAGTAAATTTAGCCACAAGATACAATGCTGTCATGCTGACTGCGTAGCCTATTAGCAATATTGGTAGCAGTGTTTTACCTGTCATTTTTGATAGTAAAATACGACAACCATAACCACCGACCATAAATGCGATAGTTTGTGGAATATAGCTTAAACCGATATCCTGTGGTGAGTAGCCCATCTTCTCAAGAATAATAGGAGAACCTGCTAACCAAGCAAAAAAACCAGCACTACAAGATGCATAAACTAATACGTTACCTGTATAGATAGGTGATTTTAGTAAAGTCATAAATGAAGCTGAAGGTTGTTTTGTGTCAGTAACAGATTTTTGTTTAATGTTTTTCAGCATTAATGTCGGTATCATTAAAACAAGGGTTACGACCATTAACAGCATGAAAATCATACGCCAGCCGCCATGATTTAATAACGATGCGCCAATCAAAGGGGCAAGGGCGGGTGATAGGGCAACCAATGGCATGATTAAGGCAAAAACGTGTTGCGCGCGAGATTCATCAAAGCGGTCAATGACTAATGCTTGCCAGATAACAGCAGCAGAACAGACACCAAAAGCTTGTAAGAAGCGCATTGCAAGTAAGCCTGTTGCACTTTCAACCCACAGCATGCCAAGGCAGCCTAAAGAGAAAAGACTTAAACCGATAAGTAGAATAGGCTTACGGCCCACTTTGTCAGAGAGCGGTCCCCAAAGTAATTGAGCAACAGCAAAGCCAAATAAAAAGATACTTAGGCTATTACTGATAGCGCCTTCGCTGATAGAGAGTTCACGTTGCATTATCCCAAATGCAGGCAAGTACATATCGATAGCTAAGTAACCCAACATACTCAGACCCGCTAGGTATACCATAAAGCTCATAGGTGTTTTTGATTGTGTGGCAGTTTTTGAATTCATTTTATTTTCTATGCTATGTGATGTAGAACATTTTATGTATTGTAACTAAGACCTATTTTACTTGTGAAACGGGAATATTTGGTTAATGCTGTGAAAAATTTTCAAAGGAATAAACTCTATGTGGTCAGAATACTCTTTAGAAGTTGTCGATGCAGTCGCAAGAACAGGAAGTTTTAGCTCCGCTGCTCAAGAATTGCACAGAGTGCCCTCCGCCGTTAGTTACACTGTTCGGCAATTAGAAGAATGGCTTGCCGTTCCTTTATTTGAGCGTCGCCACCGTGATGTGGAATTAACCGATGCAGGTAAAATTTTCATCAAAGAAGCGCGATCTGTTATCAAAAAAATGAATGACACTCGACACCTTTGTCAACAGGTTTCTAATGGGTGGCGAGGACAATTTAGTATAGCCGTTGATGGCATTGTGAAACCCGAAAGAACACAACAGCTTATTCTCGATTTTTATCGTCATTTTCCTGATATTGAGCTGTATGTCTACCCTGAAGTGTTTAATGGTGTATGGGATTCCTTAGTTAATGGTCGAGTTGACTTAGCTATTGGCGCAACAAGAGCATCGCCTATAGGAGAACGTTATAGCTTTAGAGATATGGGCTTTATGCCTTGGCGCTGTGTGTGTCATGTTGATCATCCCTTAGCAAAAGCACAACATCCATTAACGGATGATGAAATGCGACCTTATCCTAGTTTATGCTTAGAAGATACTTCAAGGAGTTTGCCAAAACGTGACACGTGGGCGTTAAATAATCAACGAAGAATGGTTGTGCCTACTTGGGGGATGGGGCTTGAGTGCTTATTAGCAGGATTATGTGTCGGTATGGTGCCTTGGCATCGAGCGGAAACATTAATTGCACAAGGTAAGCTTGTTACATTAGAACTTGCGCAACCATTGCCAGACAGCCCATGCTGCCTGACGTGGGTCGATAAAAGTGAATCGCCCGCTTTGACGTGGTTGTTAGATTATCTTGGAGATAGCCAGACCTTAAATGAGGAATGGCTTCGCTAGAAATCAGGGTGCTGAATAATAATTATCGACGGTAGTCGATAAAAGGGCCATCAGCAACTGAACGGCGCTCAACTAATCTTGGATGAACCTCGATGGTTTGAGCGTCTTCGCGTTTACTTACGATGCGATCAAGCAGCATTGATAATGCCATCTGACCTAATCGCTCTTTTGGCTGGTGGACGGTGGTTAATGCGGGTGTAAAATAGCGAGCGTTACGAATATTATCGTAACCCACAATCGAAATATCAAAAGGAACACGTAAACCTAACTCATCGGCGGCACAAATTGCCCCCATAGCCATCACATCACCACCACAAAAAACAGCCGTAGGACGTTGTTTCTGGCTTAGCATTTGGCACATCGCTTTGTAACCTGATTCTGGCTCAAAGTCTCCTTGTACAATCCATTCATCTTTTACGGTGATTTTGGCTTCTTCCATTGCTTTTAAAAAGCCTTGTAAGCGACCACCCCCCGTATTGCGTTCTAATGGGCCTGGAATGATACCAATATCACGATGACCACGTTCAATAAGGTAACGACCCGCAATGTATCCGCCCTGAAATGCATTATCAATAATGGTATCAGTGAAGTCACCGCGTGCTTTACCCCAATCCATGACAACCATTGGAATATTACGGTAACCTTCCAACAAAGAGAGAAGGTGATCGGGATATTCAGAACACATCACTAATAATCCATCAACGCGTTTTTGTGCCAACATAGCTAAATAGGCTTTTTGTTTATCGAGATTATTATGTGAATTGCATAAAATAAGTGTGTAGCCTTTGCTATAACAACTATTTTCAACGGCTTCAATCACTTCAGCAAAGTAAGGAGCTTCGCTGGACGTGGCTAACAGGCCAATAGATTTGGTATGATTGACTTTTAAACTACGCGCAACGGCGCTAGGCGAATAATTTAATTCTTTAATAGCAGCCCAAACTGCTGCCCGTGTGTTCTCAGCAACAAAACGTGTTTTGTTGATCACATGAGAAACAGTCGTGGTTGATACGCCTGCGCGTTTTGCCACGTCTTTTATTGTTGCCATGGTGTGGAAAACTCCTGACCTTCATTGGTCTGTTTTATCTAATTTTATGGTTTAACTGCCAGTATAGTCATACATAGGGCAAACACTGGCAATAATTTAGCGATTAGCTGTGAATTTTGTATGATCTAGCTCAAAAGTGAAAGTATTAATCAATGTTATAAATTGTGCACTGGTCGCTATTTTAGCAAATATTGATATGTGATAATAATTACCCATGACAAGGTTATGGTTAATAACGTGTATTATAATCATTTTGAGGGAGAATAGATGGATACGGATCTGAAATTTGGTTTGAGTACAGCAGTAGCAGCACTTGTTATGATCGTCTTATTTTCAACTATGATGTTCTAATCACTGCTTTATAAAATATCCGATTAATTTAAGTTATAAATTATCGAATATCTGAATATAACAAAGGGCTGAAGGCCCTTTGTTATTATGTCACCAAAAATGAATCTTAATTACTCATCTTTGATTATCACATGCAATTAAGCCAGGTTAGCGTCAACAAAAGACCAGTTAACCAGTGCCCAGAACTCTTCTAAATATTTAACGCGAGCGTTACGGTAATCGATGTAGTAAGCATGTTCCCATACATCAACAGTTAACAGAGGTTTGTCTTCACCTGAAACTGGTGTTGCTGCGTTAGATGTATTAACAATCGCCAGAGAACCATCTGCTTTTTTAACGAGCCAAGTCCAACCTGCACCGAAGTTTTTTGCGGCCGCATCGTTAAATTGTTTTTTGAACTCTTCAAAAGAGCCAAATGCATTGTTGATTGCATCAGCAGTTTTACCTGTTGGCGCGCCGCCAGCGTTTGGTGCTAAGCAATTCCAGTAGAAAGTGTGGTTCCATACTTGAGCAGCATTATTGAAGATACCGCCATCAGTAGATTTGATAATTTCTTCTAAAGATTTGCTTTCTAAATCAGTGCCTTTAACCAGATTGTTCAAGTTGGTTACGTAGGTTTGGTGGTGTTTGCCATAGTGATATTCTAAGGTTTCTTTAGAAATATGTGGCTCAAGAGCATCTAACGCATAAGGTAATTTTGGTAATTCGAAAGACATTGCGTACTCCTTTATACTATCTATTTCGGGTTTTGTGCCTAAAATCACTTCATCTAAATTGATAAAATGAGGCAAATGAATCACTAATTTGTTGCTATTTTGCTAATTATTTTAACAAAAATTTACTGAAATAACAGCTAAATATCTTTTATCTATAATTATAAGCCATATAGATTAGTTATACTCATAAGACTATAACTCATAGAGCATCTCGTAAAGTAGTAAACATAGATGGTGATAATAGAAAGTATTATTGATTATGGCTCGATGATAAGCGTATACAACATTTTCACTACAACTAAGAATAGAAATAATGCAAATATTTGGCGAACTCTTGGTATGGGAAGTCGATAAGCAACTTTTACGCCAACAGGCGCGAAGATCACACTGGTAATACTTATTCCGATCAAGGCAGGTAAATAAATAAAACCTAAGTAATAGTCATTAATATTTGTTTGATTCCAACCGTAAATGATCCCCATAATTGTCCCTATAGAAGCAATGATGACACCAATCATTGATGATGTTGCAATGCATTTACGAGTATTAAAGCCCCAATGACTTAACAGAGGGATTGTTATCGTGCCACCTGCAATTCCGATAAAGCTTGATATAAAACCAATTAATGTGCCACCACTCGTTAAAGCGGGTTTTGAAACAATGGGGTCTTTTACGTTTTCGATACGTTCAGACTCTTTCTTTTTAGTTAATAACCCATAAATGGTGTATACCATAAAAATACAGAATACGATCTGTAATATCGTATTTGACATTTTTTGTACAAAAAATGTACCCACTAGCATACCGATAAGCGTACCAATAGCTAATAAAGGAAATTGCTCCCATAAAATAGCGTTGCGTTTATGGTGAGAATAGGCTGACGAGGCCGTTGAGAAAATAATAACGGAAAATGAAGTCGATAAGGCTATTTTCATCACCATATCAGTAGGAATTGCTTGCTGGCTTACCACATACATAACTACGGGAACAATGATTGCGCCCCCCCCAATTCCAAGCAAACCAGCAAAAAAACCGGTAACACATCCGACGAAGAGAAACAGCAGAATCATGTCCATAATAAAGACTCAGTAATATGTAGTATGTAAAGAGTTAGATAATGTCAGATTCTCCTTATAAATAAAATTCAATTTATACAGGAATACTACAATGAATAATCAACAACTCACTCATAATAATTACCTTTAAGATCGCTATTAGCCGAAATAAAGGTATGGATGGTTGTGTGAATAATGTGAAATGATAAAATATTCTTACGTTAGGTTTGATTTTTTATGTTTTTATAATGAAATAACATGTAATTAATAAATATTTTTAATGTTTATGTAGCTTAGCTTTTAAATATTATTTTCATGCATAAGCCTTAAAAGGATAGGGTGAAATGAAAAAGGTCTATATGGTTATTGTCATAGTGACATTTTTAACAGGTTTTGGGTTCAGTAGTAATGAGCCATTAAAATTAGAGTTTGGCAGGTCAATAGATGATATTCCTTTTATAAAAGAAGGTATGTGTGATACAGAAGATGAGCTAGTTACCTGTATTTTTCGTAACCAATCCCCATTTGATAAAGATTCTGATAAAAATGCCTTAAAATTTTATAATGGAAAATTAATAGGTGTATATCAATCTTATTTTGGAGGAAATGATTTAGACTCTGTTTGTGCGCTATTAGCCCAAAAAGGGAAAAATATTTTTTCATTAGTTAAAGATAAAAAAATATTATTAACAGGAATAAATAACTGCAAAAATTTAGAAAAAATTGAAATTGAAAACGAAGATAATACGTTTGTTTTTTCTGAGCTAGAAGGCATTGAAGCTAAAGAGGGAAATATTGAAATATCGTACTCACATCAACCTTATTATCTATATATTTCTCGCACTACCTACGATACCTATTGACATTTACTTTCAATAAAAAGTAAAAAATCAGGAGACTAAAATGAGTTATAATGTTGCATTATTTGATTTTCCTATTCCATCTGATTTTGAAAAAGCATGTGATGTATTTGAACAGAATGAAGATGATGAAACGGTAAATATTAGCCCTTTAATGTTGAGCTTTTACCACGCTATTTCTCAGATTTTCCCTTGCATTTGTGATCTCTCTGATGAGGAAGAAGAGGACGGTATTTGGTGTGATGGGCCTCTGCGTAATAATTTTGAAGCTAAAATTCCTGTCATTGGCTTTGTTTATTCAAAAGTCGATGAAGCACTTCCTATTGTGATTAAAATAGCAAATGAAATGGGTATCTCGGTGCTTGATTGGCAGCAAGAAAGGGTTTTTAATACCCAATAAATAGACAATCTGACATAACGTTTAAATAATTTTTAATGGAGCGGTAAAACAATGCATGGATGTATTATCTTTAAAAGACTTTGTATAAATAAATTAACGAGAAATATATTTATTATCATATTATGCGGACTGCTAAGCAGTTGCAGTGTCTTTTATGGCGCGATGTGTAGCACAAGTATTTTATTTACCCCCTCTGAAGTTGAAGAGAAAATATTTATACCTGAGGCTGTTGTTGAACAACCGTATAACCAACAAATTGAAATAGGTAAATTTGTTGGTTTATCACCATACTTTATTGTTGAAAATCCGTCGTGGATCTCAGTGACATTAATGTCAAAAAATCAGGATGGAGACTTAATTCCATTAATAACAGAAAATGACTGGCAAAGTCATGTTACTCATCAGGAAAACCGACCGATAATCGTTGCTCATTTACAAGGAGTTGCCCCCAAAAGTGGCCTTGCCCGCATAAAAATAAAAGCGACTGTTGGGCGTACAATGTGTGGCACAACAGATCCTGTTTTTGCCTTACAACTAAAAGTGAGTCAAGTGCAATAAATATTATTGGGTATGAATAATGGGAAGTAAACCGCAACGATAGGTGGTGTCCACTTCCCATTTTTTAATGTGAAAAAATATATGACTGAATATACTCCAATAAAGAAACCTATGGCGTGTTTAAAATATGTTTTTATAATAAATTTTATATTTCAATCTGTATATTCAATCTGACAATATTAAATTCTCATAGGAAAGTATATTTTGGTCTCTAATTAAAACATAATCAGTGAGGTGTAAAAAACACTAAATAAATTAATGATAAATATAAGCTGATAAGAGAATAAATGGCTAATTATCTTAATTGGATGAGTTTTTTTATTTTTTTATAAAAATTTAGAACAGCAGGATTTTTCTTATTTTTAAAAATAATTGAAAAGTTATAGTGTGGCTTTTTATATTTCAATTATTATCAAATCAAAATTCAAACTATTTTAAAAAATTATATATTTCTCAATAATATTGTTAAGGACGTTGTTTTATTTAGCTAGAATAGTTATTAATCTCATTAAATCTATATTTTTATCTATCTTTTTTTGACTTTATAAAGGTATTTACATGAAAAAGAAAGTATTATTATTATCTATAATCATATTGTTGTCAGGGTGTAAAATAAACGAGGCTATTCGTTCTGTTAATAGTGCTGTAAACCAAATAGTTCCTTCAATGGAATCAGCGGTAACAGAAGCTAGTTATGCAGGAATATGTAAGGATTTTAGTGATAATGAAATAGCCGCTCAGAAAAAATGGAGAGGTAAGTGGGTTATTTTGGAAGGAAGAGTGACCACTATCACAAGTCTGGATGAAGTGGTTAGATACGACCTTTATAAACCAACACCACCTAAAGTCGTTGCTATTTCATTTAAAAATAAAATCAGTGCTTCATACACTTTAAAACCAAGTGAAGAAGATAATGTCCTTAAAATTAAGAAAGGACAAACGGTAAAAATAAAAGGTGAAATAACTGATATTACAAATGCATTGGGTTGCTTGATCCTTTTAGACAATGGAACCATACAGTAGTTAGCAATGTGGACTAAGCCAATCTGAGCATCGATACTTTCCCATGTAAAATGCTCTTAGCCTCTTAATTGAGGCTTTTTGTTTTGCCTATGCATTATCACCCATAAACAATGAATACTGAAAGTCGTGTTATGAAGTAAATACCTATTTTTATCGTATCTCTATTTATCTTTTCTAATCTTTTAGAAAAATATGTAACGTATTGATTTATTTATCACACATTATTTTCTTTGTTGTATATTCTCTCATTAATATCATCATGATGTAATGTTAATGCTTTGTTTTATATGGATAATTAAACTTATATAGAGCTTTCTAATATAAAGTGGTATTCTTCTTCCATGTTTTCCCCTATAAAGCATATCGAATATAAAAGGCTGTAAGGACGTAATAAATGACGACTATTGAAAAAATTGAACGCCAAATCAAAGAAAACCCAATTATTTTATACATGAAAGGTTCACCAAAATTACCAAGTTGCGGTTTTTCTGCACAGGCTGTTCAAGCACTTTCTGCTTGTGGTGAGCGTTTTGCGTATGTAGATATCCTACAAAACCCAGATATTCGTGCAGAATTACCAAAGTATGCACATTGGCCAACTTTCCCACAATTATGGGTAGATGGTGAATTAGTTGGTGGATGTGACATCATCTTAGAAATGTATCAACGTGGTGAATTACAAAAGTTATTGAAAGAGACTGCTGATAAATACCGCGGCGAAGAAGAAGCACAATAATTGATTTTTAAGGTTTCCTGTTTTTTATACTGAAACCAGTAAAGAGCAATCTGTTCTTCGAAAAAAAAGCCAGTTCACAATGTGTGAACTGGCTTTTTTGTTGTTCATAAATTCACGAGTAAGACGATATGTTCTAGGGGGTAGGTAATGGCCATCCACCGAGTTTTTTCCAACGATTAACTAACTCACAAAAAAGCAATGATGTGCGGTTAGTATCATACAACGCCCCATGAGCTAATTTACTATCAAAAGGAATGCCCGCAGTAATACATGCTTTAGCTAAAATCGTTTGCCCCAACACCAAACCACTTAAAGCTGCGGTATCAAAGGTGGCGAATGGGTGAAATGGATTACGTTTTAATCCTGCACGATCTGCTGCTGTCATGACAAAGCTATGATCAAAATTCGCATTATGAGCCACAATAATCGCACGATTACAATCTGCGTCTTTCATGCCCTTACGTACCATTTTAAAAATAGCATGCAGTGCTTCATATTCACTGACAGCACCACGTAGTGGGTTTGTTGGATCAATGCCTGTAAATTCTAAGGCCGCAGGTTCTAAGTTAGCACCTTCAAAGGGGTCAACGTGAAAATGTAGCGTGTTATCAGGTTTTAACCAGCCTTGTTCATCCATTTTTAATGTAATGGCAGCAATTTCAAGTAAACCGTCTGTTTTTGCATTAAATCCACCTGTTTCAACATCAATGACAACAGGATAGTAACCTCGAAAACGGTTACAAAGTTTATTGGGATTATTTATATCAGGCATCAAGTTGTACTTATCCGATGAGAATAGAGTATCGGAAATTAATAATAAGCAAGAGCCAGAAAGATAAATAAATTATGCCTTCTGGCTTAAATAAAAATCAGTTACCTAGTGCGTGACTTGCACTTTTGTTTTCGATGAGTTCAATTTTATACCCATCAGGATCTTCAACAAAAGCAATGACCGTTGAACCACCTTTTACAGGGCCTGCATCACGGGTAACATTTCCACCCGCCTGACGAATGGCTTCACAGGTTGCTGCAACATCATCAACACCCAATGCCACATGCCCAAAAGCAGTTCCCATTTCATAGCTGTTTACGCCCCAGTTATAAGTTAACTCAATAACCGCACCTGTGCTTTCATCCCCGTAACCAACAAAAGCTAACGAGTATTTATATTCCTCATTTTCGCTAGTGCGTAGAAGTTGCATACCTAGAACTTGGGTATAAAAATCGATAGAGCGTTGTAAATCGCCTACACGGATCATGGTATGAAGTACTCGCATATAAACCTCACGTATTTTTTTAATGATTAAACCCTACAGATAAACTGATGGCGCAGTACTATAACGCGTTCAAGCCCTAAAGTTCAATTTTACTACGTCACTAACAGTTTAATGGGAAGTGTGCAGATAATATCTCTATTAACTATACTCTATAGTAGCAAACAATAGGGGGGGGAAATCAAATGCAAGAACAATTAGAAATTTTTGATATTCCTAGTCCTTGCATTGGACGTTGTGAAATGAACGCACAAGGATATTGCATAGGGTGTTATCGGAATCGGCAAGAACGGTTTAATTGGTCAACAATGAGTCAGCAAGATAAACGGAATATATTACGCCTTTGCCAGCAACGTTATTTAAGAAAGTCAAAAAAAGGGGAAGCTTCAATAGAAAAAGAAAATAATCAACTCACTTTATTTTAAAAATTATACTTATTTTTTAATATTAAAATAATAATTAGCTATTCACTTAATTCATATTCGGTATTTATTATAGTTAGGTGGTTTATTATTTTTTCTTTATTAATACAATCATGTCATTTTAAAACATTCTCAGAGGTTATTTTTTATAATTGCATGATAATAAAGGTGTTTTTTTGTTTGATGATATTATCCGTGAAATAATAATTATTATTATGTAAAAAAATATAGATTAGTTTTTATAACAAGGTTATTCTTTATGAACTTTCGCTCTTGGAAAGAATATGATTAAATTAAGCCTGTAAAATAATTACTTATCTAATAAATAGAATATATAACTATATTGTAATTAAAAGTAATCTTTTAATTAAAAAGAATAGATAATATTGTATTTAAAATGAATATCTAGTTTTTGTAATAAGTTGACTGAAATGCTAATTAAGGAGAGATAAGTGGAATCAACATTAGGAGCTGATTTATCGCGTTTAGTTCGATTATGGCGCGCTTTAATTGATCATCGTCTCAAGCCATTAAAATTAACCCAAACCCATTGGGTCACCTTGTATAATATTAGCCAATTACCCCCCGAGCAGTCACAAATTCAATTGGCTAAAGCAATAGGAATAGAACAGCCATCTTTAGTGAGAACATTAGATCAACTGGAAGAAAAAAAATTAATCTGCCGGCATACTTGTACAAATGATCGTAGAGCAAAACGTATAAAATTAACGAAAGAGTCAGAGTTTTTTATTAGTGAGGTTTATACTGTCATAGAACAGACGAGACAAGAAATATTAGGTGATATCCCACGAGATGAAATTGAAAAACTAATGAGTACGATTAAAAAATTAGAAAAAAATATAAATAGATTAAATGACTAATAATTTCAAATTTAATATATAATCTGTTTAAATAAAGATTAATTACCATTGTGATAATAATTGAGATGTGATTTATTATATGAAGTTAATAAATAGATAGGTTATGTATTAAATCTCTCTTTAAATTAGTTATTGTTAAGTCATAATAAACAGGCAACGTTTGAGTTGCCTGTTTTTGTTATTTATTTGTCATTTATTAACGAGGAGAAACTGTCAAGTTATTTCCGTTACCAATCACGGCAACACGCTGACCTTGGCTATAAACTGTGTTATCTGCTTTTTGAACGATAGCAACAGTTTTACCGCTATCTAAACGTACTTCAATTTGAACACCTTTCGTGGTGTTTAATGCGCCTTGTGCTTGTTGTCCTGCCATACCACCCGCAATTGCCCCTGCTGCCGTTGCAAGGTTACGGCCAGTACCACCACCAATTGTGTTACCTAACATACCGCCGAGAACAGCACCACCAATAGCACCTAAAATATTCTCATCACTACCAGCTTGAATATTAACCGAACGAACAGAAACAATGGTACCGTAAGTAATATTTTGTGCTTGTTTCGCCTGACTTGCAGTGTAAGTATCACCTGATAGTGAACTTGTATTCACACAACCAGTAAGAACAGTCATTGTAAAAAGACCAATAAGTAAATGCTTAAACATAATTACTCCTAAAGAAAATCCGAGGTAAATGGCTCAGATTACACCTATGTTGTTTAGTATCAGTTATAGACTATTTTTGCGAGTGTCACACTGATTTTAATAATATATAGCTTACTATATAGTAAAGACCGACAGTAAAAACAGAAGAGATTTCTGAAAAAAGAGAATATAACATTATATGTTAAAAATTTGCATCATCTTGATTATAAGGAAAAGAACATGAGAGCAGGGCGATACATTGGCGTGATGTCTGGCACAAGCTTAGATGGTGTTGATGTTGTATTAGCTGCAATCAGTAATAAGTTTGTTGCACAACAAGCAAATCACTTTCTGCCTTATCCGCAGCCTTTACGCCAACGCATTTTAGCTGTTTGCCAAGGACAACCTACTACTTTGCATGAAATCGGCTTATTAGATGCTCAATTAGGTGAGCTCTATGCTCAAGCGATTATAGAGTTACTTGCAAAAGTAAAACTCAGTGCAAGCGATATTACAGCGATAGGGTGCCATGGACAGACAGTTTGGCATGAGCCTGAAAGTGATATGCCCTTTACGATGCAAATTGGTGATAATAATCGTGTAGCTGCATTAACGGGAATTACAACTGTTGGTGATTTTCGTCGTCGAGATATTGCTTATGGTGGACAAGGCGCGCCGTTAGTACCCGCGTTTCACCTTGCTGTATTAGGACACCCCATTGAAAAACGTATTATTCTAAATGTTGGGGGGATCGCTAATATTTCATTGTTATTGCCAGGTGTTGCCGTTAAAGGATATGACACAGGCCCTGGTAATATGTTGTTGGACAGTTGGAATTGGATACATAACCAAACACCTTATGATGATAATGGACAGTGGGCTGCAACAGGAAAAGTAAACCTTCTTTTATTAAAGGATATGCTTTCAGATCCTTATTTTTCACGTTCAGCGCCTAAAAGTACTGGGCGAGAATATTTCAATACACAATGGTTAAACTATCATCTTGCAAGAGTACCGAATGTTTTCCCTGAAGATGTACAAGCAACCTTAGTCGAATTAACCACTATCAGTATTGTACAACAAATACAATTAAGTGGGGGATGTGAACGCCTTTTAGTTTGTGGTGGTGGGGCAAGAAATGGGCAAATTATGCATCGTTTAGCCTCATTATTACCCGGTACAGAAGTGGCACCAACAGACAAATATGGTTTAAGTGGCGATGATATGGAAGCCCTTGCATTTGCTTGGTTAGCTGCTCGAACAATCGCGAATGAATCTGGAAATTTACCTTCTGTAACAGGGGCATCAAGAGAAACTGTTTTAGGGGCGATTTACCCTACAAATCCTCGTTAAGCGTGATATGCTGAATGCAGTTTCTCAAAAGAGAGAGTGAAAAATGACAGAACTTGATTTTATTGATGTTGCAGATTTACGTCGTGAATATATGAACGGCGGATTACGACGTCATGAATTAACTGAGCAGCCATTAGTTTTGTTTGAAAAATGGCTAAAACAGGCTTGTGAGGCACGATTGAGTGATCCTACTGCAATGTGTGTTGCTACTGTTGATGAAAATGGGCAGCCCTATCAGCGTATCGTGTTGTTAAAGCATTTTGATGAAAAAGGGTTGGTTTTTTACACCAACTTAGGCAGTCGCAAAGCAAGTCATTTAGAACATAATCAAAAAGTTAGCTTGTTATTTCCTTGGTATCCTTTAGAAAGACAAGTCTGTTTTTTAGGGAAAGCGGAAAAACTTTCTACTATTGAAGTATTGAAATATTTTCATAGTCGCCCTAAAGATAGCCAAATTGCAGCGTGGGCTTCTCAACAGTCTTCTCGTATTTCAGCAAGAGGGGTGTTAGAAAGTAAATTCATGGAATTAAAGCAAAAATTTCAAAACGGAGACATTCCATTACCGAGTTTTTGGGGGGGGTATCGTGTGACTTTTGAGTCTGTTGAATTTTGGCAAGGACGAGAAAATCGTCTACACGATCGTTTTATCTACCAAAAATCACCACAGGGATGGAATATCGAACGATTAGCACCTTAATGGTGTACTGATAAATTTGCATAAAAAAGTCTTTTTCTACTGGTACTTAACGTAGTGGCGCTTTATGCTATACCACTTGTGTTTCACTTATATTTTAAATAGACAAAAAACAATAAACCGATGGAGTCATTGATGTCTAGCAAGAACCTAATCACACAATTGCAGGAGCGTGGGCTAATTGCTCAGGTCACGGATGAGGCAGCTTTAGTAGAGCGTTTGGCGCAAGGTCCTATCGCCCTCTATTGTGGCTTCGATCCTACCGCTGATAGCCTGCACTTGGGGCATTTGGTTCCTTTGCTGTGTTTAAAACGATTCCAACTAGCCGGGCACAAGCCTGTGGCGTTGGTGGGTGGTGCAACGGGTCTGATTGGAGATCCTAGTTTTAAAGCCACCGAGCGCAAACTGAATACCCAAGATACTGTTCACGAGTGGGTCGCTAAAATTCGTAAGCAAGTGTCGCCTTTCTTAGATTTCGACAGTGGTGAAAACAGTGCGGAATTAGCAAACAACTATGACTGGTTTGGTCAAATGGATGTGCTGACATTCCTGCGTGATATCGGTAAACACTTCTCTGTGAACCAAATGATCAACAAAGAAGCGGTTAAACAGCGTTTAAACCGTGATGATGTTGGTATCTCTTTTACTGAATTCGCCTATAACCTATTACAAGCTTATGACTTCGCGTCATTAAATACGCATTTAGGTGTTGAATTACAAATCGGTGGCTCTGATCAGTGGGGTAATATTACTTCAGGTATCGATTTGACTCGTCGTTTCAATCAGAAACAAGTATTTGGTATGACTGTACCTCTAATTACTAAATCTGATGGAACCAAATTCGGTAAAACAGAAGGTGGTGCGGTTTGGTTAGATCCTAAGAAAACAAGCCCATACAAATTCTACCAATTCTGGATTAATACAGCAGATGCTGATGTTTATCGCTTCTTAAAATTCTTCACCTTTATGAGTATAGATGAAATTAATGCTCTTGAAGATGAAGACAAAAATAGCGGTCAAGCACCTCGTGCTCAACGTGTATTAGCTGAACTTGTAACGCGCTTAGTTCATGGTGAAGAAGGTTTAGTTGCGGCTAAACGCATTACAGAAAGCTTATTCTCTGGTGCGATTGCAGATTTAACTCAAGCTGACCTTGAACAATTAGCACAAGATGGTATGCCAACAATTGAGCTAGAAAAAGACAGTGATTTGCAACAAGCATTGGTTAACGCAGAATTAGTACCTTCTCGTGGTCAGGCTCGTACAATGATCGGCTCTAACGCTGTTTCAATTAATGGCGAAAAACAAGACAACCCTGAGTATGTCTTTGAAGAAAAAGATTTCTTATTTGGTCATTACTCCATTTTACGTCGTGGTAAAAAACACTACTGCCTCGTTATCTGGAAATAATTGACAGTAAAGGGCAGCTAATGAGTTGCCCTTTTTCTTAATAATAATAAATAAACGTATATACCTCGCCTATGATGATAAAGCTTGGGTGTTGTGTGTATTCACAATAATCGGTTTATGTCATGAAAAATATACTCTCTATTCAATCTCACGTTGTTTTCGGTCATGCTGGTAACAGTGCCTCTGAATTTCCTATGCGCCGCATGGGAGTAAATGTCTGGCCTTTAAATACCGTTCAATTTTCAAACCACACACAATATCCAGAAAAATGGACAGGCTGTGTCATGTCAGCAGAACACATCACTGACATTGTTGACGGTATTGCCGCCATCGGCAAACTCTCACAGTGCGATGCCGTGTTAAGTGGTTATTTAGGATCGGCTGAGCAGGGCTTGCGTATTGTTGATATCGTCAAAAAAGTGAAACAAGCTAATCCTAACGCATGGTATTTTTGTGATCCGGTAATGGGACATCCTGAGAAAGGTTGTATTGTGCCGCCTGAAGTGTCTGGCGTGCTGTGTGAAGAATCTCTCCCTATTAGTGACATTATTGCACCTAATTTATTAGAACTTGAAACTTTAGCGGGTGGAAAGGCTTTACATAATGTTGATGAATGTGTGAATGCCGCACGCGAATTGTGCCAACGAGGCCCTAAAATTGTGTTGGTTAAACATTTATCTCGTGCAGGTTATCGTCATGATCGATTTGAAATGTTGCTAGTCACTGCAGAACATAGTTGGCATGTAAGTCGCCCATTGGTTGATTTTGGTGAGCGCCAACCTGTAGGTGTTGGTGATTTAACCAGTGGTTTAATGCTGGTGGATTTACTCAAAGGTATAGAGTTACAAACGGCATTAGAACATGTTGCGGCAGCGGTTTATGAAGTAATGTTAAAAACTAAAGAAATGAATGAGTACGAACTGCAACTCGTTGCAGCTCAAGATCAAATGGTACACCCAACACATAGATTCTGTGCAACACAGATAGATTAATTGCAATAAAATACATTTAATTGAAATAAGAACGGAGGCTTAATCGTTTCCGTTTTTAGTAAGTTTTCTATATTTTTGAAATCAATATCCTATTATTCCAGTAACGTAATTTCCCTGAGTACTTTTTTTATTCCACCACCCAATCTTATTTTACTTAATCCATAATGAGCAAATGCTTTAGCCTTATCAATATCATTTTTCGCTAACCAATATTTGGCACAAATATGACTTAAGGAAACTTGGGTTATTGTCTGTGTTAAATAAGTAGGTAAAAGGGCCTTTTCTATCATGATTGGTGTTATAGGTGAAAATACATCATCAATCGATAAAAAATGATCAAAAAAATCAGTTATCTTTGTTTTAAATAGTGTTTCTATAAAATGATAATCATGGATTGTATCGATGCTAAAACCGCCTTCAGAATGGATCCTAAAACGAATAAATGCATCGATTTCTTTATGAGAAAAGGGGGATAGATTAGGAATAATAGGAGAAACACCTAAGTTAATAAAATATTTATCACCTGTTGTTTTTCTCTGTATATTTACTGATTTGATAAAGAAGTTAGATGATTGGTAAACATTAATATTATTGATTTTGATAAAACCTTGTTTAACAAAAAGTTGGCTAAATTCATTCATCACTATCGCTCACCATAAACGCGGATCACTTCACAGGTATTAATATCTAAATCAACATTAATCCTACCTGAATTACCTGCTGTTGCATTCATCCAATTATTTTGAGTTATTTCTTATTGGTAGAAGTGGATCGTATAAAACGATTGTCCATTTTGAGTGTGAATTTTGTCTTCAAACTCAATATAAGGGTTTTCTATTTCAACGCTTCTCGCGTGAGTAATATCACTGTATTTCACTGTATTTCACTGTTTCGATCGCTTTTAACAAAAAATGTGTATGTTTTTTATCCATTTTTACAATGTATTTTAATTCCATTTATGTATTAACTCGCTATGGCTTAATGACTTTTTAGATATAGATATAAAAATGTTTTACTTTAGATAACCACATTTATTGTCTGTACGTTTAAAAGAGAATAGCTCAGGTAAATTGATTTTACTTGAGCTATTTAAATTTAAAAGGATCAATGATTACTCTTTAATTAATCCTTCAGTGACTAGCGCGCTGTGTACATTAGGTCGTTGTGCAATGTGTTTTAGGTAGTTCTGTAAGTGTGTTAAATCAGTTAAATCTAAACCAACATGAGGTGCCCATTGGCTTAATGTAAATAAATAAGCATCAATCACCGTAAAATGTTCACCACATGCACATTTATGTTTGCTCAATACATCATCAATATAAGCAAACTTACTTTTTAATTTAGTTTTAACTACAGGCAGATAGCTTTCAGGTGTATCAGGTGAAAATAACGGGCTATAACCTTTATGCACTTCGCTCGCAAGAAAGTTCAACCACTCAATTTGATGGTAACGTTCTAATGTTTTTGGAGGGGCAATTAAGTTTCTATCAGGTTTTAAATCTGCAAGGTATTGAACAATTGCAACACCTTCCGTCAAAATATCACCATTATCTAATTGAAGAACAGGAACTTGTCCTTTGGGGTTGATAGTTAGGAAATCTTTACCTGATTCTGTTTTTTTAGCACGTAAATCGATACGCTCAATAGAAAAATCTAGGCCTGTTTCACGTAAGACGATATGAGGGGAAAGTGAGCAACTACCCGGTGTGTAGTACAATTTCATATTGAATAGCTCCCTATCAATAAAGTGGTGATAATGATTTACAGAGGTCAAAAATTATCTTCATTAACTTAAGATAATAAGAGGTTCTAAGAAATTAGCAAACTCAAATGATGCGAATAAAAAAGGCTTTTGTAAATCTGTGAACAAGGCTGTTAATTACAGAATTAGATACTCCTTATATTTATAATATATAAAGAGTATCTAATTACAATTCTTCAAATGAGGGTAGGAATGAAATATCAAGATAATAAATTTCGGGTTTTCTTTTATCAACATAGACTGTAACGAACTCTCTATTAATATAAGGAGTAGGATCAAAAAAAAGATAACCACTTTTATAACGAATTAAACGATTGTTTAATGTGTCATGATAATCTGCAATAATTTGATAAGGTGAACGGTGATTAATCCGAAGATTATTATTAATAATAATTTCAGATATTTTTACATTAATAGGCATACCATCACGTTTCAATCGTTGATTTCTTGATGCTCTTCTTCTGATAAAATACAAAGGGATAAACCCTGTTGAGGCAAATACGAATCCAAAAACACTTAAGATAGTCCCTGCACCATATAAGCCTAGAAAGTTATTAATTGTTGCTTTTTGTGGATCATTAGGTAGATAAATAATACTAATGTTTTCACCAAGATGATAGCGAGAGTGGCTACTCCCCTCTGGTGAGCGAAATATGATTTCTCTATTATCTTCGGTATTAAATTTAATAATAGGGTGATAAATACTTCCGTTATCAGAAGACTTACTCATGCTCAGGTCAATAACAACACCCGTTGTTTCTGTTCCATTTCTTACTAAATTTAATTCTGATTTGAATACAAATAAAGCGACAATAAAAATAATCACACCAATAATAGCAAAGATATAAAACAGGAATTTAAATTTCTTCATACATTAAATCCTTTTATTAATATGTCACTATTTTATCTTTAACAAAAGAAAAGATTATAGGAATAAACTAAAAAATGTCATATGAAATGAAAAAATAATTGTATTTTGTGATAATAAAAAAGCCAACCTTCATTCTGGGGGCTGGCTTTTATTATGTGTAAACAGAATTATTTCAGTTCTAATTCATTCATTGCAGCGATACTAAAGCCACCATCTACGTGAATGATTTCACCTGTAATACCGCCTGATAAATCAGAGCATAAGAATGCAGCAGTATTACCTACATCTTCAGTTGTTACAGTGCGACGTAGAGGGGTTACTGATTCGCAATGGCTTAACATTTTACGGAAATCTTTGATACCAGATGCCGCTAATGTGCGGATTGGACCTGCAGAAATGCCGTTAACACGAATGCCTTCAGGACCCATCGCGTTTGCCATGTAACGAACGTTAGCTTCTAAAGATGCTTTAGCCAGACCCATCACGTTATAGTTAGGGATGGCACGTTCTGCACCTAAATAAGTCAATGTTAATAGCGCAGAGTTTGGATTTAGCATTTCACGGCTTGCTTTAGCCATCGCAACAAAGCTGTACGCACTAATGTCGTGAGCAATTTTAAAGCCTTCACGAGTGACAGCATTAACATAGTCGCCATCTAATTGGTCAGCAGGAGCAAAACCGATAGAGTGAACAAAACCATCGTATTTAGGCCAAACTTTTGCAAGTTCTGCATACATGATATCGATGCTTTCATCTTTTGACACATCACATTCTAATACGATATTTGAGCCTAATGATGCTGCAAATTCTTCAACGCGTGGTTTCAGTTTTTCATTTTGGTATGTAAATGCAAGTTCTGCACCTTGGTCACGCATAGCTTTGGCAATACCATAAGCAATTGATAATTTACTAGCAACACCAGTAATAAGAATGCGTTTGCCGGTCATAAAGCCCATAGCTGTATCCTTGTTTTTTCGTAAATCGCGATAATAACATCATTCACAGTTTTATTTATCTGTTCGGTTATCACGCTTATTGTTAATAAACGTGGCTGATTCTACCACGACATTTGTAAATTTGTTTAATTTCCCTAGCACCTCCGAGGAGTTAAGGAAAAAGGGTGAAATAATGTGCAATTAACATAATACTTATATTGTTTACACTTAAGGCAAATCTTGGCGCCAAGCTTCTGCTGTTAGGGCTTCACCAAAATGGCTTGCAACTAATCGACGAGTGACTTCATGTAAAGGTGAGGCAAGCACTTCTGCCGTATTACCTCGTTCAACCACTTCACCATTATCCATCACAATAATTTTATCGCTAATATGTTTGGTCATACCTAAGTTTTGTGTCACATAAATATAGGCAATGTCATGCGTCTCTTGCAGTTCTAACATTAAATTTATAATTTGTGATCGTAATGACATATCTAATGATGCTATTGCCTCATCAGCAATAATCACTTGAGGTTGTAAAATTAAGGCTCTTGCAAGCGCAATCCGTTGACGCTGACCCGATGCAAACATATGAGGATAGTAATTAGCATGTTCGGGCAAAAGGCCAACTTGACGTAACGTTTGATAAATTCGCTTTTCACGTTCTATGGCACTTAATTCGGTATTAAGGCGTAAAGGAATATCTAATGTTTGCCCTATACGCTGGCGAGGATTTAAAGAGTTAGTGGGATCTTGAAATATCATTCTAATTCGTTGACTACGATAAGGGTAATCACCAAATGTAAGTTGATGCCCATTAATAAAGATATCACCGCCTGTAGGTTCTGTTACCCCCGATAACATTCTTGCCAATGTTGATTTTCCTGAACCATTAGCGCCAATAATGGCTAATGTTTGCTTAGGTTCAAGTGTAAAGCTAACTGGTTTTACGGCTTCTAATTGCTGGCGTCGAAATAATCCAGTGCGATAGCGAAATGTTTTTGATAGATTTTTTACCTCAAGCAGTTTATCGAACATCAGTTGGCTCCACATTTAACGGGAAGTGACACGCCACAGCATGGGTTTTAAATAAACGTAATCGAGGGGCTTCAATACATTGGCGTTGAGCATAAGGACAACGAGGGCCTAAACGACAGCCAACAGGCAAATGTTCAAGAGAGGGAATGGCGCCGGGTAATGTATTTAAACGGCTTTTATGTACCAATGAGTTAGTGAAATCAGGAATAGAGCGAATTAATGCTTGAGTATAAGGATGATAAGGTGTCACGAGTAATTCATCAGGTGGGGCAGTCTCAACGGTTTGACCACAATACATAACGGTAATTTTATTGGCTAATTTACTTATCCATTGTAAATCATGGCTAATCAAAAGAATGGTCATATTATTATTTTGATTAAGACGAGTCAGTAAGCGAAATATTTGTGTTTGTGTTGCAGGCTCCATCGCGTTAGTGGGTTCATCCGCAATCAATAATCGAGGTTGATTGGCAATAGCGATGGCAATCATCACTTTTTGGCATTCACCTTCTGTTAATTCATAAGGATAACTGCGCATAATATCTTTGTGATCTTTAATACCTACACGGTGTAACAATTCAATTGCACGACGTTTTCGCCAATGAAAGCGTTGCCACCAATGTCCTTTATATGTCCAACCAGGAATAGCTTGAATCAGTTGTTGTTCGATTTTTGTAGCAGGATCAAGGCAAGATTGAGGTTCTTGGAAAATCATTGAGATATTATGGCCAATAACACGACGTCGCGCTCTTGGCGATAATTTAAGTAAATCAATATCATCAAATCGGAAGCGATCGGCTGTTACACTAATATTATCTTTAGTGACACCACAAATGGCTTTTGCAATTAAACTTTTACCTGATCCTGACTCACCAACAAGGCCTCTCACTTCACCTTCATTTAAGGTGATCGAAACACGATCGACGGCTTTAACTGGGCCATCGGGTGTCATAAATTCAATGGTTAAATTGCGTATATCTAATAAAGGCATTATTCAACTCCCTCATTTATGGCACGCTGTAAACCATCACCGAGTAGGTTCACCAATAAAACACTTATCATAATTGTTGCGCCTGGAATTAACACTGTCCATGGGGCGACATAAATAAGTTCGAGTGAATCGCCTAACATGGCTCCCCATTCAGGTGAAGGAAGCTGAGCGCCTAAATTGAGAAAACCTAAGGCAGTAATATCAAGAATAGCAATCGAGAAAGCCCGCGTTAATTCAGAAACCAATACCGGCGTAATATTAGGCAGTACGGTATACCATAAAATAGAAATATTGGATGCGCCATCAAGCCGAGAGGCAATGACATACTCTTTATTTAATTCATCATTGACTGCAGAATAAATCATCCTAACTAAACGGGGTAGTAATGCCAGCCAAATTGCTATCATGGCATGACCAAGGCTTGTTCCTACAAACGCCACGACAATAATAGCCAGTAGCAATGAGGGAATCGATAATAAAGTGTCTAAAATATGATTGAGAATGGCAGATTTTAAGCCATGTGTCATTCCGGCAACGCAGCCAATAATTAAGCCCATTAATGTTGCTGCAAAGGTGACGATAAACGCCCCCCCAAAGGTCATGCTTGTCCCAATTAAAATCCGACTAAAGACATCACGCCCCAAGTCATCAGTACCAAAAAAATAGGAAACATTCCCATTTTGATACCAAGATGGTGGTGTTAACTGGTGACCGAAAAATTGTTGATCAAGAGCATAAGGCGCAATATAGGGACCAATAACACTCAAGATTAAGAGAAAAAGTACACCGTAAAACCCTACCATTGAGATAACGTCTTTAGAAAAACATTGCCAAATCACTGCTGCCGGTGTGGGTGTTTTTTTCTCTTTATAAAATTGGCTATCTAAAGGCATATCCCACCTTGTGTTTCATTGGGTTGCTCATTGCACCCACAATATCGGATAACACATTCACAATAATAACCATTGAACCCACTAACATTACACCCGCAGAAATCGCAGAGTAATCTTGTTGGCGGATTGCTGTTACTAACCAGCGACCCAGTCCAGGCCAGTTAAATACAATTTCTGTCACCATCGTAAGGGTTAGCATGGTAGAGAATTGTAAGCCTAATTTAGGGATGATTGGGGGTAAAGCATTATGGAGAATATGACGACGAATAATTGTAAAACGTGAGAGGCCTCGAGTTGCGGCGGCTTTCACATAGTTCTCTGACATAATTTCTTCTGTACTGTTACGCATTAATCGAATAACTTCGGTCGTAGGGGCGATAGCCAGTGTTGTTACAGGTAAAATCAGATGTTGTAACACGTTAACTATCATTTGCTGGCGATAAGGTGAGTCTGATAACCAAGCATCAACGAATGCAATACCCGTAATAGACTGTAAATTATAAAGTAGATCAATACGACCAGAGACAGGAAGCCAACCGAGTTTTAGTGAAAAGAAAAGTGTTAATAATAAGGCAAGTCCAAATACAGGCACAGAAAAGCCTAATAGCGCAAAGTTACTAATAATAATATCAGCGGATTTATTTCGCCAAACACCCGCAATAATACCCGCAGGGATCCCCACAAGAAGGGCAAAAAGAAAAGCCAATGTACAGAGTTCCATTGTGGCTGGGAGCGCTTCAATCAGTTGTACTTTAATTGGCTCACCATTAATGGAGGAGATACCAAAATCAAAATGAATCATGTTGTGAGCATAAAAGACGTAGGCATCCATTAATGATGCACCACTTAATGGGCCATTGGGCGTGTAATAGCTTAGGCTAAAGCTCACTAGCGACAAAAAGAACAGTGTCACAAGTAATAAAAGTAATCGACGTATTGAATAAATAATCATGGATTATTTTACAGCCTCTTTCTTGTGATTTTGCTCATCTACTTCTGCTTCTCGATAAACACCAGCAAAAGATGCATTACCAAAGGTGCTTAATAGCAATCCTTTAATATCATAACGATATGCCTGCATACGTAAAGAGTTCGCTAAAGGTAAAACAGGTAATTCTTGGGCAAGAATGTCTTGTGCTTCATGATAATAATCCATTCTTGATGCAAGTTGCTGGCTATAAAGCGCTTTCATCAGAATTTCATCAAAATTAGGTAAACACCAATGGCTAAGATTAGTTTGTGAGCCAATGGCTGCACAGCTAAAAAGTGGGCGGAAGAAACTATCCGGATCGTTACTGTCAGTTGACCAACCTGACAAAGTCATATCATGAGTGCGATCCATCATGCTTTTCTCTTGATATCGGCCTTCAATAGGACGAATATTCATTTGGATACCCACTTGGGCTAAGTCAGCTTGAATGAGCTCTGCCATTTTTAATGGACTTGGATTATAAGATTGTGATGCACTTGGTACCCAAAGATTCAATTTAAGGCCATCAAGACCTAATTCTTTTAAGATCTGTTTTGATTTTTCAGGATTATATTCTGTAATTTTTGCACGATTATCATATGCCCAAGAGGCGCGAGGAAGCACTGATGCGGCTGTTTCTGCTGTTCCATAATAAATAGACTCCATTAACCGCTCATTATTAATCGCATAAGCAATGGCCTGACGTACTTTAAGGTCATTTAACGGTGGTTTACTGGTGTTAAACGCTAAATAAGCGATATTCATACCAGAACGGAGTGTTAATCTTAGTCGAGGATCATCACGTAAAACTTTTAATTGACTTGCTGCTGGATAGGCTAAAACATCACATTCACCCGTTAATAATTTAGAAATACGGCCTGTACCACCTGCACCCATATCAATCACAATTTGTTGCATCTTAGGTTGACCTTTCCAGTAATTTTCATTTCTAAATAAACGAACAAATTGCCCAGGTTGATATTCATCTAAAAAGAAAGGCCCAGTGCCTACCGGTTTCCAATCAAGTTGTGTTTGATTGCCTACTTTTTCTAAATTTTGTGCGTATTCAGCAGAGAGAACAGGGGCGTAATGCGTCGCTAAATGCCATAAAAAAGAGGCGTCAGGCTCTTTTAAGCTAAATTCCACAGTGTATTGACCAAGTTTTTTTATTGATTGGATATTATTAGCAAAACTTAGGCTGTCAAAATAAGGGTATTTTCCACCACTGATTTGATTGTATGTATTTTGTGGGTCAATCATCCTTTCAAAACTAAAAATGACATCATCTGCGGTGAGTTTTCGTGTCGGTGTAAACCATGATGTTTGCTGAAAAGAGACATTTTTACGTAAATAAAAGCGGTATGTCGCCCCATTATCTAATGATTCCCAACGTGCTGCAATTTCAGGGATCAGACGATAAGTGTAAGGGTCAACATCTAAAAGACGATCATAAAGTTGTGCAGCGAGGGGATCAATAATTAATCCACTGCTCGATAACTGTGGATTAAACGTATTTATACTGCCATCAACACAATAAACAAAGCCATTTTGATTAATTGGAGTTGGCTCTTGTTTTACGGAGAGCTCTGGCATTTTCGGTGCTATCTCTGCGATGCAAGCTGTACTTACAATACTGAGTAGCAGAGTACCAATAAATAAAATAGGGCGCATAATAATGTCTTTTAGAGAAACGATTTTGCTATTGTAACTTAAAAAACTTTCTATCCCCAAATAGTCAAAAAAACAAAGTGAGAAAAATTCTCAATAAAAAGCTTTACAAATGCTAATGATAAAGATTATCATCCGTATTGTCCTTCGGCGGTAAGAGGTTTTCCGCAGAGGGCACGACATTGCTCACATTGCTTCCAGTATTTTTTTACTAGCCAGCTCGGGTGCTGGCTTTTTTTTTGCCTATCATTTTTTCCTACCCTTCTTTATATCCATAGATAATAAAAAATTTATTTATTATTATTCGATTATGTTGTTATTTGGTGCTTTTTAATTAATCCTCTAAATTGATCATAACTCAATGCTAATTTTTCGGCGGCCTCTTTTTGATTATATAAACACGTTTTTAAGGCATTATTGACTAGATTTTTTTCCATTTCATTTTGCCACTGACGTAAATCGAGAGGTAAAGCAGGTAATGAAAAAGAAGAGATTATCGTTTCTTTAGAGAATTTTTTTAATGGGGAGAGTTGGGGTATCGATGTTTGAAGGCCAGCGAAAGGGTTAATAATAATATTATCTAGTACTTTATCACTGGTGCCATGGCGATAAACTGAACGTTCTACAACATTTTTTAGTTCACGAATATTACCAGGCCATGCATAGTCTAAAAGCACTTGGCATGCATTATCACTAAAGCCAGGAAAAAAGGGGAGTCCCAATTCTTGACACATCGAAATAGCAAAATTTTCAGCAAGTAACATAATATCTGCCCGACGCTCTCTTAGCGGGGGCAACCGAATAACATCAAAAGCTAATCTATCCAGTAAATCGGCACGAAATTTACCTTCTTCAGCCATTGCCGGTAAATCAGCATTTGTTGCACAGATAAGCCTAACATCAACATGCAGTGATTGACTACCACCCACCCGCTCTAAATGACCGTATTCAATGACACGAAGTAATTTCTCTTGTACCAGCATAGGAGCCGTTGCTAATTCATCAAGAAAAAGAGAGCCACCATCAGCACGTTCAAATCGACCTTGATGGCGATTTTTAGCACCAGTAAAGGCACCCGCTTCATGACCAAAAAGCTCAGAATCAAGCAAGTTGTCATTAAGTGCAGAACAGTTGATCGAAATAAAAGGCCCTTGCCACCAAGGGGCGAGATAATGCAGCCGATGTGCAATTAATTCTTTACCCGTGCCTCGTTCACCAATTATTAAGACAGGCTTTTTTAATTGAGCAAGCGCAGAGGTCTGTTCTAATACATCAATAAATTGACTATCAACACCGATTATTGTCTCTAAATTCTCATTCATTGGTTAAATTCACCATAGCAAGGTATTTTTTACCACTTTATCAGATGTGTGGAAAATAGACGAATAGAATAAATCATCTATTATTAATAAGTTAAGTGAAGTTTCAAAGTTGGCATGTAAATTGTATTAACTAGAGTAAGCCGAGCGTTATCATTGATAGCGCCATTTAATGAAATAATTTAACGTTACTAATTAGCATAGCTATTAAGGATAACATCATGGGTATATTTTCACGTTTTGCTGACATTATTAATGCCAACGTCGCTTCTTTATTAGATAAAGCGGAAGATCCTGAAAAAATGATCCGCTTAATGATCCAAGAAATGGAAGACATGTTAGTTGAGATTCGAACCACTTCTGCACGCACTTTAGCAGAAAAGAAAGGTTTAGAACGCCGTATCGAACAAGCGGAAAAACAAATTAAGGATTGGCAAGATAAAGCTGAATTAGCGTTAGTTAAAGATAAAGAAGATTTAGCTCGTGCAGCATTGATTGAAAAACAACGCATTGCATCAGTTAATGACACATTAAAACATGAGTTGATTATTATTGATGAGACGTTAACTCGCTTAAAAGGTGAAATTAACGAGTTAGAAAATAAATTAACAGAAACACGTGCTAAACAGCAATCTTTAGTGGTTCGTCATCAAGCAGCAAATTCATCACGTCAAGTTCGTCGTCAATTAGACAGCGGTAAGATGGATGCAGCAATGGCACGTTTTGAACAATTTGAGCGACGTATTGACCATATGGAAGGTGAAGCTCAAAGTTATGGGTTAGGTAAAGAGAAATCATTAGACCAACAGTTTGCTGAATTAAAAGCTGATGATGAAATTAGCGCGCAATTAGCGGCATTAAAAGCTAAAATCAATATCAACAAAGAGTAACAGCAAGCGTAATAACCATCTTATAAAGGATATGTAATGGGCTATATATTTCTGGGAATACCACTGACCATTTTTATTTTATTTGTTCTCCCTATCTGGCTGTGGTTGCATTACAGCAATCAGAAAAGTGGTGGGAATGTTCAGTTAACCCAACAAGAAATGCAGCGACTGAGCGCGCTGGTGGATAAGGCTCAGCAAATGCAGGAACGCATTAAGACGCTAGAACAAATACTTGATGCAGAACATCCTAACTGGAGGCAATCATAATGACGGTACAAAGCAAACAATTGTATCGCTTGCCACAAGAAGGCGTGATCCGTGGTGTATGTGCAGGCCTTGCCCATTATTTTAATATTCCTGTTTTACTTGTCAGGGTTATTGCGGTAATTGCGCTCTTTGCTGGATTTTTTGGCTTAACAATTGTTGCTTATCTTGTTTTGAGTTTCTTTATGGAACCAGCGCCAGCTAATTACCAGCAAGGTGATGAGCAACAAGAAAGTTTAAAAGAAATTTTAAGTGGCGTTGATAGTCAATTAACACAAGGTGAAAAACGTTTACAACAAATGGAACGTTATATTACTTCTTCTACTTATCAGTTAAATAAACGCTTTCGAGATCTGTAATATTTTAGCCATTTAATCTGATATGACGCTCCGATTTAGGAGCGTCTTTCTTTGAGTTGTTTTCTCTTTTTTAGCGTAGTTTTTGTAAGAGTGTTAAATTCCTGATTAAGGAGGGTGCTATGAATATCAATCAATTCGATGCCACTTTAAAAACAAATAAACTCACCCAATTTATCAAAAAAGGGTTAACATTTGGGTTAATGTTATTGACTTTATTTGGGCCAGCGGCAATAACTGGCGGTATATTAAAATGTGTAAGTCGCAAACCGTTACGTTGGTTGGTTCTATTGATAGCGGAGCCTGTCATTAAAGCAGGTTTAAATAAGCTATCGCGTCAAGTGTCTTGGGAGAAACATGAAACGCCTACAAAATGAACTTACAGCTTTTATTAATCGTGGTGTTGACAGACATCTTCGCTTAGCCGTAACTGGATTAAGCCGAAGTGGCAAAACGGCATTTATTACCTCTTTAGTTAATCAACTTATTAATGTACATACAGGGGCTCGTTTACCGCTATTTTCTGCTGCACGAAATAAGCAATTATTGGGTGTAAAACGTATTCCCCAACATAATTTAAATATTCCCCGTTTTACTTATGATGAAGGTATGGAATCACTTTATCACACGCCACCAAGTTGGCCTGTTCCTACGAAAGGGGTGAGTGAAATTCGTTTGCAGCTTCGTTATCGTTCTAGTGAGTCATTAACCCGTTTTATAAAAGAAACATCATCACTTTATTTAGAAATTGTGGATTACCCGGGTGAGTGGTTATTAGATTTGCCAATGCTTGAACAAGACTATTTTGAATGGTCAGAGCAAATAAATAAGGTTAATCACCAAAGAACATCACCAGAACAAAATTGGCAATCACTTCTTAAAAAATGTGATCCTTTCGCACCCGCTGATGAAACATTATTAGCGGATATTGCAGCTGCTTACACTGAATATTTATTGTCATGTAAAAAAGAAGGGCTTCATTTTATTCAGCCGGGCCGTTTTGTTTTGCCAGGTGAATTAGCTGGTGCCCCTGTTTTACAGTTTTTTCCATGGATAGATTTGCAACAATACGATATTACTAAATTAAAGAGTGCAGATAAACGCACGAATATCGGTATGCTAAAGCAGCGTTATGAATATTATGGTCAGCATGTGGTAAAAGGTTTTTATCGTGACCATTTTCAGGGCTTTGATAGACAAATTGTTTTAGTGGATTGCTTGCAACCTCTTAATCAAGGCGCAGATGTTTTTAATGATATGCGACAAGCCTTAACACAATTAATGCGTAGTTTTCATTATGGTAAAAGAACATTACTAAGACGTTTATTTTCGCCTTGTATTGATAAACTTTTATTTGCAGCGACTAAGGCTGATCATATTACGATTGATCAACATGAAAATTTAGTTTCATTGCTTCAGCAACTTATTCAAGATGCTAAACAAAATGCTATTTTTGAAGGAATAAGTATTGATTGTATGGGACTCGCCTCTATTGCAGCAACAGAAAGCGGTATTGTTGATCACCAAGGTGAAAAAATTCCAGCATTAAAAGGATTCCGTTTAAGTGATAACAAGCCTTTAGTGTATTTTCCAGGTGAAGTGCCTAAACGATTACCTGAAAAAGAGTTTTGGCAGAAACAAGGTTTTAGTTTTGAATCTTTTAGACCACAACAAATATCAAGAGATAGTGCGGTTCCTCATATTCGCATGGATAGTGCAATGGAATTTTTGTTAGGGGATAAATTAAAATGAATGAGCCATTAAAATCACGAATTGATTTTAAAGAGCCCATACTTCAAGAAGAAGTAACCTTAAAAAAAGGTATTGGCTTTCAGGAAAATGAACAATTTCTACCTATAGATCCACAATTAGAGGCAGAAAACGAAGGACAATTAGAAGGTGATGTTCAGTCTATTTTAAAGCCTAAAAAAAGTGTATGGAAACGGTTATTAACAGTTGCGAGTACAATTTTAGGGGTTAGTGTTATTGCCCAAACAGGGCAGTGGATTTATGAATCTTGGATAAACTCTGATTGGATTGCATTAGGTGCAGCAAGTGCAGGAGGGCTAATTGTTGTTGCTGGAATCGGCTCTATAATAACAGAGTGGTGCCGTATTTATCGTTTACGCCAACGTGCGGATGAACGAGATAAAGCCAAAGAGCTACTTTATAGTCACGGCATAGGAAATGGCCGGCTTTTTTGTGAAAAATTGGCGAAGCAAGCGGGTATTCATTCACAACATCCTGCATTAATTCGTTGGCAAAGTGCACTGCATGATACGCATAATGATAGCGAAGTATTAACGCTTTATAGCCAATTAGTTCAACCTATTTTAGATAAGCAGGCGAGAGCTGAAATTAGCCGCTCTGCGGCTGAATCTACCTTAATGATCGCAGTAAGCCCGCTTGCCATGGTTGATATGGCCTTTATTGGTTGGCGCAATATACGTTTAATTAATCGTATTGCTGAAATTTACGGCATAGAACTGGGTTACTATAGCCGCTTAAAATTATTTCGTCTGGTTTTAGTCAATATTGCATTTGCTGGTGCTACCGAATTAGTGAGAGAAGTAGGAATGGATTGGCTCTCTCAAGATCTTGCTGCTCGGTTATCAACACGAGCGGCTCAAGGTATCGGTGCTGGCTTATTAACAGCACGTTTGGGAATTAAAGCAATGGAGTTATGTCGTCCTTTACCTTGGATGGATGATAACAAACCTAAGCTGGGTGATTTTAGGAAAGAACTAATCGGTAAATTAAAAAGTACGATAGGTAGTAAGAAAAAAGAGTAAAATATAACATTATTATTATTTTCTTCTTTATAAAGAATACAGATTATTGAAAAACACCCGAAATTTGCACACTCATTTTGGGTGTTTTTTTTATGAAAAAAAGAATTATTTATATAAAAAGACCATGCGGATAAAATATAAGTCTAAATATTCATATTCCATAATGAAAACTATTGTAATAAATAAATTTTCGCTATAATGCTTTATTTAAAATGATAAAAAAAGCTTGTTTAAAAAACTATAATATTAAAAACACGAAGAGTTATTTACTATAGCTCTTTGTATTTCATTGTATTTTATTCATTTTTTGATGGTGAAAATTATTTTTTGAAAGAAAGATTTTTAAAAATTAGTATGCTGTATCATATTAAATGACATTTTTATAAAAAAGTAATATCAGATTTTTCTTCTGGTATTACATTATGATTTCAAGAATAGAAAAGTAAAAATATAATTAATGAGGCCAGATAATGAAAGAGATGCCTATTTCAGTTATCAAAAAATTATCAAAACAAAGACGTAGAATTTATATTAGCTCAGCTTTAAATGTTATTGTACTTGATAATAACCTAAGTATTTTAATTCCTATTCTGAGTGAAACGATTGACGAAATTAAAAAGAAACAACATCAAGAACAGTCTAAGTCATTTCAAATTAAAGATACGTCGCAATTTTTTGAATATCTATCAGAACAAGATAAAAAAGAGAAGGCGATAAACGCATTAGAATACCTGCTTTTTTGTTTTGAAAATGGATGTAAAACTATCAAAAAAATGATCCGCCGAGAAATAAGCCCTTTAATAAAAGATATCGAATATCTTATTGATTTTGAGCTAAAAAAAATAATAAAAAAGGCTTCATTTTCGTTATTTGGTTTCTTTAAAGCATAAAAAATGGTGGGTTGAAAATCAAAATTTTAATTTAGTTGTGTAAAAATAAATGCTAGTGGTGTCAACCTTTGCTGACAAGGCACTTTATTTCGTTGATATTTATGTATAATATCTAGAATTAGTTCAGGGTCACTCAGTATTAAGAAGGTTTATAATGCGTTTAGAGGTCACTTGTGAAGATCGCATCGGGTTAACCCGAGAATTATTAGATCTGCTCGTATTAAAAAATATCGATTTACGTGGAATCGAAATATTTCCAATAGGTCTTATTTACCTGAATTTTTCCCAAATAGATTTTAATATATTTCAACCGCTTATGGCTGAAATAAGAAGAATCAAAGGTGTTATTGATGTTCGTACCGTGGCTTTTATGCCGTCAGAACAAGAACACCGAGCAATTTGGACATTATTAGAATCCGTACCTGTTCCTGTCTTTTCTATTGATACGAAAGGCAAGGTTAAGTTATTAAATCCAGCGACTCGACACCTATTTGGGCTTGCTCCAGACGATGATTCTGAAAAAACATTTAATCAACTCATTCCTAATTTTAATATTCATCGTTTTTTGGAACAAAAAGAACATTTGATTCAAATGGTTCCAATAACGTTAAAAAAACAAAGTTTTGAAATGGAAATAGTGCCTATAAAAATAACAGATGATAATCAGTATAATCATTGTGTAGGGGCCTTTGTATTATTGAAATATCGCGGAATAATTTATGATCATCCAAAGTTAATGGTGAATGACCAAAGTGGATTTGATCAAATCATTGCCGTAACACCAAAAATGAAGCAGTTGATTGAACGTGCTCGTAAAATGGCCATTATGGATGACCCACTATTACTTGTTGGTGATACGGGAACCGGAAAAGACCTACTTGCTAAGGCCTGTCATCTTCTAAGCAATCGCTTAAGATACCCATTTTTAGGCTTAAATTGTGCCTCATTGCCCGATGATGTTGTTGAAAGTGAATTATTTGGTTATGCCGCAGGTGCTTATCCTAATGCAATAGAAGGTAAAACTGGCTTTTTTGAACAAGCAACGGGGGGAACAGTTTTACTTGATGAAATTGGTGAAATGTCGCCTCAAATGCAAATTAAGTTATTACGTTTTCTAAATGATGGAACATTTCGCCGAGTCGGTGAAGAACATGAAGTAAAAGTTGATGTACGTATTATTTGTGCGACACAAAAAAATTTGTGGGAGCTTGTGCAGAAAGGATTATTTAGAGAAGATCTTTATTATCGATTAAATGTCTTAACGTTGACGTTACCGCCTTTAAGAGAGAGAAAAGACGATATCATGCCACTTGCAACTCATTTTATTAACCAATATTGTCAAGAACAAAAAATAGGTATGCCATCGATTTCTACTGAGTTTTCTGCTTATTTAACACAATATTCTTGGCCTGGAAATGTTCGTCAATTACGTAATATTATTTATCAAGCGATGTCTCAAGTAGTAGGAAATACACTAAGAGTTCAAGATATTACCTTACCAGAACACACCACAGATGTTTTATTTGATGAGGATTTATTAGAGGGCTCATTAGATGAAATGACGAAGCGTTTTGAAGCTTCGATTTTAGCACGTTTATATCGTGATTATCCGAGTACGCGTAAATTAGCAAAACGCCTAGGTATTTCTCATACAGCAATTGCAAATAAACTAAGAGAATATAACCTCACTAATAAAAAGAATGAAAAAACTGAAAACTAAATTACGGTTTAAGGTTTCTGAATAAAAAATAGACGAGCATAACGCTCGTCTATTTTTATATATAACGTATTATTTCAATGTATTTAATGCATTATCATAATTAGGTTCAGTTGTAATTTCATCAACAAGCTGAGTATAGATAACCGTATTATTTTCATCTAAAATAATAACTGCACGGCTTGTTAAGCCAGCTAATGGGCCTGATGTAATTGCAACACCATAATTCTCTTTAAATTCAGCACCGCGCATTGTTGATAATGTGACAACATTATCTAAACCTTCAGCACCGCAAAAACGAGCTTGAGCAAAAGGTAAGTCAGCTGAAATGCATAAAACAACGGTGTTGTTTAATTCATTTGCTACTTTATTAAATTGGCGAACACTTGCAGCACAAACACCCGTATCTACACTTGGAAAAATATTGAGAACTTTACGTTTACCCGCAAAGTTTGCTAAAGAAACATCATTAAGATCTTTACCCACCAAAGAAAAATCTGCTGCTTTTTGGCCTACTGCTGGAAATTTGCCTGCCAGTGTTACAGCATTTCCTTGTAAAGTAACTTGATGTGCCATTGTTGTTCTCCTCTATGAGTTATCAGACTTACTATTATTAATACTAAATTATTAACGAAAATTCTTGTTAATGTTTAACCATTATTAAAATTTGTCACTATTTGCATAGTACTCACCAAAAACATAAAAATTTATAAAATATTTGTAATCAGTGATTGTGCCTTTTTATCAGGCTCTTATAATTGTGCAGTTCATTCTCATACAGACTACAGGACGAAACAGACATGCGCAAAACATTCGTCATATCATGTGCACTTGTCGTTCAAGGATTACTCCTACCGCAGGTAAATGCGGCGGTAGTGCCAGCAGGAACGATTCTCGATAATAAACAGGAAGTCGTTCGACATTTAAAAGATGAGCCCGCATCTCTTGACCCTATTAATGCTGTAGGATTAACAGAGGCACAGGTACAACGTGATTTATTTGAAGGATTGACGATAGAGGATGAACACGGGCGTCCTATTCCTGGTGTTGCTGAGCGTTGGCGCACAGAAGATAACCGTGTGTGGATCTTTACTTTACGTGATAATGCCAAATGGTCAAATGGAGAGAAAGTCACGGCTACAGATTTTGTCTATAGCTGGCAAAGGTTAGTTGATCCTAAAAATCTGTCTCCTTTTGCGTGGTATGCATCACTTGCTTCTATTGAAAATGCCCAAAAAATTATTGATGGAAAATTAAAGCCAAGTGCATTAGGCGTAGAAGCGATTGATGAAAAAACGTTAAAAGTAACGTTAGATCGGCCCATTTCTTACTTTCCAAGTTTAACGACTAATTTTTCGTTATACCCTGTACCACGTCATAGTGTTGAAAAGTATGGCGCAAAGTGGATCAACGTTGGAAATCTAGTCGGTAATGGCGCCTTTATTTTAAAAGATAGAGTGGTTAATGAAAAAATTGTATTAACACCTAATCCTTATTATTGGGATCATCAAAATACAGTGTTAACAAAAGTTACTTTTGTTCCTATTAATCATGAGTCACATGCGACTAAACGTTATCTAGCAGGCGATATTGATATAACAGAGTCGTTTCCTAAAAATTTATACCATAAATTAATGAAAGATATTCCTAATGAAGTTTATATTCCCGACCAATTAGGTACTTATTATTATGCTTTCAATACTCAATCAGGGCCAACAAAAGATATTCGTGTACGTAAAGCGTTAGCGATGGCAATTGATAGAAAAATTATTACTGAAAAGGTATTAGGGACAGGTGAAAGATCAGCTAACCGTTTTACGCCTGATGTGACGGCAAATTTCACGCCAGAGCCGACAATTTATGATGAATATAGTCAGGATGAATTAGATAGCCAAGCAAAAATATTATTAGCAGCTGCAGGGTATGGTCCTCATAACCCATTAAAATTATCATTGCTATATAATAATTCAGAAAATCATCAGAAAATTGCTATTGCAGTCGCTTCCATGTGGAAGAAAAAATTAGGTGTTAAAGTTGAATTACGAAATCAAGAATGGAAAACGTATATAGACAGCAGAAATACAGGTGATTTTGATGTGATTAGAGCTTCATGGGTCGGTGATTATAACGAGCCATCGACCTTTTTAAGTTTGTTAGGCTCTAAACATACGGGTAATATTCCTAAATACCAAAATAAGCAATATGATGAAATATTGATGTTATCAGGTATGGCAATTGATGAAAATGAACGAAATAGCCTCTACAACAAAGCAGAGCAAATTATTGCTGAAGATGCGCCAATTGCACCTATTTATCAATATACAAATGGGCGATTAATAAAACCGTGGCTAAAAGGCTACCCTATTGAGAACCCTGAAGATGTTGCTTATAGTCATACATTCTATATCTTAAAACATTAATTTAAACAGTATGATTAACGAATTAAATCTCAGTTTAGATAAAGAGTTTAAATAAAAAGTTTAAATAATCCTCTAATGGATCATAAAAATGAAAAATGCCCTAATTTGAGTGTTCGATTTAGGGCGTTTTTTATCTAATAGATAATAAAAAATAATAATTATCATTTATTCTTATTAATAAATAATAATTGAGATGAAGAAATGAAAAATAAGTAGGTGACATAAACAAAAAAGAACCCCTTTTAAAAATGGGCGTAGCAAAATAAAGCAAGATTATTTATTGTCTGAATATAAAATATATTCTTAATCCTTTTTTTGCACGCTTTTTATTGTATCTAACTGTTACAGTGATTAATAAAATATTTATAACAAAAAAAATCCCTCTGTTATAAAAAACAGAAGGAGACTCAAAAGGAATAAACATTGCAGGGACTATGTTAATACATTTTTGCAGTATTGTTTTGACTAATTGTGCAATGTGCTTGATGTTAAATATTGCAGTATCTTTTATTTATAGATGTAAATACTTAATGGCAATAAAAGTTAATGTATTTATTGTAATGTTGAAGAGTTTTGTATATGAGCTCTCTATTTATTTCTTTGCTATTGTTAAATTAAATTACTGATTACCAACATTTTTTAAATAAAATTTAAAAACGATATCCCAGAGATAATTGTAAGCTATTTAACTCAATGTGACGTTTGTTTGCTGTGGTATCTGAGTAAAGGTAGCCAAAATTAAGTGAAACATCTTTTAGTGGGTTATAATCGATGCCAATATGACCAATAACGCTTGTTGTATTAACAATATGTGTATCTGTTGTGTTTATTTCAGGATGATACTTATCTTCTTGATGTTTCAATTTATTAGGGCCCATTTGGGCATAGATGGAAATTTTTGATGATAATCTATAAGTCGGGCCGACTAATAGAGCCGTCGTTTTATTTCTGTATTTTATTATTGATGGAAGGGTAAAACGGGGATCATTAAAAGGCTCTTTATGATCTGAGTTCAAATAGAGCAGGGAAACTAATAGTCCCCAAGTATTTTCTGTTTCATAACGATAACTAATAATCGGTCCTTTTGCAGTATCACCTTTTATTTTCCCATAAATATACCCCCCATAGAGAGTATGCGTTTTATTGTAAGCATGTGATGTAGAGGTATAAGATAAAGCGAAGCTAATTAAAATAAGAATTAATTTATTCATTATAGAGGTTCTATGTTGAGGTAAGAAGCTCTATTTTTAGTAAATTAAGCATTTATTTCAATATTAATTGTTTGAAATTACTCTTAAAAATAGTTTGCAGGCTTATTTTAAATGCTTAATAAAATTAAAGTCATATAAATAGCATATTATTAAAATAACATAAATTTAATTAAACTTACTTAATAGAGGTTATCAGCAAAATAATCTTAATAAAAGGCACTCACAATAGCGTGTATTGCTTATTGTGAGTGTTAGTAGGAGAGGCTATTTCTTATCTACAATCTCGACTAGCGTATATTTTACACTTGGTGCATCTGCCGGAGGATTAGGGACATCTGTCACATTCACTTTTAATGTGTATTCCGTGCCTGCTTTATACTCAAAACCTTCAATGTTTTGATAGAATAGTGACCATTCACCAGAAGGGAGTTCTTTCACTTTCATGCATTTCATTGGAGCAACACCCACACAGTCATAAAGTTGTGAATCGACGAGAAGTGTTTTTGTTGTATCAGCAGCCGCTGCAGTGTTTGCATTTTCTGTTGACGTTGCGTCATTGCATCCAGCTAAAAGTAAAAATAAAGGAATAGCGAGAAACTTTTTCATATTGATGACCTTATTTTTAGGGTACAACAAATGTATTAGATAAGATTTAGTATACACCAGACTGATAATTATTATAAATTACAGCAAATAACTTTTTCTCTTGTAAATAAAATAAGTTATCTCTAGGCATTTCAACTATTGATATAGTAGCGTAACTATCAGCATTAGATTTAGTGTAATAATCCTAAAGTAAAAAATACAAATAAAAACAGGAGCGTAATTATAAAAAATAGTGTTGATATACAATATATTAGAAGATAAATAGAATAACATATTGAAAAATAATTATATAAAGTGAAGATAGACACATTATTATTTGACAGTTGAACACTGAATTAAGATAGCGTTTTTAACGCAAAGATTATGGAGGAAACTAAATGAAAACAATTAATGACTCTGTCTTGCATGATTCAGATGCAATTTATACTGCGCAACTTAATGGGCATGGGGGAGTAATTGAAATAACGTCTGAGACGGTTGCAACTAATGAAAATCCGCTGTGGATACATTTAGATTACCGCAAACCACAAAGTGCTCAATGGATACAAGAGACAGAACTACTTCCAGCCATAGCTAAAGATATCTTATTAGCGGAAAATGTTAGACCAAAGGCTCAACGTATTGGTGAAGGTATCGTCATCAATTTGCAAACAATTAATAATAATCCAGATGATCGACCTGATGAACTTGTGGCATTTAGAATTTATATTAATAGCCAAACAATAGTGTCTAGTCGTCATCGTCGAGTTAATTCTGTTGATTCTGTTATTCATACTTTAGATGTAGGCAATGGGCCTGAAAGTAGCGGTGATTGGTTAATTACCATGGCGGATGCTGTCACTGATGAAATCGGGGAATTTGTCGAAACTTTACATGATCAATTAATTGAACTTGAAGATATGATCCTCGATCAACAAATACCGGCAAGAGGCGAATTGGCATTACTCCGAAAACAATTGATTGTTTTACGTCGTTATATGGCACCACAAAGAGATGTCTTTTCAAGACTCTCTATCGAGAAACTTCCTTGGATGAGTGATAGTGATAGAGTAACGATGTTAGAAATATCAGAAAGACTTTCCCGGCGTTTAGAAGATTTAGACAGCAGTATTTCTCGTACTGCAGTTATCGCTGACGAAATTACATCAATGATGGCTGATGCGATGAATAGACGAACTTATACAATGTCACTTATGGCAATGCTATTTTTACCCACCACTTTTCTTACAGGGTTATTTGGTGTCAATTTGGGCGGGATCCCAGGAAATGAATTTCCTTATGGTTTTACCGTATTTTGTCTATCACTCTTTGTTTTGATTGTGATTGTTACTTGGTGGTTAAAACGTAGTAGATGGTTGTAAATTTTCAGAGAATTAATCGTAACTAAATGGATTTAAAAAAGAATTCTCTAGTCCTGTTTGAGATATATCAATTTTTTAAAATACAACATCTGGCATTATAACTCTCGCAGGTGAATACAACGTTGAGCGATGAACGTTGTGCTCCATAATTGTAGTTTTTCTCATATTGAGTTCTTAATACAGAATAATTGACCATTATTACACCGATGTTTATTAACATCGGTTTTTTTTTGCTTAAATTTATTGTTGGTAATTATTTCATCACAAAAATCCTAAGCCTTGAAAATGGCAAGGCTCAGGAGATAACACATTATTTTACTTCAATAATATCAAGCTTATTTTGGCTAAAATCAGGGCGTTCATTATCATCTTCTTGGAACATCACTGGAATTGCAGGGATCTCATCTTTATCGAAGGCCAAATCACCGCCATTAATGACTTCATCACCATGTTTAATATTGGCGAAATCAAATAAATGTGTATCACAGAGATGAGACGGGACAATATTTTGTGTTGCTCTAAACATAGTTTCAATGCGACCTGGGTAGCGTTTATCCCAATCCTTTAGCATTTCTTTAATAACTTGACGTTGAAGATTAGGTTGTGAACCACAAAGATTACACGGAATAATAGGGAATTGTTTTGCTTGCGCGAAACGTTCAATATCTTTTTCTCGTGCATAAGCGAGGGGACGAATAACGATATGCTTGCCATCATCGCTCATTAATTTAGGTGGCATACTTTTAAGTTTGCCACCATAAAACATATTCAAGAATAACGTTTCTAAGATATCATCGCGATGATGGCCTAAAGCGATTTTAGTTGCGCCTAATTCTGTTGCTGTGCGATATAAAATACCACGGCGTAAACGAGAACATAAAGAGCAGGTTGTTTTACCTTCAGGAATGATATCTTTGACAATTCCATAAGTATTTTCTTCAACAATTTTATATTCTACACCAAGCTCATTTAAATATTCAGGTAAAATATGTTCAGGAAATCCGGGTTGTTTTTGATCTAAGTTTACTGCAATAAGCGAAAAGTGAATTGGCGCACTTTTTTGCAGGCTCATCAAGATAGAAAGTAGCGTGTAGCTATCTTTACCACCAGAAAGACAGACCATGATTTTGTCGCCATCTTCAATCATATTAAAGTCAGCGATAGCTTGCCCAACATCACGGCGTAAGCGTTTTTGTAGCTTGTTGAAATTATATTGCTCTTTTGGGATGCTCATTTTTACGGTTCTATATCGTTGCTGATTATTCTGTAACTTGCTAACCAAGACTTTGTCTTTACATTACTGTTTTTTTAAGTTTAAAAAACATTAAAAATCAATGAGATATTTATTATCTCAACCGGTAAAGTGTTTGAAACACAAAGTTATTTATGGCAAGAAAATTGATAAGTTGCCAATGATACCAGATGGTTGGGTAGTTTCGATATAAATAACTACAGTTAAGCAACTTCAGAGCAACCAAAAAGAGAGAGTAATAGCCTTATATAACGGATAAGGCTATTAAGAGATTAAAGTGTTATTCCATGCATATTAACATCTTCACGTAAAATAGATTTTTTTCTACGTTCAGCCGTTAATTGTGTCAGTTCATTTTCAGAGACAAGCATTAAAGCGTCTTGAGGGCAAAATTCTACACAAGCAGGACCTTGCTCTCTATGATGACATAAGTCACATTTAACGATATCAATTTGAAAGTATTGACCAAGGTCTAAAAATGAAGTTTGAGGAGTCTGTTCTTTTTTCTCAAGTTCAATTGCACCAAACGGACAAGCTAAAAGACAAGCCCTACAACCAATACAATTTTCAGGATGTGTTTCAACAAAATTTTCACCACGGACTAATGCTTTTGTTTGGCAAGCTTGAGCACAAGGTGCATCTTCACATTGATGACAAACTGAGGCTGTAAACTGATGCATTAATTTAATAATATGAATTCTAGGATGAAAATTCTTTTTATTGAGGAAATCATTTCCGTCCTTTTCAAATGTATGGCCAACTGAACAAACTACTTCACAGGTCTTACAGCCAATACATTTTTTAGAATCAATAACAATTTGGCTATTCATCTCAATACCTATCTATAAGGATATGTATTTTATGATATATCCGTATGAAGAGTCTTTTAGTAATATTAATCAAATTTATATCAAATAATTAAAATTTAATAAAAAGAATAAAATAAAAAACGTTTTTTTTAATTGAAATAGAATGAGAATGAATAGTATTTAATAAGTAATGGGTGAATACACTTATTAATATACGTAAATAGGCTTAATAAATGGATAGAAAAAAGGCAATCTATATAATGATTGCCTTTTCTCTAATTAAAATCTATTTTCAATAATTATGATGATAATGTCGCTAATTTAGTCGCAAAACCCATAAAGAAAAGCCCGATAACACCATTGCCTAATTTTGTCATATTTTTACGTGAACCAAAGAAACGAGCAAGAGCTACGCCACCAAATATTAAAAAAGAGAGATAAATGAAACTAAAAGTTTCAAGCATAGAAGCTAGAATTAAATAAGATAATCCAGTGTGAGCATAATTAAAATCGATAAATTGTACGAAAAAAGAAATATAAAATAAAATTGCTTTAGGATTAGTCAAACTTAATGTAAGTGCTTTTCTAAAAACATGCTTTTGCACACCAGTTGTTTGTTCTACATGCGCTTTCTTTGAGAAAAAAGTTGCATGGATAATTTTTATACCTAAATAGAGAAGATAAAAAGCACCTAAAAATCGCACAAGAGTAAACAGCACAGGGGAGGCTTTTATGACCGATGCAACACCAATAAAGGCGAGAAAAATAAGAATAGCATCACCTAAAAAGACACCAAATGCAGCACGATAGCCATCACTAACACCACCGGATGCGCTTGTTTTTAACACATAGAGAGTATTAGGACCAGGTACAAGGATAATAAAAAACATGCCTGCAAGGTATGTCCAGATATTGAGTACACCAAATTGTTCAAGCCACACGTTAACCCCCAAAAATCTTACTTTCTCTGTATCACTTAATGAATGACTATTATATAAAGAGAATCAGTATTATTTAAACGCATATTTTTATCGATATTGAGAATAAATATTTGATATTTACTGCCTACTGTATGAAAAACAGACCTTTTTTATTATTTTAAACTGGTTGCTGCATCGTTTTATTTTTTTATACATTGCGTCTTGCTAAAAAAGAGTAAGGGTTTAATTATAAGAAGTATTTTTCTTATGTAAAAAGTCTAGATCTCTTAAGTTAACTAGGCTATATTTATCTGTGTTTTTATACAGTGTTTTGTGTTATTCAATTACGGTAAGGAGAATGTGATGTTAAAAGTAATTGCTGAAGATTTTATTAAAACAGAAGCGATAGAAATTGTTTTACCTCTTTATCGTGAGCTTGTTGAAGCGACTAAGAAAGAGCCTCTTTGTATTAGCTATAATTTATATGTTGATGAAAAAGATCCAGGTCACTTTGTCTTTGTTGAACAATGGCCAGATCATGCTGCGCTTGATATACATTGTGCAAGTGAGCATTTTCAGCGACTAGTTCCTATGATTAATGCTTATACAAAAGCCAAACCTAAATTTTTGCTTATGGCTGATGCTTTTGATGAAAATTAAAAGTAATAAAACTTGTCTCATTTAGAGTGAATACACTAAATAATAAGAAATAAAACAAGAGAGATGATGATGTTAGCGAAGTATATTTCTCAAATTGTAAACCAAGAAGAGGGCTATCAAATTTTAAGCTCCCACAAGTGTCGGGATGATTTGACTGAAATAATTCGAGCAACACAGGCTTGGTTATTTAATGATGGTGTTATTCTTAAATGTACTGAAGAGATAGAAACAGAACATTATGATAATGATACCCAATGCCCTGAGTGCTGGATCACATGGGAAATTATTGAGTCAAATAACAAATATATTTCACCTTATAGAAAAGAGTTTTTTAATTTATGCCAACAAAAATTCTGGTTAAAAATGCAACTTGCTAATTATGCATAAAAAAGAAGAATATTAAAATAAAGAGAGTCCTTTTTTTTATCATTTTTATCGGGGGAGATATGGGAAATTTAGAAGATAATCAGGAATATTTAGAGAAAATATTTACTAAGCTTGATATTAGTGAATTAATGCTCAACGAAATAATATTTGAAGAGTGTGAATTCTATCAGTGTGATTTTTCATCAGCTAAAATATCTCACTGCAAATTTGTGCATTGCTTATTTGAACGTTGTAATTTAAGTTTAGCGAATATCCCTAATACTCGATTTTCTAATACTCAATTTGTTGAGTGTAAACTTGTTGGCATTGATTGGACAAAAGCGTATTGGCCTAAATTTGATCTTTATTCACAACTCAGTTTTAAAAATAGTATTTTAAGTGGCTGTAATTTTTTTGGATTAAAATTGAGTGAATCTATTTTTGAAGAATGCCGATTACATGACATCGACTTTAGAAATACAGATCTTCAAAAATCAGTGATGATAAATTCTGATTTTTCGAATAGTTTGTTTATGCAAACAAATTTAGAGAGCGTTGATTTTACTGGCTCTCATTCTTTTGGTATCGATATTCACCAGAATAAAATTGAAAAAGCAATATTTTCTAAAATCGAAGCTCTTGAGCTATTAAGGTATCTTGATATTAAATTGGTCGATTAGCAGTGAAGAATTAAAAAATCATATTTAAAGCAAATACAGTGGTGTTATTTAAGTCACTTTATTGATAGTGGCTAAGCTTATAATCTTAATATTTACTTAAGAATGGTGAAAAATACGGTAGGTTTATTGTTAATTGGGATAGTGTTTTAATTATTCTTTTATTAATAAGAATGCCTTTATAATAAATTATTAATATCGTATTATTTATAAATAATATTTATCAAATATTATGCTTAATTTATAAGAGAGCTAAATTTAGCTCCATTGTATCTGTCCTTTTTATATAGAGAATAAAGATGAAACGTAATTTATTTTTTGCTGCTTCTGCGCTAGCTATTTCTACATTTTCTTTTGGTGTTCAAGCCGCATTAGATAATACTTTGTCTGTAGGTTATGCTCAAAGCTCAATTAAATTAGATGGCAATAAATTTGCTGATAATCCTAAAGGCATTAACTTTAAATATAACCATGAATTTGATAATGATTGGGGTGTTATTGGATCACTGACATATACAAAATTAACCTATAATTTTTATAGTCGCTGGGGAAAAATTGGCTCAACTGAAATTGATTATGTTTCATTAACAGCTGGCCCTAGCTATCGTTTTAATGACTATTTTAGTGCTTATGGTTTAATTGGTCTTGGTCATGCTAATCAAGAAGATAAATATTATTATGGTAATGATGAATACAGTAAAACATCTATGGCTTATGGATTAGGATTACAAGTTAATCCAATCCCAAACGTAGCTATTGATGCATCTTATGAGTACTCAAAATTAGATGATGCAAAATTCGGTACTTGGGTTTTAGGGGTTGGTTATCGATTCTAATATTTAGTCAATAAATTATATTTTAAAAGGTCACGTTATGTGGCCTTTTGATTTTATATAAGATAAAATTTCAATAATATTAAAATTAATGATTGTTTTTAATTTTAAATGCTTTTTATTTCCCTTTCTTTAACTAAAACCCCTCTATATTGATTGTTGTTAATAATAATATTTTTATTGCTATTGTATAGAAAATAAAATGTTCATCTGTTTTTTATTTTGATTTATTATTTCAAGTGCGATTTAAATGATGGTGATTAAAATTAAATATAATTGAAATTATATTTGGTTAATTCATCTCACAGCCAAATTTTAAATAATACTTAGGTTTCTAATGAAAAATATATTAGTTATTCCAATTACTGCTGTTTTTTTATCAATAACAACATTTAATGCGACTGCAATACTGAAAAATACATTGTCATTAGGCTATGCGCAAAGTGAGATGAAACTAGATAGCAAAAGGGTTACAGATTCACCTAAAGGCGTTAATATTAAATATGATTATAAGTTAGATGATAACTGGGGTGTAATCGGTTCATTTGTCTATAATAAAGAAAAATATTCTTTTAATCTTAATTCTAATAAAGGGAATATACATTATGATTATTATTTATTATCTGTTGGGCCTAGTTATCGTTTAGGTGAATATATTAATGTTTATGGCTTAATTGGTGTTAGCTCAGTTAAAATGAATTTAGAGTTTGATGCTAACTATCAAAATATTAACTTTAATAAAGTATCTAATAGCTATGGTGTTGGATTACAATATAATCCAGTTCCTAACTTAGCAATTGACGCTTCTTACGAGTATTCAAAGCTAAGTAATATCGAATTTGGTACTTGGGTGGTGGGTTTAGGTTATCGTTTTTAATCTTATTTAAAATAGGTTTCTTCTTTAAAGGCCACATTATGTGGCCTTTTTTCGTTTCTATAAAATGAAAATAAATTAAACATTAATTTTTATCTACTAAATATATTTTTCTCTAAAGATAAATTTCATTTTAGTGATCTAACTCATACTGAATTTCTTTCTTTTTATCTGTGTAATTCTAAAATGAAATTTTCAACACTACAATTATTAACTCTGTTTTTTTAGTTATGGAGGAGATTATTAACTGATTATGTGTTTTTTACTTAATTTTCATTTTTTGTGACATGTGTGATTAATCTAAATAAGAATAAAATGAAGCTATTCTTTTTTAGATTAAATAATAAAAAACCAAATACTGTCTTTTATTGATTTATCTTTAGTCGAAAGTTTTTATTTACTCACGCTATATTCAAGGCTGCTTCGCTTAAACCATTGAGGTTCTATCATGTTTAAAAAATCATTGATTGTATTAGCCCTCGCACCTTTTTTTGCACAAGCAGCACCTATAGATAATAACGAAAACCTTGATATTCCAATTTCGATGCCAAATGTATCGACAGCTATTGTTGAACAATCAGATGGCGTTAAAATAGGCTCTGGATTTATTGATACTGACGTTAAAAATAATTCAATTATCATTGGTAATACTGCCGATGATAAAGAGATCCCCATTGAAAATCCGAATAAATTCCTTCCTAATAATAAAGCAAGACCACCTGTTGCAAAATATGATTCTGATATTGCAATAGGTAATAGTGCTTATGCTGATGGTGATGCAGAAGGTCAACAAGGCGCTCCTGCAATTGCATTTGGTAATGCCGCTGTTGCTAAAGGTGAAGGATCACTTGCTTTCGGTTCTAAGGCGGTTTCAGATGGTTTAGGTGGTATAGCAATTGGTGACGCTGCAAAACAGAGTAACGGTGGTATCAGTATTGGTAACAATGCTAATGCAGGCAAAGGTGATGAGTTATTTGGTGGTTTAAAAACTAACCACAGTGTTGCCATTGGTGCGGATGCAAGAGTGGTTAATGATGCAAAAGATTCTATTGCATTAGGGGGTAACTCTGTTGCTGGAAAAATGTCTGAAGATAAAGCCTTATTTTTGAAAGATAACGATAGAGCTGGACAAAATATTGGGGAATTATCAATAGGGCAAAAAGCAGTAAGTGGCGATTTTGGTGAACAAGATACTTATCGTCGAATCACTAATGTTGCAGGCGGCGCCGAAGATACTGATGTGGCAAATATTGCTCAGTTAAAAGCGGTAAATGAAACGGCAACAGAGGCTAAAACGACAGCAACAGAGGCCAAAACGACGGCAACAACGGCATTAACAACGGCAACAGAGGCCCAAACGACGGCAACGACGGCATTAACAACGGCAACAGAGGCCAAAACGACGGCAACAACGGCATTAACAACGGCAACAGAGGCCAAAACGACGGCAACGACGGCATTAACAACGGCAACAGAGGCCCAAACGACGGCAACAACGGCATTAACAACGGCAACAGAGGCCCAAACGACGGCAACGACGGCATTAACAACAGCAAATGATGCTAAAGCAATAGCAACAGATGCAAAAACAACGGCAACGACTGCCTTAACAACCGCAACAGATGCAAAAAACACAGCAAATACGGCGCTTACTTCGGTTAATGAAGTAAAAACAACCGTAAACGAAGTGAAAACAACAGCTGATACTGCCTTAACAACCGCAACAGATGCAAAAACCACAGCAAATACGGCGCTTACTTCGGTTAATGAGGTAAAAACAACCGTAAACGAAGTGAAAACAACGGCTGATACTGCTTTAACAACTGCAACAGATGCAAAAACCACAGCAAATACGGCGCTTACTTCGGTTAATGAAGTAAAAACAACCGTAAACGAAGTAAAAACAACGGCGAATACGGCATTAATAAATTCAAATGAAGCTAAAACAACGGCAGGAACGGCGTTAACGACAGCTAATAAAGCTCAAGATAGTGCAAATAAGGCACAAACAAGTGCAGATAAAGCACAAGTGAGTGCTGATAATGCGCAATCAACAGCTGTTGATGCTAAAACGATTGCTAATACGGCTAATACTACAGCCAATAACGCATATTACACTTCAAATATTGCCAATAACACGGCAAATGCTGCGAATAATACGGCGAATATTGCTAATAAAACAGCGAATAATGCATGGAATTTAGCAAATCATAATAGTGCACGTATTGATAAACTAGAAAGCCGTATAAATGATTTTGATGACAAAATGAAACGTGGATTTGCGATGTCAGCAGCAACGGCCAATTTATTTCAACCTTATAGTGTTGGTAAATTTAACGTGAGTGCTGCAATGGGTGGATATAATTCTGAAAACGCAATAGCTGTAGGGAGTGGTTATCGTTTTAATGAAAATATAGCAGCTAAAGCCAGTGTTTCTACATCAACATCAAATTCGGGTGATTTAATGTATGGTGCGGGTGTTAACTTTGAGTGGTAATTTAGCTTGATGTATCAATAAAAGGGTTGGCAGAAATATTAGCCAACCTTTTTTATTTAATATAATTGTAAACGCTTATCTCTCTATTTTTGATCTTAACTTATTAAAAACCTATTTAACACACACTAAACGTGTGTTTTTTATTAGGGGAGATTGATTTTCAATTGATGTGTTTTAAGATGCCATATTTTATGGAGAGAAAAGTATGTTAACTGTAATAAAAGCAGAATCTTCACACTATGATGAAATGATTGCAGTTTGGGAATCGTCGGTTAGAGCTACGCATACATTTCTATCCGAAGAGATCATCTTATCGCTTAAAAAAGATATTGTAGAACAGTATTTTCCTATGCTTAATACCTATATTGCGATAGACCATAATAATGTTATTCATGGGATCTTAGGTACAGCAGAAAATAAGTTAGAAATGCTATTTTTTGATGCGAATTCTAGAGGGCATGGTTGCGGTAAATTACTTGCAACTTTCGCGATAAATACACTGCATATTGATGAATTAGATGTAGATGAACAAAATCCTCAAGCAATTGGTTTTTATTTTCATATGGGATTTGAGCAAATAGGGCGTTCTGAGTTAGATGGACAAGGAAATCCTTTTCCATTGTTACATTTAAGATTAAATAAAATAAGTATAAATACTAAATAAAAAAGATGAAAAATATAGAATAGAGAGGAAAGTAAAATATTCTCTCTATTTGTCTGGTGTAAATAATAATTATCCACTTAAATTTGATTTATATCGTGATAATTTCCCCGCTTTAATGAAATAATTTTTTCATAATTAAATGAATCTAACACAACAGTGGAATAGTTATGAAAAAAACATTAATTATTATTTTATCTTTATTTTTACTACCCGCGTGTTCTGAATCACAAGAAAATAAAGTTATTGAGTATTGTATGAATACACTAAATATCTATAGTAACGTGAGCAAAGATCAATGTTTGTGTTTTTATAATGAAGCAAGTGATAAATTTTCTTCAACTGAAATCGATAGAATGGTGAAATCACCACCAATAAAAAAAGACAGTACGCTGACAAGAGAAGGCACAATGTTTTTAACTATTGCTCATTCATCCAAATGCTTTGAATAACGGATATAACTCATAATAAGTGACATCTATCTAATAAAGAATAAGTAGTAAATTAAGTTGCTTATACTGAAGATTGTCATCTCTAAACACAAATACCACAAAATTGATAAACACATCACCATAAATTGAATATATTGTTACTGTGTTTATATACAGTTGGTTGTGAGTTTGTTTTTATTGTGAATTGTGAGGAAATTATGTCAAAGCTTCGCTTATCTTACCCAAAACTCAGTCCTACAGCTTATGCGGGCTTAATTCAATGTAAAACAGCATTAGAAGATAGTTCACTGGATATCACGTTGATTGAGCTTATCTATTTAAGAGTGTCTCAAATTAATGGCTGTGCTTTCTGTTTAGAAATGCACAATAATTCATTGCGTAATCATCATGTTGCTCAAAATAAATTAGATGCACTAAATGGCTGGCAAGTAAGTGAGCGTTTTACTGATAAAGAGCGAGCTGCATTATTATGGGCAGAGGCTGTCAGTAATATTTCAGCAAACAATACGGATGATAATATTTATCAGCAGGTTAAAGCGTATTTTACAGATACAGAAATGAGTGATCTAACATTGGCTATTGGATTAATGAATGCTTTTAATCGTATTGCTGTGAGTTTGCGTCAGTAATTAATATTATTTATATAAATAAGAAGCCCAAATAAAAATAAAGGAAAAAGCGCTGATAGGGCGCTTTTGATTTTGTTTGTTTAATTTTTACCAAAGATATTGCATGAAGGGTAAATAAGTAAAAATTAAAGCAATGAGTATAAATAAGATACGAAATAACGTTTTTTGTGTTTTTACTGTGGCATAGAGCATGACGATAATAATAGCTACGCAGATATACCAGTAAAATGCACCAAAGAAAGCTAAGGCAAAAATAGTATCAATGATAAAGTGGCTTTCACTCATTTTATTTCTCTCTGAAATAAAAATCACCCGCTAAAATATAAGCAGGTGAAGATAGAAGTGATTATAATTTCCAGATAATATGAAACATCGGTTGTAGTGGGTCGCGACTAATTAATACTCGGCCAAAAATATCATCAATATCGGAATCATCGTCAGGCGCAAGTCCAATAATCACTTCACTAAAACGGGCTGATGTAATTGGAAGGCCGACAATAAATTGCCAATCATTACCTAATGGAACCACCTCTGCAGCACCTCTTTCTTCAAATTGCAGATTAAAAAGTAATTGATCGGCAACATCTAAATTATCAGCCGCTTGAGCTAAAAATAAATCATAAGCTTGTTCTAGGGCTTCGTCTTCACTGAGTAAGGTTGGTTGATTCATGGTAATGCCTGTTTAGTATTCCAATAGTTTTTGTGTTGTTTATAGGCTGTTTGCGTATTAAGCAAAATATATTGTTGCCTATCTTTATGATCTTTTGGATTATAACATTTCTGTTATAACAGAGGGCTAAAGAAATAGCAGATACGTTCTAATACACGATTTAAGAAAGGGCGTTTTTCCCACTCTTGTAGCGTCAACTCAGTAGAACGGGCAATATAATCATATTGTACAATGCTTAAATCGCTACCAAAACCTTCATCATCAATAACGACAGTAATTTCAAAGTTTAGCCACAAGCTTCGCATATCAAGATTCACTGAGCCGACCATACTAAGTTGCCCATCAACCATGACGCTTTTGGTATGTAATAAGCCATCCTCAAACTGAAAGACTTTCACACCTGCTTCAAGCATTTCTGTAAAAAATGCACGACTTGCCCAACGTACAAGAAAAGAGTCATTACTACGAGGCACAATAATGCTGACCTCAACGCCTCGCATAGCGGCTGTCGAAATAGCATGAGCAAGATCATCACTAGGTACAAAATAAGGTGTTGTGAGGACTAATTCTTTTCTAGCTGAATAAATGGCCGTAATTAACGATTGTTGAATAAGCTCATCAGGAAAGCCTGGCCCTGATGCGATAACTTGTGTTGTATGCCCGCTTTCTTGTTCACAAGGCATAATATTATCATCAGGAGGAGGGGGTAAATGGCGCTCGCCAGTTTCCATTTCCCAGTCAAAGGCATAAATCATACCTAATGTGGTAGAAACAGGACCTTCCATTCTTACCATAATATCAATCCATTGCCCCACACCTGAATCTTGTTTGAAATAGCGAGGATCAACCATATTCATACTTCCAGTATAAGAAATATAGTTATCAATCAATACGATTTTTCGGTGTTGACGTAAATCCATGCGGCGCAAGAAAAAACGAAACAAATTAACATGCAATGATTCTACAAATTCAATACCTGCTGCTCGCATAACATCAGGGCCTTTGGTTCGAAAGAAGTTCCAACTTCCCGCAGAGTCCACCATGATGCGACATTTTACACCACGCTTAGCGGCGTTGATTAGCGCATCAGTAACTTCATCAACTAAGCCACCTGATTGCCAAATATAAAAGACCATTTCAATATTATTACGAGCATTATTAATATCGCGTGTAATTGAATTTAGTGAATCTTCACACGTCGTTAAAAGCTCAATTTTATTCCCTTTAACACCTTTAATTCCTTGGCGTTTAGCGGTGAGTTGAAAAAGGGGCGTTGCAACATCACTCGTACTCGTAGCAAAAATATGCTTACATTTTCTTAAGTCTTCAAGCCAAGCCACAACGGATGGCCACATTTGCTTTGCATGTTCAACGCGTCGCTTGCCAAGGTGTAATTCACCAAAGGCAAAATAAGCGATGACACCAACTAATGGTAGGATATAGATGATCAGTAACCAGGTCATTGTTGATGTCACAGGACGCCGATGCATCAGGACACGAAAAGTGACCCCAGCAATTAATAGCCAATAGAAGAAAAAGGTTAGCCAACTTAATACAGTATAAAATGTTGTCATAGTAGAGCTATTTTCCGTTGAAAATGAATCGCATGGATAAGCTAAAGGCAATTTACTAAAAATAGTTCATTATTTTTGTTATTTGCCGAATGTTGTTATTAAATCAGGATTATTATCTCTGTCAAATCTCTTTCATAAGAGATAAGCATTAAATAAGCAATAAGATACAACTCTTTATTTATTTTTTCTTTGTGAGAAATGCTCAAAGAATGAATGAAAATCAAGCAAACTATAAATCAGCTCTTGGATCACAAAATGAACGTCTTATAATACATCACTTATTTGAAAAATAGGTGCTGATAGCATGAGACACAGTAGGAATGAAGTTGCACGCTGGCGAATGATGAGGCAAGTATTACGTAAACGTCGCCGATGGTTAGAGGGGCAATCTCGTCGTAATTTCCGAATTTATAAACTACGTAAACTTGATACATCAAAAAAACACAGAGCACTTTTGTTTGTACAACACATAGAATGGAACTCATAAATTCACTTTTTAACAGTTAATATCAATCATTTTGATAAACGTTATTGAATATGATTGCTATTTGCATTTAAACTAGGGGCATTATTTTTTCTTTAGGTGAAATAAGAGACGTTATGCGTTGGAAGCTTTGGGTATTCATATCACTCTGTCTGCATGCCTCACTGGTTGCAGCAGCGATGTTCTATGTTATAGAAGATGAGCCAGTAACACCTGAACCTATCTCTATACAAATGTTGGCATTTGCTGCGCAGGAGCCTGCTGGTGAACCAGAACCTGTGGTTGAAGAAGTCACGCCTCCAGAACCTGAGCCGGTTGTCGAACCCGAACCAGAGCCTGAGCCTATTCCAGATGTGAAACCTGTTATTGAAAAACCGATAGAGAAAAAACCAGAACCGAAACCTAAGCCAAAACCAAAACCGGTAGAGAAACCGAAACCGCCTGTTGAGCGACCACAACCTTTAGTTGTAAATAAAGGCAATGATCTTAAAAATCTTAATCCGACGGCAAAGCCAAGTGATAAAGGTGATGAGAAACCGGTTGCAGTAGCCAGTAGTGGTGAAGGTAAAGTCCCTAATGCGGTACGTCAAGGGTTACCTATATACCCCCCACGCGCGCAAGCTGTGGGGATTGAAGGTTCTGTCAAAGTGCGTTTTGATGTTGATGCTGATGGACGAGTCGATAATGTGGAAATTATTTCGGCTGATCCAAAAAATGTCTTTGAGCGAGATGTTAAAAGGGCAATGCGCCAATGGCGTTATGAAAAAATTCCTTATAAAGGAAAAATTGCGATTATTGAATTTAAATTAACAGGGATATCAGCAAGCTAATTTTGATAAAAATTAGTAGATATAGCTAAAAAAGCAATATCGACATTTGATACCAGATAAATAAAAGGCACTTTAATCAGTGCCTTTTTAGTATTTAATTTTTAATGTTTTCACGCTATTCGTTGTAATCGAATTGTCGTAATGGCGTTTTATTCCATTGTACTTGTTAGCGTGAAGTGGGCTTTACCTTCAGGTAATCGGCGCGCTGAGTTGTTCTCATCAACGGCAACGTAGGTAAATACTGCCTCTGTTGCTCGATAACGTTGGCCGACAGGTTCTGTGGCGACTTTCTTAACCCAGACTTCAATATTAACAGTAATTGAAGAGTTACCTGTTTTTAAGCAACGCGCATAGCAACAAACGACATCGCCAACAGCAACCGGTTTAAGAAAGGTAATGCCCGTTACACTTACAGTAACGACACGACCTAACGCAATTTCTTTCGCTAAAATTGCACCACCAATGTCCATTTGAGACATTAACCAGCCACCGAAAATATCACCATTGGCGTTAGTATCAGCAGGCATGGCAAGGGTGCGTAAAACGAGCTCACCGTTAGGCAAAGATTGTTGTTCAGTCATGGGATATAAAGTATCTGTAAATAATGTTGAAACCAAAGAGATGTTTCTCGTCATACTTCAAGCTGTAGCGTGACTCGTCGTACTTCAAGTTGCAGTGTTGTTGACTGCGTTCATTCGCATGAGTCACATACTATTGTATGCTCCTAGCGACTTACTCACTTGTCGCCTAGCTACGCTTGAGTTATTTAGAGCACACATCTCCCAATAAAATAAAAATAATTATTCAGATTTTGAATGCGCATCGTGTGACGTTGGTTTAGAGGCTTGTTTTGTCATACCATCTGATAATTCATGTTCATCATTTTGTGTTACTTCATCTTCAGCGTGTTCTTCTGGTAAACGGTTATTCCAGATATACACCACACTGGCGATCGTAAAGATGAAGGTCAAAATAGTTAAGCCAAAGACTTTAAAATTAACCCAAGTCTCTTCGGGTAAAGAGAATGCCACGTAAATATTACCTACCGCACAAGCAAAAAAGAAAATAACCCAAGCTATATTTACTTTTTTCCAGTTAGCTGGTGGCATGGCAAGTTCTTTACCTAACATTCTTTCCATTAATGTTTTTGGCGTAAATAACTGCATACCAATTAATACAACGGCAAAAATGGCATAAATAGCAGTGACTTTCCATTTAATAAAATCAGCAGAATGGAAGAAAATAGTTAATGAGCCAAAAATAGTGACAACCACGGCGGTAATGAGGGGGGCTTTCTCAACTTTATGGAAAATAAGCCATGTTAAGCCGACAGAGATCCACGTCGCGACAATTAATGCACCTGAAGCATAGAAAATATCTTGCCATTTATAGAAGATAAAAAAGACTAATAGTGGAGCGAAATCAAGTAATTGCTTAAGCCAGCCATTTTTCATAACAGATAGGAACCTATGTAATTAAATTCATAAACGTGGCTATTCTAATGCAAAGTGACAGAAAATGGGTAAACAATTGCATATCTTTAACTATGGCACGTTAAATTACACAACAAGTGTTATTTTTATCTGAAATAACTCAATGAAAAATCAACATAATTGTATTTATGTCAAATTTAAATTAAAGCTTAAGTAATGGAAGAGGATTTAAATATTACTCTAGTATATGATTCAGTAACTCATCAACATTACCGCCACTTTTTGATGAATGCATAAATAAAAAAGTATTTCTGATAAGAGGAAATCAATGAACGGAAAAAGAATAATAAAATGGATGCCAGGATTAGGCTTATTGTTTAATTATAAGCGTAAATACTTTGGTTATGATTTAAAAGCAGGGCTTTCTGTTGCTGCGGTTGCATTGCCTGTCGCAATTGCTTATACCGAATTATTAGGGATTAACGCTATTGTTGGGTTATATGCCTGTATTCTTCCCATGATTATTTATGCTTTATTTGGTACGTCTCGCCAATTAATAACAGGGCCTGATGCAGCAACGTGTGCGGTTATTGCGGCGGTTGTTATTCCATTATCGGCAGGGGATGAGAATACGCGGTGGCAATTAGCCATTATTATGACGGCAATGACGGGTTTTTGGTGTATTTTAGCCAGCCATTTTCGATTAGGTGCTTTTACTGATTTTCTTTCGCGTCCTATTCTTCAAGGACTTTTAAATGGGGTTGCGATCACCATTATGGTGGGGCAAATTAGCAAAGTATTTGGGTTTGATACTTCCCCTGAGCATTTAATTGAAAAATTAATTGAAGTCCCATTTCGATTAATGGATGCCCATTTACCCACGGTATTAATGTCGGCGATAACATTAGCGTTACTATTAGGTATTCGTTATTTTCGTAGCCGATGGCCAGCGCCTTTAATTGCCATGGTTGTGATGACTTATCTCAGTTGGCAATTTGATTTAGTCAGTTATGGCATTGCTATTGTGAATAAAGACGCAGGCAATGTTGATCTGTTTTTACCTGTTGTATCCATGAGTGGATTTCATCCCGGTGTATTACGAGAACTATTGGTTCCATCCATAAACTTGGCTGTCATTAGCTTTGTCAGTTTTATGATGACGGCTCGTAGTTTTGCTAGCAAAAATGGCTATGATGTTGATGCAGACCAAGAGTTAAAAGCATTAGGTATTGCCAACATTGCGGCAGCGCTTTCTCAAGGATTTGCGGTAAGTGCGGCAAGTAGCCGTACCGCAGTCAATGATTCTGTTGGTGGTAAAACGCAATTAGTTTCCATTATTGCTGCACTGGTTATTTTGCTAGTGCTATTATTTATGACCGATTTTCTTGCTTATATTCCATTATCATCACTGGGAATTGTGTTGATCGTCTCTTCATGGTCATTGCTGAGTATTCGTCATATTTGGTCTTATCGTAAACGTAATAAGCAAGCATTTACATTGGCATCATTTACATTATTAGCCGTGTTATTGGCAGGACTAATTAACGGTATCGGCTTTGCTGTTTTATTAGGTTTGTTACAGTTTTTACGTATTGTTTTTCGCCCAAGCGATCAGTTATTAGGTATTGATGAACAGGGTATGGTTCACTCAATGAATAAAGATAATGGTATTGAACCTATTGATGGCCTAATGATGTACCGTTTTAATTCACCACTGACTTATTTTAATGTGGGTTATTTTAAAAAACGGGTGCTTCAACTTGTTGATAGCGCGCCTCAACGACCTGCATGGTTAGCGGTAGATGCTGCCGTAAGCTTTACCTATGATGATGTCAGCGTATTTGCGGCCATTGATGAACTAATACGAGAATTGCGAATAAAAGGCGTTAAATTGGTTTTAGCAGGACGCAGAACCGAATTAAATCGCTGGATTGAACGTAATAAGATTTCACTCAATGAAGATGACTTGATTATCGCGCCCGACCTTTATTTTGTGATCCGACTTTATCAAAGCCGCCAGCAGATCAAAGAAAAACAGAAAGAAGCAAGAAAAGAGGCATTAAAACAAGAAGCAGAGGATAACGACGCGTTGATATCAGAAGTGCCGACAGAGGGACAGACATCAACACCTTAAATATTCTAGTCATTTTTACGAGTAGTGCTGAGTAAAAAGTAAAATCCCGTGATAAGTGGTTAACTTATACACGGGATTTTTTATTGGTAAATTCTATGGGGAGCTATGTTTTGAGTAAATTAGCGCGTTTGTTGTGTTGTGTATTTGTTCTCAACCAACATAAATAAGCGAAACAAGTAAATAATCAACCAAGCTGAAGCCATATTTTTCAGGAGATAGAATAAGAAATTATGAATAATATCGGGTAATTGAACGGTAAGGTTGCCCACAAAACCAATACCAAACTGCAATAAAATCCAAATGCCTAAAGCAGGAATAAGTGAGCCAGATTCACTAAACCCAACTTTCCAACCTAAACGTATTGCACTTCCCATATTTTGTTGGCGCACTAAAACAACCGGTGCTAATGCAAAACCGATGAGTAAGATGATGCCAGGAATAATCATCACCATAAAACCGGCGCTAATTAAAATAGAGCATAGGACAATCAGTAAAAACATTTTTGGTAAGCGAGGTAAACAGGCATTAAATGTTTGACCTAGGGTGACATTGTGACCTGTAGAGATCGCCATAGTGAACATCAATAAGGTTAGAACTAAGATGCTTTGCTGTAGTGTTTCAAATGCATACAGTGATAACACTTTTTTGGCGATACCCACGACACTGTTTGACATTGCTTCTAATTCAGCAGGAGAAGTAGAAGAAAGCTGTGTATTTTTAAAATTAGCCACAAATTCAATCATCAATTGATACTCTTGAGGATTAGGGCCAATTAAGACATGAACTATCGCTAAAATAATAGCAAGGATAGCGGAAAGGGTAACAATGCTACGTCGTTCATTCTTATAAAAATTCAGACTGTCTCGGTAGATTGTGCGTGCCGTGGTAGGCATGAAACTGCTCCTATAAAAATAGACTAAGTCAATGCGCGCTATTGTACCTTCTACAACAACAAAAAGGGATATTTTCTCTTACTTCTCTTATTTGGTTTTTTTCTTGCTATGGATCATCAAAATATCCTTAGTATTTAAAACAAAACAAACATTATATTAACATAAAAATAACTTAATTTTTTAATACCTCTTTTTAGGATGTTTTTTATTCAAAAAATATTACTAAGAATAAATTTAATTATAAGAAAAAATTGTATTAATGGGTAATTTGATGTGGATCAATTATAAATAATCGCATTGATAAATAATAAAAAGAGAAATAACACTTTCTGCAAAAATAATTCCAAAGTTGTGATCGGCATTAGATCATAATTATCAATAAATGGTTATATTTTTAGCGGAGATTTTACTTATTACAGGAATGGGTTAAATAATGAAAAAACTTTCTGCGCTTATTTTAGCGGCTGCAACTCTTGCGCCTTCTATTTCTTTTGCTCACCAAGCGGGTGATTTTTTATTCCGTGCGGGTACTGCAACGGTTCGCCCTAATGCAGGTTCTGATAATGTATTAGATATCGGACATTTCAAGGCTAATAATAATACTCAACTAGGTTTAACCTTCGGGTATATGATTACTGATAATATTGGTGTGGAATTATTAGCAGCTACTCCTTTTGAGCATAAAGTTTCATTAACAAACTTTGGTGAAATTGCGACTATTAAACATTTACCACCAACATTAATGGCACAATATTACTTCGGTAGTGCAGAAGATAAACTACGTCCTTATTTAGGTGCGGGTCTTAACTTTACGACTTTCTTTGATGAAAAATTCAATTCAGCGGGTAAAGGCGCAGGTTTATCAGACTTGGATCTTAAGGATTCATGGGGCTTTGCGGCACAAGTAGGTTTAGATTATAACCTCGATAAAAACTGGATGCTGAATGCATCTGTTTGGTGGATGAATATCGAAACTGATGTTAAATTCCGTGATAGTACAGGTGAAAAACATTCAATTGATACACGCTTAGATCCGTTTGTATTTATGTTTGGTGTGGGTTACCGTTTCTAATTATTCTTTCTTTAAAAGAATATCGCATAATGAAAAGGCGGAGTTTATCTCCGCTTTTTTTATGTTTTAAATTCACAAGATAACTTTCTTTTTTAGATTATCAAAAGATACTGTTTTATTATTAATACTTAAAATAAGAGTTATTTTAAAATAGTCTTAAATAGATAAAGATGTATTTAAAAAGAAACATTTAATATTTAAATATCTTTTAAGTTGCATTTAATATGCATTTTAATGTTTAGCTATAAATAAATTAAAAATTATTTATTTCTATTTATTAATAATAAATAGCATTGTAATTGATAAAACAGGGTATTTTATAGGTGCATTTAAAATGCATCTTTATATTTCATTTTAGTAAAACTACTTTATTTATCAATAGATAAATAAAAGTAACAAAGGAATAACAGGGGCTAATAAAGTGTTGTACTAACAATAACTGGATGATTGGTTTTTGAACGCGAAATGATTAAAAATCCTTTTGTTTTGTTCTTTTTTATGTACTTTTCTTCGTGCGGTATAAAAATAGACTATTTTTGATTAATTTGGTTTTTTACAAAACTTGATCTGCTTAATGGTAGCCATGAACAATGGGAACAAACTTATAAACGAAAAAAGACCACCGAAGTGGTCTAAAAAGTAAAGCTAAAGGAAGACTAGAATAAAAAGGGGATCAGCGAACAACCATTGAGTTGATAACGCCTTTTACGCCTGTAACTTTGCGTGTTGCTTCAATGGCTCGATTAGCATCCGCTTGAGAAGAGACAAAACCACTTAGTTGAACTTTACCTTTAAAAGTCTCAACGCTAATTTGTGTTGAATTAAGCTTTTTTTCACCGATTAGTGCTGTTTTAACTTTGGTGGTGATCACGGAGTCATCAAAATAACCCCCAGTACCTTCTGACGTTGCAGTTGGAGAACATGCAGACAACGTAAATGCCATCAGTAATGCCGCCATGACAGCGGAGATTTTTGCCCATAGTTTCATTATCAAACTCCTTATACATTGCGTAATTGATTGAGTATTTTTGAAAAGAAAACATAAAGCGCTTTATAAAGTATGTGCAAAAAATAAAATATTGCCAAATTTTTATAGGTATTGATTATGTTACTTTAAATGGAGAAAGAAGAGGGATTGCGCCATTTCATGCGGGCTAAGCCCCAAAACGGGCCTCCAAAAGCGTGAGTCAATAAATGATGAATTAAGAGTAATCCGCTTAGAAAAATAGCAAACTATTCTCCTAAAGCGGATTGATTACGATAGTTAAGAGAGTGTAGCCGCTTTCATTTCTTTAACAAACTGAGTGAGTGCTTTTAGCATCACTTCAGGCTGATGGAGATTTTTCTCAATAATTTGAACTACCGCAGAGCCTGAAATTGCCCCAGCGGCGCCATTGGCAATTGCTTCTTTGACTTGTTTAGGTTCTGAAATACCAAACCCTTGTAATGCAGGTGGTGCATTATGCGTTTTTAGTTTGTCAGTAAGATGCGTCAGTGATTGTTCAGCACGTTTATCTGTACCCGTTACACCGGCTCTTGAGAGTAAATAGGTATAACCTTTGCCTGAGGTGGCTAATTCTTGTAAAAGCTCATCATCAGCATTAGGTGGGCAAATAAAGATAGGGCTGATATTGGCTCTTTGTGCTGCTTCACGAAATTCTTTTGATTCACGCAAAGGTACATCACCAATTAAGACGGAATCCACACCTGCTTGCTCGCATTTACTATAAAAATTGTCAATGCCATTACTAAATACAAGGTTGGCATAAACTAATAATCCAATCGGAATATTAGGGTGTTTTTTACGTACATTGGTTAAAAGAGCAAAGCAATCAGTGGGGGTTACACCGACATCAAGCGCCCGTAAGTTAGCGCCTTGAATAGTTGGGCCATCGGCAAGGGGATCGGAAAATGGAATACCAATTTCTAATGCATCTGCGCCACCTTCAATTAAGGCATCAATAATGCGTAATGACAGCTCAGGAGAAGGATCACCTAATGTTACAAAGGGAACAAATGCACCTTGTTGTTTTTGTGCTAATGCATTAAAGCAGTTTTGATAACGGCTCATTAGATTTCTCCTCTTGCTGCTAAAATATCGTTTACAGTAAAAATGTCTTTATCGCCACGGCCTGATAAGTTCACAATCAGTAATTGTTCTTTGTCTGGATTTTGTGCAATTAATTTAAGTGCGTAAGCTAGAGCATGAGAAGATTCTAATGCTGGAATAATTCCTTCACGGCGAGAAAGTGCTTTAAATGCTTCTATTGCTTCATCATCTGTAACAGATACATAATCGGCACGTCCAATGCTATTTAAATGTGCGTGTTGTGGCCCTACAGATGGAAAATCAAGACCCGCAGAAATGGAATAAGATTCTTCAATTTGTCCTTCATCCGTTTGCATAATGGGGGATTTCATCCCAAAATAGATCCCTAATTTACCGTGTTTGAGGGGGGCGCCATGTTCACCTGTTTCAATACCTTTCCCCGCAGGTTCAACACCAATCAGTTGTACTGATGTTTCAGGAATAAATGAAGCAAATAACCCGATGGCATTTGAACCACCACCAATACAAGCAATAGCTGCATCGGGTAGACGACCTTCACGATCTAGGATCTGCGCTTTAGCTTCATCACCAATCATACGTTGGAATTCACGTACAATTGTTGGGTAAGGGTGAGGGCCTGCGGCGGTTCCTAGTAAATAGTGAGCACGGTCGTAACAACCAGACCAGTCGCGTAATGCCTCATTACAGGCATCTTTTAAGGTAGATGAACCACTATGAACGGGAATAACTTCAGCACCCATTAAACGCATACGAAAAACGTTAGGGGATTGACGTTCAACGTCTTTTGCACCCATATAAACACGACATTTCATATTAAGTAGTGCACAGGCTAAAGCAGTGGCCACACCATGTTGACCCGCGCCCGTTTCTGCAATTATTTCGGTTTTGCCCATACGTTTTGCCAGTAATGCTTGACCTAAGACTTGGTTAGTTTTATGAGCGCCACCATGCAGTAAATCTTCGCGCTTTAGGTATAAACGAGTTCGCGTGCCTTCTGTTAAATTACGGCAAAGCGTTAATGCCGTTGGTCTACCTGCATAATTTTTTAATAAATCTTGGAATTCTTGCTGAAATGAAGGATCGTTTTGTGCATCAATAAAAGCTTGTTCGAGTTGATCCAATGCAGGAATTAAGATTTCAGGTACATATTGGCCACCAAATTCGCCAAAGTAGGGGTTAAGTTTTCTCATTGTGATGTCATCCTGTTTAAAATTTTATCTTTATGAAATGTAGTTTCGCTGTAATTGTGCAAAGACTTGGTTTAGACGTTGTGCATCTTTTATGCCTGGGGCGGATTCTACGCCAGAGTTAAAATCAAGCCCGATACAGCCTGTTTTAACGGCATCTAAGCAATTTTCACTGTTAAGGCCGCCTGCAAGTAATGCTTTTTCGCGTAATGTATTTGGAATTTTTTGCCAATTAAACGTTGTTCCTGTTCCGCCTTTACCGTTATCAAGTACATATTTATTAACGTGTGAAACGGGAGAAATATCACTGTGGATTGCCATATTTATTGCTTGCCAAATCTCACAGCTAGGTTGAATTTTTTGTCTAAGTTGCTCAATAAACTGAGCATCTTCTTGCCCATGCAATTGAATAGCAGATAAATTAAGTTTTTCAGCATACTCACAAATAAGTGTAATGGGTTGATTTTGAAAAACACCTACAAACGCTAAAGGGGCTTGTGTTATCAACTCCTGTGCTTGTGACAATGTCACTTTACGCGGGGATTTTTCTGCAAAAATCAATCCTGCATAATAAGCACCGGCTTGATAAACCGCTTTTACATCTTGTGTACGCGTTAATCCGCACACTTTATGCTTTCCAAAAACGAGTGCTCTTACCGCTTGGTCAATATTGTCTTGTGACATTAAGGCGCTACCTACCAGAAAACCATTAGCATATTGGCTTAACTCTTGGACTTGCTGGTGGGTATGAATACCAGACTCGCTGATCACGATTGCATCTCTAGGTAATCCTTGGCTTAATTGCTGAGTACGCGCTAAATCAATAGAGAGATCACGCAAATCGCGATTATTAATACCAATAACTCTGGCATCAAGCTTAATTGCCCGTTGGCGCTCTTCTTCTGTGCTGACTTCGGTTAATACGCCCATATTTAATTGATGAGCAACTGCCGACAGTGCACGATATTGATCATCATTTAAGACAGAGAGCATTAATAAAATGGCATCTGCTTGATAAAAACGTGCTAAATAGATTTGGTATTCATCAATAATAAAATCTTTGCACAAAATGGGCTGATGTACGGCTTGGCTGACTTGACGTACATAATCGAAGCTCCCTTGAAAATACTTTTCATCGGTTAATACTGAGATTGCCGCCGCATAAGGCTGATAAATTTTTGCAATGGTAACGGGATCAAAATCAGCGCGAATTAATCCTTTTGAGGGTGATGCTTTTTTACACTCTAAAATAAAAACAGTATTAGGCTGTGTTAATGCCTGATAAAACGATCGCGTTGAAGGCACTAACTGATGCACAAATTCTGATAACGGTTGGTTTGCTTTACGTGCAATCAGATATTCAGCTTTATCTTTTACAATGGCGTTTAATACAGTCATGTTTTTATCCTCTTGCCGCTAATGCAGTGACACGATTTATTGCTTTACCGCTATAAATGGCGTGCATAGCAACTTCAGTATTTATTTTTAAATCTTCTTGCCCATGTAAACGCATTAATAAAGCGACATTAGCGGCGACTGATTCGGTATGTGCTCTTTTTCCTTCACCTTGTAGTAAGTCCGCCAATAATTGACGGTTAACTTCAGGTGTCCCACCTTCCAAATCAGCCATTGCACAAGGGCGAAGACCAAAATCACTGGGTGTGAGTTCATAACGTGTAATTTCACCATTACGTAACTCAGCAACTTGAGTGGGCGCATGTAACGACACTTCATCCATACCACCACTGTGTACTACGGCGGCACGTTCATACCCCAATACTTTTAGTGTATCTGCAATAGGCATCAATAATTCAGGGCTATACACACCAATTAATGCTAATGGCGGGCGAGCAGGATTAATCAAAGGGCCTAATACATTAAATAAGGTGCGTGTTTTCAGTTGTTGGCGCACAGGGGCTGCAAAACGAAAACCACTGTGATATTGAGGCGCAAATAAAAAGCATAAGCCCACTTCATCGAGTAATTGACGTGCATCATCAGCACTTCGGTCTAACGGAATACCAAATGCCGCTAATAAGTCGGAAGAACCAGAGCGGCTAGATACACTGCGGTTGCCGTGTTTGGCAACTTTAATACCGACTTCTGCCGCCACGAATGCACTTGCGGTTGAAATATTAATGCTATTTGCACCGTCCCCCCCTGTTCCTACGATATCGCAGAAAGTGTAATCAGGGCGCGGAAATGGCAGGGCATTTTCAAGTAATGCACGTGCAGCACCCGCGATTTCCTGTGGATGTTCGCCGCGCATTTTCATGCTGATTAAAACGGCGGCTAATTGTGATTCTGTTAATTCACCGCGAATAATGGCACTAAACAGGGTTTGGCTTTCTTCTAATGTTAACTGTTGTGCGCTAAATAATTTGTTGAAGATAGTGTCCATTTTATGCGTCTCCTTCAGGTGTTAATGCCCATGCGATTGTTTGTGCCAAAAGTTGTGCGCCTTTTGTGGTTAAAATTGATTCTGGGTGAAACTGAAAACCACAAGTTTTATGTTGACGGTGACGCACCGCCATAACAGTGTTATCGCACCACGCATTGATAATAAGTTGTTCTGGGACGTGTTCTCCTGAAAGCGAATGATAACGAGCAACGGGTAAAGGGTTAGGTAAATTTACAAACATTTCGCTGTTATCATGTTCAGCTAATGTTGCCTTGCCGTGTAAGATCTCTCCGCATGAAGAAACTTTACCACCGTAAGCTTCAATAATGGCTTGATGACCTAAGCAAATACCAATCACAGGTAATGTGCCTAATACTCGTTTTAGCAGTTCAGGCATGCAACCTGCTTGTGATGGTGCGCCTGGCCCCGGAGATAACAGTAAAATAGGGTTATCGAGTTCACGCAATTTTTGCTCAATAAAATCAGCAGTGACACTATTGCGATAAATCACGACATTATTACCAAGGCTACGAAGCTGATCGACAAGGTTGTACGTAAAAGAGTCGATATTATCGAGAAGTAAGATAGTCGCCATTAGCAAGCCTCCTGTATTTGATTATCGGTATGAGCTTGTAAAATGGCATTGATAACCGCTTGTGATTTATTGCGGGTCTCTTCCGCTTCCATTTTTGGATCAGAATCGAGCACAATTCCAGCACCGACTTGAATTGTCGCAATATTATTTTCAACATAGGCTGAGCGAATAACTATGCAAGTATCGAAATCACCATCACCCGTGAAATAACCAATGGCACCACCATAACTGCCACGTTTGGTTTTCTCATAACGTGCAATCAGTTGCATGGCACTGACTTTAGGGGCTCCCGAAAGCGTTCCCATATTCATACAGGCTTGGTAAGCATGGAAAATATCTAAATCATCACGTAATTTTCCAACCACTCTTGAGACTAAGTGCATCACAAAAGCATAACGATCAACTTTTGTTAACTCTGCAACATAACGGCTACCCGCTTGGCAAATACGCGCTAAATCATTACGGGCCAAATCGACTAGCATTATGTGCTCTGAAAGTTCTTTGGTATCAGTGCGCATTTCAAGTTCAATTCGACTATCTAAATCTGCATTAATCGAACCATCCGCATTACGTCCTCTAGGGCGAGTTCCTGCAATGGGATAGATTTCAATTTGGCGATCACTGGCTTGATATTTCAATGCACTTTCTGGTGATGCGCCAAAGACAGTAAATAAAGCATCTTGCATATAGAACAAATAAGGACTTGGATTTTTCTCTTTTAACACCTGATAAGCAGCAAGAGGTGAAGGACAAGCAACCTGAAAACGACGAGACGGAACCACTTGGAAAATATCACCACGACGAATATAGGCTTTCATTGCCTCAACAATATCGCCGTAACCTTTATCATCCATATTGCCGTGTATTGTTGATTCTTTGGCTGTTAACGTTTTGCGTACTGGACGTTTTAAGGGGAGCTTAGCCAATGCCAGCAGTTGTGTTTGCCGTGAAGAAAGGCGCTGACATTCTGTTTTATCATCAGTAAATGCAATGGAAACTAACTGGCTATCTTGATTTTGATGGTCGATCACGATTAATTGTTCAGCTAAATAAAAACAGTAATCCGGGCATGAAAAGACACTCTCTAACTCAGGAATGGGCTCAAATCCACTCACTAAGTCATAAGCAAATAAACCGCCAACAAAGATGAAATGTGCATCTTTGGTATTTTTATCACCCAGAAAGAAGCGCAATGCATCAAATACGCTGGCTGATTTTAATTTACTTTCTTCATCAATCTCTTGTGTTGGGGCTGAAAAGGTAAAAACACATTGGTTATCGCTATCTAGCATTAAATCGGCTTTTTCTTTTAGTGCGATTTTTAAAGCGGGTAATAGCGCTTGACCATTAATACTTAATGCATCAATGGTGACTTGATTTTTTACTGCACTGATACGCAAAGCACTATCAACAATTAATAAGCTTTTTAAATTTGCTTTAGTATCAACTTGTGCAGATTCTAACAATAATGTGTGATAACGATCTTCACATAATGTATTGAAAAGCAAAGTAGGTTCGCTGTGATAAGGCAGTGGCGTTGCCTTGATATTAAATGAGAATGCAAGTGATGTATTCATTGTTATCGCTCTATATTATTTTCTTTATTTACTGTTTTTTATGCATAAAAAAACCCGCATAGGCGGGTTTTAGATATCACTGACGTTAAGTCGGAGATCAAACCGCCCATAAAAGAGTATTGCGCCACCAAAGAGCGATAAGATGTTGATTGATATTCATAAGATCTCCTTACAGCTAACGACAGATAAATAGAGAGCGAACTAGCTCGTGTTGCGTACTAGTAAACTGGATTGCGTTAGGTTCGTCAAGTACTTTATGGCATACTCTTTAAAAATTATTATCTTGCTAAGGTGAAAAGGGAGAAGTGATGACTGAAGGGCTATCTGATTTAAGAGTGATTTATGATTTACACAGCCACACTACTGCGTCAGATGGCGAGCTTTCACCAGAAGAGTTGGTTGATAGGGCAATAGAGCGTCAAATTAATGTGTTAGCAATAACGGATCACGATACCACTGCAGCAATTGCTTCAGCTAATCATTACATTGCAGAAAAAAATCTACCTCTTACCCTGATATCAGGTGTCGAAATATCAACTTTGTGGGAGAATATAGAAATCCATATTGTTGGATTGAATATTGATATCGACCATAACGCCATGAAAACACTACTTTCATCACAAAGCCAATGTCGCGAAACGCGTGCGATAATGATAGGTGAGCGGCTAGAAAAAGCGGGCATCCCAAAGGCATTTGACGGCGCTAAGGCGTTAGCATTGGGTGGACAAATAACGCGAGGGCATTTTGCTCGTTTTTTAGTAAATGACGGACATGTTGCTTCAGTGAATAAAGTGTTTAAACGTTACTTAGCGAAAGGCAAAACAGGCTACGTACCGCCACAGTGGTGCTCAATTAGTGACGCTGTCACGGCGATTCATGCTGCGGGGGGAGTTGCTGTGTTAGCACACCCAGGTCGATATGGTCTATCCTCTAAATGGTTAAAACGATTAACGCTTTACTTTAAACAACAAGGTGGTGATGCAATCGAAGTGGCACAATGCCAACAACCACCACAAGAACGGGAACAACACGCAGCATTAGCGCAACTTTATGCGCTAAAAGCTTCGTTAGGTTCTGATTTTCATCGTCCTTGCTCGTGGATAGAGTTGGGACGTAATTTATGGTTACCCGGTGGCGTTGAACCAGTTTGGTCGCTATGGCAGGAGTAACATCAGAAATTCGTTGAGGGATGTATGAGCCAACTTTTTTATATTCACCCTGATAACCCGCAGGCTCGTTTAATTGAACAAAGTGCTGATATTTTACGCAAAGGCGGAGTGGTGATTTATCCAACAGATTCTGGCTATGCTATTGGCTGTTGTCTAGAAAACAAAGATGCAATGACGCGAATTTGTCGTATTCGCCAATTAGATAAAAACCATAATTTTACATTGATGTGTCGTGATTTATCCGAAATTGCGACTTACGCTCATGTTGATAATGTGGTATTTCGTTTAATTAAAAATAATACCCCAGGTAACTACACTTTTATCTTAAAAGCGACTAAAGATGTGCCTAAGCGTTTGATGAATGATAAACGTAAAACAATTGGCTTGCGTGTTCCTTCTAACCCTATTGCATTAGCGTTGTTAGAAAACATAGGTGAACCACTGATGTCAACAAGTTTGATTTTACCTGGAAATGATTTTGCAGAGTCTGATCCTGAAGAAATCAATGACTTATTAAGTAAACAAGTTGATTTAGTGGTCCACGGTGGTTACTTAGGACAAAAACCAACAACAGTGATTGATTTAACTGAAGATAGCCCAGTCATTGTGCGTGAAGGTACGGGTGATATTACGCCATTTCAGTAAGCGATTTAATTCATTGCACTCAATGTCGATGAAATAGACCTATAGTGAAGAATTTATCGCAAGATAAAGAGATAAAAGGTGAAGGGATTTATTGCTTGTGTTAAATTTATACATTGCGATAAAAATCACGGTGTCCGTTTTTAAAATCGGTTATAGCAACGAGCATTTTCGTTAACCTTAAGCCACAAATTAAGTGGCACGATGTCATCACCTTTGTTTTATCGACACTATTTATCACAATGTTGATATGAAAACTATCAACATTGTTCACTATTGAATCAATAAACCTGTGTTTATTTATCATTTTAATAAACATGGGCCATTTTTACTTAATTGATTTTTAAAAATTAATTCTATTTTTATGACGCCTGTGAAGGCGACACATGAGGTTGTTTCATGAGCGATAAATCGCAACATACTGAAAAATTACAAAAAATTCTTGCCCGTTCTGGTCACGGTTCTCGTCGTGAAATTGAAGGCTACCTTCAAGAAGGACGTATTAGTATTGATGGTACAAAAGCAAAATTAGGTGATCGTATCGATGTCACCACAACAGCAAAAATCCGCTTAGATGGCCGTGTTTTAAATATTCGTGAAGCACAAAAAGATGTTTGTCGTGTGCTGGCTTACTACAAACCTGAAGGTGAATTGTGTACTCGCAGTGATCCACAAGGCCGTCCTACCGTTTTCCAACGTCTTCCTCGTCTTAATAGTGCTCGCTGGATTGCAGTGGGTCGTCTTGATGTCAATACCAGTGGATTATTGTTATTTACAACAGATGGCGAATTAGCAAACCGTTTAATGCACCCAAGTCGTGAAGTTGAACGTGAATATGCAGTACGTGTTTTTGGTGAAATTGATGATGCAAAAATTCGTCAATTAACTCGCGGTGTACAGTTGGAAGATGGTCCAGCGTCATTCCGTTCTGTTTCTTATCGTGGCGGTGAAGGGATTAACCAATGGTACAACGTTTCACTGACGGAAGGTCGTAACCGTGAGGTTCGCCGTATGTGGGAAGCGGTGGGTGTTCAGGTTAGTCGTCTTATTCGTGTTCGTTATGGCGATATTGATTTACCAAAAGGCTTACCTCGTGGTGGCTGGGTTGAACTTGGATTAAATCAAATTAACTACTTACGCCAGTTAGTTGAATTAAATGATGAAACAGTGACAAAAGTTGCGGTAGAAAAAGACCAGCGTCGTATTAAAGCGAATCAAATTCGTCGTGCGGTTAAACGTCATACCAAAATCTCAGAACGCACTTCAACATCACCTGCGAAAAGAGCAACAAGTCGTCGCCAATCTGCAGGAAATAAAAAATAGTTATCGAATAATTATTTATTATTTTAAATTAAATTATCATTATGCATTAAGAGGCACCCATAAAATTAGGGTGCTTCTTTTTTTGATCGCTTTCTTTTTTTTATAAATAAAACTATGATGATTAGATTAATAAGGTGATAAGTTATTTTTGTTACATTAATGTTTATTTGTATATTTTACCATAAGGTATACGCGATAATATGCATCGTTCTTTTTATTTAACAACAGTATTATGTGCAACTTCTCTTACTGCTGGTTGTGATCCGGCTATTAATGTAAATTCACAATCAGGTGTATTTTATATTAGTAATAATAAAAACACACCACTAGTCTTCCAGATTGATAACAATGCTTTTTGGATTAACACGGGAGAAGTAAAAAAAATAAAATTAGAAAATGGAAAGCATGTATTAGTTGATGCAACAGGAAAAAAGAAAATCTTCATGGTTTATCCAGATAATCGAGGTGGAATAATTAATCCATCTAGAGATATCTACTATAGTTTTACTTCTATTTTTTCTACAGAGACAAACAATGAGCACCTTTATCTAACAACCCATTCTGTCTGGGTTGGTGGTCAGCTTGTTCATGGCGCTATAAATAGTTCTGATGCGTTATTTATAGATAATAATGTCTTTCGCTGTGAAGTACCTTTGAATGAATCTATACCAACTTATTTATCTGATTCGAAAAACAAAGGAATAGGAAATGTATTAACTAAGTGTTTTTCCCAAATAGAATTTCAAGATTTTTTATCACAAGAACCTGATGGTATTCAAGTCTATTCAGGGGGTAATTTATTAGATTCTGATAAAGGAAAAAATAAATACAATTGGATAAATGATGAAAATACTCGAACTGATGATTTTATTCCTACATTAAGTCGTATTGAATTTAATAATAGTGAATTGCTGAAAGAAGCAAAAAATATTTATAAAATTACTAACTCCTATTTGACTTCGCGGGATCCCAACGAAAAGCAAAATTACTATAATGAATATCATTTACATATTATGGTTATGGCAATGGTTTATAGCCAACAAATACAAAATGATATACTTGATGATAAAGAAGCTTACTTTCAGTTAATAAATGAAACCGGGCGTATATTTGGCGCAGGTATATTAAGTGAACCTGTTTTAATATAAATAACTATTCATTTTTATTTTTGATAGTAAACAATAACAAAAGTGAGTAAATCATTATTACCAATCTATACCTTTTTGTGCCTTGATCCCACTATCAAATGCGTGTTTGATAGGACGCATTTCTGTTACCGTATCAGCTAACTCAATTAATTTTCTATGACAGCCTCTTCCTGTAATAATTAGATTTTGGTGTGCGGGACGAGAACGAATAGCAGAAATTACCTCATCTAATGGCAAATAATTAAAGCTGATCATATAGGTAATTTCATCAAGAATAACCAGATCGTATTCTGGGTCATTAAGCAGTTTAAGTGCATATTGCCATGTATTTAAACAGGCCGCAGTATCTGTACTTTTATCTTGAGTTTCCCACGTAAAGCCAGTTTCCATAACATAAAATGGTACGCCTGCTTGTTCCAATAGATTTCGTTCGCCATTTTCCCAAGTCCCCTTAATAAACTGCACAACACCGACCTTTTTTTGATGACCTACTGCGCGTGTTGCCGTTCCCATCGCTGCCGTTGTTTTTCCTTTACCATTTCCGGTAAAGATCATCAAAATACCTTGCTCTCGTTGAGCTTGTTCAATTCGAGTATCTACTTTCTCTTTTAAACGTTGCTGGCGTTTTTGGTGTTGTGCGTCACTCATTTTGCTACCTCAAATATAAATTACATTATTCAGCAGGGCCTGCTTTACGCCCCGGTTGAGCGTCTAAAGATTGTCCTTTCACATCAATACTGTCATCACTCATAAGATAGAGATACAACGGCATCAAATCTTTAGGTGTTTTTAGTTTTTGTGCATTCTCATCAGGGAATGCGCTGGCTCTCATTGAGGTACGAGTACCACCAGGATTAATACAGTTAATGCGTAAGGTACTGTCGTTATATTCTTCATTAAGTACTTGCATAAAGCCTTCTGTGGCAAATTTAGACACAGAATAAGCTCCCCAGCCATAACGACCTTGGCGACCCACGCTTGATGTAGTAAGAATAAGGCTTGCATGAGGTGCTTTTAGCATTAAAGGTAATAGCGCCTTTGTGAGCATAAATGTCGCATTAACGTTTACTTGCATAACATCATGCCAAAGGTTACTTGGCTGATTAATAATAGGCTCGACAACACCTAATAAGCCGGCATTTTGTAATACACCATCAAGATGAGGAAAGCGCTTAACGAGTGTATCAGCAAATTGCTGAAAATCATTTTCTGTCGCGGTGAGCAAATCAAGTGGGTATAACATAGGTTGTTGTCCACCTGATATGATGATTTCTTCTTGAACATCTTCAAGTTTTGATAGCGTGCGGCCTAATAAGATAAGTGTCGCACCATATTGTGCATAAGTCAGTGCCGCTTCTTTTCCAATGCCATCACCAGCACCTGTTACTAGAATAATTTTATCTTTTAGCACGCTATGATCGGGTTGATATTGCAACATATTGATATCCTGTCTAGTAAAAAGTAAATAAAGTGTAACGTCTTATTTGTCTAGCGACTAGTTTAGTCTGTTTTTTTGTTTACACTTTATCACTGTTTTCTTTATGGTATTACGCATAATCATGCCTTTGTTGCTGGCGCTAAAGCAGAATTTCGTTAAACTAGGCATATTGATTTTAGTCAGTGTTATTAACCTTAAAAAGAGGTCTTTGTGGAGTATATTTTGCAATATGGATTATTTTTAGCAGAGATTGCCACGGTTGTCGTGGCTATCATCGCTATTGTGTTGTTTTTTATCGTAATTGGAAATAAAAAACAAAATCGAAAAGGCACCTTAAAAGTAACCGATCTTGCTGAAGCTTACGAAGAAAAACAGCGAGTAATGCAGCAAGCGAGAATGGACGATGCTGAGTTAAAAGTCTGGTATAAAGCGTTTAAAAAACAGCAGAAAAAAGAAAATAAACAAAGTAAAAACAATGCGAAGGAAGGTAAAAAGGGGGTTATAAAACCGTGTTTGTATGTCCTTGATTTCAACGGTAGTATGGATGCCCACGAAGTGGGTGCATTACGCGAAGAAATCAGTGCTATTCTTTCTGTTGCCCAAACGGGCGATGAAGTTTTACTGCGTTTAGAAAGTCCTGGGGGCATGGTTCATGGATATGGATTAGCAGCCGCTCAATTAACGCGATTAAAAGAAAAGGGTATTAAGCTGACGGCCGTTGTCGATAAAGTAGCGGCAAGTGGTGGTTATATGATGGCTTGTGTTGCGGATAAAATTGTTGCTGCACCTTTTTCTATTATTGGTTCGATTGGCGTTGTCGCTCAAATTCCGAATATTCATCGATTATTGAAGAAAAATGATATCGATGTCGAGTTACATACTGCGGGTGAATATAAGCGTACATTAACTTTATTGGGCGAAAACACAGAAGAAGGTCGTGAGAAATTTAAACAAGATTTAAATGAAACTCATCTATTATTTAAAGCTTTTGTACATAAATATCGCCCCCAACTTGATATCGATAGTGTTGCAACTGGAGAATATTGGTACGGCACAGAAGCGTTGAATAAAGGCCTAATTGATGAAGTGGGTGTAAGCGATGATTGGTTAATCAATCATATTAACGACTTCGAAGTATTCTCTGTTCAATATGTTATCAAAAAGAAAATGGTTGAGCGTGTTACAGGTGGCGCAATGGAAAGTGTTGATAAACTGATGATGCGTTGGGTACAACGAAGTAAAAAACCATTGCTGTAATGAGTAGAAACTAAAAAAACCATATTAGCGATACTGAGTATTTGAACCTTATTACTGAGTATCGTTACCTCACGTCTTTTCTGCCAATCAATAATTATTCTCTTTGCCTGTCGGCGATCTTAACGATTTGTTCCAAGAAAATATTATCTTAATGAGAATAAAAAAAGCCAGTGAATGACTCACTGGCTATCAAAGAGATAATTGATATTAATTAACAACAACAGGGTAACGCTTTCCTCTTTCTAGGAAACAGTAATATAGCGATAAAAGTAAAATAAAAATAATTGATATTACTGATTGTATTGATAGGTAGGTGTAATCTTAAAATTAAGATAAAAGAAAATAAATTCGCTTATCTTTAATTGATTTTTTATTCTTTGAATTTGATTAATTATGCCAGTCATTGTGATTGTAAAACTGCAATAACTGGCATGTCAGATCTTTTTTTGGATTATCGATTAATGATTAGAAAATTAAATCTTGTCATAAATACAAAATAATTCCTAAAGCCACTTATGCTAAATGGTATTTATCAGAGAGGACATGAGCTAAATGTTTAAACATGTTAAACGCTGCAGTGCTTTTTGCGGTAGGCAAACCCTGCTCATCTAAAAAAAATTCACCTTTAAATACGAGGACATTTCCTTTTTGCTCGACTGAGTCAGCACGCATGCCTTGTAAATAATCTTCATGTTCACGTATGATTTCATTCGCTTTTTCAAGTAGCATCTCAGTGGTAATAGGTGTAGTTTGTGTTGACATAATTTGTGCTCCTTAGAAAAATAATTTGTTGCGCATCACTTTTTATCAGGTAGAGTGTGGCATTTTTAAAACCTTAGCTACTCTATATGTAGCAAATAGGATGTGCCTGTTACCCGATTAAAGCAGTGAGGTGATTAAAATACCTCAAAAAAAGTAACGAGTTTTGAGCTCGAACAAAAGCTTTGAATAAAAACAGGTTGATATATTGCAAAACTAACGCAATATAAAAAAGAGATTTTAAACATTTTTTTAGTTGAGGGTATTAAACAATACCGTCATAACAAAGTTTAATTAGGTAAAGGTAATTATGGGTAAAGCTCTTGTTATCGTGGAGTCCCCGGCTAAAGCCAAAACGATCAATAAATATCTTGGCAATGACTACGTGGTTAAATCTAGCGTGGGTCACATTCGTGATTTGCCCAAGAGTGGTTCTGGCAGCCAGAAGAGCGAAACCTCATCCGCCACGAAAGGCGTAAAAAAAGTTAAAAAGGATGAGAAATCAGCCTTAGTCAGCCGTATGGGAGTTGATCCCTACAATGGGTGGAATGCGAATTATCAAATTCTACCTGGCAAAGAAAAAGTTGTGGCTGAACTAAAAGCATTGGCTGAGAAAGCTGATCATATCTATCTCGCAACGGACCTTGACCGCGAAGGAGAAGCTATCGCGTGGCATTTACGCGAAGTTATCGGCGGTGATGATGAAAGATTTAGTCGAGTAGTTTTTAACGAAATCACTAAAAATGCGATTACACAAGCATTCCAAACACCCGGTGAGCTCAATATAGATCGCGTTAACGCGCAACAAGCACGTCGTTTTATGGATCGTGTTGTGGGCTATATGGTTTCACCTTTGCTTTGGAAAAAAGTTGCTCGTGGTTTATCTGCTGGCCGTGTGCAATCTGTTGCTGTTCGTCTTTTGGTTGAGCGTGAACGTGAAATAAAAGCCTTTGTTCCTGAAGAATATTGGCAATTACACGCATCATTGCTAACGCCAGATGAACAAACTTTGCGTATGGAAGTCACGCATTATAATGATAAAAGCTTCAATCCAGTTTCATCTGATGAAACTCATGTTGCAGTTAACGCATTAAAAAATGCAACTTTCACGGTTAAAGATCGTGAAGACAGACCAACATCAAGTAAACCCAGTGCTCCTCTTATCACATCAACTTTACAGCAAGCGGCAAGTACGCGCTTAAGCTTTGGTGTGAAAAAGACAATGATGTTAGCTCAACGCCTTTATGAAGCAGGTTATATTACCTATATGCGTACTGACTCGACTAACTTAAGTCAGGATGCAATTCAAATGGCGCGTGATTATATTCATGAGCAGTTTGGGGCGAAGTATTTACCTAAAGAGCCAAACGTTTATTCGAACAAAGAGAACTCTCAAGAAGCGCACGAAGCTATTCGTCCTTCCGATATCAATGTTATCTCTGAATCTTTAAAAGATATGGATAACGATGCTAAACGTTTATATCAACTGATTTGGAATCAATTTGTTGCTTGTCAAATGACACCAGCAAAATATGATTCAACAACATTAACGGTTGAATCAGGAGATTATAAATTACGAGCTAAAGGCCGTACGTTACGTTTTGCTGGTTGGACGAAAGTCATGCCTGCGATGCGCAATAAAGATGAGGATAAAACCTTACCTGCTGTTGATGTAGGCGCAAAACTCGCGTTAGCTGAGTTAGAACCTACTCAGCACTTTACCAAGCCACCAGCACGTTTTAGTGAAGCAACATTAGTTAAAGAATTAGAAAAACGGGGTATTGGTCGTCCTTCAACTTATGCTTCGATCATTTCGACTATTCAAGATCGTGGCTACGTAAAAGTTGAAAACCGTCGTTTTTATGCTGAAAAAATGGGTGAAATTGTTACTGATCGCTTAGAAGAGAATTTTAGCGATTTAATGAATTACGATTTTACTGCGCAAATGGAAGATCACCTCGACCATGTTGCTAATAAAGAAGAGAACTGGAAATCGGTATTAGACGCATTTTTCACTGATTTTAGTCAGCAATTAAGTGTTGCTGAAAAAGATCCCGAAGAAGGCGGTATGCGACCAAATCCGATGGTAATTACCTCTATTGAGTGTCCGACATGTTCCCGTCATATGGGAATTAGAACGGCAACAACGGGAGTATTCTTAGGATGTTCTGGTTATGCATTGCCACCTAAAGAGCGTTGTAAACAAACGATAAACCTTATCCCTGAAGATGAATTGCTGAATATTCTTGAAGGGGAAGATGCAGAGACTAATGCATTACGAGCACGTCGCCGTTGCCCGAAATGTGGGACTGCAATGGACAGCTACCTTATCGATACACATCGTAAATTACATGTTTGTGGTAATAATCCAGCATGTGATGGTTATGATGTCGAAGAAGGTGAATTCCGCTTAAAAGGTTATGAAGGGCCTGTCATTGAGTGTGATAAATGTGGTTCTGAAATGCGCCTAAAAATGGGGCGTTTTGGTAAATACATGGGTTGTACTAATGATGAGTGTAAAAATACCCGAAAAATTTTAAAAAGCGGTGAAATTGCACCTCCAAAGGAAGATCCTGTTCCACTTCCTGAATTACTGTGTGAAAAATCAGATGCATACTTTGTATTACGTGACGGTGCAGCAGGTGTATTCTTAGCCGCAAACACGTTCCCTAAATCAAGGGAAACACGCGCACCCAAAGTAGAAGAGTTAGTTCGCTTCAAAGATCGCTTAGCTGAAAAAATGCGTTATTTAGCTGAAGCGCCAGTGGCTGATCCTGACGGTAATCCAACGATTGTACGTTTTAGTCGTAAGACTAAACAACAATATGTTTCTTCTGAGAAAGAAGGCAAAGCAACAGGCTGGTCTGCATTTTATGTTGATGGTAAGTGGGTTGAAAAAACCAAATAACATTGACATGGTGTGATAAGAAAAGCGACTAATGTGAGTTAGTCGCTTTTTTTGCATCAAGAAGATATGCTATTAGCGTACATTGAAACAGTATTAATGGTTAATTTCTATTTGTCTAATATTTTACTTTGTTAATAATAAGACGGAGATACTATGAAACTGACGCCTTGGTTACTATCTGGCTTACTCTTTACGTCTGTTGCAAGTGCTGCAACATTAGATGTCACGTTAAAAGAAGCGCTTCCTACCGGTGCAGGCAACGATATTGGTGTTGTCACTATCACTGAAACTGACTACGGGCTGTTATTTACGCCGAAACTAACAGGTTTAACGCCTGGTGTTCATGGTTTTCACCTTCATGCGAATGGTTCTTGTGAGCCTGATATAAAAGAGGGAAAACCTGTTCCTGCTTTAAAAGCGGGTGGACATTTAGATCCTGAAAATAAAGGTGTTCACTTGGGGCCTTATAATAAAGAAGGACATCTTGGTGACTTACCAGGATTGGTTGTTAACGATAAAGGTATTGCTGATTACGCCGTATTAGCACCTAAACTCACTAAGCTTGAGCAAGTGAAGGATAAAGCGATTATGGTTCATGTTGGTGGCGATAACTATTCTGATAATCCAGAAGCCCTAGGTGGTGGTGGTGCAAGAATGGCATGTGGTGTTATTAAATAATGTAATGCCAGAGTATTCTTAAATATAAGCTGACTTTAAGTCAGCTTTTTTTATACTTAATGTATAGCTTATAACAATTAGATATAACAAAACCTAAATAACCCTATGAATTACGTTAGACCGAAATGAAATAAGTGATATAGTGGTTATATATTACATCTTTATTATTCTTTTTAGTTATATGAATATAAATAGAATAACAGAATAATAAGTCTTTTGTTGAAGGGATAGCCTCTCTATGAAATTACAGCAGTTACGTTATATCGTTGAAGTAGTGAATAACGATTTAAATGTATCAACTACCGCAGAGCGTTTGTATACATCTCAACCGGGAATAAGTAAACAAATTCGCATGTTAGAAGATGAGTTAGGGATACAAGTATTTTCGCGTAGTGGTAAGCATTTAACGCACGTGACACCTGCCGGTGAAGAGATTGTCAGGCTGTCTCGTGAAATTTTATCAAAAACAGAAGCGATTCGCTCAGCCGCAGGTGAGCACACTTATCCTGATAGGGGCTCACTGTCTATCGCCACAACACATACACAAGCACGTTATGTCTTACCGCCTGTGATAAAAGGATTTATTGAACGTTATCCTGATGTTTCATTGCATATGAACCAAGGTTCGCCAACACAAATTGCCGAAGATGTATGCAGAGGTAAAAGTGATTTTGCTATCGCGACAGAATCACTGCATCTTTATAACGATTTAGTGATGCTTCCTTGTTATCGCTGGAATCGTATTGTGGTGGTATCGAAAGATCACCCCTTAGCACAAAAACGAGAAGTGACGCTTAAAGAGCTGGCTAATTACGATATCGTAACCTATACCCAAGGTTTTACAGGGCGTTCTGATCTTGATGATGCTTTTGGTAAAGTAGGGCTAAAGCCTAAAATTGTTTTCACAGCAACGGATGCAGATGTTATTAAGACCTACGTGAGACTGCATTTAGGTATTGGTGTGATTGCCAGCATGGCGTTTGATCCTGTGCTTGATAGCGATTTAGTTGCCATTGATATGCGTGATAAATTTAGCTACAGCACCACTAAAATTGCATTTCGCCGTAGTGGTTTTTTACGTGGCTATATGTATGATTTTATGTGGCGTTTTGCGCCTCATCTTACTCGCAATTTAATTGAGCAGGCCAGCGCATTACGATCTAACGATGAAATTGAAGCCTTATTTAAAGATATAGAATTACCGTTAGTCTAACATACTGAAAGGCGGGGTTTTCCCGCCTTCAAGCATATTCTAAAGCCAACATATTGTTCTTTTTCACTTCAAATAAAAATCCCCACTAAAAAAAGCATCAGATTTTGCAATACTGAGTTGACGATACTTATTTAAAAAATCATAAAACTGCTGATTAATCAGTGGTTCATCCAGTGCACTAGCATCAAAAATAGAGGTAATAGAGGTGTATTCTAAAGAAATCGTGAATTTACGGCCAATACAACTGGCAAGTAACATTTTTGCTGATTGATATGAAAAACGTAAGCTCAATATTTTTAATTTTGGGATAAAAATAAGGTGATTATTATGATTCAATATCTCTGTGACTCCTGCAATTGTAATGGTTTGATAGCTATCTAATGATTTGCGTAAGCCAATTTCGATTTGTTGCCCTTGGCTACGTAAAAAATCAACAAACTCGCTTAATGCGGGGGATGTGGTATTAATCGTTGCGCCAAGTAACAACTGAATAAAAGCTTGAGCAATAGAAAAATCAAATGTCTGTTTATGAAGCTTTTTTGTTTCGACTTTGTTTTGTCCCAAAAGGGGAAGATGATTTAATGTGTTTAACCAATGCTCAGGGCAATAATAGGCGTCGTTATCCTCTTTTTTTAATGCGGAAAGGTGGTTTGCCATAATAGAAATAAGGCCCATTTGGATATTTTTAAGTTGTGCCATTTTGTTTATTTCTATGGACTTTAAAGGTTTAGGAGAGGCAATAATAAATTGAACTAATCCTTCTGTGTCTTTTATATTTTGAGAAAGTAATGAATTTACCGTTAAAGCTTGTGGAAAAGGCGGCATGACCGGCTCAGAAAAATAGCGATCGGCGTTCATAATGTTATTAAGTAAGTCAGATTGTTTATTATTCATAGATATTATCCTTACACAGTTATCCCCCAGCTATTAAATCCTTCTTAGACAAAAATTGAGAGATTAAAATTTATTAAGACTATGACACCCATAACATTACGTTAACAAATTGTGTGGTCTTTAAGCGAAATTCGGCGTTATATGATATGTTTAATAAATAACCTTACCTATTTTGATAGTTTAAACATGCTGTCAGTATAAAAATAATAAGGAGGCGCTATGTCGTTACGCTTGAAAAAAGAGAGCCATTCCACGCTGTTGGTTGGATCTCGTGAGTATGAATATTACCGTCTTACCGAAGTTGCTCGTCAATTAGGCGATATTACTCGTCTTCCCAAATCTCTGAAGGTGCTGTTAGAAAACTTAGTGCGGTATCTCGACAATGATACTGTTGTTGAAGAGGATATTAAGGCACTCGTTGAGTGGCAAAAAACAGCACATGCATCACGTGAAATTGCGTATCGACCTGCAAGGGTGCTTATGCAAGATTTTACAGGTGTGCCCGCTGTTGTTGATTTAGCTGCGATGCGTGAAGCGGTGAAATCATTAGGTGGGCAAGTGGATAAAGTGAATCCATTATCACCTGTCGATTTAGTGATTGACCATTCCGTGATGGTTGATGAATACGCCAGTAAAAACGCCTTTGCTGAAAATGTTGAAATAGAAATGGCGCGTAACTATGAACGCTACCTTTTCTTACGCTGGGGTCAACAATCCTTTGAACGTTTTCGTGTCGTGCCACCCGGTACAGGAATTTGCCATCAAGTTAATCTTGAATATTTAGGTAAAGCGATTTGGTCTGAAGAGAAAAATGGCCGGTACATTGCTTATCCTGACACGCTGGTGGGAACAGATTCGCACACCACCATGATAAACGGCTTAGGTGTTTTAGGTTGGGGCGTCGGAGGTATTGAAGCTGAAGCAGCAATGTTAGGCCAACCAATCTCTATGTTAATTCCTGATGTTGTTGGTTTCAAACTAACAGGAAAATTGCGCGAAGGGATCACTGCAACTGATTTGGTATTAACCGTCACACAAATGCTACGTGCCCATGGTGTGGTGGGTAAATTTGTAGAGTTTTATGGTGACGGTTTAGCATCATTACCGCTAGCCGATCGTGCAACCATTGCCAATATGTCACCAGAATATGGGGCAACCTGTGGTTTTTTCCCCATTGATGATATTACGCTTGATTATTTGCGCTTAACAGGGCGTGAAGCGCAAGAAATTGCGTTAGTTGAAACGTATAGTAAAGATCAAGGATTATGGCGCTATGCAGGTGATGAACCTATTTTCACCTCAACCTTATCACTTGACATGGGAACAGTAGAAGCAAGCCTTGCAGGGCCTAAACGCCCTCAAGATAGAGTTAATTTGCCAAGTGTTCCTAATGCATTTAAAGCGGCAGTTGAACTTGAAACCAATAAGAAACCCTTGGCACTGCCCCCTCAAGTAAAAATTGATGATTATCCTGCATTTGAATTAACGGATGGTGCGGTTGTGATTGCGGCGATTACATCTTGTACTAATACTTCAAACCCGAATGTCTTAATGGCTGCGGGATTGCTGGCTAAAAATGCGGTAGAAAAGGGATTACAGCGTAAACCTTGGGTGAAGTCTTCATTAGCCCCAGGATCTAAAGTGGTGACCGACTACCTTAATCTTGCGGGATTAACCCCCTATTTAGATGAACTAGGTTTTAATCTGGTGGGATATGGATGTACTACTTGTATTGGTAACTCAGGGCCTTTATTAGCGCCGATTGAACGTGCAATTAAAGACAATGACTTAACTATTGCGGCTGTTTTATCAGGTAACCGTAACTTTGAAGGCCGAATTCACCCCTTAGTCAAAACCAACTGGCTTGCATCACCACCTTTGGTGGTCGCTTATGCGTTGTCAGGGAATATGAATATTGACTTAACAACAGCATCATTGGGTGAAGATAAACAAGGTAATCCGGTTTATTTAAAAGATATTTGGCCAGACAGTAAAGCCATTGCAGAAGCGGTTGAGAAAGTGAAAACCGAGATGTTCCATAAAGAGTATTCCGCTGTGTTTGAAGGTGATGAAACGTGGAAATCACTAAAAACACAGAATACACCCGTTTATACTTGGCAAGCCGATTCGACTTATATTCGTCGTCCTCCTTTTTTTGATGGTATGACGAAAACACCCGCACCGATTAACGATATTCACCAAGCCAGTATTTTGGCAATATTAGGTGATTCGGTGACAACCGACCATATTTCACCTGCGGGTAATATTAAAGCCGATAGTCCAGCAGGACGTTATTTACGTGAGCATGGAGTCGAACCAAAAGACTTTAACTCCTATGGTTCTAGACGTGGTAACCATGAAGTCATGATGCGAGGCACCTTTGCCAATATCCGTATTCGTAACGAAATGGTACCGGGAATTGAAGGCGGTTTTACCAAGCATATTCCAACGGGTGAAACATTAGCCATTTATGATGCGGCGATGCGTTATCAGCAAGAAAACACCCCACTGGCGATTATAGCAGGGAGTGAGTATGGTTCAGGTTCTAGTCGAGATTGGGCAGCAAAAGGAACGCGTTTATTAGGTGTACGTGTTGTTATTGCGGGATCTTTTGAGCGTATTCACCGTTCTAATTTAATTGGTATGGGCGTTTTACCGTTAGAATTCCCTGAAGGTGTTACACGTCAAACATTAGGTTTAAAAGGGGATGAGAAAATTGAAATTACCGGACTTAATGCATTAACACCGAGCCAAGATGTCGAAGTTAGTATTACGTTCGCTGATAATCGCCGTGAAACGGTGATGGCACGTTGTCGTATTGATACGCAAACTGAACTGGCTTATTTCCAACACGGAGGCATATTGCATTACGTTATTCGTAATATGCTTTAATTAGATTTTTGCTGTTGTAAATTAAACGCCTCATTATAAAAAAATGGGGCGTTTTTATTTGGTAATAACGTATAACTTATTACCAGCCTTGAATGGCTCCGCCGTTAAAAATAGTTTCAGCTGCAGTAGCAACTTCGGGTGATTGATAGGCTTTAATAAAGTCACGAATATTATCAGATTCTTTATTATCTTCTCTTGCCACAATAATATTGGTGTAAGGGGAGTTTTTATCTTCAATAAAAATGCTGTCTTTGATTGGTGATAAATTTATTTGCTGAATATAGGTCGTGCTAATAATGGCAACAGTAACTTTAGGATCGCTTAAAACGCGGGGTAATTGCGCACCTTCTAGCTCCATGATTTTCAACGTAAGTGGATTATCAATAATATCGAGGGCTGTGGGTAGCAAGCCGCTATTAGGTTTTAATGTGATCAGTTTTTCTTTATGTAATAACAATAAAGCACGACCTAAATTGGTGGGATCGTTAGGAACAGCAATAGTATCGCCAGCCTTTAACTCAGAAGGGTGCTTAATTTTTGTTGAATAGCCCGCCATAGGGAAAACAAAAGTATTTCCCACAGCCACTAAATTATAACCACGAGATTGATTATCTTGCGCAAGAAAAGGACGATGCTGAAAGACATTGGCATCTAACTCTTTATTCGCAGTTGGGTCATTAGGCAATAATGAGCCACTAAAACCAACCAACTCAACCTCTAAGCCATATTTTTCTTTTGCGACTTTTTTCGCTATTTCTGCGACATCTTGTTCAGCACCGTTAATGACTCCGACCTTAATTGAATGACCGCTTTTATCATTGTTATCACAGCCTGTTAATAATGTACTTATAAGTAAAAGTGCACCGAAAGCCCTACCAGAAAAATGCAATGGCATAATGTATTCCTATCAAAATTTATTTATTGAAAAATAACTGAAAATCAGATAGATAGTCAATGAAATCGCATATGATAAATATTCACATGATATAATTTAATGGTGAAAAAAGAGGAAAGAAACGCTGAATATAAAAGGAAGAAAAACAATAAATAGTGATATAACAAAGAGGTAAGCTAAAAGTGATTAATAAAAAAATCCGAGTGATTTAGGCTCGGATTTGAAAATAATTAATGCTGTGTTATCGGCTTTATTACTGCGCTTTCTTAAATAAGAGATGCCCCATTTTATCCGCTTTAGTATCAAGATAATGCGCATTGCTTGGGTTACGTCCGACAATTAAAGGAACGCGTTCGATAACATTGATACCTGCTGCCTTCATGATCTCAATTTTTTTCGGATTATTGGTTAATAACCGAACTTCATGAACACCCAACAGGTTATACATATCAGCACAAAGAGTAAAATCACGCTCATCAGCCTTAAAACCTAATTCTAGATTAGCTTCAACGGTATCTAATCCTTTATCTTGTAGTGCATAAGCTCGTATTTTATTCAGCAAACCAATGTTACGGCCTTCTTGGCGATGATAAAGCAAGACACCACGACCTATTTTGCTTATTTGCGAAAGTGCGGCTTCAAGTTGAAAACCACAGTCACAACGTAAACTAAACAGGGCGTCACCCGTTAAGCATTCTGAATGGATTCGAGATAATACAGGCTCTGAGCCTGAAATATCGCCATAGATAAGGGCGACATGATCTTTTCCTGTTGCGATTTCTTCAAAACCTACCATTAAAAACTCACCAAAAGGCGTCGGTAGTTTTGCTTCTGCGATACGTCTTAATTTCATTATTTTTGACTCATAATTTCAGGTGATACTCTCGTTCAATACTATACACTTTATAATGAGAACAAAGAGAAATAAAACACTGAAATACTTCCATGTTTGATAGACAAGGAAATGGATAACACACACTTATAAAACCACACCTCCACAAATTATCAGATTTTGAGCCAGAGTGCATAATGATTTTTTGCTAAACTTGCATCGTTTATACTGATAATCTTTAAACGTAAACGAAAGGTATTTCGTGTATTAATTAAGGGGTGAAATATTGGATAAGCAAATAACAAAGTTAATTTTATTAGGCTGTATAGTGCTCTTAATTACACCCGTGACGGTATTTATATTAGGCTGGCAATGGCGACCTACTGATCACCCTTTAGGCGGTATCAGTACATTGTGGGTAGCTGATAGCGCAGCAAAGCCTTGGGGAGCGTTAACGGTCATTGTATTGTTAGCATTATTCTTTTTTGTCCTTAAATTAAAACGAAATAACTTTATTCAATTGGCTCTGATTATCGTTGTTACTTTGGCTGTCGGGCAGTTAATTAAAGTCGTCGTTAAAAATACAGTAAAAGAACCTCGTCCTTATGTGGTTTGGGTCAGTGAAAATTTACACATTACACCGGATACTTTCTATCAGGTTTCAAGGTCTGAACGGGAACAAAGGTTACAAGATGGATTAGCAAATTCTCCTGTGATCCCCGCATGGCAACTTAAACATTGGAAAGCAGAAACGGGTTATGCTTTTCCATCAGGTCATAGTTTATTTGCCGCAACACTGGCTTTGTTTGTTTTTGTCCTTTTTATGTTGCGTCGTCATTATTTTTTAGCAACACTCGGGTTATTATGGGGAATTGATGTCACGGCAGGGCGTATTGTGTTGGGAATGCACTGGGCATCTGATGTGATTGTCGGTATTCTTATTAGTACTGTGCTGGTTTGGTGTGCATTTAAGGTCATTGAGCGGCGTTTATGGCTCAAATCCTGACGATAGCCCTTATTTTTGAGATATAGAATGTCTTTTTCAGTTTTTATGTGAAAAAATATACGAAAATCAGTTGATTCTAAGAAATGACTTTCTTTGTGCGCAGTGAAAATGCTACCTTTATCTGTCCACTAAAGAAAAGAGAATAAAAAAGGAAATAATGTGAAAAAAGTCCTACTTTTTATTTTGGTTATTCTTGTTTTTGCCATCGTGGTGATAGCCATGACTTTAGGCGCAAATAACGATCAGGTAGTCACATTTAATTACCTTATTGCACAAGGTGAATATCGTATTTCTACCTTATTAGCTACGCTGTTTGGTGTTGGCTTTGTCCTTGGTTGGATTGTCAGTGGTGTTTTTTATTTACGTACTCGTTTGTCATTAGGCCGCGCAAAACGTAAAATTAAACGCCTTGAAAGTGTCCAAACAAAACAAGAAAGCCAAGAAAGTCGCCCAACGGTTGCTTCTGCTACGAAATAAGGACGATAGCTGATGCTAGAATTGCTGTTTCTGTTATTACCTGTCGCAGCGGCTTACGGCTGGTATATGGGGCGTCGTGGCGCTCAACAGGATAAACAGCAGAACGCCGACCGTCTGTCACGAGAATACGTAGCAGGGGTTAACTTCTTACTTTCTGATCAACAAGATAAAGCAGTTGACCTCTTTCTTGAAATGCTGAAAGAAGACAGCTCTGCTTTTGAAGCCCACCTCACGTTAGGTAATCTTTTCCGCTCTCGCGGTGAAGTTGAACGCGCTATTCGTATTCACCAATCTTTAATGGAAAGCGCAGCACTCTCATTTGATCAACGTCTCCTTGCTGTTCAACAATTAGGTCGCGATTATGTCGCTGCGGGCGTTTATGATCGCGCTGAAAACATGTTTCAGCAACTTATTGATGAACAAGAATTCCGTCAAAGTGCGTTGCAGTCGCTTCTGGCAATTTACCAATTAACCAGTGATTGGAGTAAAGCGATAGAAACGGCGGAGAAATTGGTAAAATTAGGTCAACATGAGTTAAAAGAGCAAATTTCACATTTTTATTGTGAATTGGCACTTCAAGAAATGAGCAGTGATAATCTTGATAATGCGCTGGGTTTCTTACAGAAAGCAGGGCAAACCGATCCTCTTTGTGCCCGTGTTTCAATTATGTATGGCCGCATTTATATTGCTCGGGATGAAAAACAAAAAGCCATAGATGTACTGATGAAAGTTATTGATCAAGATAAAGAGATGGTCAGTGAAACCTTGCCTATGCTTTTTGAATGTTTCCAAGCACAAGGTGATACTTCTCGTTGGGAGGCCTATTTACGCCAATGCGTTGATAGCAATAGTGGTGCGATTGCTGAACTTTATCTTGCGGATATTATTGAAGCCAAAGACGGTATTGAAGCTGCTCAGCTTTATATTAATCGCCAATTAGAACGTCATCCTACCATGCGACTTTTTTATCGTTTAATGCGTTACCATTTAGCCGAAGCAGAAGAAGGTCGAGCTAAAGAGAGCCTTATTTTATTGCGCTATATGGTTGGCGAGCAAATTAGAACCAAACCAGATTATCGTTGTCACAAATGTGGTTTTACCTCTCATGCATTATATTGGCATTGTCCGTCCTGTCGTTCATGGGACACCGTTAAACCGATTCGCGGGTTAGATGGTCAGTGACGATGTCACTTTTTTAAGTGTCTCTTTATAAATAAAGGCCCTAAAATGTCATTTCAACGTGATAAAAAATCGCCCGAGTTCTCCTGTGCGCCCATTATTGTGGCATTAGACTATGAAGACCAAAAAAGTGCGTTAGCTTTTGCACAACATATTGATCCCTCATCGTGTCGTTTAAAAATCGGAAAAGAGATGTTTACCCGTTTCGGGCCTCAATTTGTTACGCTGTTACAGAAAGAAGGTTTCGATATTTTCTTAGATTTAAAATTTCATGATATTCCGAATACTGTAGCAAGAGCTGTCGCTGCCGCGGCTGATTTAGGTGTATGGATGGTGAACGTACATGCAAGTGGTGGCAGCCGCATGATGCGTGCGGCTAAAGAAAGCCTTGTATCCTATGGCAAAGACGCACCACTTTTAACAGCAGTAACAGTGTTAACGAGTATGGATCAGTCCGATTTGATTGAATTGGGTATAACATTAACACCCGCAGAACAAGCAGAACGCTTGGCGTTGCTGACAAAAACGTGTGGTCTTGATGGTGTTGTTTGCTCCGCACATGAAGCTACACGTTTTAAACAAATTTGTGGTGATGATTTCTTATTAGTGACACCAGGTATTCGCCCTGCAGGGAGTGATGTTGGTGATCAGCGTCGAGTCATGACACCAGAACAAGCCATTGCAGCAGGGGTTGATTATATGGTGATAGGCCGTCCTATTACACGTAGTGATAACCCACTAGAAACATTACAACAAATTAATCATTCTATAGCTAAATGATCCAAGGTGTCGCTAGCTAATACGAATGAACGCAGTTAACAACGCAACAACTTGAAGTATGACGAATATACAAGGTATGTAATTTAATATGGATAATAACTCTCGTTTGGTTTACTCCACAGATGCGGGTCGCATTAAAGAAGAAGAACAAAAACCAGCACGTCCTGCGGGGGATGGCATTGTGCGTATTCAACGTCAAACTAGCGGACGTAAAGGTAAAGGTGTTTGTGTGGTTTCGGGGCTTGATCTTGATGATGCTGAATTAACCAAACTCGCGGCTGAACTTAAGAAGAAATGTGGCTGTGGTGGGAGTGTAAAAGATGGCTTAATTGAGATCCAAGGCGATAAACGAGATGTCATTAAATCGCTATTAGAAGCTAAAGGAATGAAAGTCAAACTAGCGGGTGGTTAATTTCTTTACCGAGTCGAAGATTAAATGAAAAAGGATGCGCTGATTTTTATTAAAATTGGCGCATTTTTATTACTCAAGATAAATATTTTTAAAGGTACTTTATGAAAGCGTACTTGATGATAGCGACACTGTTATATTCTTCTGCGCTTTTAGCAGAAAACAAAATGGATAAAGTGATAGTCCATGATAAATATTGCTCATCACCAGAGCAAACAATGGATGAAGTTTATGAATATGGGGCAATAACAGATTGTATTTACACGGGGCTTTCAATCACAGAGGCGTATGAAAAATATGTGATCGAGCATGATGAAGCCTATCTTGAAAAAGCAGTTAACGTGAATAATAACATCCAGAAAGAGTACACAGAAGAGAGTGTAACGGTTGATTATAAATGGGAAAATCCGAAAAAATTAATGATAGAACAGCAGTTTGCGGGGGGCTTTACAGAAATTATGTTAGAAGAAGATCAGAAAGGTACTAAAATAACGATTACGGGTCACCCAGATTAATCGTTAATAAAAGACAAATAACGAATATGATAGGTGACAATGTCACCTATTTTTTTAGCATTCATTTTATTCTATCTCATTTATTGTTAGATATTTCACTGGCACGGTAAGTGTTAACCATACACCATTGTCAGCTTGATAAAATGCAAATCCATCATGACACATTTGTTCACTATCAATGGTCAAAACAACGGCTTTCCCGTGACGATTACCGACATTCACTGCGGTTTGATTATCTTGTGAAAGATGAACATATTGTCGACCGTTAGGAATTAAACCTTGGTTAAAAATACTGTCGATAAAGCGAGTTGCTGTGCCGTGATAAAGTATTTTGGGGGGATTAATCGGTTGGTAATCAACCGTGGTTTTAAGAGAATGTCCTTGAACTGCACGAATAAAAAGGCCATCTTCTGAAATCGCGAAACGCTTTTTATCATTCGTTTCTACCACATCGTTAATGAGCTCAAGGGTTAGTGGCGTGCCGTTTTTCTGTGCTAACAGGATCAATTGTGATATTTCACCCCATCCTTGATCATCAAGGGATAAGCCGATGCTTTCAGGTGCATGGCGTAAGATATAGCTTAGAAAACGGCTAATTTGTACTTTGTCTTTCATTACTTTAATCCATTAGTTATTTATTAAATTTATAATGTGAAGAAAAACACTGCAACATCATAAAAATATTTCCTTTTTATACTCTTTGTATTTATAGCTTTATTTTTACTAGAAATAAGAGACATAAAAAACGGATAGCTCAAAATGAACTACCCGTTTTATTGTATACCGATTACAGGCTAATTAGATAGGGCGAGCAACGATATTGCGTGTTTCTAGTTTTACATCTTCAATGTGTACTGGAATGATATCATTGAGCTTATAAGCAGCTTCACCCTTAACGATGACTGTACCCGTTTCTTGGCTACATTGAATTTCATCACGTACCGCATGTAAGAATGGTGCAGGAATAAAGGCTACTGCGCCATTTTCAACTAAACGAACACGAATACCACCGCGCGTAATATCGATAATTTCAGCGTTAAATGGCGTTTCAGTCCCTGCAAACGGTTTTAAGAAACGAGCATATAACCAATCACCTACATCACGTTCAGCCATACGATTAGCACGACGACGTTCCGCAATACGGATACCGTCTTCGTCTTGTGGTTTTTGGGCGTTTTCTTTGCTGATAATTGCTTTCAGTAAACGGTGATTTAAAATATCACTGTACTTACGAATAGGTGAAGTCCATGTTGCGTAGGCTTCTAGCCCTAAACCAAAGTGAGGGCCTGGCTCTGTTTTAATTTCAGCAAAGTTTTGAAAACGACGAATACGGCTATCAAGGAATTGATTAGGCTGGCTATCAAGTTCGCGACGTAACGTACAGAAACCTTCAAGTGTTAATAAACTTTCAGAAGTGGTTTCAATGCCATTGTCTTTTAAGGTTTGTACCACTTGGTCAATATAAAGTGGATCAAAACCAGTATGAACGTTATAAACGCCAAAACCTAAGTTTTTCGCCAGTACTTTTGCTGCACAGATATTCGCGGTGATCATCGCCTCTTCAACAATACGGTTTGCAATACGGCGTTTTTCAGCGACGATATCTAATACGTGACCACCCTCATCCAGAATAAAGCGGTAATCAGGACGCTCTTTAAAGACGAGAGCATGTTGTTCACGCCATTCATGACGTTTTTCACACATCTCTTTTAATAACATCACTTGCTCATGAACGATGTCATTTTCAGGTTTCCAATCACCATTGCCGCCTTCTAACCAATCTGAAATATGGTCATACACCAATTTAGCTTTTGATTCTACCCACGCTGAATAAAAGTGAATATCTTCAAGTAATGCACCTTCTTCAGCAATGCTGACTTGGCAAACTAAGGCAGGACGTTTTTCATTAGGGCGTAATGAGCAGATGTTATCTGACAATTCACGAGGCAGCATTGGGATATTAAAGCCTGGCAGATAGTTAGTCAGCGCACGTTGTGCTGCAATCGTATCTAATTCACTGTTTGGCAGGATATAAGCAGTCGGATCGGCAATGGCGATAAATAGCGTTAATTGACCGTTCTCTTCTTTACGAATAAAGAGTGCGTCATCCATGTCTTCTGTTGATGCGCTATCAATAGTGACAAAGGAGAGAGAAGTCAGATCTTCACGAGGTAACGCATCATGTAATGTCAGTTCCTCGTTACCCATTTCAGGCGCATCGCGTTCAAGCTGATGACGCATTAAGGTTACCCACCAAGGGGCAAAATGATCGTCTTTATCGGTAATATAGTCGGTTATTTCAGCCTGAAAACCTTTATCACCTTTATTAAGTGGGTGACGGCGCATAACCGCAACAGCCCAATCTTGATCGACAAAGCTATGGGTTAGTCCTTGAGCGGGACGGCAAGGGATGGCGTCTTTTAGTAGAGGGTGATCTGGAATTATCCACAGGCGGTTATCACCTTCTTTTTTCTGAATACGGCCGACAAAACGTGTTAAGAATGGCTCGACTAACTCTTCGGGTTCAACCGACTCTTTATCGCCATTTGTATGAACGGCAGCGATAACTCGGTCGCCGTGCATCACTTTTTTCATTTGCGGAGGGGGAATAAAATAGCTTTTCTGACCATCAACTTCAAGGAAGCCAAAGCCTTTATCTGTTCCCTTTACAAGGCCTTCCACGCGCGGTGTTTGGGCATGGAGTTGCTGTTTTAGCTGTGCAAGCAGCGGATTGTCTTGAAACATATTTTTCCGGAAAGTCGGCAGTTTTAATAATAAAAGTGGGCAATAGTTTTATTCGATTGTGTGTAGCGACGCAAGTACTATCGCATCAGAAAAACAGACAAATCAGCAAATTTTTATTCAGGATCTGTTTTTTCTTTAAATTCACAAAGATCTTCGATAATACAAGAGCCACACCGTGGTTTTCGTGCAATACAGGTATAACGACCATGAAGAATAAGCCAGTGATGGCAATCAACTTTAAATTCTGCCGGAACAACCTTTAAAAGCTTTTGCTCGACTTCATTGACATTTTTACCCGGAGCGAAGCCAGTACGATTACTCACTCTAAAGATATGTGTATCGACAGCGATTGTTGGCCAGCCAAAGGCAGTATTTAATACTACATTAGCTGTTTTGCGACCAACACCGGGTAAGGCTTCTAGCGCTTCTCTGTTTTCAGGAACATTGCTGTTATGTTTATCGATTAAGATCTGACACGTCTTAATCACATTTTCAGCTTTTGTATTATATAAGCCGATGGTCTTAATATATTTCTTAAGGCCATCAACCCCTAATGTGAGGATTGCTTTTGGCGTATTGGCAACAGGATAAAGCTTAGCTGTTGCTTTATTGACGCTCACATCGGTTGCTTGTGCAGAGAGTAACACGGAGATCAATAGTTCAAACGGAGAGTCAAATTTTAGCTCTGTCGTAGGTTGCGGATTGTTATCCCGCAACCGAGTTAGAATTTCAATACGTTTTGCTTGATTCATTATGCTCACAAATTAATTTTTAACAATATGACTGCCACAGCCTTGCTCTTTTTCGTAAGTTTTTGTTGTCAAAGCGCTGCGCTTTTTCTGTCTTTCATCGATAAGGTATTTTGCCGCTAACATAAAGCCTAAACCAATAAAAGCACCCGGTGGTAAAATGGCAAGTAAAAAGGGTGAGTCTAAATGTACTATCTCTATTCTTAACACTTGAGCCCATTCACCTAATAGTAAATCTGCACCGTCAAATAATGTACCATTCCCTAAAACCTCACGTATTGCTCCTAAAACAAAGAGCGCAGCAGTTGCGCCTAATCCCATTGCTAAACCATCAACAGCAGAAGGAAAAACTTCATTTTTAGCAGCAAAGGCTTCAGCACGACCAATAACAATACAGTTGGTGACGATCAATGGAATGAAGATCCCCAGTGATTGATATAAGCCATAGGCGTATGCGTTTATCAGCAATTGTACCGCACTGACGACAGATGCGATTATCATAACATAAATTGGGATACGAATTTCAGAAGGAACCCAACGGCGTAAACTTGAAACGGCTACATTAGTGCAAAATAGCACTAATGTTGTCGCAAGCCCTAACCCTAATGCGTTCGTGGCTGTCGAAGAAACAGCAAGTAAAGGGCACAGGCCAAGTAATTGGACTAAGGCAGAGTTGTTTTTCCATAACCCTTGTGAAAAGAGCTCTTTAATTGAGTTCATATTAATTTGCCTCACAGACAGACAGTGTGTCTAGTTTCTCAGGTAAAGATTGCATTAGCCATACCGTACGCTTTGATGAGTTAACAACGGCGCGAGGGGTGATCGTGGCTCCAGTGAACTGATCAAAATCGCCACCGTCTTTTTTTACTGCCCAGTGCGGATCGTTTTCACTGGAAATGAATCTATTACTCAGTGTCGTGATCCAATCTGAAATACGTGTTTCAATTTTATCACCCAGCCCAGGTGTTTCATTATGCGCAGTCACACGTACCCCAAGAACATGACCTTTAAAGTCAGCCCCTACAAGAAGTTCAATCGCACCTGAATAGCCATCTGGGGCCGTAGATTCTAATGCGGCAGCAACCGGCTTGCCATCGAAGCGAGCCACATAAAGCTTATGAGGTTTTGTATTGCCTAATTCAGGGGCGGTTAGTAGATAACAATCTTTAGAGAGATCATTGTTATAGATAGATTGGGGGATCACCTGATCCAATAATTTTTGTTTTTCTAACGCAACTTGTTGAGCAATTTTATCTGCGGTTAAATGATATACCACGGCAGTTAAACCTGTCGTACAAGCTGCAAAGATAGCTAATGTTAGCCCATGACGCTTTAATATTTCGATCATCATTTTCTCCTTGGCACATTAATGCCCATAAACACGAGGGCGTGTATAGCTATCAATTAAAGGTACGGCGATATTGGCAAGTAATACGGAAAAGGCAACGGCATCTGGATATCCACCGTAAACACGGATAACCCAAACTAATAAACCAATCATACCGGCATAAATTAAACGGCCTTTAGGGGTTGTTGAGGCACTAACCGGATCGGTCGCAATAAAGAACGCTCCTAACATGGTTGCCCCTGAGAAAATGTGTAATAGTGGCTGAGCGTAACGAGTAGGATCGATGCCCCAACTAATCACTGAACACAACGCTAAAACAGAAATCATGGCAACAGGGATATGCCAGCTAATAATGCGCTTATAAAGCAGGATTAAACCGCCCACTAAATAAGCCACATTTACCCATTGCCAGCCAATACCAGCAAATTCACCTTGTAAAATAGGTGTCGCTAATACGTCATCAATAGAGTGTGTTAATAAACCAGTTTTAAAACTATCAAGAGGTGTTGCTTGTGTAATGCCATCAACAGAGCGTCTTAAATCTTCAAGGGTTAGTCCTGATGACGTATGGCCTGTAAAGAAGATACTTAAACTGTCCATGACATTGTAAGAGACGGCTTGTAATTCAACAGGGGGCATCCATGATGTCATTTGTACTGGGAATGAAATCAGTAAAACCACATAACCTACCATTGCAGGATTAAATGGATTTTGTCCTAAGCCGCCATAGATATGTTTTGCGATAACAATGGCAACAAAGGTCCCTAAGACGATTATCCACCATGGTGCTAAAGGTGGAATGCTAATTGCTAATAATACCCCTGTAAGCAATGCTGAATTATCTTTGAGATAAAGTCGCGGATCTTCTTTTTTGAGTTTTACACAGACAGTCTCAGCCACAAGTGCAACGATAATGGCTAATAGGATTTGGTAAACCGTACCTAAGCCAAAGAAGTAGATCTGGCTTAAGATCCCCGGCAGTGCAGCCAATGTTACCCATAGCATGACTTGGCTGGTGGATTGTTGATTATGCGTAAAAGGGGAACTCGCAATTTTTAATTTACTGTTGTTATTCTGTATTGGTCTGAATTTCATCTGTGATTAGTCCAAGGTAACTTCTTCGTTAGCACGACGCTGTTCGGCTTCTTTTTTCGCTTTGACTCTAGCAATAGCAGCGGCAACGGCCGCTTTACGTGGATCGACGTCTTCGGCTTTAGCGTTTTCAATAGGGGCTTCAATTGTTGATGTAGCTTCAGCGGCTTGCTGTGCTTTTTTTGCTTTAACGCGAGCCAATGCCGCAGCAACGGCCGCTTTACGTGGATCGACGTCTTCGGCTTTAGCGTTTTCAACAGGGGCTTCAATTGTTGATGTAGCTTCAGCGGCTTGCTGTGCTTTCTTTGCTTTAACACGAGCTAATGCGGCAGCAACGGCCGCTTTACGTGGATCGACGTCTTCGGCTTTAGCGTTTTCAACAGGGGCTTCAATTATTGATGTAGCTTCAGCGGCTTGCTGTGCTTTCTTTGCTTTAACACGAGCTAATGCGGCAGCAACGGCCGCTTTACGTGGATCGACGTCTTCGGCTTTAGCGTTTTCAACAGGGGCTTCAATTGTTGATGTAGCTTCGGTGGCTTGCTGTGCTTTTTTTGCTTTAACGCGGGCTAATGCGGCAGCAACAGCCGCTTTACGTGGATCAGCATCTTCAACTGTATTATCACTCGATGCTTCAAGCGTTTGTTGTTGTGCTTGTTTAGCTGCTTGTTTTGCTCTGACTTCTTCTTTTCGTTTTTTACGTGCCGCAATAGCTGCTGCGTTATCGGGTTCTTCACCTGCTTTTACGGAAATAATTTTACCAATACCCTGTTTTTCTTTTACACGCGATAGGGCAGATTGCACTTCATTGTGCTCGTTATCATCAAGTTTAACTGCGGCACGTTGATGTCTTGCTTCACGCTCAAGTTTTTCGCGCTCCATACGTATTTTTTTAGCCTCAAAACGGGCTTTGGCTTCTGTTGCTCGTTTTGCTTCGGCATCAATTTCACGAATTTCTGCTTTTTCTTGGCGGTAGTATTGAACAAGGGGAATATTACTTGGGCACACAAACGCACATGCACCACATTCAATACAATCAAATAAATTATGCTGTTGGGCTTTCTCATGTTCTTTACCTTTACTAAACCAATAAAGTTGTTGAGGTAATAAACCACTAGGGCAAGCATCCACACAATGACCACAACGGATACACGCCTCTTCAAGGTTATCTGTATCCATCTCTTCAACGGAAGGGATTAGTAGGCAGTTGGTTATCTTAACAATCGGAGCCGTTAAGTCAGGTAAGGTAAAGCCCATTAATGGCCCCCCCATAATCACCATTTGTTCCGAGCCTGCAACAAAGCCTGCTTGTTTTAGCAATGTATAAATAGGGGTTCCTAAGCGTGCCCAGAAGTTGCCTGGTGTTTTTGTACCATTACCTGTAACGGTAACAACACGCTCAATTAAAGGTTCATCATCAATAATGGCACGTTTAATGGCGACAACAGTACCCACGTTTTGCATCAGAACGCCAATATCAGATGAACGACCACCCGATGGCACTTCTTTCCCTGTTAAGATCTTGGTCAGTTGTTTAGCACCGCCAGAGGGGTATTTTGTGGGTATTACTCGAATGACAATACGCTTTTCATCAGGTAAGGCATTTAATGCCTGTCTTAATGCCGCTATTGCTTCTGGCTTGTTATCTTCAATACCAATTAACACTTCATCTGGTGAGAGCAGATGAATTAAAACCTGACAGCCTGCAATCACTTCATCAGCGTGTTCTTGCATTAAGCGATCGTCCGCGGTGATATAAGGCTCACATTCGGCTGCGTTGACGATAAGTGTTTTAACTAAATCACCACCGCCTTTTAATTTTGATGCGGTCGGGAATCCTGCCCCCCCTAATCCCGCAATACCCGCTTCATGGATACGAGTGAGTAAAGCTTCTTTGCTTTGCGATTGGTAATCAGCAAGAGGGAATTGTTCACGCCATTCATCTTTACCGTCAGATTGAATTCTTACGGCAATTTCAGGTAATCCTGAAGGGTGAGCACTTGGAAAGGGCTCTATAGCAGTGACAGTACCAGAGATAGACGCATGAACAGGGAGTGTTCTACCAACACCTTTTGTTAAGGGCTGGCCTTTTAAAACATGCTCACCCACATTTACGCAAAGTTGACCGGGTACACCTAAGTGTTGATGAATAGGAATAATCACTTCATCCGGTAAATGTGCGATACGCATTGGTGTACGACTTGACTGTAATTTCATTTCAGGAGGATGAATACCGCCTTTAAAATCCCAGATTTTATCTTTTTTAAATAACGAAAAGAGATTAAACATGAGCGTTATCCTCCGTCTTTAATGACGGTTCATCTTCAGGTATTTCTTCAGGCTCTGCTGGAATATTTTTTACTGGGATTGTATTTAAATCCCATTTCCAATTTGAGGTTGTGACTTTGACTGGCACTAAGGTAATACAGTCAGTAGGGCAAGGCGGAACGCATAAGTCACACCCAGTACATAAGTCTTCAATAACCGTATGCATTGCGCGTGTTGCACCTACAATGGCATCAACAGGGCAAGCTTGAATACACTTAGTACATCCTATGCAATTATCTTCATCAATTAAGGCAACTTTTCTAACGGGATTTAATGCTTCTTCGTCACCATCAAGCGGTTGAGGTTCAACACCCATTAATTCTGCAATTTTTAACATCACTTGTTCGCCACCCGGCGCACAACGGTTAATCATCTCACCATTGTTTGCAACCGCGTCGGCATAAGGGCGACAACCAGGATGTCCACATTGCCCACATTGACTCTGTGGCAAAATAGCCTCTATTTTTTCAACAATAGGATCTTCTTCCACTTTAAAACGACGTGCGGAATAGCCCAAAATTAGCCCAAAGATAAGACCTAACGCACCCAGTACGCCAATTGCTATCCATAAAGAATTCATTACAGTTTCACCAAACCACTAAAACCCATAAAGGCGAGAGACATTAAACCTGCGGTAATTAAACCGATTGATGCCCCTTTAAAGGGAGCCGGGACATTCGCTACGGCTAATCTTTCTCTAATGGCGGCAAATAGTACCATCACAAGAGAAAAACCGACGGCTGCACCAAAACCATAAACTGCGGATTGCATAAATGTGTGTGCTTGATTGATATTTAATAACGCAACGCCTAAGACAGCACAGTTTGTGGTAATTAAAGGTAAGAAGATCCCCAACAAACGATAGAGTGTCGGGCTTGTTTTTCTTACAACCATTTCAGTGAATTGTACAACGACGGCAATAACTAAAATAAAACTCAGTGTGCGTAAATAAAGTAAGTCCAACGGAACTAAAATAAAGTTATCCATCAGCCATGAACTAATAGAGGCGAGTGTCATCACAAAAGTTGTCGCAAATCCCATACCGATCGCGGTTTCTAATTTTTTTGATACACCCATAAATGGGCATAAACCTAGGAATTTGACGAGTACAAAGTTATTCACCAATACGGTGCCGACGAATAGAAGCAAGTAATCAGTCATTGTTGTGCCAAAATTGTTAACCAGAGAAACAAAAAGCCTCCTGAAATAAAGAGGCTAAACAAGCGTATATAATACCAAGGGTAAAGAGGTGAAGTTATCGAACTTGTGTGAAAGTTTCACGAACACGCTTAGCAAACTTGATATAAGGCACAAAACAGACGGTCGAGAAGACAGACCAAAGAAGAGATTTTAACGCCGTTTGATCATCAACAGGGGCAAAACCAAAGCTTTTAATCGCCAGCAGTAAGTTGATAAGTAACCACAACATAAATAGACGTGGGAAATTTTGAGCACGATAAAAGAATTGGCGTAAAAGATATGCGGTAAAGCCAAACATCACCCAAGTGGTTAATGCGGAAAGATACCAACTCGACATTAAATGAAAAGGAAGCTGGTGGAGAATCGAAAAATCTGAAAAATATTTAATAATATAGAGAACAGACATCAAGCCAGAGCCAATAATTGACAAGATCATATAAGCCAATGGCGCAAGCAACCACCCTGTAATAGGCGCTTTCCCTGAAAGGGTATTCTGCGCGTTTGCTTTGAGATCAAATTTCATTAATTAATTATTCCTACTCGTGTGTATAGAACTAAACGGGATATTATCACAAACTTTGTTATTATTTATTTAGCTACAAAAGTGAAAGTGATTTTTGTTAATAAAAAAACGCATAAAAATAGGATAGGGTAATGGCAAATAAACTCAATGTTGGGATTATCGGGTATGGCTATGCAAGTAAAACCTTTCATGCTCCTTTAATTACCACAACTGAAGGCTTACATCTTAGTGCAATTTCAAGCTCTGATGAACATAAAGTCAAACAAGATTTTCCTCACGTCACGGTTTATGCAGACCCTCAAGCACTGATTAACGATACCTCTATAGACTTAATTATTATTCCAACGCCGAATAATACGCACTATTCTCTGGCGTCACAGGCTTTGGCAAAAGGGAAACATGTTGTTGTTGATAAACCCTTTACACTGACATTAGACGAAGCTGAAAAACTGACTCAACAAGCAGCAGAGGCCGGTAAGCTACTTTCTGTTTTTCATAATCGTCGTTGGGATTCTGGTTTCTTAACGGTTAAAAAGCTTCTGGCAGATAAAATACTGGGTGAAGTCAGTGCCTATGAAGCACATTTTGATCGCTTTCGTCCCACTGTACGTCAACGTTGGCGAGAAGATGCCGCTATAGGTGGAGGGCTTTGGTATGATTTAGCTCCGCATCTTCTTGATCAAGCGGTTTGTTTGTTTGGTGAGCCTAAGGCAATAACGGCAGATATTGCGCAATTACGTCCTAATGCGAAAAATGCCGATTACTTTCATGCACTATTAGAATATGACAATCTAAGAGTTGTTCTTCATGCTTCTATGCTAGTCGCATCATCAACCCCTATTTTTGCCATTCATGGCACAAAAGGGAGTTATGTGAAGTATGGTTTAGATACTCAAGAAGATGCCCTAAAAGCAGGTCAATTACCTAATCAAACCTATAATTGGGGAATGGATGATAACGATGGTGAGTTAACAACGCTGTCAGCATTAGGTGAATTAGAGACGACGACACTGACAACATGCTTTGGTGATTATCCTGCTTATTATCAACAAATTTATCGAGCAATTACATCGGGTGAAGAAAATCCCGTTACCCCAATACAAGCCACTGCGATTATGCGCTTGATTGAAGCCGGTGAAATTTCAAATCGTTTAAAACAAACCATTACGCTATAAGCAATAGGGAGTGCTAAATCTAATGTCTTGGTGGCAAAAATTAAAACTTGATCCTTTTCTCATGATAATGATTTGTGTGGTGACGCTAGCAACGCTATTACCCGCACAAGGGGAGATTAAAACACTATTCCAATATCTGACGACAGGTGCTATTGCACTGCTTTTTTTCTTGCATGGGGCAAAGCTCTCTAGAGAAGCAATACTGGCAGGATTAGGGCATTGGCGTTTACATCTCACCGTATTTGCCAGCACCTTTATTCTTTTCCCTGTTTTGGGGTTAGGCTTACACGTTATTGTGCCTGAATGGATGTCACCGACGGTCTATATGGGCTTTTTATATCTTTGTGCGCTTCCTGCCACAGTTCAATCTGCTATTGCTTTTACCTCTGTGGCTGGGGGGAATGTCGCCGCGGCTATTTGTAGTGCATCAGCATCCAGTATTTTAGGTGTTTTCCTTTCTCCTGTGCTGGTGGGTTTCTTAATGCAAACTCAAGGCTCTGCCGACGATTTTGATACCGCAGGGGCAATACAGTCGATTTTACTGCAATTGATGGTACCTTTTATTATTGGTCACTTATCGCGTCCTTTAATTGGACGTTGGGTTGATAACCATAAAAAATTAGTGAATAGAACGGATCGCTCGTCTATTTTGCTGGTGGTCTATGTGGCATTTAGTGAAGCGGTAGTTGAAGGAATTTGGCATAAAATCGACGGTTGGTCACTATTAACCATTGCAGTTGTTAGTTGTGTCTTGCTCGCGATTGTCATTTTTGTGAATGTCTACAGTGCAAGGTTGCTGGGTTTTAATAAAGCGGATGAAGTTACCATTGTTTTTTGTGGGTCTAAAAAGAGTCTTGCCAATGGTGTTCCTATGGCGAACGTACTCTTTCCTGCAGCGACGGTTGGGGTAATGCTATTACCATTAATGATATTCCATCAAATTCAATTAATGGTTTGTGCTGTATTAGCACAGCGCTACGCTAATCAAGCTAAAGAAACTGAAAAGAAATAACGTATTTAGCTAAATATGAGAAAAGCACCGATTTAACTCTTTGTCGGTGCTTTTTTTATTGGTTTTGATCTTCGTTATTTTCTTTTTTATTGGATGATGACGGTAGGCGTGATTTAAACGGAAGGGGTAAACCAAGTACAAAATAAATTAAGAAAACAAAACCCATATTTAAATAGTCGGATTTATTGTTTTTCACATCAACTTTTAATTCACAATCGATGGGTTCTAGCTGATCGTTAATATTATATTTGCCTTGGTAAAGCTCATTAAGCATTGCTTGCGCTTGTTCAAATTCTTTATAGTTAACCAGTAGTTTTACGCCGCCAGTAGCTTGAGCATACACTTGGTTATTCCAAACAATATTTTCATCTAAAAGAATAGCATCAATACCTTCTGACTGAAGAAAACCTGCCTCAATAGAGGCATCAAGTGGAGATAGATATTGTGCTAATAATCTATATTGACCTCTTGTCGGGTGAATATTCCACATAGCTTTTCCTTAATAATAAGTAACCCCTCGAAAATTAATTTTAGTCTAAGAGTCATTAATAATTCCATCTATTTTCAATAAATATAAAAAAACCATCTGATTAACAGATGGTTTTAATCATAAAGCTATTAAATATTAACGTAAACTGACTTTCTTAATTAATGCATCACGTTCTGCTTGGCTAATAAACGCCATTTTCAAGCCATTAATTTGTGTTTGACGAATTTGTTCTGGTGTTAATCCTGCAGCAGGTGCTGCAACAGTATATTCATGTTTTAATTCTATACCTTCAACAGCAGGATCGTCAGTATTAAGAGAGGCAATAATCCCATGTGCTAAGAATGTTTTTAGAGGATGCTCTGCGAACGAATTAATAGTGCTAGTTTGAATATTTGATGTTAAGCAAGATTCAATACCAATTTGATGCTCGGCGAGGTAATCCATTAAACGTGGATCTTCAATCGCTTTAACACCGTGACCAATACGGCTTGCACCTAATTCTTTAATCGCATGCCAAATACTTTCAGCTCCGGCAGCTTCACCCGCATGAACGGTAATGTTCCAACCTGTCTCACGAGCACGATTAAAATGGGGTTGGAATAAGTGACCCGGAAAACCTAATTCATCACCCGCTAAATCAAGCGCCGTAATTTTATCTTGGTGTTGTAATAGTCCGTTTAATTCTTGTTGGCAGGCATCTTCACCAAAAGTACGGCTTAAAATACCAATTAAACGAATATCCACATCATGAGATTGTAGAGCACTTTGTACACCATCAACAATCGCTTCTACCACACCTTCGACAGGTAATTGGTGTTTCATCGCCATGTAATAAGGAGAAAAGCGCAGTTCAGCGTAATCAATACCCGCATTAACTACATCGACTACATTTTCATAAGCAACACGATGACACGCATCTAAATCGGCTAAAACCGCCACACCCCAATCTAATTTTTGTAAAAAGCTCACAAGACTAGGCTCATTTTTTGTTATTTGGACATGAGGGCGTAATGCTTCCAATTCATAAGCAGGCAGTGCAATATTGTGTTGTTTCGCTAAATCTAAAATAGTTTGAGGACGAATATTACCATCTAAATGGCGATGTAAATCGGTTAAAGGCAACTGTGTGTCAATCACGTGTTATTTTCCTTTCTAATAGAAATAATGAAAATCTATCGTTTATAGTGATTTTCTTATAATCGGGTAATAATAAAATAGTTGCGAATTATTATGACTGATTTTTATTTTATTCACTAACAAATAAATTTGAATTGGCTGTTTTTAAAACTAAAAGAGCTATTTTTTCTCGGTTTTTAATCGAAAAATAAAAAATGAAAAAAAACAGTGTCTATTTATTAGCTACAATATTCAATGTAATTGATGTTTGTTATCAAACTAACTGATACATTGATTTTTAAGCTTAAATTGTACTCATCATTGTAATTGAAATATTCTATCAGTTATTTTGATAGGTTTTTATGAAAAAAGATAAAAATAGGAGCCTCTAAAGCTGTTCTCTTTATCTATTTATTTAATTCATTATTCATTCATTCATTCATTTGTTGGGTTTTTTAATTGTGATGAGTAATGGGGGATGAATATTAAAGCGAATTTAATTTATTTTTTATAATAAAATAAAAAATAGAATATCTCTTTTGTTAAATGATAAATAAAAATGAAGTAATTAAAGTAATAATATGCCGTCGATAAAGCGATAGTATTAAATGAATATATTAATTTAATTACAAACTATTAAATAGAAACCTAATCATTTAAAATCAAAGGTGTATAAATATGAATAATTCTGATTTAAATATTGAAAAAAAAGAAAGTAAAATACAACATCAATTAGTTTCTAAAATACTTCCCCCTTCATCCTCAAGTAGCCTTACCCATGGTTCACAAGTTGTCACTGGTGATGGGGCGATTGCATTAGATTTAGTGGTCGTCATTGATACTAGTGGCTCAATGTCTGATGAATCGTCAGATTTAAGTAAAGACATCGATATTGCAATACAAAAGGCATTAGAACGTTGTCCATCAAAACTTCGAGTCACTTTTCTAGGTATTGAAGGGACGTGGGAGGATACAAAATTTGATCAATCTGCCAGTGATTATTTAAAAGCTCAATGTGTACCTGAACGTCGTTTACAAGCAAGAAAACCCTTTAAAGAAGCTGATGGGCGTGATCATGCGGGGAATAGAGAAGATTTATGTCGTGCGGTGATTGATGTAAGTCGCTATTTCGATTGGCGTGATGGCGCTCGTCGCGCTATTTTTGTGCTGGGTGATGAGGGTATGGAAGGTGGCGGTGGTGTGCTCACCAATGCGGCGGTGATAAAAAATAATGAAGCCATTACTGTTGCTCAACATGAAAAAGTCAAAGTGTATACCTATCAAGGAACGCCGGATGATAACTCAACTAATCTTGACCGTTTCCCTAGTGTGGTAGATAGAGATCGGGTGACAAAAGAGTATGTGCGTTTAGCTGAGCAAACAGGAGGGCGTTCTTACATCTATACAACGGGTATTGCGAATTTTTCTTTAGTCCTTCAAGAGATCCTCTGTGACAGTTTGACGATACCGAACATTCCTAAACCGAATGAAAAAACGGCAAGTTGTCATCATGTTTGTGAGCAATTAACCTCTATTATTTCGACGGTAAACACACTTGCGGGGATCATTAGCAAAACTATTGATTCATGCTGTAAAGATGAGCGGGAAACTCATTATCTCCCTACTAAAGATTGTGGCTGCTAAATAATAAATAAAAAAACACCCCATTTATGAATAACACAATGGGGTGTTTTTATTTACGTCTTTAATCGAAACTTAATTATTGAGCTTGTGCTGGTTGCTCTGGGATTAAGATTTCTTGTTCTTCGATGATAGCAGGATCTTCAGTCATCTCTTCTTGATAACCTTCTTCTGAATAATCAGAATCATCGTAATCGTAAGATGATGCGCCCATACCGAATAACATTGCGGCTAAACCTAACATTTGAGGTGCTTGAGTAACATTCATAAACTCATCAAAAGTATAGGTTTTACCGTTCATGGTAAATTTATCAGCAGCATAGTTCAGTTTCATGCTTAATGCTTTACCGTCTTGTGCAAGTAACATCAGTGGTAATGCATCTTTCTCATCTTGAGAGATTTGGTTGATATTTTGCTGTAACTCTGTTTTTAATTGCTCAATATCAGCTGCAGTTGCTGTTTCAATCTCTTTTTTCTCTTCATCTGTTAATGCCGTTTCTTGGTAACGAACCGCATCAAGATATTGAGTGGTGTTACGGAATTCAGCTAACATAGGAAGAGATAAATCAACATTGAAATCAATGTTTTTAAACAGATAGTTAAATAATTCTGCTGGTGATTTCTCTTGGCTTTCTAATACTTTAACGTTAAAAGCATTTAAGTCTAAGTTAAAGGTTAACTTACTTGCACCACTTTTATTTGTTAAAGACGCTTCATCAATACGGAAAACTAAGCCTTTTTCCAGTACATCACGAACCGCTTGTTCTACCATGTCTGAATTGTCATAATTGTATTTGTTCCAAGGTAATAACGAGTTGTTATACACTTTGGTTAACAGCAACATGGCATCTGTATCAGCTTTATCAATAGAATAGCCAAATTTACCCGCACCAAACTCTAATCCCGCAATATTTAATGATTTAAAGTTATAGGTTTGAGATAAATTGAAAAGTTTATCTTTAATATCACTTTTTGTTATCAGAGAAAAATCTTTCAGTGAGAAGTCTGATGCTTTGTCTTTGCTTGTATGTGCGATTTCAGCAAAGCTTAATAACTGCTCATTGAATAAGTATTGATCATTATTTACTTTTGTCCCGGTAACAGAACCCGAAATATTTTTAATAGTGAAAGTCTCTTCACCTTCTTTAGTCACAACAACCTGATCACCTTTCACCGAAGTTGTAAAGTTTGTTGCACTTTTATCTGATGAAAATTCAACAGTTAATGGTGTTGTTTTAACGGTGTCGCCCTTATCAGTGAAATCGATAGGGTTCAGTTTTGCTTCACCTGATACCGCACCATCAAAAGCTAAAGAGGTATGGATATCAAAAATAGACTTCTCTTTAGTCAGTTTGAATAATTCTTTGGTTGTCTCATTGTTGACCAATGTATTATTCATTGCCGCTAATTTTGGCGCTAAATTAAATTTAGCCAGATCAGAAAGAGGGAATGGACCATGGTCGATATCCGTAGAGAAAATAACTTCTTCTACTTTTTTATCTTGGTCTTCTACGTCACTAGCATCTTTTGAAATCACGACAGCAAAGTCTGCATTAGAGGTAAAGACCCCTTTTTTATAGTCACGAATTTCAAGTTTAATATCAGCGCCAAATTGTGCATTTTTAGCAAGTTGCGCTAACTGGACATTAGCAAGTTTCGTTTCTTCCTGTAAGCGACTTTCAATTTTGCTGCCCATGTACCACGAAGCTCCGGTCCAAACAACACCCAGTGCGACGATAACACCAACAGCGACAAGCGATTTCTTCATAATTCTAGTCCATCCTCTGTGTACATCTGGCGATGTACGTTATAAAGGCTGTTTTGTAACCCTTAAACAACCCGATAAATTGGTGAAAAATTTTACTCATTTTAAATATAGATAATCTACATATATACATCGCCACCTATATTAACTGTAAATATAGATTTAGTAGAATAAAATCGCAATCAGAACTTACTTAGTTAGTCGCTAACATAATGAGTTTAAAGCAAAATGAATATGATTTATAAGATAAATAAAATAAGGACATAAAAAATGTTTTTTTTACTCACTTTTCGATTTAGACACTATTTAAGTGTGATGTAATTCTATTTATGATGAATAATAAAGGCTCATAATAAGTATGGATATAAATATGAAAGCTTAAATAATAACGCTGGTGACAAAATAAGGTGACTAACCGTATTTTTCCAGAAAAATCAACAGATATCATTCTGTTATAAATTTCATAAGCTCGCTTTAGCTCTCATATTTATTATTCGGTTTATGGCATGATAGTTATATCCGAGTTATTTACTAAAAAACGATTCGGAATTAATCAATTATTCTGTGTACTTAAGGAGATTGAAATGGCAGCCACTCGCATTGAAAAAGACTCAATGGGACAAATCGAAGTACCTGCTGACCAGTTATGGGGAGCTCAAACGCAGCGTTCTCTTGAACACTTCCGTATTTCAGTTGAAAAAATGCCTGTTGCACTTATCCATGCGCTTGCGATAACTAAAAAAGCAGCCGCAGGTGTTAACATGGATTTAGGTCTATTACCTAAAGAGCGTGCTGATGCAATTATTGCGGCAGCAGATGAAGTGCTTGCAGGGAAACACCCCACTGAATTCCCATTAGCAATCTGGCAGACGGGTTCTGGCACTCAATCAAACATGAATATGAATGAAGTGTTAGCTAACCGTGGTAGTGAGATCCTTGGTGGTATCCGTGGCATGGAGCGCAAAATCCATCCGAATGATGATGTTAACAAAAGTCAAAGTTCAAATGATGTGTTCCCAACTGCCATGCATGTCGCTGCTGTTATTGCATTACGTCAGGATTTACTGCCGGAATTAAAAGCACTGCTGAAAGTATTCAAAGAGAAAGCAGAAGCTTTCCATGACATCGTTAAAATTGGTCGTACTCACCTGCAAGATGCGACACCACTGACGTTAGGCCAAGAAATTTCTGGTTGGGCGGCGATGCTTGAGCACAGTATCAAACATATCGATGATTCTATTCCTCATGTTTGTGAATTGGCATTGGGTGGTACTGCTGTCGGTACTGGATTAAATACGCACCCAGAATATGCTGTACGTGTCGCGAAACGTATTGCTGAATTATCAGGTCAGCCATTTGTGACTGCACCTAATAAGTTTGAAGCATTAGCAACATGTGATGCACTAGTTCATTCGCATGGTGCATTAAAAGGCTTAGCATCATCATTAATGAAGATTGCTAACGACGTGCGTTGGTTAGCGTCTGGCCCTCGTTGTGGTATTGGTGAAATTGCTATTCCTGAAAACGAACCTGGTAGCTCAATCATGCCAGGTAAAGTTAACCCAACACAATGTGAAGCATTAACAATGTTATGTGCTCAAGTGATGGGTAATGATGTGGCTATTAATATTGGTGGTGCATCAGGTAACTTTGAACTGAACGTCTATCGCCCAATGATTATTGATAACTTCTTGCAATCAGTCCGTTTACTGGCTGATGGTATGCGTAGTTTCAATGAACACTGTGCAATTGGTATTGAGCCAAATCGTGAACGTATCAATAAACTACTTCACGAATCATTAATGTTGGTTACAGCATTAAATACGCATATTGGGTATGATAAAGCGGCTGAAATCGCTAAAAATGCGCATAAAAAAGGCTTAACACTGAAAGAGTCAGCATTGAAACTGAACTACCTCACCTCTGAAGAATTCGATAGTTGGGTTCGTCCAGAAGAGATGGTTGGTAGTATGAAGAAATAAGCCTATTTAGCGCTTATTTAATGCTGATATTAAATCCCGCTATAATGGCGGGATTTTTAGATCGTATTAGGAAAATTGATATGAATGAAGAAATTCGTTTTACCGCAACAGAAGTGAATTGCTATGTTGAAGATGATGTCACCATTATTGGAATAGGAGATGATGCTGTTTCTCCTGATCACTTCATCATTCTTTCACGATTTGATGAAGAAGATGAAGAGATTGATAATTCCATTGGTTTAATGACACATCTATCTGATATTGAAGCGATTAATACGCTTGAAAAAATTACGATAAGCCGAGAAAAAATTATTTTCTTATTGAAAGATAAGATAGAAATAACGATTGATTTGAATATTGAAGCTGATTATTTTACTCAACTTTATGATTACCTTCTGCAAATTATTCAAGGAAGTTCGATTCAACTTATTGAAAAATAGGTTATTAATCAGTTTATTAATTGATTACTTTTCAAGATATAAATGCATTCTTGGAATAATTAATTGCAAGTTTTTTGCTTTAGGGCGATGGCGAATTTGAATATTATCGGCATCATAATCAGGAAGTTCGCCAATAATCGGTTTAAAATCGCTCTCTTTATCAATATAAAAAGCCAATAATGGCAAAGGGCAGGCATATTGTACCTGTTTTTGAATTTCTGAATACCAAACGCGGGCAATAGGCTGCACTTTTACTGGGCGTTTTATTTTTAATTTCGCATTTTCAGGGAGTTGTGAAAGGGTGATAATTTCTTTATCAATACGCTCAGCCCATTGTTCACTCGTATAAGGTGGAACGGCGCGATTAGCCTCACGACTTTTTTCTAACTGGGCCAACACATCATTACGCGTTAAATTCTTAATAATATTTTTATTCGCCCAACCAAAACGAACAGTATCAGGATCAGACAGTAGGGTGAGGGTGCGATAAGCATTGAGTGTAATCAACCCTTTTAGCTGATTATGAACAAAATCAAAACGTTCCTCCTTAGAAATTCCTGACTCTTTAGTCACGATATCAGAAAGCTGTTTTTTTAATGCATTAATTTGCTCAACCTCTTTTTTTACAGCCTTAAACTCAATGTTATTAGTACTAAAACAAAGTACACCAGGTAAACGAATAGCACGTTTACTACTGATATGTGGGGCATTATCATAAATAAACAAATTTGCGATAAGCTTTAATGTAAGGTCACGAGCTTCTTCATCATAGCTAGGCGACACCGTCACATGAACAACTTCATCATGCTCTTCTTCTTTAGTGACATCGGGTAATTCAAAGACAGCCGAAGATAATAATGTTAAATTTTTTAGCTTTTTTGTCAGAGAGTTAATCTCTGTTTCTAACTGTTTAAAGCAGAGATTGAATTGTTCGATTAAATCATATTTACTCATTTTAATATCCTTATTTAGTTACAACATACAATTAGCCTTTGTTTAAAACAATACATTAGCTTCAGTGGAAAGTACATCGCTTAGCAGGGGGAAATGCCAAAAATACGGTATACTGTATATAAACACAGTACACCGTGAAAAGGGCATATTTTAATACTATTTTTCTTAAAAAGAAGATTTGCGATGATTTTACACACCATTTTGGCTTATTTTTCATTCACAAAATGTATTGAGTCTTGAATTGTATTGCAGTCTGGTTTTGTTGGCGGACAACTTTTTGTAGACGCACTGGCAATCGATGTAAAAAGAACAAAGAGCAGAGCGATAGGCAGTTTAATTTTAAACATGGTGCTAATCCTTCTCAAAAGTATAGGCCTATACCTTATGAAAAGAGTACGAAATCGACAATATTAAATGGTATTAGCCTGCTTTCGTACTTTGTTATCATTATGATTTACATGGTTATTGGGCAACTCTATTTAAATGTAATGCGATCAACAAAGCTGCTAACATTAAAATGGCAATAAATAATCCAACACCCAGCCAACCAAAACTTATCCAAAACAGGCCACCGACCGTACCAGCAAGACTTGAACCCGCATAGTAAGTAAAAAGATAAAGTGAAGAGGCTTGAGCTCGGCCTCGTTTAGCTCGACGACCAACCCAGCTACTTGCAACAGCATGAGCTGCGAAAAATCCCGTTGTTAAGATAAGCATCCCGATAAAGATAACAGGTAACGATTCAATTAAGGTGATCAATATTCCGATTAACATCATTGAAATACCCGCAATAAATACGTTGCCTAATCCATATTTTGTCGTTAATAATCCGGCTTTCGAGGCGCTATAAGTGCCACTTAAATACACGATAGAAATTAAGCCCACTGTAGTCTGACTTAATGAATAGGGTGCATCTAATAAACGATAGCCAATATAGTTAAATAAAGTGACAAATCCGCCCATTAATAAACCCCCTTCGATAAATAATAGGGGCAGTCCTTTATCTCTAAAATGCAATTTTGTTGTAATAAGCAGGTTACGCGGTTTTAATGCGGTTGGTCTAAAATGCTGGGAGGCAGGTAATATTTTCCAAAAAGTCACCGCGGCAAAAAGGGCAAAAACACCAAGAATAACGACAGATAAACGCCAAGAGTAATAATCACTTAATACACCTGTAATGACACGACCACTCATACCACCAATAGAGTTTCCGCTAATATATAACCCCATTGATAATGCGAGATAAGCAGGATGAATTTCTTCACTTAAATAGGTCATTGCCACTGCAGCAACACCACTTAATGAAAGCCCAACTAAGGCGCGAGTTATTAAAATACCCGTCCAGCTATTCATAGCAGCACTTAATAATGTAAAAAAAGCCGCACAAAATAGCGCAATAACCATCACATTTTTACGACCAAAAGCGTCTGAAAGAGGGCCGGTGATAAGTAATCCACATGCCATTAATGCTGTTGAAAGCGAGAGCGCTAGGCTACTGGTTGCAGGGCTTACTGAAAATTCATTAGATAACACCGGCAATATGGGTTGCACAAAATAGAGTAAGGCAAAAGTGGCTAATCCGACCATAAAAAATGACACTGTCACTTTTATATACAGTGCATCATCACGCTGAATATAGTGCTTAGGGTTAGATTGGCGATGAGCAGGCTTTTCTATACTTGATGTATTGTCTGAAATATCAGTGCCTAAGCTCATACTTTTACTGTCTATTTCGTGAGTATCCATATTGATTAAACTTCCATTACTTAAATTTGATTTATGTCAATGTTAGAAATATTTGATTTTTTTGTCTAATATATTAATCATTAGAAATAAGACGTTTAAAGTATCAATGACGATATGAGAGAAATATGAATATTGAACTGAGGCATTTACGTTACTTTATTGCCGTAGCAGAAGAACTTCATTTTGGTAAAGCCGCAGAAAGATTGAATATTTCTCAGCCGCCTTTAAGCCAACAAATACAAGCGCTTGAAAATGAAATTGGGGCTAAGCTCTTAGAACGCACTAACCGCTCAGTCTCATTAACACCCACGGGGCAAATGTTTTTAAAAGAGTCTTATCAAATAATGGCGCAAGTCAACGCAGCTGCAACACGCGCCGCTAGAATGGAAAAAGGTGAATTAGGTGAAATTTCAATTGGTTTTACCTCAACAACACCTTTTATGCATTTAGTCACTTTGAGTTTGCGACAGTTTAGGGAGAACTATCCTGAAGTGGGTATTCATATGCATCAAATGAATACAAAACAACAGATATCGCCGTTACTGACAGGACGTATTGATCTGGGGATCATGCGAAACACGACGCTACCCGAAAATTTGCACCACCAGCTCTTGTTTCGTGAGCCTTTTATCTTAGCGGTTTATGAAGGGCATCCTTTACTTGCTTACAAAGAAACGGGTGTCAATATTCAAGATATTGGACAATACCCCTTTGTTTTTTTTGAAAGAGATGTCGGTACGGCACTTTATGATGAAATAATTCAATTACTGAGTTTATCTGGCATTACGCCGACTATTGCGCAAGAGGCGGGCGAAGCAATGACAATTTTAGGATTAGTTGCTGCCGGATTGGGTATTTCAATTGTGACAAAATCTTTTACCCGCATGAAAGTGGATGGAGTACATTATTTACACTTTGCTAATTCACAGGCTTTTTCTGAAGTTTGGTTAGTCTCTCATAAAAAGCGCACGATACCTGCGGCTGCAAATAGATTAACGCAATTACTATTAAAAAATATCTTAGATCACCAAAAATCTTGATTTATCTGTGTTTTTGATCACGCTTTTTATGTAAGTATTGTACAATTATCACAAATTGACGACATAATCGGTAATGAATTATTTGGAGCCTCGAATTAATTATGGCTCCTTAATTAAGGATGCATTCAATGGGGAACCAACCTAGCCACATCGATCACGTAAAACAATTTAATCTTGGCACAGTCTTTCGCTTGATTGATGAACATGGTCCCATTTCTCGTATTTCACTGTCAAAAAAGGCAGAGCTTGCGCCAGCAAGTATTACTAAGATCACCCGAGAATTAGTTGAAGCGCACCTTATTCATGAAACAGAGTTCCCCGATGTGGGATTTCGTGGCAGACCTGCGGTCGGATTAAAATTAGAAAGCCAAGGCTGGCAATTTCTCTGTATCCGCGTCAATAAAGGTAGCTTGCTTTTTAGTTTAAGAGAATTAGATAGCAAGCTGGTTACTGAAGATACGTTCGATTTCCCTAAAGAATACAGTGATGATTTTCTTAATCACTTTTTACTTGCTATCGATAAATTCTTCGAGCGTTATCAATCTCATGTTGAAAGATTAACCGCAATCAGTATTACTATGAATGCGATTGTTGATCCCATTATTGGTGTTATTCATAGCTCACCTTATTATGAGATTAAAGACATTCCCCTTGCTGATAAAATCCATGAAAAAACAGGTGTTGCTGTTTTTTTGCAACACAGTGTAACTGCATGGACAATGGCAGAATCTTTATATGGCGCAGCAAAAAACAGTTCAGATATTTTACAAATTGTTATCGATGATATTGTTGGTGCTGGCGTAATAACTAACGGGAGAACATTGCATTCCCATAGCCACAGCGCGGTTGAAATTGGGCATACTAAAGTTATCGATTCTGAGAATGCTTGTTATTGCGGCGCGAAAGGGTGTTTAGAAACGGAAATTGCTATTCCTCAATTAATTAAAAAAGCACAATTATTAGCACAAGAAAACCCAATCTCGTTGCTAAACAAATATCCCATTACTATTGAAACGCTGTGTGATGCAATATTAGTCGGTGATAAGCAGGCGTTTGAAATTGTCAATTTAGTTGCACAGCGATTAGGTTTTATTCTTGCTGTGATGATTAATATTTTTAACCCACAAAAAATACTTATTGGTTCGCCACTTTGTCGAGCTAAGTCAATTTTTTTCCCTTTGATCTTGAAGCACGTTCAAAATCATGTCATGCCACGTTATGCACAATCGTTGATTATTGAAGAAACAGAGTTAAGAAATAAAGGAACATTGCCTGCGGCATCGCTAGTTAAAGAGGCTTTGTACAACGGCTCTTTGTTAATTGAGTTGATGCAAGGCTAAATTAAGCACAATAAAACGTAACAAAAGTGTTTTGCAAGCGTAAATACATCAATTGATCATTAACGAATTCTCTATTTTCGACCAATTAACTAAAAAATTGAGCTACCTCAAACCACCAGAAACGGTGTTACCCTAAACTCTAATCTCTGTCATTTTTTATGAACCTGATTTATCTGTCATAACGGAAGTAAATTATATGTTAACACGCTTTTTTGTTACGGGGACAGATACCAACGTGGGTAAAACTGTTGTAACCCGAGCACTTCTTCAGTCATTAAATCGTGGCGGGTCAACGGCAGTGGGTTATAAGCCTATTGCAACAGAATTACATGAAACAGCTGATGGTGAACGTAATCGGGATGCACAGATTATTCATAGCTCATCGCCAGTTGAAGTTCGCTACGACGAAATTAATCCTATTTTGCTTGATAATTGTTATGTCAGTGAGAATGAAATTGATTTTAATAAAATTTCAAATGAACTCAACAATTTAAGTAAAAAAGCAGAGTGTGTTGTTATTGAAGGTAATGGCGGTTGGCGTTATCTACTTGATGACAATACCTTTTATTCTGATTGGGTGGTGAAAGAACAAATTCCAGTGATATTGGTTGTTGGTATTCAACCAGGCTGTGTCAATCACTCAATATTAACAGCACAATCTATTCTCAACGATGGTTTGAAATTAGCGGGTTGGGTTGCTAACAGAATAAATCCAGGATTACCTTATTATGCGAAAATTGTGGAAAGGCTGTCTCAGCATATTCCTGCGCCGCTGATTGGTGAAATCCCGTATTTATTGCGTCCTGAAGAACGTGATCTCTCTTGTTACCTTGATTTAAGTCAGTTGGAAATCGCCGTACCTGCTTAAGAGAGAATATAAATAAGTAACGAAGTGGATTGAGTCACTTGTTTTTAAACGGTGCCAAACTTGTTACTTTAAATGCCTGATGAGTAAATTCATTGGGTATTTTTGTTTTTTCTAATTTGGCCTTAAATCAAAATAAAGATGAAAATAGTCTCTAATATTCAAGTGAAAAAAGATAAAATAGAACAGATAAAAGTCAGGTAAAATAGAAAAAGGGCGCAAATTGATGCGCCCTTTTTTAATGACATATTTTTATCAATAATAAATTAATGACGAGTATAGATAATTTTCTTACTGTCATTTTCGCATGTGCCTACCACTTTACCTTCTGTTTGTGCAACTTGGTCGTTTTCAACGACAATTAACGTAAAGTTAGCTGCGGGTACACCATTATTGACGATTTTTTGTTGAATAGATTCAACAACTTCATCACAACCTGCATTTGCCGCTAAAGGTGCAAATGCAACGAGGGTTGCCATTACTGCAAATACGTATTTTTTCATATCATTCTCTCCTTGTTTTACTTTGTAAAACATCACTGTTTTACACGATTTTCTTACGGATTAACAGGGCGTCCAGTATTACTGTCTAAACAACGACGTGTTTCAGACTCCCAATAAGCATAGACATTTGCACTTTTCAGACAAGCATCTCGCTCATCAATGGCTTTATCTACTTTATTAAATTCAATTTTTTCTCGTTGATTGACTTGGGTACGAAGTTCTCGTTTTTGGTCCCAGTCTTCTTTCATTTGTCGAGCTTGCTCTTTATCTAAGACATTGTCATAGCCATTACCATTAATGGTTACATTAGTTGAGGTGGCAATAGAAGAAAAAGAAGACACGGATAAACCAAGAAATAAGGAGAACAATAGCGTTCTTACCGTTTGCTTCTTAGTGAGTGAATTGATCATGGTTGCAATCCTCTAAAATTATGTCGCTATTACTGTCAATGACTATTATATCTTAATAATTATAACTGATGCCTTAATAAAAAATGAGTTTTCAGTGCGTTTAGTTTTGGCGATGAACACTAAGGCCCGCAAATGATTGGCTGACAGGCATCATTTCTAAGGGGTTAATGCGTTGGCATTTGCATAGGTCTGTTCAACTTTTCCACTGTCACCTTTAAATCGAACAAGTGAAAATTCAGTGCCACCAACAAGACCCGGTTCAATATCCGTCACGCGAACTTTTTTACCTTGAAGATCAGCGCGTAATCCTAAACTAAATTGCTTAACAAAGGCTTTAGTCGCGCCATAAACGTTACCTCCCATATAAGGCCAAGATGCAGCAGTTGAGCTAATGTTAATAATATGGCCTTTATTTCTTTCTACCATAAGAGGGAGTATAGCGCGGGTAACATGAACAAGACCTTTATTGTTTGTCTCGATCATCGTATCCCAGTCATCAAGGTTGGCTTTATCTGCGGTATTTAAGCCTAATGCTAATCCAGCATTATTCACTAATACATCTATGGTGCGCCATTTTTCAGGTAATTGATCATAAATTTCGCTGACGGCTTTTTTATCCGTGACATCTAACTGTAATGGATAAAATTGTTCACCTAACTCTTTATGCAAGTTATTGAGTTTATCCAAACGACGAGCGGTACCAATTACTTTGTGTCCATGGCTGATAAAATGACGAGCGATAGCCTCACCAAAACCCGCAGAAGCACCCGTGATAAAAATAATCATTTAATTACCCTCGATAGTTATAATCATTGAAGTAAAAGACTATCACCAAAAAGAGTCAAGTTTAAAAATCAGGTTTGTGAAAAATCAGCCTAAAAACAAGGTTCTTTTATGATGTGAAATATTTTTATCTTTAATAGTAACCTGTATTTTTGTTTTTAACTGACAGAACAAGCCGTGATTATTTAGTCGATTTTTTTATTAAAAATAAGGGAGACAAAGATTATGTTTTGCATCACGGCAAAACAAATAAACTAAGTAAAAACAGGATGATAATAATAATGATACTGCCAATTACGGCAATCACCAATGTGGGTGATAAAAGAAAACAGAAGTAACACAAAATAAGGGCCACTACGATATGAATCAAATCGCTACATGACTGATATAAAACGACAACAGCTTCTTTTAATTGAGAGAGAAACGATTTATTCATGTCATACCCAATTAAATACAGAATATCTTAATGAGATGTGTTACTAGACTGAGTCAATAAAATATAACTCAGTCTAGTACAATAAGACAAAATAGTTATTTTTTACCGACTTGATGACCGATAACACCACCTAAAACACCACCACCAATAGTGCCCAATGCGCTACCATCAGTTAAAATAGCGCCACCAACGGCGCCTGCACCGGCACCAATAGCTGTATTACGGTCGCGTTTTGACATATTAGAACAACCGGCAAGAGAAAAAAGCAGAACAGAAGCAACGCACAGTGTTCCAATCTTTTTTAACGTGATATTCATTTTTATAAACTCCAAAATAAAGGACAATATAAAGATATCGTTATCGTATTTATACAAGCATCAGAATATTCGGGAATAAGAGGGTGAAAACTCTTAAAGTGCGTCATAATCCATAACATATATTTTAAATGCGTTTTATCAAAATAAATTTTATTATCTGTATTATTATTTGATTCGATAGTCTAAAGCACCACTGAACTACGTCATTTATATGAGTGAAAATAACAGTATGATATTGATAAATAAATTAAAGATACTCTCTTCACAATTTGCATCCGGCTATTTTGGTGTCGTATTAGGGATGATTGGTACGGGGATGGCATGGCGTTATGCTACAAAAGAACACGGTTACCCAGCTTATATTGGTGAAATTTTTATTAGTGTAGGGTGTTTAGTTTGGTTAACACTCACATTATTCTTACTGGCGAAATATCTCCTTCACCGCCAACTTGTTCTTGATGAAATAAAACATCCGGTTGCTAGCGGATTTACCAGTTTGTTTCCCGCAACAACGGTCTTGGTTTCTATAGGATTGAGTCCTTACTTGCCGTTGTTCTCACTTATCCTGTTTAGCCTCGGCGCAGTTGCTCAATTGGGCTATTCAAGTTGGTTGATTGGTGCTCAATGGAAGGGGGAATACCCTAAAATGGCGACCACACCTGTATTGTATTTACCAACAGTCGCGAATAATTTTATTTGCGCTATGGCATGTGGTGCGTTTGGTTTTAATGACTTGGGCATTTTATTTTTTGGTGCCGGTGTGTTTTCTTGGTTAAGTTTAGAACCCGCTATTTTAAAAAGGATACGCAGTGACGGATTAATGGATGAAAAATCACGTCTTTCATTTGGTATTCAATTAGCGCCCGCTTTAGTTGCTTGTAGCGCTTATTTGGCTATTAATGATAATCACATCGATTTCTTCGCTAAAATGTTATTAGGCTATGGTCTTTTACAACTTCTATTTATGGTAAGATTAATCCCTTGGTTTGTTAAACAGCCATTCTCATTACCTTTCTGGAGTTTCTCTTTCGGTGTTTCTGCGTTGGCAAAAGCCTCATTAAATATGAGTATGGCATCTAATAGTCATTTTATGCAGTTACTCTCAACCGCACTATTTATCTTTGCTAATTTTATTATCTTGCTGCTGATTTGGCATTCATTATTATGGTTTTTTAGAGGACTAAAACAGTTATGTTGTCCATCTAAAGCACTTTAATAAACATAGAAAAAAGGGAGCTTAAACAAAATTTTCAGGCCTCTTTTTAAGATAAGAATAGTATAAAGGGATATAGAGCTAATAACGATGAAAAGAAAGTTAATTAAAAGAAATAAACGCTGGTTGATGAAAAAATATCACCTTTCACAACAACTGCTTGCACCACTATCAGTTATTTTAAAAGAGAATGAATTAGAGTCACAAGCAAATCGATATTACCGCTTATGGCGACGAGGCTTAATCAAAGAAGATTGGAGTCACGCCATTTTTGATACCGGTGTTGTAATGGTGCCTCAGCAGAGACTTGATGGGCGCGTTATTTATCACGAGCGAGTTTTTAACAAAGAATTAGTGCCATCAGAATACCAAGATCAATGGAAAGCATCTTGAAATCTATAAAGCCAGCTAAAGTCAGAATAAAGCTAATTTATTACAAACTATTAATGGCTTAGAAAAGAAAAGGGTGAAAAGGTAGGTTTAGGTTAAATATGGATAAAATAAAACAGCAATGCCACCAGCAACAGCAAGCTCTCGTTGATGACATACAAAAGGGTATTGCTTTAAATCGAGATTTATTGGTATTAAGGGAGTTACTTTTATCCTATAAATACAATGGAATGACTCAAGATGTAATGCGAGATTGTTTAAATCAATTACAAGCCATCGAAGATGAAGACACTATTTTAGAATTACTCGATTTTGTCGAAGGTTTTTGTTCCTTAGATTGGAAAATATATCCCTGAAAACTGAAAACTAAAAACTGAAAATATCTGTAGTATTTCTTTTCTTTTTTTATTGCTTACCTCATATCATCTGTTTTATCTAAAACAAATCATTTATTTCAATGTGTTAGTGTTGTGATATCTAACGGATATTTCTAATGATTTGCTTTACTTACTATTTCCATTTGACGCTCCATTTTATTGTAATTACAATAATTGCACATGCAACAATAAGGTTGCGAAATCGCTTTTACACGTTGTTCAAGGAGCACGAATGTCTGTTCAATATTTTAAAATGCCTGCCACGTCTGAAAAAACAAGCCAAGCTGCACTGACCTGTGTGCCCCATATTCAATCGATGATACAAAACAGTGTGTCAGACCCTTTGCTTATTTATCATTGGATAGAAAAATTGAGTCATAAGCTCAATCAAGAGGGATTATCGAGAGAAGTTTTATCAACTCAAAAGCAATCACCAACTGCGTGGCCAATTTGGTTTCTTAATAATAATGAATATGAAAAACCATTATTTTATTTTTTCAGTGATCCGTCAGTTGCTATGTTGGGGGCGCTACAAACAGAAACTAATCGTAAGGGAATTTTTATTAACCGCGCAGATGTACAAGGCGCTCCCTTACCTAAAGGTGTGCAAGCTTGGTTTCCCTTAGCATTAACGGGAATGGATAGCTGGCTTCCTTACGATCCTGCGAATATCCAAGAAGCGGGCGCGATTATTGAGCACGCCATTCAAACCCTTTATGTTGAGGGAAAAAAGCAGATGGTTTATATCGCAACCCATGAAGCTCCTTGCATATCAAACGGAGTCTTGGATCAGCGAGAGGCTGAAAATGCCTATCTTGGAATGCATTGCGTGGCAAAACTTCCGATTAAAAACGATGGATTAATCGTAAGATTATGTGGTGCAGGAAAAGCACTGTCACGTACGCTTGAAGCTGCGTATTTACTGAAAAAACATTGGAAAATAGACAGTGAAGTGTGGAGTTGTCCAAGCTATACAAAATTGGCCTTTGATGCAGAACAACTCAACTATCAACAAGCAAGTCAGCACTCAAAACTTGTTAAATCACATTTAGAACAATGTATTGGGAGTGAAAGTTGGCCCGTGGTTGCTATTACAGATTATACACATTTGATTGCGAGCCAGATAAAACCTTTTATTTCTAGCCCATTTGCTGCAATTGGCAACGATTCACAAATTAAAGGAAAAATTCACTATCCACAAGCAGAATGGATTGCTTTATGTGCATTGAAGTTATTGGTCGATGATCAAAAACTTCCTACCGTTGTTCTTGAAGATGCATTAAATATTTTTAATTTGGATAAGGATAAGTAATTTTTATTCTCTAACTTTATCTGAGGCTGCATTAAGGGCTTGCGCGAAACGTGCGATTTCATCCTCACTAAATTGGCTAATAAAATAGTCTTTGATGACACCTTGATAGATGACCCACATCTCTTTTCTTAATGCTTTGCCTTTTTCTGTGATGGTTGCAAATGCAGCACGGCGATCATCATCAGAACGAGTGCGTATAACAAGTTCTTCTTTCTCAAGCCTATCAATCATTCGCGTTAAATTATAGCGCTCAATCACCACGACATCAGCAAGCTCATGCATACGTCGAGTTCCATCCACACCACTTTCTAAACCCCAAAGAATGTCATACCACGCATAGATGGGGAGTTTAGCCTCAGCCAATTCAGCTTCAATTTTTTTAATTATAAGCTTATGAGCTTTAACAAAAGAAAACCAGAGATCAGGTTGTTTGTTGTTCATCTTAGAGTTTTTCCAATTATGGGAATTATTTGCAATTGCAATTATAAAAGGATAGAGTCATTTTTTCCATGATTGCAATTGCAATTATAGTAATTGCAATGTTAGTAATTGCAATTGTGTGTGAATGGTCAATTAGTACCTATAGTAAGCCCTCAAAAGGGTCGTGTATATTTGGAGAACTTATGAATCAACCTGCGAAAAAAACTGACCTAGATCCCCAGGAAACCACAGAATGGCTTGATGCATTTCATGGTGTCACCCGTATTGATGGACGAGAACGTGCCCATTTTTTACTCAATAAAATGGCGCAAATCGATCAACAAAAATACGGTGATTACTTTAGTACTGTCACCACACCTTATATCAATAGCATATCCACTTCGCAACAGTGCGAATATCCAGGCAATCAACATATAGAAGAACGTATAAATGCCTTTATTCGTTGGAATGCAATGGCAATGGTATTACGTGCAGGTAAACATTCAGGGGTTGGAGGCCATATCGCAACCTACCAATCCGCTGCTGTGCTTTATGATGTTGGTTTTACCCATTTTTTCCGCGGTCGTACTGATACTTTTGCAGGTGATATGGTCTATATACAAGGACACTCTGCACCTGGAATTTATGGGCGTGCTTATCTTGAAGGACGCATTGATGAAGAGCAACTCGATAATTTTCGCCGTGAATCGACTCGCCGAGGCATTTCATCTTATCCGCATCCACGCTTAATGCCTGATTTTTGGCAATACCCAACCGTTTCGATGGGACTTGGGCCATTAACGGCCGCTTATCAAGCCCGCTACATGCGATATTTAGAATATCGTAATTTAAAACCTCACCAAGATCGCAAAGTATGGGCATTTTTAGGTGATGGTGAAATGGATCAACCTGAGTCATTGGCAGCAATTTCATTAGGGGGGCGTGAAAAGCTTGATAATCTTATTTTTGTGGTTAACTGTAATTTACAACGACTTGACGGTCCTGTTCGTGGTAATAGTAAAGTTATTCAAGAACTTGAAGGTAATTTTAGAGCCGCAGGTTGGCATGTAATTAAAGTTATCTGGGGAAGTAATTGGGATAAATTACTAGAAAAAGACACTTCAGGATTATTAGAAGTACGCATGATGGAATGTGTTGATGGAGATTATCAAACATTTAAATCACAAAGTGGTGCTTATGTTCGTGAACATTTCTTTGGTAAGTATCCAGAATTATTAGAATTAGTTGCAGATATGAGCGATGACGAAATTTGGGCGCTTCATCGAGGTGGGCATGATCCTGAAAAAGTTTATTCTGCTTATCATCAAGCCGTAAATACCAAAGGTAAACCAACCGTTATTTTAGCCAAAACAGTCAAAGGTTTTGGAATGGGTGAAGCGGGGGAAGGACAAAACATCAACCACCAGCTTAAAAAAATGAGTAATGATGCAGTGAGAGCGTTCCGTGATCGCTTTAATTTGCCAGTACCAGACGATCAGCTTCTTGATATTCCTTATATCAAACCTGAACTTGGCAGTGCTGAAGAACAATACATTAAAAGCACACGCGCGAAGCTAGGTGGTCATATACCAGCCCGATTCCCTCAAACTGTACCACTGGCTATTCCGCCATTATCACAATTTGCTTCGGTATTAAAAGGAAGTGGAGAGCGAACACAATCCACAACGACCGCATTTGTTAATATTCTCAATGTATTATTGAAAGATAAAAACATGGGTAAACTTGTTATTCCGATAGTGCCGGATGAATCAAGAACCTTCGGTATGGAAGGATTGTTTCGCCAAATTGGGATCCATTCTTGGCTTGGTCAACTTTATACACCTCAAGATGCTGGACAATTGAGTTACTATAAAGAAGCCAAAGACGGACAGATACTTCAAGAAGGTATCAACGAATCTGGCGCCATGTCAACATGGATTGCAGCCGGAACGTCGTATAGTAATCATGACGTTACAACGATTCCATTTTATATTTTCTATTCAATGTTTGGATTACAACGTGTTGGCGATTTAGCATGGGCTGCCGCGGATGCGCGCACTAAAGGTTTTTTATTAGGCGCAACATCGGGAAGAACCACACTAATGGGGGAAGGGTTACAACATGATGACGGACACAGCCATGTGCTTTCTTCGGTTATCCCAAGTTGTGTTTCTTATGATCCATCATACTCTTATGAACTTGCAGTTATTATTCGCAATGGTATGTATCGCATGTATGAAAACATGGAAGATATTTACTACTACATCACTTTATTAAATGAAAACTATCCTCAACCTGAAATGCCTGAAGGTGTCGAAGAAGGTATTTTACGCGGCGCTTATCTGCTAAAAAAAGGGGATATTCAACAAGCAGATCGACATGTTCAATTAATGTCGAGTGGTTCGATAATGCGTGAAACGCTAGCTGCTGCACAATTGTTGAAGGATGATTTTGCTGTTAGTAGTCATGTTTGGAGTGCCACAAGTTTAACGGAACTACGACGTGATGGTATGGCAATAGAGCGTTGGAATATGTTACATCCCGATGCAACACCTAAAAAATCGTATATAGAAAATTTACTGAGTTCACATCAAGGGCCAATTGTTGTTGCTACAGATTATATGAAAATTATAGGTGACCAGATCAGACCCTATTTACCTGAGCGTAAGTTTATTTCGCTGGGAACGGATGGATTTGGGCGCTCAGATACTCGAGAAGCATTGCGAGAGTTTTTCGAGGTCGATCGCCACTTTATTGTTATAGCAGCATTAAAATTACTAGCAGATGATGGTGTAATTTCAAGAGAGGAAGTCACTCGGGCAATACAATTATATGGTGTTAATGTGGAAAAAATGGATCCTACCACGATTTAATTAACCATTATTAACAAACTGACTAAATAAAAAAGCAACCCACGTTAATGTGGGTTGCTTTTTTTAAAAGGCATAATTTAAAGTCTGATTTGATGAATGGGTCATATTACGTAGCTACTTGTGTCATTAGATAATTAGGGGTATTATTGCATATGCAACGATTGTAAATGCAATCTTAATTTATTCTAAGTTGGAGCGACAATGACTGTATCAAAAAAACCTGATATCACATTTTACACAGCAGATACCCCTAATGGATTGAAAGTCGCATTATTTCTACATGAAGTCGGCATTCCTTTTGAGCGGCGTTTTGTTGATCTTTCTGCTGACGAACAGCATCAACCTTCATTTTTAGCGATCAATCCCAATGGTAAAATTCCTGCTATTGTTGATCACACAACAGGAATTACATTATTCGAATCCGGTGCGATTTTGACGTATCTTTCTGAAAAGTACCCACTGTTACAATCAAACGCTTTAAAAGAGAGATGGCAAATTCAGCAGTGGTTACATTTCCAGATTGGTGGTGTTGGGCCAATGATGGGGCAGTTGTGGTGGTTTCTACATGGAACAAAAAATCATAATGAAGAGGCTTTGATGCGCTACCAAAAAGAGTCTCTTCGTCTGATCGGTGTGGTAGAAAAGCAGTTACAAAATTCGCCTTATTTGACAGGGGATACATATACCATCGCGGATATAGCTGTATTTTCATGGTTACGGACTTGGCATGAGTTAGATTTGGATATATCAGCTTTCCCCGCGGTAATGAAATGGTTGACTGTTTTATCCGCTCGCCCAGCGGTAAAGGAAGCCATTCATGTTAATACAATACGCGATAGTGTTACGCTTGTTGCGCCAAGAGGGAATACATAATGGCTTGGGTTTACTTATTTACAGCATCATTGTTTGAAATTGTAATGGGTATTTCACTAAAGTTAAATGAGGGTTGGACAAAGCTCACTGCCAGTATATTAGCTATTATCTCAGCGCTTATCAGTATTTTTCTACTGGCTCAGGCTTTGAAAACGTTGCCACTTGGCACGACCTATATTCTCTGGGTCGCTATCGGTGCAATTGGTTTGTGTATTACGGGTGTATTCTGGTTTAAAGAGCCATTTTCACTGCAACGTCTGTTTTTTATCTCACTAACCGTCATCGGTGTTATTGGTCTTAAAGTCGTGAAATGATTTTAATTACTGCGGTTCTAGACTTGGAACCGCAGAGTATTAAGGATGACACTGATAGGTGTTTTTTAGCCAAATTAGAAAGCTTGACGGAAAATTTCAATGATCTCTTTTTCATTACCCTTGCGTGGGTTAGAGAATGCATTACCGTCTTTAAGTGCCATTTCTGCCATATAAGGAAAATCAGATTCTTTTACACCCAATTCACCTAAATGTTGCGGAATACCAATATCCGCAGAGAGACGAGCGATAGCGGCAATAGCGCATTCCGCCGCATCCATCACGGATAATCCGGTGATATTTTCACCCATAAACTCAGCAATATCTGCAAATTTTTCTGGGTTAGCAATCAAGTTATAACGCAATACATGTGGGAGTAATACGGCATTAGCCACGCCATGAGGCATATCATATAACCCCCCTAATTGGTGAGCCATTGCATGAACATAACCCAGGTTCGCGTTATTAAATGCCATTCCGGCTAAAAGTGAAGCATAAGCCATATTTTCACGGGCTTTTAGATTTGTACCCAGTGCAACCGCTTGGCGTAAGTTACGAGAAATTAAACGGATTGCTTGGATCGCTGAAGCATCTGTTACAGGGTTTGCATCTTTAGAAATATAAGCTTCTACTGCGTGAGTTAATGCATCCATACCGGTTGCAGCAGTTAGCCCCGCGGGTTTTCCGATCATCAACAATGGATCGTTAATAGAAACAGAAGGGAGGTTACGCCAGCTCACGATAACAAATTTGACTTTGGTTTTTGTGTTGGTCAAAACACAATGGCGAGTCACTTCACTGGCTGTACCCGCTGTGGTGTTTACGGCAATAATAGGTGGCAGAGGGTTTGTTAAGGTTTCAATTCCAGCATAATTATAAAGGTCACCTTCATGTGTTGCCGCAATACCGATACCTTTACCGCAGTCATGTGGGCTACCGCCACCTACTGTAATGATCATATCACACTGTTCTTTGCGGAACATTGCAAGGCCTTCAAGCACGTTAGTATCTTTTGGGTTAGGTTCAGTGCCATCAAATACGGCAACATCAATACCCGCTTCTTTTAGATAACCAATAGTTTTATCTACGGCGCCATCTTTTATCGCTCGTAGACCTTTATCCGTTACCAGCAGGGCTTTTTTACCACCCAATAATTTACAACGTTCGCCAACAACAGAGATAGCACCTGGACCAAAAAAGTTAACATTCGGTACCAAGTAATCAAACATACGATAGCTCATGATAAACCTTCCAATATCAGATTATTATTCAGATAAATTAAAGTATTAGTGCATTTTCACCTCATTGGTTATTAAGTCAAGGAGGTAACTAATCAATAAGGTGAATCGATTCGTTTAACTTTGGTTCATTTGATATAAGTCAACAGGATGTGCTCCTTTAAGGGGGGGAGGTTAAGTAAAAACAACGATTAAAACATATGCGGTTTGACAGATGTGAATTTCAGGTGTACGTTGGGGCTTATCAAAGAAAGGAGCAAATATGGAACCGTTGCAATTATTTAAGGTATTAAGTGATCAAACAAGGCTAGATATTGTGTTGCTACTAAAAGCATCTGGCGAGTTGTGTGTTTGTGACATCTATACTGCCCTAAATTTATCCCAACCAAAAACGTCTCGCCACCTAGCCATGTTGCGGGAAAGCGGGCTATTACTTGATTCTAAACATGGGAAATGGGTTCATTATCGTTTGTCTCCGACATTATTACCTTGGGTGAAAAATATTATTGAAGTCACCTATGAGACAGAGAAAAATAAAATAGCAGGTTTGCTTCAATCTATTGAAAAAAAAGAAACGGTTATCTGCTGTTCTGAATAATTTTTTTAATTTAACATATATGAAAAAACAGATATGAGGTATTGATATGAAGCTATTAGAAGTCTTTGATCCCGCATTATGTTGTAGCACAGGGGTTTGTGGTACCGATGTTGATCAGGCACTAGTCGATTTTGCTACGGATGTAAGCTGGTTAAAGAAACAGGGTGCTAATGTTAAGCGCTTTAATTTAGGCCAAGAACCTATAGAATTTGTTAATAATGCAAAAGCAAAAAATTTTCTTGAAACCGCAGGCGCTGAATCATTACCTCTAGTCCTACTTAATGGCGAAGTTGTTTTAACGGGTCGCTATCCCAAGCGTAATGAGTTGGCAAGATGGTTTGGTATTCATTTGGTGGAGACAAAGAGATCTGATGTAAAAATCAGTTGCTGTGACAACAATAAAACGTGTTGTTAAAGGAGAAATAAAATGAAATTTTTAGAAAACACACCGAACTATCTGTTTTTTACAGGAAAAGGCGGTGTAGGTAAGACATCTATTTCCTGTGCGACAGCCATTAAACTCGCAGAGGAAGGTAAAAAAGTGTTATTGGTTAGTACCGATCCTGCTTCAAATGTCGGGCAAGTATTTTCTCAAACGATTGGTAATAGCATAAAACCTATATCTCTTGTTCCAAATCTTTCAGCAATAGAAATAGACCCTCAAGCTGCAGCAGAAGAATATCGAAAAAAAATTATTGAGCCTATTAAAGACAGTTTGCCTGAAGCGGTTATTCAAAGTATTACCGAACAATTATCAGGGGCTTGTACTACAGAAATTGCGGCTTTTGATGAATTTACAGGATTGTTAACAAATAAAAAAATCACCTGCGAATTTGATCATATTATTTTTGATACCGCACCAACTGGGCACACAATTAGGTTATTACAATTGCCTGGAGCTTGGCGTGATTTTATTAGTCATAATCCTGATGGTGCGTCTTGCCTTGGCCCTATGTCTGGGCTGGAAAAACAACGTGAGCAATACAGTATGGCGGTTGATGCACTGAGTAACAAACAGCAGACTCGGTTAATACTTGTTGCGCGACCACAGTCTGCCGCACTTCGCGAAGTTGCTCGTACCTATAATGAACTTTCCAATCTTGGTATAAAAAATCAACAATTAATCATTAATGGTGTTTTTCCTGAATCTGCCATCTCTGCTAATGATAAATTATCAAAGGCTCTTTATCTTAGAGAACAAGCTGCCATACAGGATATGCCTGAGGTTCTTCGTACATTACCGACAGATATGCTTATGCTTCGTGTCCATAATATGGTGGGTATTGAAGCATTAAATCAGCTTTTATCTAATAAAGAGCAAGTGTTATCGACAACTGAACAGTTAAAGGGTGATTTAACATTGCCCACATTATCATCATTAGTTCGCGAAATTGCAGAACAAAAGCATGGCTTGGTTATGCTGATGGGCAAAGGTGGTGTAGGCAAAACCACAATAGCGGCCTCAATAGCAGTCAAACTGGCAGAACAGGGAGCAGATGTTCATCTAACGACCTCAGATCCTGCTACTCATCTCGAAAATACATTAAAGGGGAGTTTACCGAACTTACAGGTTAGCAGAATAGATCCGATCGCAGAAACAGAGCGTTATCGTCATTATGTGCTCGAAACAAAAGGTAAAAATCTTGATACGGAAGGACGAGCGCTACTAGAGGAAGATCTACGCTCTCCATGTACTGAGGAAATTGCTGTATTTCAGGCTTTTTCTCGCATAATCCGCGAGGCAGGAAAACGATTTGTCATTATGGACACCGCGCCTACAGGCCACACATTACTTTTATTGGATGCAACAGGGGCTTATCACAAAGAAATTGCTAAAAAAATGGGTGAAAAAGGGCATTTTCTTACCCCAATGATGCAATTACAAGATCCTGAAAGAACAAAGGTCATTATCACTACATTAGCTGAAACAACCCCCGTTCTCGAAGCTGAAAACTTACAAAATGATCTGACACGAGCGGGTATTGATCCGTGGGCATGGGTTATAAATAACAGTTTATCCGTTACCGAAACAATGTCTCCATTACTGCGTTCTAGAGCAGAACAGGAGATACCGCAGATTGAAAAAGTCTCTACCACCTTGGCAAAACGGGTTGCAATTGTTCCATTACAAGAGCAAGAGCCTGTAGGTGTTTCTGCATTAAGCAAATTAGCTGACTAATTTTTATTTTCTAGCAGAAGGTTCTTCATACGAGCTTTCTGATTGGAGTCTTTATGTTTATTGCTGCATTGATATTTATTCTGACTATTACTTTTGTTATTTGGCAACCCAAAGGACTGGGAATTGGCTGGAGTGCAACAGTTGGCGCCGTGGCTGCGTTGCTATTCGGGGTCATTAGTGTTCAGGATATTCCCGTTGTTTGGGGTATTGTTTGGAATGCAACTGCCACCTTTGTTGCTGTTATCATCATCAGTTTAATTTTGGATGAGAGTGGCTTTTTTGAATGGGCGGCGCTGCATGTTGCAAAATGGGGAGGCGGTAAGGGACGCCTTTTGTTTAGTTATATTATTCTGTTAGGGGCTTGTGTCGCTGCACTCTTTGCCAATGATGGCGCTGCACTTATTTTAACTCCAATTGTCATTGCAATGTTGTTAGCGCTTGGGTTTAGCAAAGGGACAACATTGGCTTTTGTTATGGCAGCAGGATTTATTGCTGATACAGCAAGCTTGCCATTAATTGTTTCAAATTTAGTCAATATTGTCTCTGCCGATTTCTTTAATATCGGGTTTACAGAATATGCCTTAGTGATGGTTCCAGTTGATATTGCCGCGATTACTACAACTTTAATTATGTTGCATTGGTTTTTTCGCAAAGATATTCCTCAGCAATATGACATGTCTAAATTAGCTACACCAGCGACCGCTATTAAAGATATGAAAACATTTAAAGCGGGTTGGTTGGTATTACTTATGTTGTTACTTGGCTTTTTTATACTGGAGCCCATGGGAATTCCAGTTAGTGCCATTGCGACAGTAGGCGCCGTAATTTTATGGTGCATTGCGGCGCAAGGGAAGGCAATCAATACACGAAAAGTATTAAAAGGGGCACCTTGGCAAATCGTAATTTTTTCCCTTGGTATGTACCTTGTTGTTTATGGTTTGCGTAATGCAGGTTTGACTCAATATCTGTCAGAAATTCTCGATTTCCTATCAAGTCAAGGTGTATGGATTGCAACATTAGGAACGGGATATATCACCGCATTTCTATCATCAATTATGAACAATATGCCTACTGTTCTTATTGGGGCCTTATCCATTGAAGGTAGTCATGCGACCGGTTTAATTAAAGAAGCCATGATTTATGCCAATGTCATTGGTGCAGATTTAGGCCCTAAAATTACGCCGATAGGGAGTTTAGCGACGTTGTTGTGGTTACATGTTTTATCACAAAAAAACATGGTAATTACATGGGGATATTATTTCAAGACGGGCATTATTATGACCATTCCAGTGCTGACGGTGACATTAGTTGCTTTAGCACTCAGACTGACACTAATGAATTGATGGTAACAATATGAATAGCATTACAATTTATCACAACCCAAATTGTGGTACTTCACGAAATACGCTTGAAATGATACGAAATAGTGGTGTAGAGCCTGAAATTATCCTTTATCTTGATACGCCACCCCCTAAGCATGTTTTAGAGAAACTCATCACTGATATGGGGATTTCGGTTAGGGCATTATTACGAAAGAATGTTGAACCCTATGATAAATTAGATCTTGACCATATTAATGCGACTGATGAGCAACTTATTGATTATATGCTGCAATATCCAATTTTAATCAATAGGCCTATTGTTGTGACGCCATTGGGAACGCGGTTATGTCGTCCTTCTGAAATCGTTTTAGATATTCTTCCTGAAGTACAGAAAGGTGCCTTTTCAAAAGAAGATGGACAAAATGTTGTCGATGAAAAAGGAAATAGGCTGATATAACAGAGTCTATTCACTCTATTTTTACTGTAATAAAAACCTCGTTAAGGCGAGGTTTCTTGCCATCATTCGGTCAACGGCAATGAATGCGGCGCAGAAAAAGGGCGGAGACGATGCAATAAAACACCCGCAAGCAGGTGTTTTATCATATTCCGTAGATAAGGCTTATTCTTCGAAGTACCAATACCCTTGATTGATAAATTCAGTTAATTCTGCAACAAAGGCTGGATCCATCAATGCTTTACCAAGTTCATCAGCTCCAACTTCCGTAAATTGGCACAGTGCATTTGCACCCTTTATTTCTTTGGTAGCCCAAGCTTCTGTATTTAAAAAGAAATTATCTTCGATACGTAGGACACGCAGTCCGCTCAATCGGATCAGTTTTTCACCATCGTTCAGTGCACTCAATACTTCTTCAGGTTGATATGGCGGTTCTGCGGGGGCGATATCCAGTTCATGGCGTGGCGTAGTTGCAAAACGACCTAACCATTGTTCAAAATCACCGGGCTTGTTGATCATTTCAATCATCATGGCACGCAGACGTTCAACTTCGTGAGTTTCCATTCTTCCTGCATTGTCGCGTACAGTCAGGTTAGGATCGCCATAATTTATTCCGCCTAGATCTTGTTCCAGTGCGTAGTCTGCAAAGCTGCTTAGCAAGTCACGACCATTAGGGCCGCGAAAGCCGACAGAATAGTTCATGGTATCTTCAAAGGTGAAGCCATCGTGAGGGAATCCCGGTGGAATATACAGAATATCTCCTGGCGCCATTTCCACATCAATAATAGGCTCAAACGGATCAACATGCAGTAATGCAGGATGCGGGCAGAATTGACGCATTGGCAGGGCATCGCCCACACGCCAGCGACGACGTCCCATACCTTGAATGATAAAAACATCATAGTTATCAATATGTGGTCCGACACCACCTCCCGGTACTGAATAGGAGATCATCAGATCATCAAGACGCCATTCAGGCAATACACGAAACGGTTTTACCAGTTCAGCTGCTGGCATATGCCAATGGTTAACAGCTTGTACCAGCAGTGACCATCCTTCTTCGCCTAATTCGCTGAAGTCTTCAAACGGGCCGTGGCTTGCCTGCCATTTGTTGTCAGTTAAGCTGACAAGACGACTGTCAACTTCAGGCTCCATTGCCAGACCAGCTAATTCATCTGGAGTGATAGGATCGACAAAATTGGGAAATGCATTTTTCAGTACAACAGGTTTTTTTTGCCAGTATTTTTCTAAAAATTCAGGCCAATTAAGATTCAGTTTGTTAACCATGTGACCACATCTGTATAAAGGAATAAGCGGGTAATTATAGAAGTAATGTGAGGTCATATTTTTGTTTGGCATCAAATGCCAGTCAATAACACTTATCGGAATAAGATCAGCGATGAGAGTTTGATATGGAAAAGGGCAATATAAAGGGAAATTGGGGAGGGGATTTTACTTCTAATAATGGAATTACTGAAATCGACTTTACGGAAGTCGTGATATCCAAAAAGATTTTCTTAAAACCTTTAGTGAAGTGGTATCTGAAGAAAAGACAGAAAGCCTATATTCAAGATCTAAAAAAAGCATTGGCGAATAAGCTTTAAGTTAAGAATGAATCAACATAATCAACCAGACCAAAACAGAAATTTAAGTGCCTATCCGTATTTAGATACCAAGGTTCGCATAATGTATATTATGTTAAATTTGATGTGATAACCAATAACTTCATGAGATGGATTCTTTCAATGATTTAGCGCTGCAAAGCCCTATTGACTCAGATACGTGTTAAGAAATTAATAAATTAATGTTCACTCCTAGCGTGGTCAAGTTCATCATATTGATAGACATTTATGGATTTTTGTAACTTTAGAACGCAAAATCAGAAATATACAATTATATTGGATAGAGCGCGAGGCTATAAAGTGAAAACAAGTATTTATGCAATGATGGAAACAAGAGAAATAAAAATCAAAACATCTAAAAATGATGAATATAATAAAGTCATTTTTTATTACGGCTACGATTATTCTGGTAAATCAGATATTGAATATTATTTCTTTCCAAATAATCAGTATTTTGGTGTGATAGAAGAAGTTGATATATTCGCTCTGCGAGAACAAATAATAATCAATCCCCGCATCCGCTTAGGCACTCTTGCGCCAGAAAAGGATTATATAACAGATGTTAAATTATATTATTTCTCTGATGACTCAGGTTTTTTACTTCAAATTAGGGTGTCGAATGAAAAGAGTGAGGTAGAGATAGATAGTACATTGAAATTTGTTCCCCCTCTTGAGGAAGCCCCAAAGGCTGGAAGTTTATTAACTATTTTGAGGGAATTGGAAAAAATAAAGTCTAACGTCTCAGATGATTATGATTTTTTCTATAGAGGTCATGCGGATGAAAAGTATAGTCTCACCCCATCGGTTTTTAGAGATAACAAACAAAGCGAAGCCACTATTTGTCGTGAGTTCTCACTTGAAAATGCCAGTGAATTTTCAGGGAAAATGCCCCGATTCGATGATTTAGTAAAAATGCAACACTACTCTCTACCAACAAGATTACTTGATCTTACAACGAATCCTCTTGTTGCCTTATATTTTGCGTGTGAGGATAAAAAAAACTCAGATAGAAGTGATTGTAATAAGTGTGGGAAGTGCCGAATTTGTAATAAAGAACCGAACGGTGAGTTTTTTATATTTAAAGTAAAAAAAGATATAATCAAATACTATGATTCAGATACAGTTAGTTGCATAGCCAACATCTCCAGGCTATCTTCTGATCAGCAGGCTGAGTTACAGTTAAATGTTGCGAATTATAAATGCAAATTAATCCATTTTGTATACCAATCAGAGATCTCCAGCATTTTAACTGAACGAAAAGATAGGGATGTGTTGTCATTCGAAAGTATTCACGAAAAATACAGAAAGCTTAACCACGAAGACTCATTTTATGATATGAAAACTCACAAGAAGGAATTTAATGAGATATCAAACCAATTTCTTCATTATATAAAGCATGAAAAACCTTATTTTATAGGAGTTATGAACCCAATACATTTTAATGCCCCGCTCGTATCTAAAGCTGTAAAAAACAATAGTCGAGTAAAATCTCAATCAGGTCTATTTTTACTATACGGGCTAAATGACACGTTACAAAAAGACTATAGGGGTAATTTTGAGATTTTTACATTAACGGTGACCGATAAGAAGAAAATATTGAAGCAACTTGATCTACTGAATATTAACAAAAGTACAATATTTCCAGAAGCTGATTAATCAGTTGTTCAGTTAACTTGGTTTGTTTAGGTAATGCTAATAACGCTCTTGCTAATATAGCGCGTGAAATAGAGGCTTGGGGGTCACGAATCGTTTTTTTAATATCGTCTTCATATTGATGAAAAGACTCGGGTAATAAAAAAGCCCATTTTACTAGACTACGTAAACCTAACTCTCCACCAGCTTGATACGCTATTTTTAACCAGCGCTTGGCTTTATTGCGGTTTGTTTCATTATTTAGTGGCCAGATAACATCAATGGCCTGTAAATAATCTTCACAGTCAATTAGGTATGCAGCCCACTCTTCACGCATTTTATCAGCAATATCCGGATGCGTATTTTGCAATTGTAAGATCATAAACGAAAATGCATGATGTAAACGCGCATAGATAACCGCAGAATTAATATCACCCGCCAAACAGTATAGGCGAATAATATAAGCGGGTGACATTGCCCATAATCGTGCTAACTCAGCGGCTTGTTGATAGCGTTGGAAGCTTTCTAAATAATTGAGTGCTTCTTCTTTTTCTTGTAATAGCTCCGCAAGAACAAATAAGGCTTCTTCATTATGCCCTGCTTTATCTAGCTTTATAAATTGTTGGCGATAAAGTTGTTTTAAATAATTTTGCAGTTCATCCCCAAGATAAAGACTTTTATTCCCTTGTTGATCGGCTGATATTTCCAGTTTATTTCGCCCTGTTAATCTCCCTAAATAAGGTGAAGGCGTTGTTTCTTGGTTTTCTTGATATTGACTAAGCGGAATACCATGACGCAACGCTTGATCGACATTACCATCTTCAAACATTTTCATCATTTTATTAATATAATCCGCTTGTTGCTTACTCATCATAGAGGCTAATCCGCTTTTAATTGAAAGCTTATTTAGCCAATGCTGCCACGGTGATAATTGAGATATCGTTTTAGATGAAGAGTGTATAGTTTCACGATTTTGGGGCGTCAGAAATTTATTAATGATTTTCTGAGTCAGTGATAATGACGCTTTTGCATGAGGTGCTTGTGTTTGAGATGACGACGAAGCGTTTTCAAAAACAGTTTTTATAAATTGCTTTTGTTGATCTGCAGCCGGTGGAATATTGTCACCAATAATCGTTCTAATATTTTTCTCTTCTGACAATGCTTGAGGTTTTATCTCATATAGACTGGCGTAGTTATCAGTTTCTTCAAAATGAATCTCTTTAATATCGAGATAATCAGCAAGTGAGAGAGGTTCAGCTTGCGAAAATAGAAGCGTTGTTACAACACCACTACGAACTAAAGCAAGATCTGCATAAGGCAGTTTTTTTATCTCATCATTATCTAGAGGTGCGGTGCTATAAAGGCGACCGTAACGAATTAAAGGCCATCCCTCAATGGATGAGCAATCCAGCGTTTTATTTTCAGTAAAACAGAGAACATCCCCTTGTTCGAATCGATAAATACGACAATTAGCTTGCCAATGTTTTATTAAATAAGTTAGCCGTTGAGTCTCGTTAAACCAGTCATTGGGTAGCCATAAACCTTCAATCTGACGATATCCCAATAACATTGGATGACGAATATAATCGTTATGCATTTTGGGTGTCACCTTCTTGTTCAATGGTATACAGATTTAGGCGTAATTGTTTTTGGTATACATCATAAACAACGACTTGAGCGTGATCCGTTAATGCAGCAAATAGGCCTTTAGATGGGCTAAATGAGTAACGCGTAAACGGATTATCTGCACGATATAAGATTTCTATCTCGCCTTTTGAATAACTGGCAATGTTTCGTTTGTTAGGGCTGATCATCAAAATATTTAAGGTGGTTAAATCTTTTTCTATAGAGCCATCGAGTGTTGGATAAAAGAGTCCTATTCCTTGCCATCCTTGAGGTAAGTCTATTTGATAACCATAAACTTCATCAATTTCCATATTATAAACATGCCAACTTTGTCGATTAGTGCTTAGTGAGATAGCACAAGATATTGATTTAGAGCCATTGGTATATTTATGGTGATAGGCAAATAATGCAACTCTTTGATAGGAAATAAATTGAGTAAAATAGAGTCGATGTTGGTATTTCTTTTGAGAAAAGTTTGCACCCGTGACCATTTGAACTAATTCACTACTGTCATTGAGATAAATATACACAAGTAAGTTGTCTGCTATCTTCTCTATGCCAAGGACTTTCTCTTCAACAATTTTAAAGGCGTTTTTTTCTTCAGCATAAATACTGGATGAGAAAGCGACTAGCCGTCTTGCCCTATCATGAACAAATAAGCTGGAATATTCCTTATTCGATAAATAAGCACTGGCAAGCGTATTACCTCGCCCAATACCTGCTGAAAACATCTCATCGGAAGGTCGAGGTATATAAGAGAGTTTGGGTAATTGCCAAAAATAGAGACCATTATTATTAGAAAGTAATGCACCTACCTTTTTCCCGTGACACTGTAACGCTAAAATAGCATGACCATCAGGATATATTTGGTAAACAAACGGTTTTTTAAGCGGACGGTCTTGATTCGATCTATTGAGCGGTGGAATTTTAATAACCACTAACCCAGGTTTACCTAATAAAGTGACCCCTACTGCGCTACCATGAAATGAGATAACAGGTGAAAACATCAGTGATATTTTGTATTCATGCTGATGTGTATTTTGCGCTGAAGGCGGTCTTAATTGTCCTTTTAATAATCGTGAACTTAATGCTCTAGGTGGCGTTGGCAATACAATATGACGTTGAAAATGTGGCGTGCGAATATTGGCATCAATCGTTTTATTGAAACAATCATCTCCTGTTAGTTCGATATGATGTGTTGAGGTGATTTGTTTCAATATAGGTTGTTGATGAGCGCCTGTCACTAACCAAATCTCGCCATTTTGTACATCAGTGTCTTCAGCAATAACGTTTCGCCAATGCGCGATATTTTCTTTTAAAACAGGTGAATAAGTCCGGCGTGTCAATAATTCGCGTAGATCGTTTATGGTGTTTAGTGGCATTAATGGAATGATTGATTGCAACGTTCCCCACATTAATGTGCACCCCGCTTTTTCTGCCCGTTGCGCCAATATAATAAGCATTGCAATATGCACTAAGCGACATTCACCCAGTTGCGAAATACCGGTATCAAAAAGCACGGTGATTTGATTTAAAGATTGTTGAGATTTATAGTTTGGTGCCAAAAAGAGATGTTCTGCATTAATGGCGCGCCTCATAAATTCATCAGGTACTTCATCAGCCATTAACCATTCACTAAGTAGTAGGTTTTGATAATCCCCTTTACGTTGTATTTGCCCTATCCCATCTTGTTCAGGTAAACCACCGAGTTGTTTTCCCTGTACTGGGCCTAATACACGACTCAGACGTTGTAATAGATCAGAAAAGGCAGGAATTAATTCGGGATCTAACCAGCTAAGCCAAGTTTGCCAAGGTTGTAGCGCTTCGGGTAACGAGGTGGATTGTGTTGTGGGTAATGACATGATGATAAACCGATCCTTGTATCACATTGTATTTCACTCAAAACACAACTGGGTGAGTGTATCCCGTAGCGTTGGTGTTAACGTCCACTGATTATCTAAAGGGATCACCGTTTGAGGTGAGGGTAAAAGTAATAGTGGTTGGCGTTTAAAATGCTGCACTAAGGCTTGCTCCACCAGCCCATAAGGTAATAAAAGCTGTTGATGTATAGGGAGCCATAATTTTGCTGTTTGAGTAGACGGTGCAATCAGCGTTATATTTTCAGCCCAAGGTAAATCAGCCTGTTTCCCTAACACAATAAGCCGATGTTGACTGGTGATCACTTTTAAGCATTGTTGCTGAACATCAGGCAAATGAATAATGCGCTCAATAAGCTGTTTAGCCGTTATACCTGTTGCATACACCCCTTGTGGTTTAGGGGGCGTTGCATTAGGTTGCCAAGAGAGAGGAAATGTTAGGCTCATAATAAGTGACTAAACTGTATCGCTAATTGTGTACGTAATATAGCAAGCTCTTCACTTAACATCTCTGTCGAGAAGTTAGCATCTATTTCTCGTAACGTCAGTTCAATATCCGCTTTAGATACAGGCTCTGCATTGAGAACATCGGTTGCTCTTTCAATTAAGCGATTCATACGAGATTGAGGTTGTAATGTCGCCTCTTCTACGGAACTGAATAGTCGAGAATTCATTGAAAGTGAGAGTTCTTGTCGTAAGATTTCACGTCCTTGTTGCTGAGTATCTTCAGTAGGCAGTACATACAGTAAAGGCCAGAGATCTTGCTCTGTCGCAATCTCTCGATTATTAAGAACAGTCGCAGCAGCAATAAGACGCTGAACACGAACAATACGTCTATCTGACAGCGTGATCCCTGCATTTCTTAATGAGCGCACGGCATTAGCCAGTAACGGTCTAACTTGTGTTAAATCGACATTTTTAACCGCAAGGTGTAATTCATCCAATTGAGTAATATCGAGTTGAGCTGAAAGTTGAGTCAGGCTTGAAGCCCATCCGCCTTCGAGCATAGCTTCTAATTGGTGATCGGGTGCAGGATCTATAAAAAGATGAATAAGAAAGCGATCAGTGAATGCAGCAAGGTTAGGATCATCAGGCAAGCTATTAGCAGCACCAATACACACTTTTAATGGGCTAATAATATCGGTATGGCCACGTTTAAATCGGCGTTCATTTAAAATACCTAATAAAGTATTTAAAATGGCTGTCGATCCTAGAAAAACCTCATCAAGAAAAACAATATCTGCTTCAGGTAACATCCCTGTAATATCGGTTTCAACTTTACCTTCTTTTAGTTTTTTGAGATCAACCGCACCAAATAACTCTGAAGGTTCAGTAAATCGCCCTAAAAGGTATTCAAAATAACGTCCGCCCAATGTTTGAGAAACTCTGCGGACAACGGCACTTTTCGCTGTACCTGGAGGGCCAATAACCAGCAAATGTTCATGAGCAACTGCGGCTAAAATAACGAGTTCAGCAAGTTGCTCGCGTCCAATCATACCTTGTGTTGAGTGTTGTATTGCTTTGCGAATATTATCGATAATTCCATTTATATTTGATGTCATATGTTTACGCAAAAATTAAGAGTTTAACGGCGAGATACCTGCATTATGTAAGTTTTTATTTTCTGACTCAACTCCTCAATCAATGGAAAGTATTAATTTTATTAACGCTCTTTTCTTCTTTCTGTAGCAATATCAAATGCCAAACTTCTTAAATTAGGTGAATGATTAATTAATGCGCGATGTGTTGATGCTTGGCTAATAAAGGCAAAGCTTTCGCCCCAAGGATGTTGATAGCGATCACGTACAATAGGCGCACGCCAATATTGTAATAACCCCTCTAAAGGAAGGTGATCGTCACCGACTGTTAATGTTTGAGCCGCTAATTGCGGAAACTCACGTTTAATATCTTTGGCTTGTAAATACCAGCGATCTCTACCATAAATGGCCGCTTTTAAGGTGATATTGTTATCACTCAAATACCATACTTGTGGCACAGTTTGTTCATCTGCGTTAATTCCTGAAACCGCATTAGTAAAGCGTTTAGCACATTGTAAATTCTGTGCCAATGCCTCTCTGACTCGCAGATTCTGTGCTGAACTGATTGAGGTTTTATAAGGGCCTAATCGATAGTGTTCCCAACATGCTTCATCATAGACATCAAAATCACTTAGCGCTCTGCCGTAGCTATCTATTACCACAGGATTAGGGGGTAAGAGTTGGTATACAAAAGGACAGCCACAAACATCATCAGAGGAAAACCCATGAAGATAGCGACTTCCTGCATAATAGCCCGTCTCCATCATGGATAATGCCTGGAAGGTTCCGTGCCAAGGTGGGCCAAACGCATACCATTTCGCCACTAATGCCCTATTTTCTGGCGTGGTATGACGCAACCAATAACGTATTGCAAGATTTGAGGCAGATTGAGCAATAAAAATAAACGGCTGATTATCACCAAAAACAGTTTTAAGCCGATTAACTTCTCTATCAATCGCATCCACCAGCAACCGGTGATCAGCGCGCCAATCATGAGCAAGGAAAAACAGATCTTGCCCCTCTCGATAACCTAATGCCGTTTCAAGCACATCTTTAAGTTCCTGAGTAACCAATGTGCTCACTAAATAAGGAACAATTGAAAACGCATGCAATTGCTCTGTTGCTAATACTCGGGGTGAATGCTGGGTATTGGGATACTCATATTCATAATCGCTTTTTGTAAAAACACTTCGGTGATCACCCCAAATAAAGGCCTGTTTTTGCCTATCAAAAAGCTTAGTCCCTAAAATACCGGGTAGATAAATAATGGGGAGATTCGGTATTTTATCATTTAGCTTTGCTTTGCGAATTTGAGCGGCAATCATTTGTGCGCGAATTAATGACCATCCTCGATTGAGTGGCATATTTTTAACGTCCTTTTAATGGAATAAGCGTGATCGGCACATTTTCGCTACCAAGATGTGTTTTTTCGGCTTCCGTAACGGGAAAATGAGCACGATCATAAACCTCAAACAGTTGGCAGGGCTCATTTTGATGATGATAAAGGCGGATCCCCTCAGCCTGAGGACTGCTTTTAGACAACATAAAACGGCTACAGCTATTCGTACTAATGGATCCCACAGGCTCACCCTGTTTTGTAATAAATTGATAGTAAATCGGTGACTCATGTTTTTGCTCAATATGGCAAGCTTGAACGGGGCCGCGAAATGGATGTGTAATACAAATAAAATCATCAGGGATATGTTCTGATAATTTGTCAGTATTTGATTCAGCCCAAGGTAAAATAATCGAAGGTTGAAAATGACAATGAGGACATTGCCCATTGTCTAAGTGAGATTGCGCAATCAGCCCACTGCGTTTCACTAACAAGGTGTGACACTCTGGGCAATAAGAGTTTGCACTGTCAGTATCAAACACATTCCCCACATAAACATAGCGCATACCTTCATTTAAAGCTTGTTGACGCGCTTGCTCTAAAAAAGGAATTGATGTGCGTTCAACGTGGCGATATTGGTAATCAGGATGAAAACGCACATAGTGCAACGGAATATCAGCATCCAGATATTTAAGCATCCAGTCTGTTACTTTTTTGGTTTCTTCCAATGAGTCATTACGTCCTGTCACACACAAGTTAGAGACTTCAAGGTGTGGGCTATTTGTTGATTTTCGTGCATCATAAACCTGCTTAATCCCATCCAGTACAGGCTGTAAGCGCCCTCCTGTATGTTTACGATAAAAACTATCTTGCATTGATTTTAATGAAATACTAAAGATATCCATCACACCAAGTAATTCATCGATACCTTTTTCGCTGATATAAAATGCACTTTTATAGAGGTTTTTTAAGCCATGCTCTCGAGCCAGCTTTGCGGTATCCATAACAAATTCATGCCAAACAATCGGATCATTATACGTCCACGACAAAACACGAATATTATGTTTTAACGCATAATTGACCACATCTTTAGGGCTGTAATAAGCCACATTGCTATCTTGTACATAGCGTGCTTGGCTTGTACTCCAGTTTTGGCAAAAATCACAACGTAACATACAGCCAATATTACCTAACGATAAAATACGTTCGCCAGGGGCATAATGATAAACGGCTTCGGTTTCTATCGACTCTTGGGTCATCGGCACTGATTTACCGTAGTTTAGTGTCACTAAACTGCCATTTTCATTGCGTCTTAACTTGCAAGTGCCTGTTCGGCCCAAATTGATTTTACAGGCTCGAGGACAAAGCTCACACTGGATACGATCATTTGAAATAGGATGCCATAGGCGTGCAGGATGCCCTGTTTGTTGCCATTGCTTCATTCTTGCCATGAGTTATTCCTTTTTATCATTACAATGATGGTTATTTTCACAAAGAGGCAAAACGGTTTTTTGTCGGGTTCCTGTTTGCCAACATTCCAATACATGATGCAGTTTCCAGTAAAAAGGATTTCCTTTTGCTGGAGTGTTGATTAAATAGTGACATTCGCCTTGCAGGGTTAAATGGGCGATCAGTTTAAAACCGGGGCCAAAGGTGTAAGGCTTGGTTTTAATGGTGTCGCTATTACCTATCTGGGATTGCGTTAAGAAATCAGCATTCTGCCTTGTGGCATGAATGGTTTCTCGATTACCGCCTTGATAAGGATAACGACCCGTTAATAGACGATTAAGCCACAATGGTTTTTTGATACTATGCTGAAATTCAACGTAAGGACGTTCCATTTTCTGACTGGCAATTAATGCGCTGGCATAGGTTTCACGAATTAATGTAGAAATTGCATCTTGTTCAAACTGCCAATCTTGAAGATGGTGTTGCAGAATATTGAGAATACTCCAGCGACAACTTGGCCAAAAATCCGTATACAGTGCGCGTGATCCTCTTTTTAGCACCTTTCCTAAGACTCTATCTGTAAGATGCTGTATCCATACATCAAAAAGCCGTGATGCATTGAGTTGCTGAGTATCACAATCCCATTGAGAAAGCATTTTATCTTCAGGTATATAAGGTAATAAAAAAGCGAGCGCTTTTTGAGCAAATAGATCTTTTTTATCATCTTGCATCTGACGAAAAGTTTCAAAAGTATGCTTTTGAGTTTGCTGAATAAGTTGCTCAATACGTAAAGCCCTTGTTGGTGGATGCCAACGATTAGATAACGCCGGTTTCCCATCAAAGAGCGAGGTACTGTATTGATTAGCGTAAAGGACATACCCGCGCTCAGGATTGTATTCGGCGGGTAAATCATCGAAAGGAACATAACCTTGCCACTGATGTAATGGCTCCGTCAAACTGAGCACTAAGCTGCCTAATTCACTATGGCGCTTAGGAATATATCCCATACTTTGTAAGCCAATATCACCGTGAATATCGGCATATCCCACCATCATTGGGGAATTTTTCACATGTCTTAAGGCTTCTCTAAATGATGTCCAGTTATGGCATTTTGCAAGCTGATAAAAAGTAATATCGCCACTTGGATTATCTAATGCCGGCCAGCGTAAAAATAAACCATAGCCCGCTTTTTCAGACATTAATCGACCTTGTGAATAATCATAAGTCACAAAGGTATGTTGACGTTTTGAGGTTAAGCCAATGGTGTGAGTCCTTTTTGTTAATGGCTCCCATCCATTAACGGTTTCGACCTTTTCGTTCTCTAAATCAATGCGTCCCCAGAATAAATCTTGGTTATCCGCCATTATGCCAACCATTCCCCATGCTGCATGAGTATTGCGCCCAACAATAATGCCCGGTGAGCCGGGAAAGTGTGAACCCATCACACTTAAGCCTTCTTTGCTCTCTAAACGGCATAACAGATTAAAACTGGGGTTAACATGCCCCATATGGGGGTCGGCGGCTAACATCGGTTTGCCAGATGCGGTAAGCGAGCCATTGACAGCAATCACGTTAGAGCCAGTATCAGGTGAGGCTAATCCTAAGTGCTGCAAGCCTTTTAATCCTTCTTTAAACGCGGCGATCACATCAGGGTAATACTCACCCTGTTCATCTAGCGGCAATGGCGGAATTTGATTGCTTTCAAGGCTAAAAGTAGACAAAAGTTGCTGATGTTGAGATGTTGTCAGTCGATTTGCTAAACGAGTATTAAATAACTCATATTGCCAAGCAGAATTAATAAAATACTTTAATTGGCCTAGCAAATAACTGTCAGTGGTGGTAAATAATTCAGGCTTGTAACGCAGTAATAAACACTCTACTGGGCGAATTTTTAGATCTTTTATGGCTTGGTTAATGCCTGCGATATACGCGGTAATATGTTGAAATTGAGTTGCCTGCCAACTATCAGAGGGAGCATTTTTATCGTCAAGCTCTGCCTTTTTGGCGAGTTCAACTAATCCTAATCGACGCTGAAAAATATCTGTTCTGAGCGCACCTTTTCCCATTATTTCACTTAGGCGACCACTGGCGACGCGGTGAGATAAATCTAACTGCCACAAACGTAAATACGCGGCACCATAACCTTGCCCATAAAAAACTGCATTATCCGTATCACCTTTGATACTTAGCAATTGCTCTGTTTCTAGTGACAGTGTCACGTTACCCCATTGCGAAGTGAGCGTCCTTGGTTTCATTTAGGCTCCTTGTTCATCAATGTGTATTGATTAGCAATGTTACGGGCATACTCCTTAAAGTCATTTAATGGCTCACCTGCTGTCCATCCTAATCGCTGTTCTGCTTTAGAAGATGAATAGGTATAAGTGCTTCCATCCATAATACGTAGTGTTTCACAGGAAAGTGGCATGGAGAAACCGAGCAAGGCAAGCTTATCCATTAACCATGCTAAAGGGCGTAAACTCTGACGATTTTTTATAGGCAATGGCGCTGTTTTTTGTATTTCGCTGAGCAGTGTGAAAATTTCTGGCATAGAGAAAACATCACCAGTAAACAGAACGGTTTCTTGAGGTTTATCTAAGGCAAGTAAGCGCAATAAGCCATCACATAATTTCTCTACATGGCAGAGTTGAAAAGTACTGTTTGTACTGACTTGAAACGGAATTTTTTTATTGAAAAAAGCAGATAACGTTTGTGCTAAAACGCTATTGTCACCTTGACCAAATACACCGCCACAAATAGCCATTTTGATTGGCATGCCTTGTTGCTGGTGGCGTTCGACTAATACGTGGGCAACTTGCTTTGTTTCTTCATAATAACTGCGAAAAACCCCATTATGGCGATGGGTTTCATCAAGCAATACGCCGTGTGTTTCCCCTAACGCGGCGGTAGTACTCGTGTATAAAAACTGAGAAATTTGTGCCTTTTTGGCTTCGTTCAGTAAATTCAATGTACCCGTAACATTGGTTTGATACATTTGTTTGTGCGCTGATCGCGTTGGTGCAATGCCTACACGGTAATCCGCAGCTAAATGAATAATAACATCTTGCCCAATAAGTGCTTCACGGTATGTATCAGGTTGGAGTAAATTCCCTTTTATCACGTTTACATCCGCTGGCAATACAGGGCGATTAGCGTGAATTTTATGGGGATCACGACACAATACCGTTAATTCATCGCCAAGCTCTGCGAGCTTAGGTAATAAATAAGAGCCTATAAATCCATTTGCACCAGTGATAAATATTTTCCGTTTATTCAATGTTGTTATCCTTCTTTACTTACAAAAAACACCAGTGCAGCCAATATAAAGAAGCCATCATGCGCTGCCGTCATTGGACGAGAATGCATCGAGCCAATTGGACAATAGCGAGTGAAACAATAATCGTGCAGTGAAAGTGATGTGATATCACCGTGATAACCCAACGTTTGTAACCGTGCAAACCCCTCTTTTTGTGCTAATTGCAGATGATGCTCTACCGAGCCAACAATCAGTTGAAAACCAAAATTAAGCCAATATTGAGGCATAAATTGAGTGTGATAAGTAATTGCCCAACCTGACTTTGTATTATAAATCGTGGGTTTTTCATCAGCGTATAAGTTGCGAGATAATAAATATTCATGAGCTTGCGCCATTTGCTGAAGCTTTATGTTTTCAGGTAATGGTGGTAATGAGGGTAATGCGAGAGAAAGTTGTTGATAGAGCTGGTCGGCACAGGTTTTATTCTCTAATAAAATAAAACGCGGTGAACTACACACCTGCTGTCTAAACAAGCAAACATCATTTAATACCAAAGAGATATCAGGTAATGAATCACCCAAAATAGCCATTCCACTTATTTTGGGACCTAACTCAATTAATTTAATGTGGGCTGGTGCTATTTGGCGATAATGTTGAATAAGTGCGTCACCACCCGCTAATAAAATGGCTTCAATACCTTCAAGAATAAGCTTATCGTTTTGATTTTCACTCGACCAATTTAGAATTTCACAGGTATGTTCATTTAAACCCAAATAAGCCCGTAGCTGATAAAGCCATTGTGTGGATAATCGTGCTTTTATTCTGATGGGGCTACCAATTAAATAGCCTGCAAGTAAGGCTTCTAATGTGCCAAGGGGATCTTTTTCAGAGACGATAATTAATAATTTATTGGGCGCACGCCAGTTTTTATTTCCTAATTCATTAGCCACTTTTTGTGCTAGTACATCACTACAGGCCCATTGTTTCAGACGTTCAATACAGAATGTTTGCGTCAAAACATCATCAGAAAATAACCAGTTTTCATTAAGGCAGTGTATTAAACACAGTTTGATGTTTGCTAAACGAACAAGTATAGCTTCTATCATTTTATCTGTGCAGCGCAAGTGCCCTCTGGTGAAGTGGCTCTTCCAATATAGTGAATATAGGGTAAAGAATGACCACAAGCGCATTGTGTTCCCCATATTCCCAAATCTTGGGTTAACAGACGTTGAGAAGGCAGAGAATCAAAAAAAGGATTCTCAAGTTGAATAAATCCTGTTTTACCTTCTGGTGCCCGATCACCCGTTTCATCAATAATGGCAAAGCGAGAATAAGCTGGAATGTGGAAATGCCCTTCACTACAACTAATGTAATGTAAAGGATGCTCTGTCATGCCATAAATATCACGAATATCCACATTGGGGGCATGTAAGGTTTCTTTTAATCCTTGAATGATATCTGGACGTGCTAACTGCTTTGTCATCCCTTTCCATCCACCGCCTGTTAAGCCTTTAATCGGTGATAACAGTGTGAATGAGTCTGGGCGGCTTAGGCATAATTGCTCAAAGAAAAGAGTTAGCCCAAGAATATAGATAGGCGCCGGATCACTCGCCCAGCGTTGTAGCGTTAACCACGCTAATTGTGCATCAAATTGCCCTTGTTCTGAGACGGTAAAGACAAGCTCTTTAATGGGCGCACATTGGGTAAATTTTAAGAAAGCAGTGGCAAAACCGGCATGATCGCCAGAGTGAGGATCGGGAGACAACATTAGAAAACGGGCGGGAGTGGTTGATATTAAACCGTTGTGATAGAAAATTTGCGTCATTGCGGTTTCAATGCGCTTTAAGCTGATGTCATCAAAGAAAACGTGTGTTTTTCCTTGTTGCCCTGTTCCTGAACTGTTTAACCAAATACCGTTACGATGTGTCGGTGTCGCTAAGTCCATGGTTTTAAATAAATTAACAGGAATAATCGGTTGAGGCATTTTTTGCCATAATGATTGATAGTTAGTATTATTTTGGCGATGCCAGTTATCAGCTTCATTCATAGATGCAGTAAAAAGTGCATCATCTAAACTATCAACAGCATAAGGTTGAGTGAGATTAACTAAATTATCCATCTCACGACGCTGTTCTTCTGACATGTTGTATCCTTACATTGATAAGGGTTATATCAACATAGTCATCAATTATTCTTACTTATTGAATGTAATTATTCTTAAAACAGGAAGGATGTGATTAAATTTCACCATTCTTATGTCTTATATCACATTGTTTTATCTAGATTGAATAATCGCAATCTGATAAATAGGTATTTCTGCTTAAAAGTAAAGAAAACACCTTAAAAATAAAGGTGTTCTCTTTGATAATTATTATGTGTAATTCACTATTTTGCGTGAACGTAGCAGAGCTTATCCATTAGTTTTTTACGAACGTCATTTGCAATAAAACTGGCATTAAGAGCATCGATGTTGCATTGCTGAAAGTCTTCTTCGCTCCAACCAAAAATATCATGTAATAACTGATACTCTTTATTTAACGATGTATTGGCAACTGTTCGCGCATCAGTATTAATATTTAATTTAACGCCCTGCTTTTTTAGCTGATTAACGGGATGTTGGTCTACTTGCTCATATATATTGCAGATAATATTACAGCTTGGGCAAACTTCTAATAATATATTTTGAGATTTAAGCCTGTTAATGACTTCATTATCTTCAATACTTCTTACGCCATGACCAATTCGAGTAACATGCAGTTTATCCAATGTTTCAGTAACGCTTTCAGCGCCTTTTGCTTCTCCTGCATGAGCAATTAAATTCCCCCCTGATTTTTTAACATAATCAAAAGCAGCAATATGATTATCTAAAGGAAAACGCGCTTCATCAGCCGCTAAATCAAGTGCAACAACACCTTTATTAAGGTTTTCCACAACTAACTTGGCGGTTTGCTGACTCTCTAACGCACTAAAATGGCGCAATGTGCATAAGATCAAACCCGCTTTAATATCATATTTTCGAGATGCTTCATTCATTGCTGAAATAACAACTTCAACAACGTCCTTATCTGTTAAGCCCTGTTTTGTGTGTAATAACGGGGCAAAACGAATTTCAGCATAAATAACATTATCTGCTTTCAACTGATAAAACAGATCGTCAACAGCCAGTGTAATAGCTGATTTAGTCTGCAAAAGATCAATTTGAGGCGTGACTTTACTCAAAAAATCACCCAAATCAAAACAAGGTTTATGAGCAACAAATTGCTGATTAAACTTATCAAAGCTTATCGTTGGATCTAGCTGTTTAATATAAAAATAGCTTAAACAGGTATCTAAATGCACATGAAGCTCGATTTTAGGTAATAAGCTGGGATTGAATGTCATCAATATAATCTCTAAATATTAGGAATATCATGATAGTAATAATCTCCACCAGCCTAAAAAAGGACATATGTCCTTTTTTGAAAAGTATGCTATTTTCGATAATAAATTGAAGCATAATTGCGAAAGGAAAATAAAAGTGAAAATAGTTAATGATGAAAAAAAACGTAACACTTTTATTTTAATGCATCAACTTGATGCTTATTTATCTGATGCGTTGTTGTCTTCTCTGCGATTAATGGAAGTGAAAACGGGGGAATATTTAATAACACAAAATAGCCAAGCAACACATTTATACTGTCTAGTGGAAGGCAAATTACAGATTGAACGTTATGAAATAAACGGTGAGCATGTGGTCTTTTCTTTTGAACAAGCTTTCTGTGTTATTGGAGATTTAGAACTGTTTTCAGCTAAAGATGAAATGGTGTTTAGTACCGTACAAGCCTTAGTTCCTTCTTATTTATTAGCGTTACCTCTTTCCATTGTCAGACAAAAAGCATTACAAGATGCTAATTTTCTCACCTTTATTTGCCAGCAATTAAGCCAAAAACTTTATCAATCTTCATTAAGACACTCTCAATTACCCTATTCTTCAGAATTTAAATTACGCCGATATTTATTTTTTAAATCTCAACAAGAAGGACTCTCTTTTCAATTAGAAAAAAGAGATCCGTTAGCGGCAATGCTTGGGATCTCAACCAGACAATTAAACCGCGCTTTAGCACATTTAGTCAGTGTTAAGGCGATTAAATTAAAGAATAAATCGATAACGGTGTTGGACTGTGAATGGCTAGCCAAAATAGAAATATAAATTACTATTTATGTTTCTATTTTATTCTTAATCTGAAATTAGTTGTTTTTTCCGACTCTGACAAATGGACTACTATAACTACGGTTATAATTGATTGTTTTTCCAACATAGCGATCGCGAATATCTTGAGGTGCTTTTCGACCTATAAATTCCCAACGTTCACTAGGTAGCTTTATTGTACGAGTAAAGTATTCTTGTGTTCCAGCTTTTACCCATCCGTGAATTTCGTATACTTCCTTAACAATATTATTATATGTAGCATAAGCATACTTTACAGATTCATCATTTCTTGGTGGATTATGCCACACACCTCTGGTTGCCTCGAATAATTGAAGATCAGTCATACCAAATTTATAAAGTTTATTTAAAATAAAAACTAAACCACTGTGTTCAGGTGAAACATCAACATCTTCACGTGAATAAATGGATTGTATTTCTTCTATTGTTAACCTACCTTGTCTTTTGTAGGTTTCATTATTGCTACTGCTTTTTCCATTAATTTTATTAGTCAAAAGGTCAATACCAATTAAATCTAAGCAAGTTCGTTCGACCATATATGCACTATCTGAGTTACTAATCCCATGACATAAGATATCGATACCAAGCATATTGTTTTTTTGTAATTCAATGATTTTTTGTGTTTTTTCATCTAATTCATCGCCATTTTCCTTCATTTTTTCGGCTTCAGCAATGTGGGTAAGACAGCGAGAATTTTTCCCTTTCCCTATGTAAAATGGTATACGGCGAGTTCCATTTACCTCACAAAGAGCATACACATAGTAGTCAATTTCATTCAATGTTTTTTTATACTTATTAAATTCTTTCATTTTTATTTCCAGCGCTATAAAAATATAATTTATATAATATATTTCTATTTTTAATGGATGGATTATGTAGTAAAAATAACTGCTATTACTTTAATTATTTAATTTAATAAATATGAGGTAATAATAATTATATTTTTGGAATAATTGCTCATTTTCTCGCGTAAGAAGTAATTAATCATTAAAATTTATTAAATTAACTTAATGACTTAGCTTAATAAACGTTTTATTGGTAAACAATTTCAAGATCTAACGTGGCATTTGCTGTTCCAGGGAAAATGTCCTTCTCCATTTGCTTGTAATAACCTCTAAAATTCAAAGTGACTTCACCCTCATTTTTTGTCGCACTAACCACCGTATTACGTTTATTTAATTCTAATGTCGTCCAATTACTGCCATTAACGCTGTACTGTGTTTCAACTCCGACACCTTTGGCGGTATCAGATGAGGTATTTAATGCAAGTACGGTGCTATTTCCTGAAAATGCAGTGCCTTTAGGCGTTAAAATAACGGGCAAACCTTCAGGACAATCTAAGGTTATATTCCAATCTATTTTTTCGCTCGTTGAATGAATTTGTCCACCAAAGCCATTTTCACTAAGAGATATATGCCCAAGGTTAATGTCTTTAATTTTAGATGACTCTAATATGCAGGTACTTGCTTGTATTTTCCCTTTAATATCAAATAAAGTGTCATAGCTTATGGCTTGTGACGAAAATAATAAAAAGAAAGAAATGGTTGTTAATTGCGCTAATTTCATTGTCATCCCTTAATTACTTTGTACAACAAAGGTAATAGAAGCATTGGCTTTACCGGGTGTCGCTCTATTTTCTAGTTGTTTATAGCGAGCCCTTAATTTCAATTTATTAATGCCATTGGCAACTTCTTTTGAACTTAATAACACACTTATTTCATTGGCATTTTTTGCTTCCCAACGATTACGCTCTGGTGAATAAGATTCAATTTGGATTGCCATACCCGATGCTTGATTGGCAATATCATCAAGCTTAAATAAATTCTTATCAGATGCGGGTATGCCCTGTAATGAACCGACAACTTGACTACTTTGCATTTTACAATTAAAGGTTAATTCAAATTCAACCCAATCAGTTGTGCTGCCAGCAGGAAAATTATTGCCGTTGCCACTTAATAACCAAGTTCCTAATTCAATATTTAAGTCACTGGTTTGAATACTACAGGCTGCTGCTTTAATTGAGCCTGTATAATTAATTCTAACGCTATCATTAGCAAAAACAGAATAAGATAAAAATGGTAGTACGCATAAAATAGAGCGAGCAATAAACTTCTTTACGAACGTATATTTCATAATAATTCCCTCTAGATTAACGGTAAACCAATGTGACAGTGACCTTGGCATTGCCATCTGAGGCTTTTACATTGTCAGATAATTTCACGTATTTAAAATCAAAATCTTTATTTATCACTTCTTTCTTATTGGTTGTTTTCGCAAAAGAATATTGATAATTACCCGGTGTTTTTCTATCGCCACCTAACTTTAATGCTTCAGAACTTCCTGATTCAAACATCTGCACACCAAAACCGGGATTGTCGCTTTGATTTTCTAAATAGATAATATCTGAGCCAATATTATTCGGATTGTTATTATCAGCAATGGTGTAATCAACAATCATGTTTTCAGGGCATTCAACAGTCATAGATTGTTGCGCATAGCCAAAGTTATCGCCAATACCTAATTTACGTACCGCAACCAATTCATGAGTACCTAAATCTACCGTTTCACGCTTTGTTTTCACTTCACAACTGGTTGCTTTCCAAGTAACTAATACGGAACTTCTCATAATAAGACCAAAGCCTGAAGTTAATGACGTATTTACTCGATTACATCGTAGTGATAGCGACCCAAAATTAATTCTATTCGAACTCGTTTTCTTTATTTCACCTGAGACAGTTTTCACAAAAGCTATTTTTGCATCAAGAAAGAGTTTATTAGTATTGTCATGTGTATTACGTAACTCTTCTGTAGAGGTAATGGGATACCACTGTGATGTGCCATTCTGTCGATAACCCATGATATAACCAATACCATCAATACTTGTTTTAAAAACGGGATAGGACTGTGAATCTGCACGTATAGATGAAATACCTGCAGAGCTATCTGTGATACTCGTTGTGTAATTAAATTTACCTGGCATATAGGCTTCACATAAATCCTCATCAGATTTAGCGCTAAATGATTGCCATCCCCCTCCTAATAACGATCCAGAAGGCAATTTCTGTGCTGCATCGTCAATAATAAAATTATTAATTGTAAGGAAAAAACTACCAGAACTTAATGCTTGAGATGAAAACAGCGTTAAACTTGTGGCTAAAATAAATTGTTTAATATTCATGGCAAAGTCCTAATTAATTAACGACAATCAACCGTTAAGGTTGGCAAATGCTGTTTTAATTGCTCTGCCGTTAAATGATAATTTGCAGTGCATTGGTCTTGTGTATTTTTACCCCATAACACAGTTACTCGCCCTTTTTCAGGCATTCCGCTAAGATAAACATCGCCATTTTCATCTGCAATTCCTGTGCTCATCTCAAGTTCATTTGTTTGAGCTAATTGCGCTAATGCACCAAATGGGACTGGTTTACTGTTGTGAATGACGGTAAATAACACGCGATAGCCAACATGTGTTTTATAATCGGCTAACATTGCAGCGCCTTTTGTCGGGATCAGCGTGACAGTGTTATTTTTCAATTCAACATTATCTGGCAATGTGCTGATATCTAACGAAATTTCATTTTTAGAATAGGCGTTTAAATAAGGCACTATGGCATAGCCTCGCCAATCAGTGGATACCCCTGTTCGATTTTGGATATTCACATTTTTTGCATCAGGCGCTCTAACAATAGCGAATGAGTCATAAATAGGTTGTGACAGCGTCACACCGTAAGGGTGAGCAACGACCGCACCGGTTAGGCCATAATTGGTGCGTTGTGAGTGTTTGTCATAACCATACCCAACATTAGCCACACCATAGCTACCACGATAAGAGCCTGAAGCATTACCGCTGGCATTGTTTTCTTTATTGCCATAAGACTGCTGAACAGAATAATTTAAATTATTGTTCTCAAGTAAGCTGCCGCTAATCCCTGCCATCATATCGGTATTCCCGTTATTATCTGTTGTTACACTGCTGTTTAATGACGTGTAACTCCCTGTTACGTTATCCAGTGGAATAGAAACAGAGAAGGCAAAATGGTTATCTGATTTACGCTGATTAGGTGTACTTGAATAGCTATAATTTAAATTATAAGAAACTCCGCCCATATTATTGCTATAACCAGAGCTTATTGAGCGCTCTTTACCTGAGCGATTCCAATAATCTTGCTGATAGGTTGAAAAATAAACACTGCCATAGTCGTTTAAAGATTGGCTCAAGGTTATCTGAATGCGATTCTTTTTATTATCGTGATACATTTCATCACCATAACGATTATTGGCTTCTGTAAAGCTGTAATACCCTTCTGTAGAATAACGATAATTGGCTAAGGTAACAGACGTCCCTGTTGCCATCATATTTTTAGAATATTGAAAACGGTAAGATTGCCCACTGTTTGAAGCCTCTTTGCCGGCTAATTTCTGGGTGTTAGCATGTGTTATATCAGTTGAAAAAGCGCCTAAATTCCCTAAATTAACACCAACCCCTGCAACATAAGATTGGTAATCTTTTGAAAGCAATGCACCTGTGTAGCCGGTAACACCTTTAGGTAAGCCATAAATAGCAGTACCTTGTGCAAATTCAGGCTCATTCGCCTCATTTGCGTTAGATTTAAATTTACCTCCCGTTAAAGAGTATTTGAATTGGCCTTCACGCTGCATAATGGCAATAGAGGAAAATGGCACAATAAAAGAGCGTTCAGTACCATCAGCTTCTTTAATGATGACCGTTAAATCACCGCTAGTCCCAGTTGAGTAGAGATCATCAATCTCAAAAGCACCGGGTGCTACATAAGCTTGATAAATCACATAATTATTCTGTTTTACAGTGATTTCGGCATTACTTTGAGCAATACCACGGATAACAGGAGCAAACCCACGCATTGAGCTTGGCAACATGGCTTCATCACTTTGTAATTGCACACCACGAAACTGGAAGCTATCAAATACATCACTTGGTGTAGAGGTATCACCAATAATTAACTGTGATTTTAAGCTATTAATTCCTCGCTCTAAGCTGGTTTCAATGCTTTTCCACTCTCTACCTGTCGAATTTTCACTAAAGGTTGAGTAATTTTTTAAACGCCAAGGGCCTAAATTAGCACTACTGCGAAAGTTAACATAATGAGTATTGGTATCCTGACCACCCGTACGACTCCAATTATTTGAGCCGCTATAATAGTAATTTAATACTAATGCGGGTAATCCATTCTCCCATTTACTGCTTGGAATTGTGCCCGGTGCTATCTTTTCCATCGCAATTTGTGGGATAGAAATATTTAATTTTTGTTGGTTGAGCTCTAATACTGTCTTTGCATCATTAATATAATGGCTAATATCAGTAATTTCTTGTGTTGGCGCTAATGAAGTCAGTGTTGGTATAGCGTCTACTTTCACCCCCCAATCACTTAAATCTTCTTTTGTTAACACAGGAATTAATTGTCCCGTTGTTTCATCAGTAATAAAGGTAATATCTTGTGAATCAACAATATTATTATTAATGAAAATATCAACACGATATTTTCCTGCTAATTGTCCACCGGGTTTAGAAAACTGCTCAAGGCTTTCTATATCTGCAATATTTTGGCCATCAATAACACTTAATGAATTAGGGCTAAAATAATCTGTCGCGATAGCATAATTCGCTGTTGCTCCAACCACAATAACTGTCGCAATTGCTTGAGATATTTTTTTTAATCGAAATGTAAATAATCCATTATGCAAAGAAATAATGTATTTATTACAATTGTTTTGTGATTTCTTGTGATTTGTAATAAGGCGCATAATGAACAATTTTCCAATGATTATTTTAGTGTCTGTGTTTTCTTATCTGTGATTGAACCGTGATCGTTAACTGCACTCCAAGTCACTTGATTAGCTTGAATACCCGAGATATTCCAAGAAGCCTCACCCATTGGCGGTACCATTCCTGGGTTATCTAATTCTTTATTACCCACAGTTAATTGACCGAAAGAAACATAATAAGGTGTAGAGTTTTTGGCTTTTAAATTATTACCTTGTTTTTCAAATGTTAATGTTTCATAGGCAATAGCCGCATCTGATTTAGATAAATTTGCTGGTCTGTAAATAAGCTTAATTTTATTATTAATAGAAATCGTTAGGTTATTAACCGCGTTAGGATCTGTTGGTGGAATAGATTTCACATTTAACCAATAAACAGATTCTTTATTTGTCGGTAATCTTGGGTCGGTTAATACAATACGTATTGCATTTGCTGATTCAGCTTCTATTCTAAAAAGTGGTGGTGTAACTGAAAATGGTGGTTTAGCTGAATCATTGTTATCAAAATTCTCAATCCATGATTGAACTAAGTAAGGTGTTTTTTCATTATTTCTAACGGAAATTGTAGCCTCTTTTTTTTCACCTTCATAAATAACACGTGTGCCTCCTAATACAACGCTCGCATTTGCATTAATAGAAACCACACTTAAAAGTGATAAGGCAATAATAGATTTTTTCATTAATATAATTCCTTTGAGAAAAAAGAGGGAACCTACGTTCCCCTTTGACGTAAATATGGGGTAATTCATTACTGATTATATTGAATTGTCACAGTAACATCGGCATTTGCATTTCCTGGTGATACTTCTTCCGCAGTTGTTACATAACGCGCGTAATATGTTTTTTCACCTTGATTGCCTTTTAATGTAATACCTTCAGCTTCTGTATTTGGTGTGAAATACGTTTCACTGTTAGGGTCACCTAAAAGACCGATACCTACACCTTTAGCATCGCTCACTTTATATAAGCTTGGGTTATCACCGTTTTCACTACCTTCAAACGTCACTCGTGCTTTACCAAGGGTTGCTGGGCAACCGCTTAAGCCAATAGTGAATGGTGTTGCTTCTGTTTTTTCACCGACGGATGTAAAGGTATTGGTTAACCAAGTGCCTAGCTGAACAGTGCCTTCATTTTGATTTTGGTTATTAGTTTCAACGGTACAAGTTGAATCAATAAATTGACCTTTAAAATGAATAATACCTGTTGTATTACCATCGGTAGGTGCGGCATTTGCAATACCAGAGAATGAAACTGCAATAATAGATGTGATTAAAAGTGTTTTAGAAAATTTCATAATATTCCTCATTAAATTAAATAATACTTATTTATTTGGTCAGCAATATTTTTAAGGATTAGATATTAAATATTTGCCGGTTTGTTTAACTTGGAAAAATTATATTTACTTTTTCTTATGGGATCTACATTGCAATACCCTTTCTGAAATTTGATTTAATTCGGAATATTAAATTTTAATTAATCGTTTGTGTATTTGGTTTTGCAGTTATTTATCTTTATTTGTCTACTTTATCAGAGTTAAATTCTGAAAAACGGTAGTTTTAAAGTGGTGAGTATAATGTTCGAAATTGTAACGTAAAATTTCACACGACATAAAATATTACGTTTTCTTAGGAATTATCTCTATTTTATATAAATAATATAAATGTTTGATCGTGGATAGGATTAAATTCATTTATTACGTATAAATCATTATTTTGTATGAAAAATCAATTAATAACCTGCATTACAGATTAGTTTATTTAAATAAAGTGATAGTAAATAGAATGTATGTTATTCATTATGACTAAAGGCTTAAAGGGATTGATAGAGATACAAACACAAACATTAGACAGCATGGCCATAATGGAATGATAAAAATTAAAAATGAGGAAAAATATCATGAAAAAACAATATAAAAAGATGGTCACTTATTTTTCGTTTTTATTGGTTGTTTTAGTATTGGGTACATATTATTGGCTTAAACTCCCTTATTCTTTTTCTTATCAACGTCAACTAGCTACTGATTTTATTAATAATATCAATAATGAAGAGTATGAGCAGGCATTTAGTCTGACACAACGAAACATGTATACAGGGAGAACGTTAGAAGAGTTTAAAGTTAAAACGATGAGAGAAATACCCGCTTCGGGGTATCAATTTGCTTATAGTTTTCCAAAACAAACAAATGGGAACCGCCTACGCCGCTGGTTTAATGGCACAGATGTGGAAATGCAGGATGTGAACATTGAATTTAAAGGCCCTACTGATCTTCGGATCACGCTAAGGCATACTGACGATGACAAATGGAAAATCTTTTATATTACAAGCCATGCGGGATAACAACGCATCATCTTTATTTTATTCAGCCCATTTTATTGCCACTCTCACTACTTTCTTGTACTCTGCACCGCTTCTTACCTTTGAAATTAATAAAACGTATTTGAGAAAATCATGACAGGACATATTTCTAAAGATCCGCTACATGGCGTCACTCTTGAAATGCAGGTAAATGCGTTGGTAGCCAAATATGGTTGGACTAAATTAAGTCAGCTTATAAAAATCAACTGCTTTAAAAGTGACCCTAGCGTAAAATCAAGTTTGAAATTTTTGCGCAGAACCCCTTGGGCACGCGCTGAAGTGGAAGCGCTCTACCTTGATTCTCTTGAAGCTGATATTGATGATGTGATTGAAGTTATCGACCACCCAGATTGTGATCCTTGGGCGAATAGCCGTAAAAAATAATTATCTAATTGATAATTAAAGATCCATTTTTAAAATATAGCACCGCATTTTTGGCACCATCTATAATGCTCTCTAAAATTCTATTGATTTATACTTATTCTTATTTTTAGTAAGTCACTCTAAATAGGTAAATAGGAGAGCATCAATATGGCTATCGATTTTCATGATGAAAAAAATAAAAACACTTATGCCACTCGTGATGTTGCTGATGAATGGAAAGATAATATTTCCGATTTTGTGAATGTACAAAATAAAGCCGTTGCAGATATCGGTTGTGGTGGAGGAATTTATAGTCGAGCTTGGGCTTCATTAGGTGCTGAAAAAGTTATAGGTATTGATTTTTCAGAGCATATGGTGAAAACTGCTATCGATAAATCAGCTGATTACCCGCAATTATTTTTTCATCAAGGAAGCGCTGAAAAGACAGGCCTCCTTTCCTCAAGTATTGATCTTGTTTTTGAACGTGCGCTTATTCACCATTTTAAAAATTACGATCAGAATTTTGCAGAAGTTTATCGTGTATTAAAGAAAGACGGTTTATTTTTTATTCAAGATAGAACAATAGAAGATGTTTTTTTGCCTAGTAGCCAACATCATTTACGAGGTTTTTTCTTTGAATGTTTTCCTAAACTAATTGATATTGAAGCCAAACGACGCCCTACTCAACAACAAGTTGAAGAGGCATTGCAACGAAATGGATTTACATTAATTTCTTCACAGCTATTTTGTGAAACAAGGCAAGTTTATCAAAGTGTCGATTCACTAACACAAGAGATCATAGCAAGAACGGGACGTTCAATTTTGCATGAATTAACTGACGACGAAATAACCATTTTAGTGAATACAATACACACTCATTTATCTGATTTACCTCAAATTGTTGAACAAGATTATTGGCATATCTGGATAGCAAAAAAAAGTTAAACTTCGCTATTTATTTCGTTATCTATTAAGATTACATAATAACAAATATTCAATTAATCAATAGAGTAATGTTGAGAATTTAAATATGTCTATTAAATCGTATCTTGACGAGCAACAACTTATTGAATGTGCCGAGCTTGGACGTGCATTAAGTAGTCCTCATCGGATTAATATGATCCAATATCTTTCACAACAAGAATTCTCTGTTGAAAATTTAGCTCAACTCATTGAATTAAGTGTTGCGAATACCTCTCAGCATTTACAGCAATTAAAGCGAGCGGGCTTAGTTGAAAGCCGTCGAGAGGGAAAAATGATCTTTTATCGTCTTACCTCTGGGCCTGTGTTAAATATTTTGTCGGCATTAAAACTACAAGCGGATTATGCAAGACGAGAATTCAGCCAGTTAATTAATCAGCAAACTGTTTCTGACGATAAATTAGCGCCTATTGAATACGATGAACTCATTGATGGAATGAAAAATAAACGCATTACGCTTATCGATGTTCGTCCGCATGAAGAATATAAAAAAGACCACCTTCCTGGTGCAATGAATATCCCTATTGAAGAGTTAGAGTATCATTTGGCACAATTCCCCAAAGATAGAGAAATTGTTGCTTATTGCCGTGGCGCCTACTGCTTCTTATCTAAGAATGCAGTGATAACCCTTAATTTAAAGGGCTTTCAAGCTCGTTATTTTAAAGAAGGTATTACCAGTAAATTAAGTAAAGATTAAAATACATACCAAATAAAGTGACTGACTATCAATATGTTAGCCACTTTAACCTCATTCTTATCTTAAATTTTTCTTTTAAATAACAGTTTTTCTATTTAATTCAATTGATTAGCTTTTATTCTTATTAATTCATTAGTTACATATATCAAAACAAACATTCAATTGTTTTATTGAATGTTTGAGCGATAAGGTTTAGGATCCTGTTTATCCAAAAATGATCACGTAAACCATGAGGCTTTTATGAGTACAGTCATTGCGTTAAATGCTAAGAATTTTGATACAGCAATTAATCAAAAAGATCTTTGTGTCGTAAGGTTTTGGGCTCCTTGGTGTGCCCCTTGTCGTATGGTTGCCCCTATATTTAACCAACTTTCTATTGATATGAAAGATAACGCGACTTTTGCAGAAGTAAATATTGATGATAGCCAATCCATTGCCGGAAAATATGCTATCCGTAGTATTCCTACGACAGTCATTTATAAAGAAGGTCTTCCAATAGACACTCTTGTTGGTGCAACATCGTTATCTTATTTTAAAGAGTTTGTGCTTAAGCACTTAGAAGACTAAATTATTAATTCAATAATAGAAGGAAGCACATTATGTCTATGATAATACTCGCTGTTATTTTAGGAATTGGTGCAACTATTATTATGGATTTATGGGCTGTGCTTTTAACACGATTTAAAATACAAACCTTAAATTTATCAATGATAGGTCGTTGGGTTGGTCATCTTTTTAAAGGCCAATATTTTCACCACCCTATTACAAAAAGCGCACCGATAAAGAATGAAACTGCGTTAGGTTGGTTATCTCATTACGGGATTGGTATCGGTTTTGCACTTATTTTCTTAGGCTATATGGGAGAAAGTTGGTTAACTACTCCTACTTTTTGGCCAGCTTATTTCTGGGGTGTGATAACCACTATAGCGCCTTATTTTATTATGCAGCCCGGGTTAGGTGCTGGCGTAATGGCAAGCAAAACCCCTTTTCCTAATAAAGCACGATTACTGAGTTTGTTATCGCATAGCGCCTATGGTGTTGGGATTTATATTACAGGGCTAGTAGTCAGTTATTTTATGTGATTGTAAAAATAGCGCTTCTTATCTGAGTAAGAAGCGTTTTTATTTCGTTATTATTTTTTACTTAATCACTCATCCCTAAACTCTTTCGGCGTCATACCAAATTCTTTTTTAAAGATAGAGTAAAAATATTGCAATGACGGATAGCCACACATCACGGATATTTCTTGGATTGCAAGTGTTGTGGTGGCTAATAAATTTTGAGCACGCTTGAGTTTCTCTTCATAAATAACAGTGTGAATTGTCTTGCCAATTTCCTTTTTAAACCGTTGTTCTAAATTAGAACGCGACATATTAACCGCATCTAACACTTGCTCTGTTTTTATCCCTTTACAGGCATTGTAATAAATATAATGCATAGCTTGAACAACGGTAGGATCGTTAAATGAGTGAAAATCGGTTGAGCGACGCTCTACGATTTTAACAGGGGGAACCAATATTCTTTGCTGCTTATCGTTGGAATGGCCATCTAATGTTTGATGTAATAGCTTTGCGGCTAAATACCCCATTTGTCGTGAACCTTGTACAACCGAAGACAAGGCAATACGAGATAAATAACGTGTCATATCTTCATCATCAATTCCGATAATGCTTATTTCTTCAGGCACATTAATATTTAAATTATCGCAAACTTGCAGTAAATGACGCGCTCTTGCATCGGTGACAGCAATAATCCCTGTTTGTGGTGGTAACGTTTGTATCCAATCAGATAAACGGTTTTGTGCGTGTTGCCAATTTTCCTGTGTAATATCCATGCCGTTGTACACAATACCCGGATATTTTTCACTGGTGACTAATTGACGAAAAGCATGCTCTCGTTCGTTAGACCAATGAGGATGATCTTTCGCAGGTAAACCATAAAAAGCAAAGTGTTTAAGCCCTTTCTGTTTTAAATGCAAAAAGGCTTGTTGAACCAATTCATAATTATCAGTAGCGATATACGGAACGGGTGGATAATTTTCTTCTTGATGATAAGAACCGCCTACACCAATAACAGCAAGGGGTAATTGGCTTAAATGTTTAGCAATAATGGGATCATCAAAGTCAGCAATAATCCCGTCACAAACCCAGTGATGAATATTATCGAGTCGAGTACGAAAATCTTCTTCAATAAATACATCCCAGTGGCACTGCGAGGCCTGAAGATATTCTCCAACACCTTCAACAACTTGTCGGTCATACACTTTATTTGCATTAAATAACAATACAATACGGAAGTATTTATCTTTTTTCATTTTCGCTTACCTATTTCCCCTATTTGGCATTAAACCATAGCTTTAATTTTGTAAGAACTTGCTTTCATCGCTATGTGATAACTATCACACAAGCCAAATTTCGTAATAGCAAAGTAAAAAATAGGAATAACCAATGTTAATAACAACGGGTATTTTGTTTTAAACCACATTGCCGAGGAGATTTCTCATGTATCAGAATAACTTTAATAAATTAATTTCTAGGCAAAATACCTATAGCGCAAAATGGTGCAATAGTAACGCGAATGTTATTCCATTATCGGTTGCTGATATGGAAATTGCTGCGCCTGATTTTATTACAAATAAACTGGCTGAATTTAATCACTTGGGAATTTACGGCTATACCGACCTTAGCCATGATTGGAATAACGTTGCTGCTAATTGGTTTAAAACCCAATATCAGTGGGTTGTTGCCCCTGAGACAATTGTATTTTGTCCGCGTGTTATACAAGCCGTTTCACTTTATATTCAGAATTTTACGCAACTAGGCGATAAAGTCACAACGCTGTCACCGGCTTATCATCCTATTAGTAATGCGGTTTGTGTAAATAACCGCGAATTATTAGAAAGCCCGCTACTTTATCGTGACGGCTATTATGAGATTGATTTCGATGACTTAGAAAGCAAGTTTAAACAGTCTGTCTGCTTTATTTTGCTATCACCACATAATCCAACAGGAACGGTATGGCAAAAAAGTGATCTATTAAAAATAGCGGAACTTGCACAAAAATATCAGGTTTTTATTATTTCTGATGATGTGCATGCGGATTTTATTTTTGATGACGCAACTTATCACCCTATTTCATCAGTAAATACTTATGTAGAGCAACACTCTTTTATTTGTACTTCTCCCGCTAAAACCTTCAATTTAGCCGGTCTTGAAGTTGCCAATATTGTGATTGCTAACCCTGAATATCGTGAAAAATTCAAGCAATGCTTAATTGCTGCGGGTATTCATAATCCTGGTTATTTTTCAGTTCCCGCTTTTTTACAAGCTTATACCTTACAAGGCCAACAATGGGTTGGCGAATTAAAAACGTACCTTGCTGATAACCGCCGTTGGGTAAAAGAACAGTGTGAACGTTATTTTCCTGACTGGGTTATCACTCAAAGTCATGGCACCTACATGCTATGGATTAATTACCAAAAAATGCAGTTATCTGAAGAACAACTAAAACATTGGTTTGTTTCATTAGCCGAAGTGGAAATGAGTTGGGGGCGTGGTTTTGGTGCGGTTGGGGATGGTTTTTTCCGCATGAATATCGCGACACCTCGTTCAATATTAGAAACCGTTTTCACTCGGCTTATTCGTACCTTACCTCACGCCAGTTTGGAATAAATTACAATGAAAACGCAAACGATAAACAGCCCGAGAACACCGACATTGCTCGAATCACTCTTTCCGATATTTACCATGGTGGTGCTATTAGGAGGAGGCTACGCTGCTTTTGATTTACCACCAGAACCTTTAATGGTGCTTTCGACCGTTGTGGCTGCACTGTTAGTGAAACGATTAGGATATCGCTATGACGAGATCTTAACGGCAATCTCACAAAAAATTGCTAAAACTATGCCAGCATTGCTGATTTTAATCAGTGTGGGCTTATTAATAGGTACATGGATGATTGGTGGCACCATTCCGCTGATGATCTATTACGGCTTAAAAATGATCAGCCCAGAGATGCTATATGTTACAGCATTATTGGTGACATCATTAGTGTCGGTCTGCACAGGGACTTCATGGGGTTCTGCAGGAACCATTGGTGTTGCCTTTATGGGGGTTGCAGTTGGTATGGATGCAAATCTTGCGGCAACTGCCGGTGCAGTGGTTGCTGGCGCCTATTTTGGTGACAAACTTTCACCATTATCAGGTGATACCAACCTAGCTGCAATGGCTGCGAGGATTGACCTCTACCAGCATATTTGGCACTTACTTTACACCACACTGCCTTCGCTAATTTTAACCGCGATTGTTATGACAGTTTATGGTATGAACGGGGATTTAGCAGGCCAAGGTGTACCAGAAAAAGTGACATTAATTACCAATGGTCTTGAGAGTGTTTATAACTTCAATCTTATTCTTCTCATTCCTGTATTAGTGATTTTATATGGTTCAGTTACGAAGAAGCCGACTATCCCAGTGATGTTAGCTTCTGCCGCTATCGCGATGTTTAACGCTTATCTTATTCAAGGCTTTGGTTTACATGACATCGTGAAAAGTGCAGTTGATGGCTTTAATGTCTCGATGATCCAAGGAAAAGAAGTACCTGAATTATTAGGTAACTTATTAAATCGTGGTGGCATGAACTCGATGATGAGCACCCTGCTTATCTGTTTCTGCGCCCTCTCTTTTGCCGGTACTTTATCATTAAGTGGCGCATTAGAAGTGATTGTCCATGCACTGTTAAAAATGGTGCACTCAACGGGATCGATGATCTTAGCCACAATTGCGTGCGGATTAACCATGATTGGTGTGACCTGTAATGGCCAAATCTCCATTCTTATTCCTATCGAAATGTTACGCGGTGCCTATATCGAACGCGGCTTACACCCTAAAAACTTAGCGCGTACCGTAGAAGACTCCGCCACTATTTTTGAACCTATTTTACCGTGGACTGCCGCAGGCGCTTATATGGCGGGTACGTTAGGTGTTGCAACCTTAAGTTACTTACCTTGGGCCGTATTGTGCTGGAGTGGCATCTTCTTTGCCATGTTGTGGGGATTCACGGGCTTTGGCATTGCCAAATTAACGCCAGAAGAGCAGGAAGAGATGACTGCTGAGCTTGAATCACATTCAGAATTACAACTTGATACTAAATAAGGACGGTTCCATGTCTTACTTTGATAAAATTGAACAAATTCAATATGAAGGCACTGCAAGTGATAACCCATTAGCCTTTCGTTACTATAATCCAGATGAGATTATTTTAGGTAAACGAATGGAAGATCACCTAAGATTTGCCGCTTGCTACTGGCATAACTTCTGCTGGAATGGTTCTGATATGTTCGGTATTGGGACTTTTGATAGACCGTGGCAAACACCGGGTGAAGCATTAGCGCAAGCAAAACGTAAAGCAGATGTGGCTTTTGAATTCTTTCATAAGCTCAATGTTCCTTTCTACTGTTTTCATGATGTTGATGTAATTTCTGAAGGTAATAGCATTAATGAATACATTTCTAACATGGCGGCGATCACCGACGTATTAGCAAAAAAACAAGAAGAAACTAACGTTAAGTTATTATGGGGAACTGCAAATTGCTTCACTAATCCTCGTTATGGTGCGGGCGCAGCAACAAACCCTGATCCTGACGTTTTTGCATGGGCCGCAACACAAGTATGTGAAGCGATGAAAGCGACAAAAGCTTTGGGCGGTGAAAACTATGTATTATGGGGCGGACGTGAAGGCTATGAAACCCTGCTGAATACTGATTTACGCCAAGAAAGAGAGCAAATTGGCCGCTTTATGCAGATGGTGGTCGAGCACAAACACAAAATTGGTTTCCAAGGCACATTATTGATTGAGCCAAAACCTCAAGAGCCAACAAAACATCAGTATGATTATGATACTGCGACAGTTTATGGTTTCTTAAAACAGTTTGGTCTTGAAAAAGAAGTGAAAGTAAACATTGAAGCCAACCACGCAACATTAGCAGGACATAGTTTCCATCATGAAATTGCGACCGCCATTGCGTTAGGTATTTTAGGCTCAGTTGATGCTAACCGTGGTGATCCGCAATTAGGTTGGGATACAGACCAATTCCCAAATAGTGTAGAAGAAAATGCACTCGTGATGTATGAAATTCTTAAATCAGGTGGCTTTACTACAGGTGGATTAAACTTTGATGCTAAAGTTCGTCGCCAAAGCAATGATAAATATGACCTATTCTACGGACATATTTCAGGCATGGATACGATGGCAATGGCATTACGCATTGCAGCAAGAATGATCCAAGATGGTGGTCTTGATAAATTCACGGCACAGCGTTATTCAGGCTGGAGTGCGGAGTTTGGTCAAAATATCTTACAAGGTAAATTAAGCCTTGAAGAGGTGGCGAAATATGCGCAAAGCAATACCTTAGCACCACAATTACAAAGTGGACGCCAAGAAATGCTAGAAAGTTTAGTGAATCGCTATATTTTTGGTTAATGGCATAAATGTAATAGCACAGCGGGTTTTCCGCTGTGTTTATTAATTAGATATAGGTCATGAGGTAACTTCATGTATTTAGGGCTCGATTTAGGTACTTCAAGCGTTAAAGCGATCATCATGAATGAGCAAGGCGATGTTGTTGCCAGTCATTCTGTTTCTTTAGCAATATCACGCCCTCATCCTCAATGGTCAGAACAAGATCCACTGCAATGGTGGCAAGCAACGGAAGAAGCTATTCTCCAGCTTGGGCGCAGTTACCCGATGGATCAAATCGAAGCGATTGGACTCAGCGGACAAATGCATGGTGCCGTTTTGCTTGATGGCCAACAAGCGGTTCTACGTCCTGCAATTTTATGGAACGATGGCCGTAGTTTTAAACAGTGTCAGGCGCTTGAGGCGCAATATCCTCAGTTTAAAAAAATGACGGGTAACTTAGTTATGCCCGGTTTTACTGCACCAAAACTACAGTGGGTTGCTGAATATGAACCTGATATTTTTCAACGTATTGCGCATGTTTTATTACCAAAAGATTTTTTACGTTGGAAAATGAGCGGTAATTTTGCCAGTGATATGTCAGATTCAGCAGGCACGCTTTGGCTAGATATGCAAAAGCGGGATTGGAGTGATGAGCTTTTAAATGCAACAGGATTAACTCGCCGCCAGATGCCAACCTTGTTTGAAGGTAATCAAATAACGGGCTATCTATTAGCTGATGTGGCTAAAAAATGGCACATGAAACAAGTGCCTATTATTGCTGGTGGTGGTGATAATGCAGCAGGTGCAATAGGTGTCGGCGTTTATCAACCTGGTCAAGCCATGCTCTCTTTAGGGACTTCGGGGGTTTATTTTGTTGTTAGCGAGAAATTTCTTCAAAACAGTGACAATGCAGTACACAGTTTCTGCCATGCATTACCCAATACTTGGCATTTAATGTCTGTGATGCTAAGTGCAGCATCATGCCTTGATTGGGTGTGTCAATTAACCGGAATTGAGAGTGTCGGTGCGATGTTTAAAGAAGTTGAACATGCCACTTTTGCGGATAGTCCTCTTCTGTTTTTGCCTTATCTTTCCGGCGAGCGGACGCCTTATAACAACCCTAATGCGAAAGGTGTATTTTGGGGGTTAACCCATGAACACCAACGTGCTGACTTATGCCAAGCGGTTCTTGAAGGCGTGAGTTTTGCGTTACGGCAAGGGATTGAAGTGGCTGAGAATGCAGGTCAATTAGCTAATAACATTACGCTAATTGGGGGCGGTGCCAGAAGTGAGTATTGGCGACAACTTCTTGCTGATATTACAGGAAAAAACCTCGATTATCGTCAAGGTGGCGATGTTGGCCCTGCACTTGGTGCAGCAAGACTTGCACAATTAGCAGTAAATCCTACTCATTTATCACAGGTTATTCTTTCTCAACCCAAACTCGAAAAATGCCATATTTCCAATTTAGATAAACATAAAACATACGAAAAAAAATATCATGCCTTTAAAAAGCTATATTCATTAATTGATACAATGGAAATATAGCAATATTGCGTCAATATCAGGATTGTTTATTCAGACCACTCATTAATGAGTGGTTTGCCATTTAGTATTAAATAGAAGAACTAAAAAAGGTCACTTTAAAAAAGAGTGCCCAACACCAGATGGAAATTTAAATTGGTGTATTAAATTTTGGATCAATGCGAATGTGTTTGAGCGAAACCAAGATAGATATACCATCACCACAGAAAAAAAATTATCTAAACCTATCGCAATTTCCCTTTTTAATTTAAAAGGCACACCGAAAACGAATGCTGGTAATCTTATCGGTAATACGATAGGAACACCAATATTACTTGTTGGTGATGTTTTGCTTGCACCATTAGGGCTTTTAATTGGTGTGGCTGTTCAAGGGGCTGGAAATTAATAGCTTAGCCCTGATAAATAAATATATCAGGGCTAATTAAAGGATTAACGATACCCGCTACGATGGTTTTTGGCTGACCAACTAAAGGTTTCATTGCTTGGGGATAATTTCTGCTTTTTCTTGAGGGCTTGCGCTTTTTTTGTGGCTTTTTCAACTTCGAGGGAGATTTCGGTAATAATAGAATCTTTGGTTCTGTTCATTTCTGCGTTAGTTAATTCACGTCCAAACTTCTTTTTCTCTTGAGCTATTCGGGTTCTTACTCGCATTTGTTGGGCGTCTGTCATTTCTTGGAGTGTCAGTTTCTTCATTCTATTACCCTACCTATGTTGAGTGAGGAGCCATTAATATAACATTATTCAGGCACCTCACCATTACTATATTTTTAAATTAGGATAATTAATTGCTTATTGTATTGAAAATGCATTACGCCTGAATAAGAGCGTAATGCATAAAATAAGCAATAAATTTAAATGGAGAAATTAAACTAACTGAAGAAATGCCAGTTTAAACTCATCAATATCTTGTTGTGTTGTTGCCCAAGAGGTACACAGACGTAAACAACTCAAATTTGGATCTTCAAGTGAAACACGATGAAAAACAAATTGTTGAGTTAATTTTTCCGCAATGGTATTGGGTAAAATCACAAAGACTTGGTTAGATTCTGGTGGTGCTAAAAACTCAAAACCTTGTGCGGTAAAGAATGCCGTTAATTGTGATGCCATATCATTAAGATGTTTACCTAATTTAAAATAGAGATCATCTTGAAATAAGGCTTCAAATTGCGCGCCTAATAACCAGCCTTTAGCCTGTAAACCCCCTTTCTGTTTTAAGCTAAAACGAAAGTCAGTTTTTAATGTAGGGTGACAAATCACTAATGTTTCTGCTGACATTGCGCCAATTTTAGTACCACCAATATAGAAAGCATCGGTTAAGTTGGCGATATCTTCAATCGTAAGATCACTTTGCTCAGACATTAATCCGGTCGCTAAACGAGCTCCATCAAGGTATAGCCACAGATTATGTTTATGACAGAAATCATGGAGTGCTTGTAACTCTGCTTTACGATAGACCGTACCAATTTCGGTCGCATTTGTAATATAAACAAGCTTAGGTTGTACCCAATGTTCATCATTATGTTCAGCAATAATAGGCGTTAATAATGCTGGTGTTAATTTACCATCAGGCGAAAACGTGGTGATCACTTTATGCCCTGTTGCTTCAATAGCGCCAGTTTCATGTGTTGCAACATGCCCTGTACTGACAGAAATTACGGCTTGGTGTGGGCGTAAAAAGTGAGAAATAGCGGTTAAGTTAGTGATAGTACCACCATTAAAAAAGTGGATATCAGCATCGGGTTGAGCAATACGCTGTTTTATTAATTGTGCAGCTTGATGACAACGTGTATCCATACCATAACCATCATAGCGTTGCCCCACTGTATCAGTGATTGCCTTCATGACCGCAGGATGTGCAATTTCATTATAATCATTTTGGAAGCGGTACATGTGTTCTCCTGTCGAATAATGTATTTTTACTGTGTTTTATAAATAAAAACGCCCTACATCTAATCAATACACTGATTAAATGTAAAGCGCTTTAATATATTGAAAAAGTAAGTTATTTAAAACCGATTATTTAATGTTAGCTATTTAAAGCAGACTTCGCCCCAGCGAGCTAATCCCGCAGTAACAGAGCCAAAATCATTCCCTTTCACAATAGGAATATTAGGTAATTGCTGCTCTATTGCTTGGCATAAAATTGGTGAACGTGCTGAGCCTCCAGTCATAAAGATCGCGTCAGGTTTTATTCCCCCTTGTTGCACCGCATCATTGACCAATTCAATCATTTTGCTTTTAGGGGATTCAATTGATTCGACCATCTGCTCACGTTCAATGGTGCATTCTAAGGTCTCACTTAATAAGGCAATATTAGCAATATATTCAGGAGAATCTGATAAAGCAATTTTCGCCTCTTCAGCACGACGAACAATACTATAACCCAACGTTTCATTATACACTTCGATAAGGCGTGCTATTTTTTCGGGTTCTTTTGCATCTCGTCTAAGCTGATTTAGTACCGCAAGGTTTGGACGAGAATAAAAATCTTTTTGCGCTTCAACGTTATTAATCGCAATGGGATCCCAGAATTGTTTCAACGGTAATTTAATCCCTGAAGAGGTTAACCCTGTCATACCAAATAAAGGCATAAGCTGTTTAAAGGCAAGATAAATATCCAGATCATTACCACCAACACGTTGTCCACTATGAGCTAATAAGGTATTAGAGCGATCTGTTCTACCTTGGTAACTTGGGCCCATTTGAATTAATGAGCAGTCCGTTGTACCACCGCCAATATCAACAACCAGCACAGTTTGATCTTGAGTTAACGTTGATTCATATTCAAGGCCAGCCGCTACGGGTTCAAATTCAAACATAATATTCTTAAAGCCAGCTCTTTTAGCTGCACGGATAAGAATACTTTCTGCCTGTTTATTTGAAGCGTCGCCACCTAACCCATTAAAGTTAATCGGTTTGCCAATAACGGTATCTGTAATCGCTTCTTGTGTGCTTTTTTCTGCTTGGTGCTTAATATTTGCCATCATGGCGCAAACTAAATCTTCAAAGAAGCTAATTTGTATCTCATGCAGACCCGAAGCCCCTAAAAAAGATTTAGGTGATTTAACGTAATAGACATCGCGGGGATCACGAAGATATAAACTCAGTGCAGATTGCCCGAAAAGAATATCTTCAGGGACTAATTCAATATCTTCTTCCCGATTAAAAGCAATCGACTTTCTTAGTAATTGTTCGCCAACATTACTAGACGGTTTAATATTTAAATGGCGAAATAAGTGTTCAGAAACAGATTCGCGGGTTGGCGCACAAAGGGTTGATGGAATATACACATCATTCCCCTCTAAAGGCAAAAGAGTGGGTTTCCCCTCTTTCATCATTGCGACAGAACAATTCGATGTTCCGTAGTCAAAGCCAATAAACATTCAGCCTCCCCCAATAGATTTCATTAAAAAAAGACTGAGCACTCTACATCAAGCTTTTTGGAATTACCACTAGATTATAGTGGTAAAAAGCACATTTATTCCCTATTTAATTCAATATATAAAGGAAAAATTGGTAAGATAAGTACGCAAATTTATTAGATATTTTTTAATGGGAAAATAAATGAATACAATTCACTTATGTATAGTGGGAATTTCAGGTTATGAAGGCCCTGATTTTATTTTAGGCGCTTTTGACAACGAAGATGCGGCTGAAAAAGCAAAAATGGCATTTATTAAAGACAATCAAAGCGAAGACAATCAAGTTAAAGTATTGGTTGAAAAAGACAGATGGATAGACGTCGAAGATGTAAAATTAGCCAGTTTTAGCTGTGATATCTCTCTTGCTGATTTTTATTATATTGTTTCACGTTTTAGTGAAGGGTTTGGTCAGATCTATCGTGATATTGAAGCTATAATTGGTAATTATGAAGATGCACTCACTAAATTAGAACAACTTGAAAAAGAGTATGATGAATCTGATCCCTCATTCCCTGAATATTTTGCAATTGAAAAATTACAAACAAATCAAATTAAGGCTCAAACAGTCACGCAGTGGTTAGCCGATGATTTTTTTGGCGATGATAACCGTCTACTGTGATTATGCTCTTTCGATGTTGCGTTGATAGTCGCTATTTACACCGAATTGCTCTTTTAAGAAATCTACAAATAGCGTTATCTTACGAGGAAGATTTTTCTTGTCAGGATAAACTGCATAAATAAAGTGCTCAGGTAAATTAAAGTGCGTCAATATAGGGATAAGCTTTTTATCTGTGTTTGGTAAAGCAGTTTGAGTAATAAAATGAGGGAGTAAGGCGATACCGATACCCTGTAAAACGGCTTGTAATAATGCTTCACTGTTATTGGCGCGATAGCCACCTTTCGGGATATGGCTATATTTTTTACCTTTTTGATAAAAAATCCACTCCATGCCAGCTTGATATAATGAATATGATAAACAATTGTGACTTTTCAGCTCAGAAACCTGCATAGGTTCGCCATATTTATCAAGATATTCTGAAGAGGCGTAAAGCTGACTATAACAAGGCGATAATTGACGCGCAATTAATGAGGAGTCAGGTAATTCTCCAATTCTAATCGCAAGATCATACCCTTCTGCAACTAAGTCTGTCACTTTATCATCAAATAAAAGTTGTACCTCAAGCTCTGGGTATTTTTGCATAAACAAAGGCATTATTTTTGCAAGGTGTAACGTACCAAATGACATGGGGGCGGAAATTTTAATAATCCCTTTTGCTTTATCGCTAAATTGCGAAACAGCCTCTTCTGCCATTATTGCTAATTTATAAGACTCCCGAATATAGCCAATATAAACAATGCCTTCTTCCGTTAAACTGACACTTCTTGTTGTTCTGTGAAATAGGCGTACTCCTAACTTCTCTTCTACTCCTTGAATTGCTTTGCTTACTGCTGATTTTGTCATATTTACTGTTTTGGCCGCTTTGGTAATACTTAAATGCTCAGCCACAGCAAGCAAGATGGGAAAGACGTTCATATCATTCATATTGTCAACCTAAAGTAAACAGTGTGTTTTCTTGCCAGTGCTATCGAAAAGGAATATTTTAAGCCCACACAAAAAATGATTTATATAGACTTAATATTATGAATAACAAGTATATTCTCTCTCTTGTTGCGGTCTCTTCTGGCATTTTACTGTCATTAATGATTATGAGTAATAGTTACTTAGCCAGTTTTACAACGCCATTAACCGCATCATGGATAACTCACGGTATAGGAACTCTTTTCTCTTTAATTATATACATTTTATATTTAAGAAAGAATCAACTGACCAAGAAAAATAAAAACAAGATAAAAATTCTCTGGTATTTGGGCGGTATTCCTGGGGCATTTACGGTTTTATTAGCTGCAATTACAGTAAATAGCCCATTATCGCTTTCTGGCAGTATTATTTTAATGATAACAGGGCAAATACTCTTTAGCGTCGTTGTTGATGCAATGGGATGGTTTGGGGTTGAAAAAAGAAAAATCTCCCTGCGCGATTTATTTATGTGCCTTTTACTTATTTCTGGTAGTGCATTATTAATTATAGGTAGATAACGAATGAGTATTTTTATTTTCATTGCATTATTTAATGGTGTTTGTATTGTAACCAGCCGTACTTTAAATGGTCAATTGGCACAAAACAGTAATGCATTTTATAGCTCTTTAATCAATCACTTAGTTGGTTTTATATTTTTAACTATCTTCGTTTTATGGATAAAAGATTACCACACTATTGAGTTATCCACGATCCCGTTAATTGCCTTTACCGGTGGTATTATTGGTGCGTTCTTTGTTGTGATTAATAGCTATGTTTTACCTTTATTAGGGGTCATGTTAACGTCGGTTTTAGCGATTTGTGGACAAATGATTTCAAGTCTTGTTATTGACATATTAAGTGGTGTTGAAAGCAATAATTTACTCTTACAAATAATTGGTGTACTACTAATCATTGGTGGTGTTTTAATCAAATTTACTAAGCAATCCAAATAAATTTAATGAAAAATAAGGGAGATTTAAGCTTCCTTATTTTAGAATAAAAACGTCATTATTAAAATCAGGCACAAAGTTAGTTTTATTGCAACTCATCACTATTGTTATATCGGATTTTAACCCACCTAAATAACAATCAACAGAATCAGTAAATAAATGGAATAAACACCCTACCGCAATGGCTTTTAATTTCCAAGAGGGTAAAAACCATAAACCTAGATAAACCAAGGCTGCCCAAACAGTATGTAATGGATGAAAGCCTACGCTACAACGGTTGGGATCAAAAATAGGTGTTGCTAATAAATGGTCAATATCAATGGCCATTGTTCCTATCATAAGAAGTGAGGCTACCTTCCAGTTCTTACGCCAGAAAAGATAGCCTAATAAAATTGGCGCCAAGAAGTGCAAACTGTAATGTAAAAGTGTTCTAATAATTTCGAATATCACCTAAGCCTCTAAACTAATTAAGTTAATCTGATTTAGTGCTATTGTGGCATAAGAATAAATAGGCAAAAAAGAGCCATTCAGCCTATTTAATTGTTATGCCTATCTTAATTTTATTCGCGAATCTCTTCGCCATTAGCTTTTAAAATAGACTTCATCATCCAATGTTTTTCAGACCAACCATAAAAAATAAGATGTGATGCTTTATCATCATAATTATAGTCATTTGGCGTATTTATTACGGTCATTAACCCATTCCAAATTGGCATAAATAGTGTTTTGAAATATTGAGATTGGGTATCGATATAATTTTCTGCCCATAAGATAAATTGTTGCAGTTCTTCTTGGGATAAATAAGAAAGGTAAAAAACACATTGTCGCCATGTGTAAGCCGCATTTTTTATTGTGATTAATGATGCGTGATAACCACGATATGGAGCCTGTAAATAGCGTTTGATGACTTGCAGGCATTGTTTACACATATCAAGTAAGAATGGTTGTAATTTATCAGCAAGACCAAGATTATTAAAAATAGTATTAAGATTATGGGTTGTTAATACGTAAGATTGCTCAAGTAATCCCCCATTTATTGCTGGAGAATAAGAGCCAAACTTTTCATTTGTCCTATTTTCACACCATTTTAAAATGACACGAGATGCAGCATAAGGGTCACCTCCTTTTACATTCACAGACGATAAAGCAGAGAGCAACTCATGTTTTAATAGTAAATAATCAATGCGATAATATTGTGAATACAAGCTGTAAGGTAACACTGAATCCGCATTTTTTACTAAAATATTAGCGATTTTCTTACTAAACATTCCCATAAAAATATCTGCCGCAATCTCTTCACTCCATCTAATGTTTGGGTCTATTTCAGATGTCAGTGAATTTAATTCTTGTAATAAAGGATTAGGTAATTGCGTATGTGGAAAATAACGAAAGTTTAATAACAGAAACTCATTTAATACTTCTGTAAAAATAGTTTTGTTGGAAATCTGTTTTGTACGAAACTTATCAATAATCGCAACCCACGGAAGCTCTTCTAATTGTACTTGATGTTGTAAATCTAATAGTAATAAAGAGCGGCGTTGTTTAAATGCTCGATAGTTTTTTTCGTAAAGATGGCGTAATGGAATATCTAACAGATTATTAGCACGTAAACCCGCTGTAATTTGAGGAATAATATTGCTTAGAGCTTCTGAAGATGTGATTAACTTTTGCTCAATAAGTTGGCTTGCTGTAGTATTAAAACTACGCATTGTCTTATACGTAATTATACTTGGTATGGGATGATTTTTTGTTAAGTTAAATTGTTTTGCTTCACTTTCAGAAATCGCTTCTGTGGCAATCTCTTTATCATCAAAGCCATTATTAATATCTAAGCTGTCGAGTCGATTTAAAATGACTCGACTTAATGTGTAATGTAATGGTGCTTGCACATCATCTTGTTTTATTTTTTGTTTTTTGTCGCTTTTTTCTGAATTTGGCTCGCCATATTTCTCGATATGACGTTGTAATAAAACACGAATATGTTGTGCTTGATGAAGTTCTAATTCATTTTTCTCAAGCGATAATTGCTCAATAGCAATACGCAATTTTGCAAAGTCGCCTTTATTTTTTATAGGGTTATTGCAAAGGAAATATTGTTTACGTAGTTGGAAATACTCAGCAAGAAGATCTTTTGCCGATTGTCTCCATAAAGGTGTAATTGTATAACTTGATGACTTATCAACAATCTCTGAAAGTAACGCTACCATTTTCACTTTAAAAGGATGCCAAATAGTCACGGCTTCTTGTTGAGCTAATACACGTTTGTTTGGTTTTATTCTTTTAAGATCGTAAATTGTCATATCAAGCTCTTGCACCCTTACTGTACTGCTAGAAATAACAGGCTGTTCGACAATATGAGGGTAAAATCTTAATACTGAAAACCAAGGCGAAACTATATCAAGCAAGTCTCTTGCATAAGCTTGCGCTTTATTTCTGATCAACCATGCAACAGTGAGCAAAACGCTCTCTTCAGGAACGGTAATAAGATAGTTTTCATTATCTAAACATTTATTAAGAACATTCATTCCTTCATCAGTTAAATAGTAGCTATTTAACGCTAATCGCTGATTTTCAGGCGAGGTTTTTATTTGCAGTTTATCTAATAGGTGCTGCTCTTCAGGTGTTATTTCTCCACCCGCTAACCAATTACCTGTCGCGAATCCACCTTTTATAACTTCAAGCGTGATCCATGCGGGGGTATTTTCGAATGGTGTTCGGCTACCATAATTGGCTTGTCCTTGCAGTATTTGGTGTAAGACGGCTTCCCATTGTTGAACTTTGTTGTTATTTATCTCGGGTTGGCTTAGCGTTTTAGCCAATTGTGATTGTGCGTAAGAAAGTCCAACAGGTAATAGGTTTTGTTTATCAGCCATGATATTCACCAAATAAAGAGAGGTATTCGAGATGGTTTTTGATTGCTTTGAAAGGAGTCAAGCAATAGGAATTATGATTAATGAGGGATCCAGAAGCAGGAGTTGAACCTGCGCCCTTTCGGTCCGAAGCCAAATGCTCTGCCACTGAGCTATTCTGGAATACGTTGTGATTATAAGTGATAAACAAAAAATATCACCTTAATTGTACTCATGGTTATTAAAAAAGTGAAAAATACACACCTAAATAAAACAATATGATGATAGTATCTGCGGAATATGTAACGGTTTTATAAAGGATTAAAAATGAAACCACAGATACAGTCAAATTTATCAGGATTCTCACTGCCTTTTTATTTTTGTGACAGTAAAGGAGCTGAAGCTGGAACATTAATGACAGATGGGCATTCATTACAGTTTATCTTAAGAGATGTTCTATTTAATGGATCATCATTTAACTTACTTTCATTTCCTGAAATTAAGAAAGAAAAAGTGATTAAATTATTTGATATAGATGAATTTGATACTGTACAAGGTGTTTTTAGTATTGAATATCCAATAACAATAATGGAGGCAGGAATAGAGACAATTGCACCTATTATTTTGCAATTTGATTATACAGACGATAGAAATGATATCTCTTATTTATTTAATTATCATGGTGTTAGCTATAAATCTGAGGGGTTGTTTTCTTTTGTTGAAAATGCGCTTATTGATTTACGACAACGATTACCTAATCGTTGTCAAATTAATTGTTGTTTATCTTGCAAATATTCAAGCTACCACCCCGTAGGTAATAATGATTTTGGTGATTTAGCTTGTTTTAAATATGCCAAAAATGCCCTTTCACACGTTAAGGATAAATATGCATTATTAGATATATGGGATAATACATATCAAGAAAATCAACGTTCTCAGGTACAAGAAACGTTTATTTGTTCTGAGTTCATTCATTCTAGTGAGGAAGATTGGTTATATAAGTGCTATTAATCTTATATAAATATTGTTGTGTTCTTCTCTAGATTAAAATCTCATTAAAATAAATATCCTACCTTAACCTGAATTTAAGGAATTGGAATTCCTTCAGCATTACATTGTTCCCTATTATTTTTAGGGAAATAAAGATTTATGAAAAAGCTTCTTTTGAAGATAACATTTGTTCTCTTCAGTTGTCTTTTGACATCGGTTATTCATGCCGAAGAAAATGAAAATATTATTAAATTAAGTGTAACTCAGCCCAAAATTGATCGCTATGTTGAGGTTCTTAATATACCGGGTATTTTTGTTGCCAAAAATGAAGTTTCTATTGGTTCACCGTTACAGCAACAAATGGTGACTGCAGTCTTTGTTGAAGAAGGACAATGGGTAGAAAAAAATCAATTATTAGCAACATTAGAATCACCTATTCAAACCGCAACAGTGATGCAGTTAAAAGCAGAAACTGAAAAAGCGACAGCCTATATACAACAACAAAAAGTGTTAACGGAACAGGCACAAAAAGAATTAACTCGTTTAAGTGCTTTGGCTAATCAAGGGGTTATTTCAGCCAATGATTTTGAAAAAGCCAAATCAGAAACATGGGCTAAAAAAGCAGAATTAGAAGCCACTCGTGCAGAATTACGCCAATTAAATGCACAACTAGCAAGGGAACAAAGCCAAGAAGATAAATCTAAAATTATTGCCCCAGTCGCTGGTGTTATTAGCGAACGTCATGCAATGAATGGCACACTTTCTGACAATACGTTGTTATTTAAAATTATTGAAAATAATGAAATAGAGTTTGAAGCTAATGCGCATTTATCTGAGCTATCACAAATTAATCATTCATCAGATGTAAAAGTCAAAGATTACACAAATAAAGAACTATCTGGTGCAATCCGCTTTATTTCTTCAAAAATAGATACCTATTCTCAGTTAGGAAAAATTAGAGTTTCATTAACAGACAAACATAATCATCGTATTGGTGAAATGGGTGTCATGATTTATACCCAACAGCCACAACAGAGAATGACGCTTCCGTATAGTGCAATCAGAACTGAAGCTAATGGCATTCGGAATATCTTTATTGTTAATCATGATAAAAGAATTGAAATTCAACCTGTTGATATTGGTGGCGTTCATAATGGGCGAGTAGAAATATTAAGCCCATTATCTACTGATCTTAAGGTTGTGGCTTATGCTCAAGCTTTTTTATCTCAAGGTGATCTTGTAGTTCCAATGAAGGATATTCAATGAAATTACAATTATCTTCATGGGCGATAACCAAACCAATTCCCACCATTGTTATCTTTTTGGTACTGACTATTGCCGGTATTTTTTCATTTATTCAATTACCGGTTACGGCAAATCCGGTTATTACATTCCCTATTGTGACCGTCACCATTACACAGGATGGTTCATCGCCTACTGAATTAGAAAATGCAGTAACAAAGCGTGTTGAACGTGCTGTTTCAGGTATTCCGGGGATCCGTCATATCACTTCTTCAATTAGTGAAGGTGCTTCTTCAACGGTTATTGAGTTTGACTTAAATATTGATGCTTATATAGCAACGAATGACGTTCGTGAACAAATTGTGCAAATTAGAGGTGAGCTACCTCAAACTATTGATGAGCCGTTAATTAGTCGTGTAGATGTCGAAGGTGGTGCAATTTTACGTTATATGGTCTCTTCCTCAACGATGTCATTAACCGATTTATCATGGTATGTCGATGATACTATTAGTAAACAACTCGTAATGGTTTCGGGAGTACAAAAAATAAGGCGCTTAGGTGATGTTGAGCGCGTTATTCGTGTCGAACCTGATGCACAAAAATTAGCCGCATTACAACTTCCTATTACGACTATTAATGAGCTTCTGCGAGGTGTTCACCAGAATTCAGCGGGAGGAAGTACCAAATATAATACACTGCAACACACCATCCGTGTTTTAGGTGAAAAACAGAGTGTTGAGGAAATTAAAAATATTCTATTACCGACTGATAATGGGCAATGGATCAAATTAGGTGAAGTTGCCAATATCTATGATGGGCAAAAATCAACTAAATCTATTTCTCAACTTAATGGTAATGATGGTGTTGGGTTTGCTATATATCGAACAAAAGGTTCTAGTGATACAGTCGTTGCTGACAATGTTGAAAAGGTATTGGCACAACTAAGAGAAGCTAACCCAGATATTAATATTGAGCTTATTTCATCAACAGTAAAATATACTGAGTCTAGTTATCATTTAACGATAAAAACATTAATTGAAGGAGCTTTCTTAACGGTTATTATCGTTTTGTTTTTTCTAAAAAGTGGGAGAGCAACATTAATTGCAGCGATTGCACTTCCACTATCTATATTACCGACATTCCTTGTTTTACTGCTTTTTGATTATAGTTTAAACAGTATTACGTTATTAGCGTTAACACTGGTTATTGGTATTTTGGTAGATGATGCCATTGTCGAAATTGAAAATATTCAAAAATATATAGAACGAGGTGAACGTCCTTATCTCTCTGCATTAAAAGCGTCAGATGCGATTGGTTTTGCGATAGTGGCTATTACTCTAACCATTGTTGCCGTGTTCCTTCCTGTTAGTTTTATGGGTGGGTTTGTTGGTAAATATTTTATTCCGTTTGGTATCACTGTTTGCGCTGCTGTACTTTCTTCTTTGTTGGTTGCTCGTTTAGTAACACCGTTAATGGCAGCTTATATTTTGTTGCCTCAGACTAAAAGTAAAGAACACAAAATGCCGCGCTGGGTTGATAAATATACGCATTTTTTATCATTAACCTTAAAACACCGAAAAGTGGCATTATCCATGGCATTCAGTTTTTTAATTGGATCAATGGCTGCTATTAGCTTATTACCTGTCGGTTTTATGCCTGAAGGTGATATTAGTATTAGTCAAATTAGTGTTGAATTACCGCCTGGCTCTCCAGTTGAACAGACACAAAAAGAGATTAATCAGTTAACTCGTTTATTAAAAGAGAGAACGGAGATTAAGTCTATTTATACTATTGCAGGTATTGCTGATGACTCTGATGGTATTGCTCAACATAAAGGCGAGATAATTCTTACGTTATCTGAACCTAATGAGCGTGTTTTATCACAAAAAGAGTTTGAGCAAGCAGTAACAATACTTTTTAATCAGCGCGCAGATATTAAATTTTCATTCAGTAACAGCAGCGGTAATAAAGAGTTTTCACTCGTTTTTAGTGGGAATGATGCTGAAGAATTAGATAGAGAAATACAAAAATTAACCGATAAAATAGCAACGTTATCAGGATTTAATAATATTCAGGTTGTTAAGCCATTATTGCGTAAAGAACTTATTGTTACACCTAAACTTGATAATTTAGGTCGAACTGGAATCAATGTCGAAGAGATTGCGAATACATTACGTATTGCCACCATGGGAGAGGCAAATTCTCGTAGTGCTAAATTTAATCTACCAGATAGGCAGTTGGCTGTTCAGGTTATCCTACCAGAATATCAACAAGACAATATTGAATTACTTAATAATCTCTATGTGAATAGTGGTGGACAGCCCCCTGTTCCGATTAAAACAGTGGCTAAAATAGATTCAGGTGATGGGCCTTCACAAATTGAGCGGATCAACCGCCAAAGAAAAATAGCGATCGAAGGTAATCTTGATGGTATTAGTTTAGGTGAGGCGATAGAAACAGTTATGGCTCTTCCTGAATATCAACAATTACCGCATACCGTGTCACAAGTAGAGTATGGTGATACAGAATATATGAATGATATGTTAATACGCTTTGGTTCAACGATGCTTTTTAGCATACTGTTAGTGCTTGCAATATTAATCGTATTATTTAAGGATTTTGTGCAGCCAATAACGATTTTGGTTGCATTACCCTTTTCTATTGGTGGCGCTATTATTGCTCTTGTTTTATATGGTGCGATGATTGATCTACCCGTCATTATTGGCATTCTTATGTTAATGGGAATTGTTACTAAGAATTCAATTTTATTAGTTGAATTTATTCTTGAAAAACAACGTACGGGATTATGTCGTGAAAAAGCAATTTTAGAGGCGGGTCAAGAGCGTGTTAGACCCATTATTATGACAACCTTTGCGATGATTGCGGGCATGATCCCTCTTGTTTTAACGACAGGAGCAGATGCGGGTTTCAGAGGGCCAATGGCTATTGCGGTTATTGGGGGCTTAATAAGTTCAACCTTATTAAGCCTATTGTTTGTGCCAGTTATTTATACATTTATGGATGACTTCAAGCATAAATTATTGCCTTTATTAGCCAAGTTAACCTCAGTCACACAAGAAGATAAAAATATTAAGCAGTGGTAACACATCGGTATTATTAATTTTAGATATGCCACAGGGTTGATGTGTGGCGTATTTATCTTTTTTGAAAATGAATATAACTGCTTATCATTTATTGGTAGTTAAATCTTGTTAGGAATAACACGCTATAATTTAATAAAACAAACTATCAACGCGTGTCATTACATGCTCTTAAGAGTATAGTGGTCAATCTTTCAGCCTGACTAGATATAACAATTTTTATTATGGAATCAGCGTTTTCTGCTCAAAATATTCGACATATTCTCGCTAATAACACACCTATTATTGATGTGCGTGCGCCTATTGAATTTAATCAAGGCTCGCTCCCTAATGCGATTAATTTACCTTTAATGAATGATGAAGAACGTGCTGCCGTGGGGACTTGTTATAAACAACAAGGCTCACAAAAAGCGGTTGATTTAGGGCATCAATTGGTTAGTGGTGAAATTCGTGATAATCGTATTGCTGCTTGGCGTGAAGCTTGTGAGCAATTTCCCAATGGTTATATTTGCTGTGCTCGTGGCGGAATGCGTTCTCATATTGTTCAGCAATGGCTTAAAGAAACAGGTATAGATTTTCCATTAATTGAAGGGGGATATAAGGCGTTAAGGCAGACTGTTATTGAGATGACAAATGAATTCGTTCAGCGCCCTATTATTCTTATTGGTGGATGTACTGGTAATGGAAAAACAACTTTAGTGCGTTCACTACCTGAGGGTATTGATCTTGAAGGTATTGCACACCATCGAGGTTCATCTTTTGGTCGCACTGTTGAAGATCAATTTCCTCAAGCTACATTTGAAAACCATCTTGGTGTTGAAATGTTGAAGAAATCACAAAAATACACACGTTGGGTGTTAGAGGATGAAGGCCGTGCTATTGGTGCCAATGGATTGCCTGAATGCTTACGAGCTAAAATGGCAGAAGCATCAATCGTTGTTGTTGATGATCCCTTAGAGCAGCGAATTGAACGATTAAAAGCAGAGTATTTCGATCGCATGACACACGATTTTATGGAAGCGTATGGAGAAGATAAAGGCTGGGAGGCTTACAGTGATTATTTACATCATGGTTTATTTGCAATCCGTCGTCGATTAGGTTCTCAACGTGCCGCTGAATTAACTCAATTGTTAGATAACGCACTAGAAATACAGAAAAAAGAAGCGAATACTGAAGTGCATTTCTCCTGGCTAACACCTTTACTTAAAGAGTATTACGATCCTATGTATCGTTATCAATTAAGTAAAAAGGAAGATAAAATTATTTACCAAGGGCGTTATGACGAGGTCGTGGCGTGGTTTAAACGCTAATAAATCACAAAGACATTCTGTATAAAATACACACTATATGCATCATATAAAAAGCTTCTGTCAGTTGATTTCACACAGAGGCTTTTTATTAATTTACTGGTTCAAGTTTAGTCTTAGCCTGAACTATAAGATGTCTTGTCTATTTTTAATACAATATAACAGTGATCCTAAGACTATTATTAAGCCAAAGAAAAAAGGTACAGTTAAAGAAAGTTCCAAGAAAATAAACCGATTAAGATTAATTCCCTCGCCTTTATTTGAATACTGTAATGCTAAAGGTAACGCACATAATCCTGAGAATAAACCAATCCCCATTAAACGATATAGCTTAATACGATTTTCTTTTTGTATTTGAAGATCTTGCTTACGTTGATATTGAATGTATTTCCAGCAAAGATAAAGTAACCCTAAGATAGAGCCTAAATGTTGCAGTAATTTATAAATTGCAATCTCTTGACTGTCTGTCATGCCTTGCAATAATTGTGCTTGTAGCACAGAAAAGAATCGGACTGCTGTTCCTGTTTCATGAGTAAATGAATCCCATACAATATGTGTTAATGCGCCAATATATAAAGATAAAACAAATAGGCTTAACGTCCGAAGATTGAATTTTATAGGATCATATAAAGGTATGGGTGATACATATTTTAATGGATTTCTGAATAAATAATTTAAGATAAAAACAAAGATACAGAAAGGAAATGCGGTATAAAACCAACCGAATAAATCATGTGCTGTTGTTGCGGACTGATATAAACCAAAAGAATAAAGCAAATCAGGTGAGGTGCTTCCCACAATCAATGCAGGTAAATTAAGGTATTTACCTATTCGAGTCTGTTTTAATGGAAAAACAATTGAAGGATGTGAAAAAGTCCATGGCATAGGAATATCTCTACAAAACAAAAATGAATAACAAAATAAATATGAGTATATCAGCAGATTAGCTCAGTTTTATCTGATATCACAATACTCATACAGATTAGAGATACTCTTTATAGTTAAGACAAAATATGCCATTAATGGTGAGTCCATTAATGGCATTAAATGATGGGATTATGGATTATTTATACTTAATTTGTGGTTGAAATATCAATAATTCGCTCTTCTTTTGGCATTTCTATTGTCACTTTTTGCTTAATATATTCAATAACCGCAGTGGCGGCACTGGTGTTAGGAATATCTTTAGCATTTCTGCCTTGAGTAAAGGCGGCAAATCCATCACCACCCCTTGCTAAGAAAGAATTAGCAATAATGGGGTAATAGGTATTATTGTCGATAGGCTTTCCATTAATTGAAACGGAGACAATACGCTCATTAAGTGGTTTTGAACTGTCATACTTCATTTCAAAACCACTTGAGGCTTGCAATACACCATTGGTTAAATTTGCAGAGTGGTTCATTAATTCTCGTAAATCTTTACCACTTAATTCCATATAAGTAAGATCATCTGGGAATGGAAACATACTAATAATATCCCCAATCGTGATATTACCTTTATGTATCTCAGTACGAATACCACCACTATTTACAAAAGCAACTTGAGCTCGATTATCTGTCATCAAAAATGCATCAGTAATTAAATTACCTATGACAGAAGACTCTCCATAAGAACGGGTAAGTTCTTTATTTGTATTACCAATTTTTTGTTGTGCTATTTCATCTAATTTTTTAGTCCATGCTTCTATTTTTTTCTGTGTATCAAGATCAGGCTTGTATTCATCGGCAAAAATATTAACTAACTCACCTTTATAGCTATCAATTTTTTTAGTTTTATCGTTGATATCTAAAACTAATTTTCCAACATTAATGCCATAAGCATCCGTAGAAACAATCAATGTATCATTTACTTTAATTGGTTCTGGTGTACCTACATGAGCATGGCCAGTAATTAAAATATCTAATCCTTTAACTTGCTGTGCTAATTCAATATCTTTTTGTAGCATGCGAGCGACATCGGTAGCGCCAAAACTTGATTGTCTGGCAGGAACACCTTCATGAACAAGTAATACTGTAATATCTACTTTTCCTTTAAGTTCATTAAGGTATTTATTAAGGTATTCAACTTCGTCTCTTGCTTCTACCCCTTCCCGTTTATCTTTATTAACAGTATCATAAAATGCAAATTTGCCGTGTAATCCGATTACACCAAATTTAACGCCCTCTTTTTCTAAAATAATGTAAGGTTTATTCCATACAGCTTTTCCATTATTTTCATAAAAAACATTACCTAAAAGGACAGGAAATTTGGCTTTATTAAGCTGTGTAACCATATTATCAACACCGTGGTCAAATTCATGATTACCCACGGAAGCTGCATCAAATGACATTTCATTCATAATATCGATAATGGCTTCACCTTGCGTTAAGGTACTTAAATAAGGCCCTGTAAAATAATCGCCGGCATCAAAAAATAAAACACCGGGATCATTCTTTTTTGCATCTTTAACGAGAGTGGCAATATTCGCAAAACCACCGACTAATCTATCTTTGCTGACATAAGGTGCTTTAAAAGGAACCGCATTTGCGTGTAAATCGTTAGTGTGATAAATGGTAATTTCTTGAGCAAATACAGAAGAGCTGCCTAATAATGTACCAATTAAAAGAGGCAATATAAGAATGGGCTTATTCATAATAATATCCTGTAATAATGAGAATACTGAATTAACGTCGTTGATGTTCGGTATCTAGTTAATAACACCTGACGTGTTAAAAATATGATAACTATCACAGTGCGTTAGCATTACGTTTAGTGGAATTATGTTATTATCATTTTGTGTTGGTTTTTCGTGGCAAGAACTGATGAAAATAATAAAAGAAATTAATGTTAATGTATGTAAAACAGAGGGTTGTGAACACTTTTCTGAAGTGGTAGAAGACGCCTATGTGATCCCCTCTTTTAAACTGGGTTTTCCTGCTGTTTATTGTAGTCGTTGTGGTGGCAGCAGTGTGTTAATTAATAATGAAGATATCAAAATATTATTAAATCCTTATGTTGATTTTTTTAAATTAAACATTAATGAACAATGCCCACACTGTGATTCATTAGAAAAAGTACTTTATGGAAAAACAGCAAAAGGAACAACGCGCTATCAATGTAAATGTTGTAATACGGTTTTTTCACTTAAAAATAGTATAGATTCAAAGAATCTTTTTAATAAAATAATGACGTTATTTATTTTGGAAGCGCAAATTCCAACTTATATTATAAAAACTCTTGGTATTACTCCGGCTTTATTTTATCGAAAACTTTCTACTATTGAAAAATTAATAGAAATAAAAATACGAAAATATGAGCAATATTTAGAAAAAAGTAGAAGCTATGATTTACAAACGAATGTATTTACTTTGAATTGTCGGAACAATGCCACAAAAGGGTTTTCTAATGAACTTTTTGGTATGATAACCTGTTGTTCAAAAACAGGTTATGTTTTTCTTCCTAGTGTTAATTGGAGTGAGATATTAGTAAGTTCTGATAGCCAATATCATAATAATACTAAAAAAGAAATATTAGATAATACTCAGGGAGTATTACTTGATAATATTATTATGCGATATGAGCAAATAAATAGCAGAAAAAGTTTTGGACAAATTCAATACACAGATAAAACATGTTCTGAACATATCATTGAGCCCGTTGTTTTATCACACTTTCATTTTCTTAAATTAAAATTTATTCTACCAGTAAATATTCAACATCATTTTATTTATCATGATAGCTTTATTCGTGGTGGATGTATGGTGGCGTATGGAAAAGAAATAAAGAAAAAACACTCTCATCTCTATTATGTTGTTTCAAATGGTTCTCGTTTAACATCAGAATTTAATTATAAAGGGAGTTATACCCTGGGTTGGTGGAATAATAAATGGTATGAATTTATATCTCCAGATAAAAAAGAATTATTTTATTTGTGTAATTTAGGATTAAATAAAAATAATGATATCCATTTTTACACTGCAATAATGCCTTCGCTTGATTATAGCCAATTATTTATTCAATCATTTAAAGATAAATTTCCTGAGTCTTTTTTAAAGAGATTATCTCCCAATACAGTAAAATTATTATTATCTATTTATAGTTTTTATTATAATTATTGCCTTACTCAAGATGGCAAAGTGCCAGCGCAAAAAATCGGATTATTAAAAGAAAAGATAACAATAAAAGATTTTTTTATCTAGCCTTATTAAATGCGAATAATAAGGCTAGGTTGATTTAATTATTTGTTTTAACTGTTATTTTTCTTAGTAGTAACGAGGCGGCTATAGCCATAAGAAAATTGAAAGTCATACTAAAACTAAAGGCAATTTTATATTGTTCAATAGTATTGTTTAAGATGGGCTGATTAAGGCTAAATTGTAAAATAATAGAAACACATGTTGCCCCTATTGCTGCTCCAACTTGTTGCAATGTCGCCGTTAATCCTGATGCAATACCAACAAATTCGGGTTTAACTTTAGCTAAAACTAAATTAAGCATTGGCGTCATTACCATACCTTGTGTAAATCCGACGAAGAATAGAAATGGTGTAATCCAAGTGCTATTTTCGGGTGAAATTAGGTAATAAATACCAAAAATTAAAAAGAGATAGCTTAAGGTATAACAAATAGCTCCCAAATAGATTATATATTCACCATATTCCTTCACCCATTTAGGGGTTAATAATGATGACAAAACAAATCCAATACTGGCTGGAACAAAGATTAATCCTGAATCTAAAACGCTACGATTAAAACCACTTTGTAATAATATTGACATCATCATTGGAAAAGCTGACGACGTTGCATAAATACAGACCACAACCCCTATTCCAATAACATATGGGCTATTGGTTAGTAATATCGGATCAAAGAGTGGTTGTTTTCCTTGGTGTTTTAATCGGTTTTCATAGTAAAGAAAAACGCTTAATAAACTTAATCCGATAAGAAAAAGTAGCGTGCTGTGTAATGGCCATCCCCATATAGGTAGCATTAAAATAGGGAATAATGAGAGAGAGATACTCAAAGCAGACAGAATTACGCCACCAATATCTAGTTTGATATAAGCTAGCCTATCACTTTGGGTTAAATGGTGTGAAAGTACTAATGCAATAATGCCAATAAAAAGATTAATTAAAAAAACAGTACGCCATTCAAGTCCAAAAGGATTAAGTGATATTAAAAGCCCACCTAGGGCTTGCCCTGCAATTGCCGCTAATCCTAGTGTCATTCCTAATAAACCAAACACTTTTTTTGCTTGTACTTCATCAAAATTAAGGCGAATACTTGAATAGACTTGAGGAAATAATAATGCGGCTGTTAACCCTTGTAGACAACGAGCGATAACAAGGAAAATGGCATTCGGAGAAACTGCACATAATACTGATGTTAAAGTGAAGCCAAACATGCCAATACGATAAAGAGTACGACGACCGTAAATATCGCCTAATCGCCCTCCTGTAATTAATAATAAACCAAAGGCTAGCTCATACCCTACAATAATTAATGTAAGCTCTGTTAAGGTTGCACTGAGTGTCCGCTCAATATTCACAATGGCGACATTGACGACAAATAGATCAAAAATGGTAACAAATCCAGCTAATAGCAGGACAAATAAAGCAATACGTTGTTGTTTGTTCATTTCTTATCTCAATGATTAAAGAAATGAGACTATAATAAGTAATTTATCCTGATACAATTTAACCATTTATACTATTACTAAAAGCAATAGGCTATGACTGAAAGAAAACGAACTCGCCCTGAACTCGCGGATTTTTTGCGAACTAAAAGACAAAGTATTTCACCCGAAACAGTGGGATTACCTGGCGCTGGGCGTCGGCGCACACCCGGATTACGTCGAGAAGAAGTTGCCGCACTCTCCGGCGTGGGATTAACGTGGTACACATGGCTTGAACAAGGGCGAGATATTGGGGTATCGAGTCAATTTTTAGATAACTTAGCCACTGCGTTACGGTTAAATAATGCCGAAAGACAACATCTTTATTTATTATCACATATGCGAGAGCCCACAGAGACTGGCATAACAGAACATCATGTTCCAGCTACGATTTTACGAATTTTGGCTGATTTTCCACCCGATTATCTCTGTTATGTATTAAATCTACATTGGGATGTATTAGCCTATAATCAGAAAGCAGACGCCTATTTTCATTTTTCAGACTACAGTGCTGAAAATCGCAATTATCTTTACTTGTTGTTTATGGATCCTCGCTATAAAACGCGTATTGATGATTGGGATAATATTGCAGAACGGTTGCTAGCGAGTTTTCGACGTGATCATGCTAGAACAAAAAATGATCCTAATATTCGTAAATTAATTGCCACATTAAGTTGTTCATCACCTGAATTTAAACGTATGTGGGAAAAACATGAGATATATCCACCTTGCGATGGATTAAGAACATTGAATTTTAATAATAAAAAAGTGTGTTATGAATACACATCATTAGCGTTTGATTTAGAAAAATATAATCGAATTTTAGTGTATATTCCTAAAAAACCTTAACAATAAAATCCCCATGATATTTCCAAAATGGAAATTAGAGATTGCTTTTTTGTCATTAGGTTTCCGTTTCGTTGACGACTAAAATGCCTCTTTATCAGAATAAAAGAGGTGGTTGGATGACAAAATATATCTTTTTTAGCTTTTGTTTAGTGTTGATTTATCCCCTTGGTGTTGATCTGTATTTAACAGGCTTACCAGCAATAGCTAAAGACTTAAGTGCGTCTGAAACGACATTGCATCAGGCTTTTTCAATTTATTTAATGGGCATGGTGTCATCCATGTTTATTGCAGGATGGTGCAGTGATAATTTAGGGCGTAAACCCGTTGTGTTATTTGGAACGGTTGTTTTTTTATTCGCTTCATTGAGTGCGGGAATTTCGGTAACGGAAAACGGATTTTTAGTTGCTCGTGTATTTCAAGGATTCGGTGCCGGTTTTTGTTATGTTGTGACCTTCGCGATATTACGAGACACATTAGCTGAACAACAACGGGCAAAAGTGCTTTCTATGATAAATGGGATAACCTGTATTATTCCTGTGTTGGCCCCTGTTTTTGGATTTTTAATTTTATTGCAATTTGAATGGCCGATGATGTTTTATGCAATGGCAACTTATTCATTATTTGTTTTTGTATATTGCTGTTTTTGGATAAAAGAGACAAAACCAAAGCCACAAGCTATTACTAAAAAAGAAAATAACTTAATGACAGTGAATATTGTCGATAACGAGTCGTTTTTAAATGGCTTTTTTCTAAGTCGCTTACTTATTTCATGTTTAGGAATGGGCGTTATTCTTACTTATGTTAATATTTCACCCATTGTGATTATGCAGCAGATGCACTACACCACAGGGCAATATTCAACAGCAATAACATTGCTTTCCTTGATCAGTATGGTGACATCTTTTTTAATGCCTAAAATATTATCAAAATTTCGTTATGAAGTTATTTTGTATACTGGGTTATTCTGTTTTTTAGGTGCGGCTATTTTTATATTTATTGGGAAAAATAGCGATCCTCATTGGTTCTTTGTCTCATTTTCATTGTGTGGTGCAGGGTTTGCATTGCTATTTGGTATTATAATGAGTCAAGCGCTCTCTCCGTTTAGCCGAAAAGCTGGGCTTGCTAGCTCTATTTTAGGGATTTCTCAATTAAGCTTTGCGTCTCTCTATATTTGGATTATGGGATGGTTAGAAGTCTCTGCAATAAATATGTTGATGGTTGTCTTATCAGCAAGTTGTATTATTGGTTTCGCTTTTTTGCATATTTTCCAATCTTCAGAACAACGACAAAAGGTTAACTGTGATGCATAAGCCATTACATCGAATTGATTTGAATTTATTGGTTATTTTTCAGATTCTTTTGCAAGAACGCAGTGTAACTTTAACGGCGAAATGGTTATCTATTTCACCTTCAGCAGTCAGTAAAGCGCTAGCTAAGTTGCGGATTTGGTTTGATGATCCCCTTTTTGTTCGTAGCCCTCAGGGGCTAATACCGACGCCGTTAACGTTAAGTATTGAAGAGTCACTTTCTGATTTTATTAATATTGGGAATCATATTGCAGGTAAACAAAACAGTGAAACGCCTAAAGGTGTCCATTTCAGCTTAATATTAGAATCGCCATTACATCAAGTCATGCTAACTCAATTTCCTTTGCAAATATTGAATTATTATCCACAATCAATGGTTCAAATACGAAATTGGGAATATAACTCTTTATCAAGCATTATTGATGGTGACGCTGATATTGCTTTTTTAGGTCGTGAATATTATTCAGGCTCTAAAGAAGCATTACATTTATTACCAGAAGTCATTGACTGTGAAGAGCTTTTTTGTGATACACCGTTAGTCTATGTACGAAAAGATCACCCTTTACTTAAAGAACCTTGGAATTTAGAGACATTTTTGCGCTATTCTCACATTTCAACAGAATATGATAAACGAGCACATTGGGCATTAGATGATATTTTGGCTGAACATGGACGTTTACGTAATGTCGCTATAACCTATACGTCATTTGAGCAAACCTTATTTACAATTTCTCAACCTAATCATGAGCTTATTACTTGTTTACCTGGGTATTGTGCACATTATATTTCTAGAGTTTTACCTAATTTAGTTACGCTACCTATACCATTGCCACACAGCGTTTCTGAACAACTAGATATCTCATTTATTTTATTGTGGCATAAGCGGCATGCATATAATTCTAAAGTGTTGTGGCTAAGAGAAACAATAAAAAACAGTGTTCACCAATTTATGCAGAAAAATACACGCTAATAAATTGATTTATTCTAGAACACATTTAAATACAGTGCTTTTATGATTATTTACTGCCTTAACACTTGCCTATTGCTATTTTTCTATTTCAATATTCATAATAAATAAAATAATGTGCCCTATTGTGCTATCTAAATCTTCTCTTAATATTTCTTTAATTTTATCGCTGATAATAAACGATGAGCTTTTAGTGATTTAAAAGAGAATACAATGGATATTAGTTTAAAACGTATTACTTCAGATAATTATGAAGAAATTAGTTTACTTGAGGTAGAAGAATATCAAGAAGACTATATTGCTTCTAATATGTGGTCTTTAGTTGAGGCGGCTTATAACGAAAGCTATGTTGTTAGAGGCATTTATTTATCAGATAAACCAGTTGGCTTTTTTATGTGGGTAAAAGAGAACCCGCATAAAACCGCTATCTGGCGTTTTATGATAGATAAAGCACACCAAAACAAAGGATTAGGCAGAAATGCCCTTCAGCTCGCCTTAAATGAAATTAAGCAAGATAAAGAAATTAATGATATTGAAATCTGTTATAACCCATTAAATCCAGTAGCTAAAACATTCTATGCCTCTTTTGGTTTTGAAGAGGTAGGTATGGATAGCGATGGGGATGATATGTTAGCAGTAATAAGAGTAACACAATGAAAAATATAAAAAATAATAGTAAGCAAGATAAGATTGTGCAGTTAGTAAGCCCTATTTCTGAGAATACGCCCGGTATTATTATACGGGCTCGCTTTGATGATGGTGTTATATACCAAGCTCAAAAAGGTCTTGCAAATATAACTAAAAATCAATTAATTGATGAAAATAGTGTCTTTAATTTAGCATCTGTTTCAAAGCAATTTACTGCTTTTTCCATATTGCTTTTAGCTAAAGATGGAAAGTTGTCACTTGATGACTCCATTCTGGTTTATTTACCTGAATTAGGTGAATATGCCAAAGAGATCACTGTGAGTGATTTGGTTTTCCATATCAGTGGGTTAATTGATTATATGGAATTAGCGTTTGAGCGAGGTGTTTCTTATACAACGCCACTTACGCCAGAAGAAAGTTTTGCTGATATTGTAAAGCAAACCAAGACCTACTACCCTGTTGGCAGTAAATTTGAATATAACAATACCGGATATTTTTTGCTGTCTCAGATCATTGAACGAGTCAGCCAACAACCCTTTTCAGTTTTTGCTCAAGAACGTATCTTTGCACCATTAAAAATGAACGATACATTTATTGTTGAAGAATACCCTACAATAAATCCTATTGTGTCTGGATATGTGGAAAATGAGCAAGGAAACTATGAATTATCAGAAAGCCCTTGGACACATACCGGTGATGGCGCCGTGCATTCAAGTGCGAACGATTTAATGAAATGGGGTGAAAACTTTAGTACGGCAAAAGTGGGCGGTGCTGAGCTTATTGCGAAAATGACACAGCCTTTTTCTCATTCTACGCGTGAAGGTAAGCCAGTAATTGATTATGAAGCTTATGGATTTGGCCTTTTTATTAATCATTCTCTGGGTGAAATAAGTTTTGAACATTCAGGGGGATGGATGGGAACGTCAACCTATTTTATGCGTTTCCCTCAATCAAAACTCACTATCACAGTTCTATCTAATCGTGAAAACTATGATATTGATTTACTTGCAACTGAAGTGGCAAAAATTTTACTTAATTAGTCGGCGCAAATAGAGAATATGATGGAAAATATCATGATCATCGATTACTGGAAAAATGAATTTCAATTGGGTGAGTCGGTTGTTAACTCACCTACTTTTAGTTTATTTAGCTATTCTGAATTAGATGAAGATTACAGCATGTCATGGCTAAAAACGGCTGAGGTAAATTTATTTAGTAGTTCACCAACTTTAATTGAACAACTCGGTTTAAAAAGTCATCCACCCGCTTCAAGTGAAGCATTATTAGCTCGCCTAAATCATGATGATTTTAATTGGTATGGCGCTGATCAGGTTTTTTATTTATCTGAAATAGAATGTGAAAAATTACAAAATAACCCATTTTTCCATGCTGCGCGTAGATTAACACAAGCAGATAAATTGTTATTTGATGAGTTTTGCTCACAAAATAGTGAAGAAGATTTAGACGGTGCTTATGTTGAATTAAATCACTGGCGAGTGATGGGATTGTTTGAACAAGAAAAGCTAATCGCTGTAGCCAGTGCATACCCATGGGATGACTCTCTATTTGCTGATATGGGGATACTGACACATCCAGATTATCGCCAGCAAGGATTCGCGAAATTACTGATTAGAGCATTATGTAAACTTATTTTAAATGATGGTTATCAACCCCAATACCGTTGCCAATTAGATAATTTATCGTCACTTATTTTAGCAGAAAAAGCAGGCTTTTCACCTTTTGCACAATTAGATTTTATTTTAAAAAATGAAAATGATATTTAATTTTTTTAATCAAAATAAAAGTGGTTTTTATTTAAAAAAGAAAAAGGTGCTATTGCACCCTTTTCTATTTTCCTTCCTAAATCTAAATTGACGCCATTATAGTCCCATTACTTGTCTATTCTTAGGATAAGAAAGCGTATAATTTAATGGTAATGATTTTTCTTGTTTTGCATCCAACGTAATATTCCATTCTATCTCACCGGTATCTTTATCCAGCACACCCTCTTTATAATTAGCATTTGCCACATTAATGTTATTTTCTTGGCTAAGCGGTAATTGATCGTAAATTGTCACTTTTACTGGTGTGTTATATGTATTTCTTACTTTAATGGTATAACTTTCTTTTTGTTCAATCGTTGTACCAATAAATATCGGTTCTTTTCTTATTTTTTCGTTGTTAATACGGCTAACTTGAATGTTTTTGTCTATCCCCATCGGAATATTAAGTAACTCTTCAAGCTCATTCGTATTAATATAGCTATTACCCACAAAGCTATTCATATAGTAGATATTTGCACGACCATTAAGTAAGTTTAAATTTTCCCAATCTTTAATTTCAGCTTGTAAATAAACTTCTTCTACTAATTTCGGTGTGGTTAAATAGCGATAATCCGCGGTGACTTCTTTTTGGTTAATGACCAATGTGTTAGGCTCGGTGCTATTTTTTAAGGTGTAAGGTAACGCGATAGCGTGGCTTAAATTAATTCCATTATTATTCGTCGTAACATATCGAGTCACTCCTTTGTTTATTTGTTTTTCTCGAGTTAGGTCTGAAACATTTTCTTCCATAACTGCGGCTGGTGCAGGCATCGCCATTCTCATACTGTCTTTTCTAAATTTTGAATTATCATTATAAAGAGATAAATACCAAGGTGATAACGCAGGAGCCGTAATATTGAGTGACGGATTGGTGGATGTTAAAACCAGCTTAACACTATCCCAATTTAAGCCTGTATTTTGAATCACATCCGCTTTATAGGTGAGTAATATTGGCTTATCCATTCCTTGGCTTCGAATATCATAAGCGGGTGACCATCCTGCATCTGGTGTTATATAGGAAATCCGCATTTTACTCGTGAGATTTTTTGATGTACCTAAGGATAAAATAATTTGCGTTTTTTCTTCGGCAATAACGGGCAATTCAATCTCTAATTGGCGAGTTATTTCTTCTAGTTGTTCGGCCAATTTAGTGATTTCTTCACGTGCTGTTTTTTGTTGATTTAAAATAGAAGTCATTCTTTGACTAATAAAATCAAATTTTTGTGATGATTGCTCTAATGTTTGCGTTTCACCATTACCAAAAAAGGATTGATCTTTCAGTAAAATAATTTGTTCATCACCAACGCTAATGTTGATGTTTAATACTTCAATTTGTTTATTAATCTCTTTTTGTTTATCCATTAATGTCGTAATGGTGGCTGGGTAATTAGGGGCAATCGGTATTTTTTTAACGTTTATGGTATTAATAATAATATCGTCATTATCAAGGCTAACTGATAGGCTTCTTTGATCAATGTTATTTGCAACATTGGATAAAACAACTTCACTTTGTCCCGCGGGTAAATCCAGTGTTACGCTATTTTCAAGTTCGGCACCACGCAAAAAAATCGTTGCTTGATTGAGTTTTATATCCTGATAAAGCGTTTTAGTCAGGGCTATTGAATTAGGTTCATTAGCAAAAGCGCTAGATACACTAATTATGGATAAGGTAAGCAGTGACAGAGTGAGTTTATTCGGTTTAATCATCATTTTTATTCTATCCGTAGTTGATGAGCGGTATTGTCAAAAGGCTAATTAGAGATGCTCTATTGCATAAGAATACATAGATAGTATTGCATCTCCCATAAATTAGATAACAGAATAAACTTAAAGAGAGAATGGTGTAGAAATACAGAAAATACGATAAGCCAGTGTATTACTGATATTAGCAAAAAGGGTGTTATAAATAGTCAGGATTATCTTCGTTATAATGAGATATTATGCGGTTATTTCGCTTTATTTTATCGTATTTTGATAAAACAAACTGATGATAATAAATAAAAAAAATAGGCAGTTTAAAAATAAACTGCCTAGGATAAAGATATTGTTATCAATTTTTATTTAACAACTTCACCGCTATCGATTACGGTTTTACGTACTTTATCAGAGAAATCTTGAGCTTCTTTAATAATCGCTTTTTCATCGACCGTTAATAATTGGCGATCTTCCATTAAGATTTTACCATCGACAATGGTGTGGCGAACATTACTGCCATTTGCACCATAAACTAATGCTGCATAAGGGCTGTACATAGGCACCATATTGGGTGATTTTGTATCAACTACGATGATATCAGCAAGCTTTCCTGATTCTAACGAACCCAGTTTATCTTCCATATGCAAGACTTTTGCAGAGCCCATTGTTGCTAACTCAACAACCGTTAACGGTGGCATTGCCGCACGATCTTTATTCTCTAGCTTATGAATTTTGCCAACAAGATTTAGCTCATTCATCGTCGTTAGTGTATTACTCGACATTGGGCCATCTGTACCCAAACCGACTCGAACACCTTTTTCTAGCATAGCAACAACGGGAGCAACCCCTTTTGCTGATTTGGTATTGGCACTGATATTATGAGCAACACCTACATCATATTTCTTTAATAAATCTATGTCTTTTTCATCGACCATAATGGCATGTGCAGCGATAACTTTGTTATTTAATGCTCCGATATCTGCCATATATTGAACAGGGCTTTTACCCCCCGTGCGTTTTGCAATTTCTTCTTGTTCACGATCCGTTTCAGCTAAGTGGATCATGACAGGCACATCTAGTTCTATGGATAATTTAGCAATTTTCTGAAGGTTTTCAGTAGTATTTGTGTAAGGCGCATGAGGCGCAAAAGCAGGAATAATGCGAGGATGATCTTTATATTCTTTAATAAAGCTTACCGCATATTGAATACCTTCTTCTGGTGTTTTCGCATCGGCAACAGGGAAATTAATAACAGATTCTCCTAATACTGCACGGTTACCCATTTTATCAACCGTTTTAGCGACTTCATCTTCAAAATAATACATATCAACATAAGTCGTTACGCCCCCCTTTACCATTTCGATATTGGCAAGATTAGCGCCAACTCTAACCATTTCGCGAGAAACCATCTTATTTTCGAGCGGGAAAATATAGCGGTGAAGTCTATCTGGAACATCATCAGCTAATGAACGAAATACCGTCATTGAGCCGTGAGTATGTGTATTAATCAGGCCCGGCATAACAATATCACCATCAACGTCTAATACTTTATTAGCTTGATATTCTTTAGACAGTTCCGGCCCACCTACGGCAATAATTTTATTTTCTTTTACGACAACTGTGCCCTGTTCAATAATTTTATTTTGCTGATCCATAGTGAGAACAGTGCCGTCAACTATCATCAAATCAGCCTGTTTTGCTGCATAACCAGAAAAAGAAACCGCCATTACAGCCAAAGCAAGCACAGATTTAGAAAATGACATCATTACCTCTCGTCTTGAAGGGAAAATTTCCCTAAGATTATAAATAAATTCATTGGCTTTTGATATCAAATGAAAGTGAATGAGATCACCGAATAAATAATTAATTGTAGTTATTATTACATTTAACGCATAAATTTCTTGCAGTTGGTCTTATCAATCAAGGAGTGGTTTAATGAGCAAAATGTTACAACCCGGTGAAAATACATCACTAAGTGAAAATAAAGGACAAGTTAACGTCTCTCATGTAGCAGGCAATAACCTTGATATTAATCTGACTGCTTTTTTAGTCACAGAGTCAGGCAACGTCGTTAATGATGATGATATGGTTTTCTTTAATGCTCCTCATCATGCCTCTGGTGCCGCGTCATTTATTGCACCTGTAACTCAAAGTTCATCGGTTATTCATAGTATTGATTTCGATTTATCTCGTTTACCTGCCAATATTACCAAGATAGCCATTACCTTGACGCAAGATGGTAGCGCTGGCGGTTTTTCGGTTGTTCAACAATTAAAAGCGCAAGTGTTGATAAATAATGACGTTATTGAATTGGTGCCAAGCTCATTTTCACAAGAAACGGGTATCATTGTTTTAGAGTTGTATATTCGAAACGGGCAAAATAAAGTTCGTTCTGTTTGGCAAGGTTTTGCATCAGGGCTTGCAGGATTATGTAATCTTTATGGTATTGACGTCGAAGAGCCCGCTCCCGTTATCGTACCTGCGCCACCTGTTAATATACAAAAAAGTGTGGTGAAACTGACGAAACCAGAAAGCAGTCACCGTGTTTCTTTATTGAAAGGAAGTGATGCACCTAAGCGCATTTTAGTGAGTGCAACGTGGATAGATAATGGTGATGGCAAAGATAACGATGATTTAGATCTTCGGATAGGTATTCTAAGACCGAATGGTCAGATGTCGATTATTCAAGCTCCAGATAAAAGTGGCGCTTTTAATGCAGATCCTTTTGTCTTCCATACGGGGGATGTGGTCAGTGTTAGCCAAGATCAACCCGGTTGTGAAACCGTTGAAATCAACCCTGCTATTTCCCAATTAATGGGGGGGAAAGTCGCTTTAGTTTGCAGTGTTTATTCTGCTATTAATAATGGTTGTGTTTCGGTTGCGTCATTAAAACCGACAATGCGTATGGAGTATGGCAATCAAGTGGTTGAATGTTCTTGTGAGTATAAGAAAGGCTTTTTCAATAATATGATTTATACCTATGTCATTGGTATTATTGAAATTGATCAAGACAGTATTACGTTAAAACCTTCCGGTGTTACATCAAGAGCAGGCAGTGAAGCAACGCCTTGGTTAACCCGTGTGGGTAATGAGCTTAAATTAACAATGGATGGCCCTCATGTTTTTAAAGGAAAGAAGCCAAGTATTCTAGGCAAAAAACGTTATGTTTAATGTCATTATAAAAAAGAAATAACTTAGCGTTTGTCCTAAAAAGGAAAACGGGCAATGATTAAATGCCCGTTTTTTATTTATTTACTTAAAGAGATGATAGCCTGTGAAATTAAGCGCGTCTTTTTTGCTCTAATAACCACTTGTCTAACTCATTAGCAAAAAGCTGACGGTCGCGTTGATTTAGACTTGCAGGGCCACCCGTTTGAATACCGCTGGCTCTCATCGTATCCATAAAATCACGTATATTTAAACGTTCACGAATAGTCGCTTCAGTATAACGTTCACCTCGCGGATTTAGAGCAACGGCTCCCTTTTCAATGACTTCTGCCGCTAATGGAATATCCGCTGTAATAACTAAATCATCTTTATGAGTACGACGGACAATTTCGTTATCCGCGACATCAAATCCAGCAGAGACTTGTAATGTTCGCAAAAAAGGTGATGCTGGTATGCTTAATCGTTGATTAGCAACAAAAGTAATAATCACTTTTTCTCTGTCTGCTGCTCGATATAACACTTCTTTAATTACTTTTGGACATGCATCAGCATCAACCCATATAGGCATAACAACTCTCTCTTGGTTATTCTGTATTAAATATTGCACGTTAAAATAACACAATAATGCTAACTAAGTGATTGAAGCTTTGCTCTTTCCCGTTTTTCTGATTGTTGATTACCCCAAATACTCACTAATATTATGAGCATACCGATAATCTGTAAGCCAGTTAATTGTTGCCCTAATAATGCCCAACCTAAAATAACAGCACTGAGTGGACTTAAAAAACCTAATGACGCCACAGCGCTTGGCCCTAATAATGCAAGCCCTCTAAACCAAAAAACATACGTTAATGCCCCACCAATTAAGGTTAAATAAGTCAAACCTAAAAGGTTAATGCCTGTTAATGAAGGTAGTGCGGGTTCAAACAAAAGCGCAAAGGGTAATAATACCGCACCACCAGCGGTTAATTGCCAGGCGGTAAACGTTAAAGGAGTAACCGGCGGTTGCCAACGACGACTTAACACAGTACCCGCCGCCATGGATAAAGCACCGCCTAATCCTGCAATTATTCCGATAGGATCAAGTGTCGCATTAGGCGTGAGTATCAGTATTGCCACGCCCAAAATACCGCCTAATGCGGCTGAAATAGACAACCACGATAAACGTGTTTGTAATAACCAATGAGATAAAAATAATACAATTAAGGGTTGAACCGCCCCCACTGTTGCCGCAACGCCACCGGGTAAACGATAAGCTGAAATAAATAATAACCACCAAAATAGTGAGAAATTTAAAATACCCAAAATTATAACGCGTAACCACCATATCCCTTGTGGTAGTTGTCTCATAATGATTAATAATAGAATACCTGCGGGTAATGCACGTAAAGCTGCCAATGTCATTGGTACGTTGGCAGGCAACATTTCCGTTGTCACAATGTAGGTGCTACCCCAAACAATAGGTGCTAATGCAGTTAATAAAAGCGTTGTGTATCTATTCATAAAATTACTCAAATTATTTGCTATCCTGATTTATCTTGAGGTCAAGATAAATTGATAATACCTTGACGTCAAGATAAATAATTGACATGATAAATGCATGGACAGAATTGATAGAATTACCAAACAATGGCAACGTGAGCGCCCTGATCTTGATATTAGCCCGATGGGATTAATTGGCCGATTAGGGAATATTACGGTGCATCTTTCCCGTGAAATGGAGAAAGTTTTCACTCAATTTGGTTTAAATGCACCAAGCTTTGATGTGTTAGCAACATTACGACGCGCAGGAAAGCCGTATACCCTTTCCCCTGGTGAAATGTTATCAACACTGATGGTGACATCGGGCACGATGACAAATCGTATTGATCAATTAGAAAAAGCAGGCTGGGTTGTTCGTAAAGTTAATCCAGACGATGGACGTAGCTTTTTAGTCTCGTTAACACCGGAAGGCCTGACGTTAATTAATCAAGTTATTGAAGCCCACGTCGATAATCAAAAGCGTTTAGTTGCAGGTTTATCACAACAAGAACAGCAGGCCTTAAATCAATTGCTTAAAGTTTTTCTTAATTCTTTAGAATAGTATTCTAATCGCATTTTATTCTCTGTAATTTATTTTAACGCTCATTGATAATGAAGGTAAGAATAGAAACATCGTGTTTTTACTTACCTCTTTTCTTTATTTGCTTAAAAACCCTTCTTTTTGTGCCATTTTTGTTTATTTAAGCACCTAGTCTGCATGAAATCACATTTTTACCTTGATCTAGATCAAAGGTGTATTCTATTTGCTATTTTTCAGGTTGACGAATGCCAAAAGTTAAATTATAAAGCGAATGATAATAATTATTGATCTCATTAGGATTCGCACTTATGTGTATTCAATTTAAATCTTACTTTGTGTTGTCTGCTTTAACGCTCTCACTCTCTCAATATGCTATTGCTGATACAGTATCACCTAAAGAGGAAACACTGGTTGTAACGACAACACGCAGTGCTGCTTCTTTATGGAATAGCCCTACTACTATTCAAGTTATTGATAAAGAATCATTAACCCAATCAACCGCATCTTCTATCGCGGATCAATTGCGTGATATCCCTGGTGTTGAAGTTACCGATAATAGCCTTGCTGGTCGTAAACAAATTCGTATCCGTGGTGAAGCCTCATCACGAGTGCTGTTGTTAGTTGATGGGCAAGAAGTCACCTATCAACGTGGTGGTCAAAACTTTGGTGCGGGTATTTTAATCGATGAGTCGGCATTAGAGCGTATTGAAGTTGTCAAAGGCCCCTATTCAGTTCTTTATGGCTCGCAAGCGATGGGCGGTGTGGTGAATTTAATTACCCAAAAAGGTGGCGATAAGCTCTTCGGTGGCAATGTTAAAGTTGTTTATGACTCCGCAACAATGGGATGGCGTGAGTCAGTGTTAATGTCAGGCACAATAGGCGATTTTGAATACCGTTTTAATGGGAGTTATGCCGATCACGGTGATCGTGATACCCCTGATGGACGTTTAGCTAATACACACTTTAGAAATAACGGCCAAGGCGCATGGTTAGGCTATCGGGTTGATAAACATAAATTTGGGCTTTCACTTGATCGCTATGATTTATCGACGCAATCTTATTATGCTGATGAAGGAAAATATCAAGAGTTTAGCGTTAAAGTGCCTAAGCTTGAGCGTGAAAAAATTGGCCTATTTTATGATTATGATATTGATGCTGATTATTTTAAAAAACTTCATATAGATGCTTATACACAGCGAATTGAACGAAAATTTGAAAACCGCGTTGGTGTCGTTACGCCAACAGGCAGCCCAATGATTGGTAATTTAACGGTTAAAAACCGAACACAGTCGGAGGATACACAGAATACTTATGGAATGACTATGCAGGCAAACTTTACGTTACCTGCAAATAATGAACTAATTTTAGGCGCACAATATCAACAAGATAAAGTAAAACAAACCTCTGTTGGCCAAACATCTTCAAACAGTACAACGGGTTTCCCACCAGCCGTTAATTATGAAAAACAATCGCTGTTACATAACCGTAGCAAACAAACTAATGTGTCTGTTTTTGCCCAAAACGATTGGAAAATGGCAGAAGATTGGTCATGGACAATAGGCGCTAGACAGTATTGGTTGAAATCAGAATTACAAGATGGTGATGAGACTGTTCACCATAACAAAACAGGAACAAGTTATAAGACATTAGGCTCTGATCCTGTCAGAGATAACGCTTTTATTGTGTCATCTAATCTGCGTTATTCAGGATTTAAGGATACTGAATTACGTCTTGCATTTGCACAAGGTTACGTGTTTCCTACGTTAGTTCAGCAATTTATGAACACAACGGCGGGCGGTGCGGTCACGTACGGTAACCATGATCTTGAGGCTGAACACTCTAATAACGTAGAGCTAGGTGCCCGTTATAAAGGTAATAATTGGTATATCGATAGTGCTATTTATTATTCTGAAGCAAAAGATTACATCACATCAACTGCTTGTGCTGGAGAACGTATTTGCGAAGGAAATAGCAAAACAGGCCGAGCAGATTACTTCTATTATGACAATATCGACCGCGCGAAAACGTATGGTATGGAAGTGATGGCTCAATATCAAGGCTGGTCAATGACACCTTATGTTTCTGCCAATATTATACGTCGTCAATTTATTAGCCCAACACTAAAAACATGGGATACGGGCGAACCGACATTGACCACGCGAGTAGGTGCTAAACATGTGTTACTGCTTAATAATATGAATTTAATATCAGATTTATATTTAAGATCGGCAACGCAAGCGAAAGATAAGAGTAACCCAGAAAATAAACAACATTATGCGGGTTGGACAACGGTTAACCTTTCATTAAGTAGTGAGTTTGGTCATAACGATCAATACCGCATCAACTTTGATTTAAATAATATTTTAAATAAGCGTTATCAAACGGCTCATGAATCTATTCCTGCTGCAGGTATTAATGCTGCAGTGGGTCTAACATGGGCGTTTTAACAATGAAAAAAATATTAGTTACTCTCAGTTTGTTATTGCTGCCTTTTAATTTAATGGCAAAAGATAACAAAATTAATGAACGTTGGGTTATTGCGGGTGGTTCTATTACAGAATTGATTTATGCCATGGATGCAGGCGATAAGGTTGTTGGTGTTGATGAAACCACGTCTTACCCCGAACAAACTCAGGACTTGCCTCATATTGGGTATTGGAAGCAGTTAAGTGTTGAAGGTATTTTGTCTTTGCGCCCTTCTACGTTTGTGACTTGGGATGACGCAGAGCCGAAAATGGTATTGCGTCAACTCGCACAACATAACGTGAAGGTGATTTCTTTACCAAGAACACCCGCCACATTTGAATTAATGCTACAAAATATTCGTACATTAGCGATTTCATTGGATAAACAAGCACAAGCAGATGCATTAATTAATTCATTACAATCGCGTTTAGCCACAATTATGGCTAAAAATAATCAAATTAAGCAAAAAGTGAAAGTGATATTTTTCCTTTCACCTGGCGGTGGAATTCCTCAAGTTGCAGGAAAAACCAGTGTCGCTGATGCCATTATTCAGTTAGCGGGGGGTGAAAATATTGCAACGCACGAAAATTATCGTATCTATAGCGCAGAAGCCATTATTGCCGCTGATCCTGAGTTAATTGTTATTACCACACAAAGCCAGAAAGACCAAACAGGTGGAGTCAGGGCTTCAGAAGGACTCGCTTCTGTTCCAGGCGTGTCAATGACTCAAGCATGGAAAAATCAACGCATTATTGAAATCGATCAATCCCTTATTTTGGGAATGGGGCCACGTATTGTCGATGCTGTAGAGTTATTGCATCAACAATTTTATCCCGTTGATCCTGTAAAAGATAATAAGACCGAATAATAAGTAGGAATGATTTAATAATGAAAGAGTCAGTCGTAACACATATTATGCCATCTTCAGTCGAAATCGATCTTACGCCGCATTTCGCTCTTGAAGGTGATAGTCCTTTTCGAGATAGACACGCCACCATGCCTTGGCGAGGTTCTGTACCTATCGCGAAAGAAGAGCAACAATCGACATGGCAAGCCTTATTAGAGAGTAAAACACCCGCCTGTAAGCGATTGTTATATATTCATATTCCTTTTTGTGCAACACACTGTACATTTTGTGGGTTTTATCAAAATAATTATTACGAAGAAGCTTGTGCGCGCTATACCGACGCATTACTACGTGAGATCTCGGCTGAATCAGATAGTTTGCTTTATCAATCAGCACCTATTCATGCAGTTTATTTTGGAGGTGGTACGCCTTCTGCATTATCAGCAAAAGATCTCTATCGTGTAATCCGTCATTTACGTCAATCACTTCCTCTAGCACCAGATTGTGAAATCACGATTGAAGGTCGAGTATTAAATTTTGATGATAATCGTATTGATGCGTGTTTAGATGCAGGTGCAAACCGTTTTTCTATTGGTATTCAAACCTTTAATAGTAAAATTCGTAAACGAATGGCAAGAACCTCTACAGGTGAAGAAGCCGCCAAGTTTATGAAAGGGCTTTGTTTACGTGATAGAGCTGCGGTGGTGTGCGATTTATTATTTGGCTTACCTGGGCAAAATGCTGTGAATTGGCAAGAAGATCTCACTATTGCTCATGATATCGGCTTAGATGGTGTCGATCTCTATGCATTAAATCTATTGCCAAATACACCGCTAGGAAAAGCAGTCGAAAACCAACGTGTGACAGTACCCTCTCCGATAGAAAGACGTGCACTTTATCTTCAAGGCTGTGATTTTATGGATAACGTAGGTTGGCGTCAGATCAGTAATAGTCATTGGGCTAGAACAACTCGTGAGCGCAATCTCTACAATTTACTTATTAAACAAGGGGCGGATTGCCTTGCGTTTGGCTCGGGAGCGGGTGGCTCAGTCAATGGCTATTCATGGATGATCGAGCGATCACTTGACCATTATTATCAAAAAATCACAGATAACCAAAAACCGTTAATGATGATGAGCCGTACAACGGACAGCGGTTTTCGTTGGCGTCATGAATTGCAAGCCGGTATCGAATGTGGACGTGTTGATTTATCAAAATTAAGTCCTCAAGCAACCCTGCTCTCCCCTTTATTAAATCAATGGTATCAAGCGGGTCTGGTTGAAGATGATTTTCTTTGTATGAAGCTCACCAATGAAGGTCGATTTTGGGCAAGCAATTTACTGACATCCTTACAACAACTCATTTTGCAGTTAAATACACCTCGTTAATTTTATTACCCTCAATATTAATTAGAAGATGGAAACAACATCATGAATACAGAGTTACAACAATTTTTAATGACTGAGCCTGATGGAACACTGGAAGCTATTGCGACACAATTTACGACAACGTTGTTAGAGGTTGTGAGACATTTGCCATCACGTACATTAATGAGTGGCGAGAAATTCGATACTCTGTGGGATAGTGTGATGAAATGGGGTAATGTCACCACGCTAGTGCATACTCAAGATGTTATTTTAGAGTTTAGTGGTGAATTACCAAGTGGGTTTCATCGTCATGGCTATTTCAATCTACGCGGTAAAAAAGGAATGACCGGTCACATTAAAGCCGAAAATTGCCAATCTATTGCGATGATCGAGCGCAAATTTATGGGAATGGATACCGCCTCTATTATATTTTTTAATCAACAAGGCGTTGCCATGTTTAAAATTTTCCTAGGTCGAGATGAACATCGTCAATTATTACCTGAGCAACTATCCGCTTTCCGTCAATTAGCACAACAATTAAATGAGGAATAATCGTACGTGAAAACTTGGATTATTTTTGGTGCGGGTGGTAAAGGTGTTGGCGCACATATTGCTGACATTGGTGTAGCACAACAACGCCCTATTGTGGCTTTAGTGCGCAATCAAGAAGCCGCTGAACGTTTAGAAGCGAAAGGCATTAAAACAGTAATCGGTGATGCGATTGATGCCAAAGCTGTTGAAGCTGTTTTAGCACTAGCAGGTAAAGACGCTGACATCATTTCAACGATGGGCGGTGAAAATGATTATCTTGCTCATCGAACCGTTATTGATACTGCGGAGAAAATGGGCCTTCAACGTATGCTAATGGTTTCATCTTTAGGGTGTGGCGATAGTTGGATTGCATTATCTGACAGAGCTAAAGCAGCATTTGGTCAAGCTGTGAGAGAAAAATCATTAGCGGAAGTGTGGTTACAAACCAGTCGTTTTGATTATGCAATAGTAAGACCAGGTGGATTACTTCATGGTGAAGAAACAGGCAATGCTCAACTTTACCAATATGAAGAGATCCACGGTTTAGTGAATCGCCGAGATGTGGCACGTTTAGTCACCCAACTTCTCGAAGCAGATCTTCTCGATGACCAAGTTTATGCGGTGGTTGAACCGGGTTTGGTGCCTTCAAAGTAGTGGTGTAATGGGTAAACCTATTGCGCTTCAAGTTAAGATCACCCTTAAGAGATAGCGTATTTACGTTATCTCTTTTTTTGCTACTTTAGTTATAGACAATCACTTACAATATGAGCTGTTTTTCTCTTACCGCAAAAATTCCTTAACAGACATTCGTCACTTTACTGTCTTAATGGGGGTAACTTGTGGCATAATGCGGCCCCATTACCTTTTGTCATTCACTAATAATGAGTATTCGTCTTGTTAATCAGCAATAATATCACTATGCAGTTTGGCTCAAAGCCACTGTTTGAAAACATTTCTGTCAAATTTGGTGGCGGAAACCGCTATGGTTTAATCGGTGCTAACGGCAGCGGTAAATCAACCTTTATGAAAATTCTTGGTGGCGATTTAGTGCCAAGTAGCGGTAACGTATTTCTCGATCCTAATGAACGCCTTGGTAAGCTAAAGCAAGACCAATTTGCTTATGAAGAATTTACTGTGCTTGATACAGTGATTATGGGTCACACCGAACTTTGGGAAGTTAAGCAAGAGCGTGAGCGCATTTATAACTTGCCAGAAATGAGTGAAGAAGACGGTTTACGTGTTGCCGATCTTGAAGTGAAATTTGGCGAGATGGACGGTTATACCGTTGAATCACGCGCTGGCGAATTATTATTAAACGTAGGTATTCCATTAGAACAACATAATGGCCCTATGAGTGAAGTCGCACCCGGTTGGAAATTACGTGTGCTATTGGCACAAGCGCTGTTCGCTGATCCTGATATTTTGTTACTGGATGAACCTACGAATAACTTGGATATTGATACCATTCGTTGGCTTGAACAAACGCTAAATGAACGTAACAGTACTATGATTATTATTTCCCATGACCGTCACTTCCTGAATATGGTCTGTACGCACATGGCTGACCTGGATTATGGCGCATTAGCCGTTCATCCGGGTAACTACGATGAATATATGTTTGCGGCGACTCAAGCCCGTGAACGCTTATTTGCGGATAATGCGAAGAAAAAAGCACAGATTAACGAATTACAATCTTTCGTTAGCCGTTTCAGCGCGAATGCTTCAAAATCTCGTCAGGCAACTTCTCGTGCAAAACAAATTGAAAAAATTCAATTAACAGAGATTAAAGCGTCAAGCCGTCAAAACCCATTTATTCGTTTTGATCAAGAGAAAAAATTATTCCGAAATGCACTTGAAGTAGAAAATATCGCTAAAGGCTATGAGGGCAATACTCCTCTATTTAAAGATGTCAATCTCATGCTTGAAGTAGGCGAAAAAGTAGCCATTTTAGGTAATAACGGTGTAGGTAAATCAACACTGATTAAAACACTTGTAGGTGAGTTAACACCAGATTCAGGTCGTTTAAAATGGTCTGAAAACGCAAATATTGGCTATTATGCACAAGATCACGCGGGTGATTTTGAAGTAGATATGACGGTATTTGATTGGATGAGCTTATGGATGAAACCCGGTGATGACGAGCAATCAGTACGCAGTATTTTAGGTCGTTTACTGTTTTCTCAAGATGATCTGAAAAAATCAGTCCAAGTATTATCAGGCGGTGAAAAAGGCAGAATGTTATTTGGTAAGCTAATGATGCAAAAACCAAATATTTTGATTATGGATGAGCCAACTAACCACTTAGATATGGAATCGATTGAATCACTGAATATGGCATTAGAACTTTATCAAGGTACCTTGGTTTTTGTTTCTCATGACCGTGAATTCGTTAGCTCATTAGCAAACCGTATTATTGAAATTACACCTGAAAAAGTGACTAATATCCAAGGAACTTATGATGAGTTCCTTGCGAAAAAAGGTGTTACGCTTTAATTTCACAGCAGAATTAAAGTAATAAGCAAACACAGGCTTGATAACTCTTTATCAGGCCTTTTTTATTGTATTGATTAATAAAATAATTATTGTCATATTTTATTTAAAAAGAGCACAATATCTGCTAAATAAGAGATCCTTTCATCACTCTCCCCCTGTTTTATTTTACTCATGACTTCATTCAAATTTTACGGCAATACAAATAAAAATGATTATCATTTTTATTGACTGAGAGTCGGTCATTGGTGTATGTTACCGACCACGAGTCAATCATGGTTTGTTTTTATTTTTGGGATCATTATGTTGCTATTACCTCAGACAAAACATTATCCAAATAAGCAATTAAAAAATTATTGGATATGTGGCTATTCTCTTGTTTTACCTAGCTTAATTTCTCTAAGTATTGCTTCCCCTGCTTTTGCAGCAGAAAATATTGAGAAGATTGTTGTGACGTCAGATCCACATTCTCAAACTGATGCTCAGCCTTATGGATATATCGCAAAAAAACAGACAACAGCCACCAAAAGTGATGCCACTTTATTAGAAGCACCACAAATGGTTTCAGTTGTTAATCGTGCTCAATTAGATAATTTACCAGCAGAATCTATTAGTCAGGCATTACGTTATAGCTCAGGTGTGGTGAGCGAAAAATTTGGTGCATTTGGCAGTGGTATTGATTATTCCAAAATGCGTGGTTTTGATGCTGACTACTATTTAGATGGCCTAAGGATGTTAGGAAATAGCGGTATTTGGGCGCCCCAAGTTGATAGTTGGAGTTTAGAGAATTTAGAAGTCGTGCATGGCCCTGCATCTGCTTTATATGGTCAAGGGGGCGCAGGCGGTGTGATTAACATGACATCACGACGTCCTTCTGCACAAGCTCAGCATCAAGTACAGTTACAAGCGGGTAATAATAAAAATCATGGGATCAAATTTGATACTACATCAGCTATCAATGAGGATGAAACATGGTTATACCGCGTTTCTGGATTAGCGCTTGAACAAGAATCGCAAATTCCCTCTTCTCGTCAAACGCGTTTTCTGATTTCGCCAGCAGTAACATGGAAACCTAATGACGCATTAAGTTGGACCGTGTTAGGGCAATATCAAAAAGAACCTCGTCTGGGTTATTACAATACGTTACCTGCTCAGGCTTTAGGCTTATTGCCAAATCCTAATGGTAAGGTTGATCCGAATCGAAATTATAATAATCAAAGCCATGATAATTCGCATCGTAAACAGCAATCATTAACGTCATTGTTTGAATATGAACTGACTCCTCAGTGGCAATTTAAACAAAACACCCGTTTTATGAAGGTTGATACTGAAATTAGCCGTGACTATACCCGCGGATTTTTACCTGGTGATCGTTTGTTAACCGCAGTTTACCAAGAAGCACCGAGCAAATCAGAAACATGGGTAACAGATACACAGTTGATTGGAAAGCTAGAGACGTGGGACATTGGGCATACCGTCATGGCAGGTTTTGATTACCAGCATGGCTATATGACAAAAGATTGGTGGGGGTCTCAAACGGTTAATTTTGATCCTTGGGCGTCTCATCACAAGCCTGATTTTGAGCCTTACCCTGTTTCGCGTACTTCCACAAAACAACAATTTGATCGCTATGGATATTATTTACAAGATCATCTACGTTGGCAGCAATGGAATTTACTACTGAGTGGCCGTTATGATTCCACCGATTTAGATACACATAATCAAATTTCAGGTGTGACAAACTCAAGTCATAATACTGCGTGGAGCCATCGTGTTGGTCTGAGTTATCAATTTCACAATGGTTTTTCACCGTGGATAAGTACATCAGATAGTTTTGATCCAGTGTTAGGTACTGATGCAGATGGAAAAGCCTTTATTCCCATGAAATCAAAACAATATGAAGCGGGTATCAAGTATCAAAATCCTGAATCAACTCAACTGGTCAGTGTAGCGGTTTATCAATTAACGCAAGAAAATGTCACAACTCATAATCCGAGAAATCCCGATTATTATCAGCAATCAGGTGAAATTCGTTCTCGTGGGCTTGAAGTTGAAAGCAAATTAGCGTTAACGCGACAAGTAAATATGATGCTCAATTATGCCTATCTTCATAATATTGTGACCTCGACTAGTGATCCAACAACGTTAAATAAACACCCTGTTCAAATACCTACTCATACAGGTTCTGCATGGATAGATTATCGTTTTCACCAGCCCTATTTGGATGGCGCATTATTAGGTGCGGGTGTGCGCTATTTAGGTTCAACACATGGCGATAACACCAATACCTTTAAAGTGCCCGCAGTATGGTTAGGCGATATGAGTTTCCGCTACCAATTATCGTCAATCAACCGTGAATTACAGGGATTAGAGTTAGGATTAACTGTCAGTAATATCACAAATAAATCCTATGTTGCGAGTTGTACCAGTTCAACGTATTGCAGTGTGGGAACTGATCGTGTTGTGCTTGGTGTACTGAACTACTATTTTTAGGAAATGAGCATGGATAACTATCGACGTTCATTACTAAAAGGTGCCAGTGCATTCTCGTTACTATTAGCAAGCCCCTTTCCTGTTTATGCAAAAACTGTTTATGTAAAACCAAAACAGAGAGAAATCGTTGATATTCTGGGAAGAGAAATTGCATTACCTCAGGAATTAACGCGTATCTATATTGCAGATAGTGGCTTATTTTTGCTTTATGCTTCTTTAGATCAAGGTGCTCTTTATGAGCGCCTTATTGCCATGCCTTCTGCATTTCGTACTGCTGACTTAAGTTTATATCACCAATACACTCGTGCCTTTCCTCAATTATTAGCATTGCCTGAATTTACCGCTATGTCGAGTGGTCACTTTAATAGTGAAAAGCTTATCGCATTAAAACCAGATGTCATTATTGTTGCCGTTGGAACTTATCGTGCAATCAGCGTTAATGGTGTGCTGGACTTATTAACAAAAGCCACTATTCCTGTTGTGGTGTTTGATTTAAGTATTGATCCGCTTAATAACACACCTATCAGTACATCCATAATGGGAAATTTGCTAGGTAATATTCCACAAAGCCAAGCAATGAACCAATTTCGAGAAAAACAACTCACTTACGTTTCTCAGCAATTAGGTCAAAAATTGTTTAAACGCCCTAATGTGTTATTTGAACGCGCTGCGGGTTTTACACCTGAATGTTGCCTCTCTTATGGCAATGGCAGCATGGGACAAATGCTAGAGAATGCGGGGGGGAAAAACATAGGGTCTGAATATATAAAAAGTACTTATGGCCTTTTAAATCAGGAAACCGTTATTTACTCTGAGCCAGATAAAATTTTTTTAACCGGTGCTGATTGGAGTGGTTATAACCCTTCGGGTGAATGGATTAACTTAGGGCCAGGTGCAAATTTAACTGAAGCTAAACAGCAACTTGCTATTTTAATGCAACGCCTTGCTTACAAAACATTAGATGCTGTTAAAAATAAACAAGTGTATGCCATTTGGCACTCTTTTTATGACAGTCCTTTCGGTTTTATCGCTATTTTACAAATGGCAAAATGGTTACACCCAGACCGTTTTTCTCACCTCGATGTAGACGCTATTTTTCATCAATACCATACTCAATTTTTACCAGTGAAATGGGAAACGGGCTATTGGGTTACTTTGCTTGATCAAGATAAGGAATAATCATGTTTGATATTTATTCGCCGGATCCATTACGGAGAAAAGTTGAGGCACAATCAGCAGGAAAAAGAACTATTTTATATTCCGCAAAAGGTCAGCCTAACTATATGTATGTTGTTCCTCGTTTTCGATTAAATGAGGTATCCGATGATCTTGGTGATATGCTTCACCCTGCTTTTATTGTGAAAAATAGTATAAAAGACGCTTTTTTCTATGCTTGCTATCCTGCCTCATTACATCAAAGTGAATTATTGAGTTTACCTAATCAGAAACCAGCCACGTTATTAGATTTATCGAGTTTTCAGCAATATGCACAGCACACCGGAAACGGATTTCACTTAAGCACGAATGCGGAATGGGCGGCGCTTATGTTGTGGTGCCGTCATCACAATATGATTGAAGATGGTAATACGGACTATGGGCGCAGTTTTCTTCATCCTGAGCAATGTGTTGATCGTGTTGATGGTAAAGAAGCGGGTGATACTGATTTTACTACAGGCGATCCGACGACAATAACGGGACCACAATGGGAAAATTGGTATCATGATAATAGTGAATTTGGTATTAGCGATTTATGTGGCAACCTTTGGGAATGGCAAAGTGGCATGCAATTAAATGCCGGCGAAATCCAGATTATTAAAGATAACGATGCAGTATTTTGCGGTGACCCCTCCATCACAGAACAATGGCACGCTATCGCGTTGGCAACAGGTAAATTATTACCGATTAATCATGCTAAGAGTGCAAAGTACGATGCTCCTACAGCAAATAATGATGGCAATGCGGGGACACCTATTTTATCAACCTCAATAAAACATTATAACGGTACACCAACAGATAATGGTTATCCTGCAGGGTTAATGGATGGTGATTTTAATGCAATAACGGTTGACGAAAATAGTCAGGTACCAATGTTATTTAAAGCATTAGGATTATATCCAGCAATAAATCAACACGATAATAATCAAGTGTATTTACGAAACTATGGTGAGCGCGCTTTAATGCGAGGTGGCGCATGGTATTCACAACACGTGGCAGGAATGCGGACATTGTGTTTAAGTCATCATCAGCATCATCGTAGCACGTCTGTCGGTGGTCGCCTTGCTTGGATAGACTTAACCAGTTAATTCATCCAAATAATTATTATTTACAGACGTTTTTGCATAAATTAATTTACCTTAGTATCGATTATATGAATAATAGTGATAATAGTAATGATTATTATTCGGTGAAATATTGTGATTAATCTTTATGCATTTAAATTGAAACCTGTGGCATTACTCTGTTCTGCCACCCTTCCTTTTGTTTTGACTACATCGGTGTTTGCCGAAGAAACGGCAAAAACAGAACAAGTTGAGAAACTTGTTGTCAGTGCTCAAGCCCTGAAAGTAAATACCAGTTTGCAAGAAACACCTAAATCTGTTTCTGTCATTTCCCAAAAAGATCTCGAAACGCATGCGCCTCAAAAACTCGATGAAGCCTTACGGTATACCTCAGGTGTTGTCTCGCAACCTTTTGGTGCTGATAACGATACTGACTGGCTTCGTGTGCGTGGTTTTGAAGCGGCAACATATTTAGATAACAGTCGTCTATTTCGTGATGGTTATTATACGTGGCTACTTGAGCCTTATGGTTTTGAACAAATTGAAGTGGTTAAAGGGGCTTCTGCCGTATTATTTGGTGAATCAACACCCGGTGGTGCCGTTAACGTTGTACAAAAGAAACCTAGCTTTACGCCTCAAAATGAAGTATTTCTTGAAGTTGGAAATAATGACCAACGTGGATTAGGTTTTGATGTTTCAAGTGCCACTGACGATAAACGTGTGCGTTATCGGCTTGTTGGATTAATGAAAAAATCAGATGGCGAATTATCTCACACAGATAATGAGCGTATTTATCTTGCGCCAAGTGTTGCGGTGAATGTGACTGACGATACTTCGCTGACCTTTATGGCAACCTACTTGCATGATGATGGTACGCCAACTAATCCGTTCTTCCCTGCTGCAGGTACATTAATTTCATCTCCTTTTGGCAAAATTAAGCCTTCTACCAATTTAGGTGAGCCAGGTTACGATAAATATAAACGTACCCAAATTTCAGCGGGTTATTTATTAGAAAGTAACATCAATGATGTTTGGCGTTTTTCTCAACGTTTAAACTATGGTTATAACGATCTGTTATTGCGCAGTGTCTATGCATTTCCTAATTCAGATATTGCAGCAACAGAACTGAAGCGGGGGGTTGTTTTCCGTGATGGTAAAAGCCAAAGTATCTCGTTTGATAATAACGTTGTCGGTGAATGGGATACGGATAATTTCGAACACACAGTATTAGCGGGTGCCGAGTTGCAATATCACCAAACAAAAGGGGATGAGCAAGATAATTACAGTTTCAGCACCATTAATCCGTGGAACCCTGTTTATGGTAATTATACGCCTCTTAATCCCGCTGATAATATCAATCGTACCATTGATAAAACTCAATATAGCCTTTATTCACAATATCAAACTAAATTTGATAGTCGCTGGATTGCCGTAGCGGGTGTACGTCAAGATTGGGTAAAAACAGAGAATAAAGCGCAATCAAAAAATGAGGATAAATCACGTACAGATAGCGAATTTAGCCTGAATGCCGGATTAATGTATTTAGCAGATAATGGTCTATCTCCTTATGTAAGTTATTCCGAGTCCTTTGAGGTGATGAGCACTATCGATCCTGCAACTAAAGATTTGTATAAGCCATTAAAAGGTGACCAAATTGAAGCAGGTGTGAAATATACGCCTGATTTTATAGATGGCTACGTTAATATTGCTTGGTTTGATATCACACAGAAAAATGCACTTGTTGCAAACCCTACAACATTTGTATCTACTCAAACGGGCAAAGTCACTTCAAGAGGGGTTGAAGTCAGCAGTGAAATGCAACTGACCGAACGTTTAGCGCTAAAAGCCAACTACACCTATACCGATATGCAGACGGATGACACGGGCAATAAAGGTAAACAACAAGCAGGTTTAATTCCTAAACATACTGCCTCTGCATGGGGTAGCTACACTATTCCAATTACAGGCACGCAAGCATTAACCTTAGGAACGGGTGTTCGTTATTTAGGTCAATCAAAAGATAATCCTAAAAGCAGTGATTTAACTGTACCCAGTGCAACATTATGGGATATGGCGACAACCTATAATCTCAATAAACAGTGGCAATTACAGTTAAATATCAACAATATTCTTGATAAAGAGTATCTATCAGGTTGTGATTATTATTGCTATTACGGGCAATCTCGTTCTGTGTTATTGAACGCTAAATATCGCTGGTAACCTTCTTTCTTATTCTGCCTCTTGTTGTTCATCATGCAATAAAAGGCAGAATATTATTTTATAAATGAGTGACCATGTTTGAACTCTCAAATATTCAAATGGATCGCGGTGGACGTACTATTTTATCAATTCCTTCACTGCGTATTTCAGATTCTGGATTAACTATTATGCTTGGCCATAATGGATCAGGTAAATCGACCTTAGTGAGTTTGTTATCTGGTCAGCAAGCGCCTGATCGTGGAACTCTGACATTAAATAACCGCACTGTCTCACACTATAAACCTCGTGAACTGGCTAAACAGATTGCTTTTCTTCCTCAAAAACTACCTGCTTCTGCAGGATTAACAGTAAGAGAATTAGTGCGTTTAGGCCGTTTCCCTTGGCGTGGAACACTAGGCCGCTGGAATAAAAAAGATGATGAAATAATCACAACAGCAATGGAAAAAGCGGGAGTTCTGCCTTTTGCAGACACACTCGCTGATGATTTATCTGGTGGTGAACGTCAACGTGCTTGGGTTGCAATGTTACTGGCTCAACAATCCCCCATTTTAATTTTAGATGAACCGACTTCCGCTTTAGATATACATCATCAATATCAACTAATGGCGCTCTTAAGTGAGCTAAACCAAACTCAACATGTTGGTATTATTGTTATTTTGCATGATCTCAACCTTGCCTTGCGTTATGCCACTCATATTATCGCGCTTAAAAAAGGGAAAATTGCATTTGAAGGTGAAGCTTCACTACTTTTTGATGATGAGCGACTTTCTGCACTTTATGAAACACCCATTAAACTGATTGAGCACCCTGATAATAAAGGTTCACAACAACATAAGGTGGCAGTGGTATGCGTGTAATATTACAAAAAATAGCTAAGTTACTGCCCTTTTGTTTGGCTATTTTATTCATCAGCCCCGTCGTTAAGGCGATAGAAAATAACAATCAAATACCAGCTAAAACGCCACAACGCGTTATTGTTTTAGATTGGGATTTACTGGAACAAATCTTAACACTTGAAGTTATTCCGATCGGTGCTACTGAAATTACAGGTTATAACCAATGGGTAGCTTACCCTGTTGCGCCTAATTCTATTGAAGAAATTGGTATGCGGGCAGAGCCTAATTTAGAAAAAATAGCATCTCTAAAGCCTGATCTTATTCTGGCATCTCGTTCACAACAAGACTTATTGCCCGTATTAAAAACCATTGCGCCAGTGGTGTACCTACCTAATTTTTCTCGTCAAGATAATGCAGCGCAGGTTGCTTTAGCCCATTTTAATACCCTAGCCTCTCTTTTTGGAAAACAAGCAATTGCACAACAAAAATTGACTGAAATGGAGGCTACATTTATACAATTAAAGGCTAAATTACAGCAGGCATTTATAACGTTACCTGAAGTGGAAGTGATCCGTTTTTCTACCTTAACGTCCGTCTTTTTATATACTGAAAACTCAACAACTGACTATGTGGTAAATAAATTAGGATTAAAATCAGCAATATCATTACCTCCACAACCTTGGGGAATTGATCAGAGAAGAATGAAGGTGTTACAGCAGATTACACAAGGTTATGTTCTTTATATGTTGCCTTTTCCTGATGAAGCTAAACTGAAAAAATCGGTGTTATGGCAAGCTATGCCATTTGTGCAGAATGGACATTTTCATTCAATGAAACCTGTTTGGAATTATGGTGGAGTAACATCATTAACGTTAATGGCTGAGGCGATTACAGAAAGTTTATTAGATATGGCGCCGAATAATGAAAATTAAGCAATTCACTTTCTATTTTTTGGTAATCATCTTATTAAGCATGACCAACTTACAAATTGATAATTCTCTTTCATTATCTCGTCAATGGTATTTATTGGGACATTTAGACACTAATACCCTATTTGCTGATGTTTTTTTTATTCATGCACAATTGCCACGTTTAGCCATGACGCTACTTATTGGTGGACTATTTGGTGTTGTTGGCAGTTTAATGCAGCAATTAACGCAAAATAACCTGACATCCCCCTTAACGTTAGGGACGTCATCCGGTGCTTGGTTAGCTTTGGTTATTGTGAATATCTGGTTTACTGACTGGGTTGCTGATCACAGCGCATTAGCGGCGACAATGGGCGCTTTATTGGCCTTTTCTCTTGTTATTATTATCGCCGGAATTCGCAATATGACCGGCTTACCTCTTGTTGTTTCCGGTATGGTGGTCAATATTTTATTAGGTGCTATTGCAACGGCATTAGTGACATTACATTCTCAATTCGCCCAAAATATTTTTATGTGGGGTGCGGGTGATTTAGCCCAAGATGGCTGGGATAAATTTCTTTGGTTGTTACCTCGCACTGCCCCTGTTTTCCTTATTTTTATGTTTGCACCTCGTATTCTTACACTACTGCGTTTAGGACATGAAGGCGCGACTGCTCGAGGATTGTCTGTTTTACCTGCATTTGCTTTTTTTATTCTATTAAGTACTTGGTTAGTTTCTGTTTCTATTACCGTTGTTGGCGTTATTAGTTTTATCGGATTACTTGCGCCTAATATTGTTAGAACATTAGGCGCAAGAACTGCTCGGCAAGAGTTGATTGCCAGCGGTTTAATGGGCATATGCTTATTGCTGATCACCGATAGCTTAGCGATATGGATAGGTCAGTGGCTTGATACAGTTATACCCAGTGGTGTTACTGCGGCAGCCATTGGAGCACCTGCATTAATTTGGTTTAGCCGCAAGAAAATGCGTGCTCAAGATCAACTTTCTATTTCTATTCATTCTCGGACTAAAGTTGTATCAAAGTATACAGTGATAGGAATATCTGCATTATTACTACTTGGGTTAATGCTTACTCTGTTTATCCATATTAATGAACGCCAATGGTTATGGGAGACACCTTCTGTTTATCAATGGGCATTGCGCTACCCTCGTTTATTAACCGCACTATTTGCTGGGATTGCATTGGCGATTGCTGGTGTTATTTTACAACGTTTAATTTATAACCCATTAGCCAGTCCCGATATTTTAGGGGTTTCATCAGGGGCCACCTTTGCATTGGTTTTTTCTAGCTTAATTTTGGGGAGCACCCTACAAACCTCACAATGGGGAATAGCGTTGTTAGGCAGTAGTTTTGTTATGGTTATCTTATTAGTTTTAGGTAAACGACACCAATATGCACCCGCAAGCTTAATATTAACCGGTATCGCATTAACCGCGAGTTTAGAAGCCTTTATTCAGTTTTTCTTAGCTAAGGGTTCATTAAGTAGCTACAAGGTATTACTGTGGTTATCGGGTTCGACTTATCGTGTTAGCAGTGAACAGGCCCTTTATTTTGCTTTTGCTATCACACTGATTGTCGGGTGTGCCTTTTTATTAACACGATGGCTAGCGTTAATATCAATTGGTCGAAGTTTTGCTTCAGCTCGTGGATTACATACTGAGCATGCAAGTATTATTTTATTGATTATTGTTTCGCTTTTATGTGCTTTAGTGACTTCAACGATTGGCCCGATTGCCTTTATTGGTTTGGTAGCGCCCCATATGGCCGTATTAATCGGTGCTCAAAAGATCAAATCACAATTAATTCTTTCAGGATTAATTGGGGGAACCTTAATGGTTTGGGCGGATTGGCTTGGTCAAATATGGATTTATCCCGCACAAATTGCGGCTGGAACGTTAGTTGCCATGTTAGGCGGTAGCTATTTCCTTTGCTTAATGCTGTTAAATCGTAGTCGATGAACTTAAAAAAGCCTAAGAATATCTGCGTTCATTTTGCTGATATTCTTAGGCTTTAATTATTATTCGTTACGCATAACTTTTGCTGTTCTTACTGCTTTTATCATTAATATGTTGAAAACCTAAAAATGCCGTTAACAACACTAATGCACTTGCCCCTATTGCTATCCATACACCCAGTTGTACACCAAAATAATCCACAACTTGCCCTGTTAATGTTGCGCCAATTGCAGTGCCAACATTAAGCCCTGCAAGTAACCATGTCATTCCTTCAGTAAGTTGATTTGCAGGCACTATTTTCTCAATAAGTGACATCGTCACTATTATCATAGGAGCAAAGAAAATACCTGAAATTAACACGACTAAACTTAAACTATAAATAGAGTCCACAAAAATAAGCGGTAACATGGTAATAAAAGTTGCGATACCACCTAAGAAAAGTAAACGATGTAATGGTGTTGATAATTTTAACGTACCGTAAAATAAGCCCGCAAAACAAGAACCGACTGCATAAGCTGATAATACAAGGCTAGCCCCTGCAGGCATTCCTTGAATATGAGCAAAAGCGACGCTGAAAATATCAATAGTGCCAACAATGACGCCCATAAAAATCATGATAAAAGTTAAGACTTTTACAAGAGAAAAACGGATCACAGACTGCGTTTTATGGCATGTTAATTCAGATGATAATGGCGTTATTTCAGGCTCTGTATCACGCTGCAAAACAAAGAAAAATACACCAATAATTAGAAAAATAGCCGAGATTAATAAGCCTGCTTGGGGGAAAAAAGCAACACTTAATGTGACGGAAATTGGAGGCCCTAAAATAAAGGTCACTTCATCAAATACACTTTCTAATGAATACGCTGTTTGTAAACGACTATCTTCTTTATAAATAGCGGTCCATCGTGCTCTAACCATGGCTGAAATACAGGGCATAAAACCAATCAGTACCGCAAAAATAAAGAATAAACTGATATGCCATTGCAGCCATGTCGTCAGTAACATCCCTCCTATTCCAATAACGCTGATTAATGTGAATAACGGTAATATTCGATATTGCCCATAGGTATCAACCAAACGTGATATTTGGGGTGATAACAACGCATAAGTAAAAACAAAACTAGCAGAAATTATTCCCGCTAAGGCATAGCTATCAGTGAGTTGTGAAATCATCATAATGATCCCAATCCCCATCATGGGTAATGGCAATCGTGCCACCATGCCCGCTAGGGTAAAAGAGGTTGTGCCTTTATAACTAAATAGCGTTTGATAGGTGCTTATCATTGTTTTCCTTATATTTGACCTTGCCATTTTTGCAAGTGTTCAAGATAATACATACATAGCGTATGTATAAATCATATATACATACGAACTGAATGTAAATAAACAAACAGTATGTATATATATTCCAAAAGGAGAGAAAATGGCGAGACGAACACGTGCTGAAATGGAAGAAACGCGGTTATTGTTGTTAGCAACAGCAAAAAAAGTATTTTGTAAACAAGGCTATGCAGAGGCATCAATGGATGATTTAACCGCCCAGGCAGGATTAACACGAGGCGCGCTATATCACCATTTTGGCGATAAAAAAGGATTACTATCTGCAGTTGTTGCGCAAATAGACGCAGAAATGGACGCTCGTTTGCAGGTGATTTCTGATACGGTTGATGATCTTTGGGTAGCTTTCTCAACCCGCTGCCATACTTATTTAGAGATGGCATTAGAGCCTGACATTCAACGTATTATTATGCGTGATGCTCGTGCAATATTAAGCGATAAAGTGACCGAACTTCCGACACATTGTGTGGCATCAATGAGTAATATGATTGATAAACTCATGGATAATAAAATATTGATAGCAACAGATCCGAAAATGCTGGCGCTGTTTATTTATGGCAGTTTAGAGGCAACAGCATTATGGGTTGCAAACAGCCAAGATGGAGAAACTCAATTAGAACATGCTAAGTCAACATTAGATGTATTATTAAATAGCCTGCGTATTTCAGCAAAATAAAAAACTACGTGATTTGCCAAGTGGCTTTTCCTTTCCATTGCTTTTCAATGAAGTCAAGAAAGTAGCGAATTTTGGGAGACAGATGTCGCTTAGAGGGATAAATGGCGCAAATAGGGGCAAGTTCAAGCGTATTTTCTAATAAAATAGGGACTAACTTTCCTGATTTAATAGATTCTCCCACTAAAAATTCACCTAATTGACAGACTCCATAACTGGATAATGCCATATCTAGGATGGCTTCTGTATTATCTAAATGTAATTTCCCTTTAACCGGAATGGTACATTCTTTTTGATGTACCTGATATTTCCAAGGTACGGTTGTGCCTTGATGAGAAAAAATAATTAATTGATGTTGAGACAATTCATTGGGTGATTGAGGAATGCCGTATTGTTCAAAATAATCAAGTGAAGCACAGGTAATTAAACGATGAGGCGCTAACACTTTACGCATTAATCGACTGTCATCATTTCCGCCTATGCGAATAGCTAAATCAATACCATTTTTAACTAAATCTGTGTATTCATCTGAAAATGTTATTTCAGCCTTTAATTCTGGCCACTGCGTTAAATAAGTTTGCAGTAAAGGAAGAATATAACGCCGACCAAAAGCGATAGGTAAATCAATACGTAAGCGCCCTCTCGGATTTTCATTAAGCTTATCAAGAGCTGTTTTTGCTTCTTCAATCTCATTTAAAATAAACTGTGCATGTTGATAAAATAATTCACCCTCAGCCGTTAAGCTAATATTGCGTGTTGTACGATGAAATAAGCGTAAATTTAATCGTTCTTCTAAACGTACAATACTTTTCCCTACTGCTGAACGAGACATTTCTAAATTTTCTGCTGCATAAGTAAAACTAAGCAAATCAGCGACACGAGTAAAAACAATGAGATCAGAGACATTATCAAAAGGTAGCGCTATTTTTTTATTTGTCACTTTTATTCCCCAATGTTGTGACTTTGACGGTGTTTATCTCCAATATAGCGACAGATAAACTAAAACGCGATAAAAAGAGTAATTAAATATGGAGTATTAATGGAAAATATCGCGTCAGCACCACAAAAAAATAATAGCAAAGGCCATCATTGGTGGGCCGTTATTGCATTAAGCCTAGCGACGTTCTCTGTGGTTACCACAGAAATGCTGCCCGTTGGTTTATTAAACCCAATTAGAGATAGCTTTGGCATATCAACAGGAATATCGGGTTTTATGATTGTTATTCCGGCTTTTATTGCCGCTTTTTTTTCACCCATTGTTGTTATTAGTGCAGGTAAACGGGATCGAAAAACAATGTTGCTGTTTTTGGCATTACTTTTAGTTATTGCCAATATTATCTCCGCTTACTCAACAACGATTGTTCAATTATTAATTGCCAGAGCGATTGTTGGTTTTTGTATCGGTGGAATTTGGGCTTTTGCTGGTGGATTAGCCTTAAGACTAGTGCCAGAGAAATCTATCGCGTTAGCAACTTCTCTAATTTTTGGTGGTGTTGCCGCTGCATCGGTATTAGGTATTCCTATGGGCGTTTTTATTGGTGAATATCTAGGTTGGCGTGGTGCATTTATCGTTATGGGGTTATTTTCATTTTGTGTTTTAGCCCTAATGTTTATTTGTTTACCTACATTACCGGGTTCGTCTTCTTCACTATCAAACGCTTTTTTTGCGCAGTTTAAAAATACAAAATTAATCTTAGGATTATTAGTTACGCTCTTTCTTGTCTGTGCCCATTTTATGGTGTTTACATATGTTCGCCCATTACTCCAAACCACTGCACTGTTATCTAATTCAACCTTAGCGTTGCTATTATTTGCTTATGGGATCAGTGGCATTATAGGTAATTTTATTTTTGGTATTCAATCAGCAAAAAGACTCAATATGACTATTTCTGTTATTACAGTGGGTATATTAAGTGTCTTTTTAGGTTTTTTATTTTGGGTCTCATCTCCAGTGATGGCGATAGTGATAATGTTAATGTGGGGATTAATGTATGGTGGTGTTTCTGTCGCATTAATGACCTGGATTATGGCTGCAGTCCCTAAAGGAATTGAATTAGGAAGTTCCGCTTATATTGCAGTATTTAATCTGGCTATTGCTTTGGGTGCTTATTTAGGTGGTTTGGTGGTTGATCATTATAGCTTAAATGACACACTGGCTATTGCCGCATTATTGATTATCTTTGCTTTATTTTGTGTCTTTTTATCACAATACACAAATAAGGCTGTTAAAGCATAGGGACACGTTTAATATTACTAAAAAGGGTAATCGTTTATTATGATTACCCTTTTCTGTAAAGCCATTATTCTAAAGAGACGTCGCCACAAATTGGTCTTAAACGCTTAACTTAACCGATTAAATTTATATTTATTTAAGTAATTGAGTAAATTGTTGATACAACATCTCACCTAATGTTTTTTCGGTATATTCTTTGCTGTATCCTAAATTATCAACAGCGGCATGCATGCCGTGGTAAATCAATGTGCTGGTTAATTCAAGTTGTGTCACCTGCCACGTTTTATTTTCAGTACCTGCAATTAATAGTGATTGTATTTGTTGTAATGCCCTATTCTCATGAATATTATTGCTTTGGTGAAAAACTTGATGAAAAAGCATATCGTGCAATTTTTGTTTCTCAACATAGGCAATAACACTGATCTCACACCACTGTTTTAATTTCTCACGATAATCTTGCTGTGAGCAAGCACTCATTGCGTTTTCTATTTTACTCAAATACCAATCCATATAACGTGTTCTTAGCGCATCAAGAACATCCGTTTTGGCAGAGAAGTAATGATAATAGGTTCCTTTTGCCACACCTGCTTTTTTGACAATATCGCTAACCGTTGTTGCATCAAAACCTTTATCTAGAAACAACGTTTCTGCCGCATTCATTAACTCTTCTAACCGAACCTCTGCGGGCTTTGTTCTTGGTTTATCTGTAATTTGTTCTTCTGATGACATTGCTTATCTCCCTCAAAGTCGCTTGTCAAGAGTACTCTATATTAAAGCGAGCCACAATGATGATAAATGAAACTCATTATCAATAATCATTGACCGACGGTCGGTCGAGTATTATTATGCCTCTATGACTTCATCATTAAGGCAATAAAACTTATGACTTATTTAAAACGATTGTCACTTATCTGTGCTATTTGTTTAGGCACATTTATGGCAACTCTCGATATTAGTATTGTGAATGTGGCGCTACCAACGATTCAAAATGATATTCATGCTGATATGGCAACGTTACAATGGATTGTTGATGCTTATGCACTCTGTTTATCTGCTTGTATTTTGTCATCTGGTCCATTAAGTGACCGTTTTGGTCGAAAAAAAGTATGGTTATGGGGTGTGATTATTTTCACCTTAGGGTCTGTAATCTGTGCTATTGCACAACAACATGAAATATTGATCCTTGGTCGTGTTATTCAAGGTGTTGCAGCTGCTGCACTTATTCCTGGCGCATTATCGCTAATCACTCATGCTTTTCCTATTGATATTGAACGAGTCCGCATTATTGGAATTTGGTCTTCAGTCAGTGCCTTATCATTAATTATTGGCCCTATTTTAGGGGGGATTTTAGTCCATACGAGTGGTTGGGCAAGTATATTTCTTATTAATATTCCTATTGGCATAATCACGGTATTACTTGGCTGGTATGGATTAAGTGAAAGTGCTGATCCTGACAATGTGGCGTTAGATCCTTTTGGTCAATTAACCAGTATGCTGGGATTGGGGTTACTCACCTATGGATTAATTGAGGCGGGCTCTGTAGGTTGGTCTCATTATCGAACGCTATCGACATTAATTACGGGCATTATCTTCCTTGCGTTATTTTTGGTGATAGAGAAACGTGTTGAACGACCGTTATTACCACTGACACTATTTAAAGATCGTGCTTTTTTTCAATATAACCTTTCTTCTTTCACGTTAGGGTTTGCTACTTATAGTAATGTATTTTTCATTGCCTTTTTTCTACAAAAAGCACAAGGCTGGAGTGCATTAGAAACCGGTTGGAGAATGGCACCTGAGTTTATTGCAATGGCCCTATTTTCAATGTCTTTTGGACGTTTATCTGCTTATTTTTCAGTAAGAAAACTGATGATTTGTGGTTTCTTATTTATCGCTATTTCTTCTTGTTTATTAGCAACATTGGCAACAAATAGCCACTATGGAATAACGGGAAGTTACTTGTTTGTGTTAGGGGCAGGAATGGGATTGGCGACACCTGCAATTGGTGCATTAGTGATGAAAAGTGTATCACCCTCTCGCTCGGGCATGGCATCTGCCACCATGAATGCATTAAGACAAACGGGAATGACAATGGGAATTGCCTTATTAGGCACATTAATGGTGCAACAAGCCATTCACTATATGGTTATTCAAAGTCAGATATTAGGAATATCTGTAAACTATGTCGATATTGTAAGTTTAGTGACTGAAAATATGAGTAATAATTTGGAAGCAGAATTTGTTACCTTATTGCCAGAAGCGTTTAATTCGGGTTTTGCTTATGCAATTGCAATTGCGGGGATCTCATGTTTTGTGACTTTATTTATTGTGCTCTTTCCTTTTAAAGTAAAACACAATGCACTTTCACAACAAATAATGGATTGATTGTTATAAACGTTGAGATAGAAACTCAAGAAAATGCTCAATATTACGAGAAAGCGTACTACGGCTTGCATATATTGCGATTAAATTAATGGTTGCGGGTTGTTGAGGAAACTCAATTGCCCGCAATTTTCCTGCCTTAATTGCATCAAGACAACCGTGTTCAGCCAAAATCGCAAATCCTAATCCTTTCAATACCGCTGATTTTGCCAATATCGCACTATTGACACGATAGTGACTGTGAATTGTTATTTTTATTGGTTTTTTGTGTTCATCAATAAATATCCATGGTTGCCCTTCCAATGCACTTAAGCTAGAGATACAAGGCATTTGACTCAATTGCTCAATATGGGTCGGTATACCTGTTTTTTCTAATAATTCATTAGAAGCTACAACAATACTTCGCCACGATTTAATCAAGCGTGAATGGTAGCTACTGTCTGTCAAATGTCCACGATGAAATGTGAGTAGCAGATCAATATCATCATCAATGATATTTCTTGGCATTAATTGGGTATCACACTGAATGAGCAAATTAGGATGAAGTGCAGAAAAATCGGCTAAAATATCAGCAAGTAACTCACTACCATATTCACTTGGAATGGTTAAACGAAATGTTCCTGTTAATGGGCCATTACTGGTGATATTACTGACTATATTATCTAATTCATTTAAAGTTTTTTTGCCTTGTTGATAGAGTATTTTACCTTGCTCAGTAAGACGCATTTTTCGTGTCGTTCTATCAATTAGCTTACAACTCAGTTGCTGTTCAAGTTGTTTAATTGCGCGGCTAATATTAGAGGTTGGCATGGATAATAGACGAGCGGCAGCGGCAAATTGCCCTTGCTCTGCAACAGCAGAAAAAACACGTAATAAATTAAGATCAATTTGCATAAAATAATCACTGCCTAGGGGTTCTATGACTCAATATAGGCAGTGTAGCATTCATTTACTTTTCGCTTGTGATTAATTAACAGTAACCGTAAGACATGAGCTTTTGATAACGTATATCTAAAAGTACTTCGGTGGAATAACTTTTTAATAAGGTTAAATCTGTTAATAATTGCTGTTTAAGAAACTCTGCAGCTTGTTGATAATCACGATGTGCGCCACCTAAAGGCTCAGGAATAATGCTATCAATAATTCCTAATGATTGTAATTTAGGCGCTGTCATTCCCATGGTTTCTGCCGCTATTGGTGCTTTATCTGCACTTTTCCATAAAATAGACGCACATCCTTCGGGAGAAATAGCAGCATAAGTGCTGTATTGCAACATATTAACTTTATCACCGACACCAATTGCCAATGCACCACCAGAAAACCCTTCCCCAGTAATTGTACAAATAATAGGGGTTTTTAATCGTGACATTTCAAGAATATTACGGGCGATAGCTTCAGCTTGTCCTCGTTCTTCTGCGCCAATGCCGGGGTAAGCGCCTGCCGAATCAATAAAAATAATTACGGGCAAATGAAAACGCTCAGCCATTTTCATTAAACGTAAAGATTTACGATAGCCTTCCGGAGATGGCATACCAAAATTACGGCGTATTTTCTCTTTTGTATCACGCCCTTTTTGTTGCCCAATCACCATAACCGGCATTTTATCTAAACGAGCTAAACCTGCAACAATGGCTTTATCATCGGCGTAAGCCCTATCACCCGCTAATTCCTGAAAATCAGTAAATATCGCCTTAATATAATCAAGTGTATAAGGTCGCATTGGATGACGAGCAAGTTGCACAATATCCCAAGCACCTAAATCAGTAAAAATAGATTTTGTCAGCGAAAGACTTTTTTGCCTTAAACGTGCAATTTCTTCATCTAAATTAATGCCCGTTGGTTCATCTTGGGATTGTTTAAAGGTGAGTAATGCATCTATTTTTTCGTCTAACTCAACAATGGGTTTTTCAAATTCAAGATGAATAACAGACATAATAGCCTCAGATTTAGTGCAATAAATAAAAAAGTCATCTGTGCAGTTTAGAAAAAATAGGCATGTGATAATAGAGAGAGATCTGATAAACACTATTATCAAAAATGGGATAATAAGAATATAGAGTAAAATGAGTTATAAAAAACCACGCTCAAAAAGAGCTTTTTATTAATTTTCGAGCTATACAGTGATAACTAAGTCATGTATTAATACACAGTGCGATATCACTTTTTTCTCACCCGTGAAGAATCGTAATATTTAAAAAAAACCATAAAATACAAATAATTAAAATAAAGATAATATGCTCTCGAAAAAAACACGCTCAACAACTGCACTGCTATTTTCATCACTTCTTCTGACGATAGGAAGAGGTGCAACATTACCTTTTATGGCAATCTATTTATCACGGGAGTATCAATTACCTGTTGATGATATTGGTATTGCTATGTCCATAGCATTAACAACGGGTATTTTTTTCAGTCTTGGTTTTGGAATGCTCGCAGATAAATTTGAAAAAAAACGCTATATGCTGTTGTCTATAGTCATGTTTATTTTGGGATTTACAGCAATACCGTTAGTTCACAGCACTGTTTTAGTGGTGATCTTTTTCTCTGTGATTAATTGTTCTTATTTGGTGTTTTCAACCGTATTAAAAGCCTATTTTTCTGAAACACTATCAATTTCAGCAAAACCAAAAATATTTTCATTAAATTATACTTTTATTAATATGGGGTGGACGGTTGGCCCACCTATTGGCACATTATTATTAATGTATGGAACACAATTGCCCTTCTGGCTTGCGGCGATCTCTGCCAGTATTCCGCTTTTTATGATCCAATTATTTGTTCAGCGCTCAAAAGCTATCAATACGGGTGAAGAAAATAGCGTAAAGTGGGATCCCAAAATAATGCTAAAAGACCGAGCATTAAGTTGGTTTGTACTCTCAACTTTTTTTGGTACCTTAACGTTTGGTTCTTTTGCTTCCTGTATTTCACAATATATTTTAGTCGTTTATGATGCAAAATTAGCCGAGTCTGTTATTGGCGTAGTATTACCCGTAAATGCGGCTATTGTCGTCTCTTTACAATATATTGTGGGAAAACATGTTACTGCTGAAAGATTGCGTAAATTAATGACTTTGGGTACGCTGTTTTTTATGACAGGCTTATTGGGCTTTATGTTCGCAGGTGATAACTTGATTTTTTGGGCATTAGCAATTGCAGTCTTTACATTCGGTGAATTAATTTATGCGCCGGGTGAGTATATGATGATTGATAACATTGCGCCGTTAGGAATGAAAGCGAGTTATTTTTCAGCACAATCACTGGGTTGGTTAGGTGCAGCGCTTAATCCATTAGCCAGTGGTTATATTTTAACGTCGCTCCCACCTGTTTCATTATTTGCTATTTTAATGGTTGTATCAGCACTAGCTTGGTTTTGTATGATCCAAGGAATGAATGCAAGTAGAAAAAGAGGCGTTATGCTGTCATAAAAATGATTGCATACCCAAAAAGAAAAGACACCTTAATGGGTGTCTTTTTTTATGGTAAGTAGATAAGAATATGATGATTTATTCCACTTCTGCCTTTGTGGTTTTTTCTGCTAATAGATTAAGTAAGGCATATTTTTTCTCAATATTGCGCTGAGCTTGATTTGCCAATGTCATCGCTTTGTCTGGATAAATTTTAAATAAACGACTAAAGCGTTGTTCTTTATTTAATACCGCAGAAATTGATTGGTTAGGCGCTCTAGAATCTAATATTAGGGGATTTTTCCCCTCTTGTTCACGGCGAGGATCAAACCGATATAAAGGCCAGAAGCCAGATGCCGTTAATTGCTTCATTTGTTCATAACTCAAGGCCAAATCATAACCATGTTCTTCGCAAGGACTATAAGCAATAATCAGCGAAGGTCCTTGATAAGATTGTGCCTCTTGAATGGCTTTAATGGTTTGATTCATCTGAGCACCAATGGCAATTTGTGCCACATAGATATTGCCATACATCATCATTGTGACGCCTAAATCTTTGCGCGCTTTACTTTTACCCTCTTCACCAAATTTAGTGATGGCACCCATTGGAGTTGCTTTAGATTGTTGCCCCCCCGTATTGGAATAACATTGGGTATCTAATACCAATACATTAACGTTTTCACCACTGCTTAATACGTGATCTAGCCCGCCAAAACCAATATCATAAGCCCAACCATCACCTCCCACCATCCATACTGATTTCTGCATTAAATAGTGAGCATCATTAAGTAATTCTTTGGCGAGTGGATCACTACTATGGCCTAATAATGTTGATAGTGTATTAATCGCACTACGTTTATCTTGATTTGAATTATTAGTATTCGTCAATATTTGATAAAGCGAGGCCGGTATTTCTGTTGCAAATCGATTTAATAAACGTTCAACACGTTTTTTATGTTGATCTAAAGTGAGACGAAAACCTAAGCCAAATTCGGCATTATCTTCAAATAAAGAGTTAGCCCAAGCAGGGCCTCTACCTTCTCTATTTGTAGTATAAGGTGTCGTTGGAAGATTCCCGCCATAAATAGATGAGCAACCTGTCGCATTTGCAATTAATAGTTCATCGCCATAAAGCTGGGTCAATAATTTGATATAAGCAGTTTCCCCGCATCCAGAACATGCGCCTGAATATTCAAATAATGGTGTGATTAATTGTGAAGTTCTGATATCAATTTTTTCTAATTCGGAGGGATGTAAATCAGGTAATTGATTAAAGAAAGCAAAATTTTGTTTTTCTTGTTCTAATACACTCAATTTTTCAACCATATTAATGGCTCTAATACTTGGATCTTGTCTATCTTTTGCTGGGCAAACTTCATAACATAGGTTGCAGCCGGTGCAATCCTCTGGTGCAACTTGCAGTACATACTCTAACCCTCTCATTTCACGTGATTTTACAGGTAATTTTTCGAGTGTTATGGGGGCATTTTCTAATTGTTCGGATTTGGCCACTTTAGCGCGAATAGCCGCATGAGGGCATGCTGCAACGCAATAGTTACATTGTGTACATAATGACGGTTTCCAAACCGGAATGAATTCCGCGATATTTCGTTTTTCCCATTGCGTAGTCCCAGTTGGCCAAGTGCCATCCGGAGGGAAAGCCGAAACTGGTAAACTATCACCTAATCCCGCCATCATCATTGCAGTGACGGTTTTGACAAAATCAGGGGCATTATCAGCCACAATAGGCGATTTATAAGGGCTTTCAGCTAAAACTGTTCCTATAGGAACGCGCGCTAATGCGGATAAGGTTTGTGATATTGCCATTAAATTCGCGTTGACTAATGCATCACCTTTGCTTTGATAACTTTTAATAATAGTCTTATGCAGATAATCGTTTATTTCTTCTGCTGGGAAAAGAGCGGTTAAATGGAAAAATGCCGTTTGCATAATGGTATTAATACGTGCACCTAATTGACATTCGCGTGCAATTTTATATGCATTAATCACATATACACGTGCTTCTTTTTCAATCAGTAATGCTTGTACTTCTTGGGGTAATTTAGCCCAAACCGTTTGTGCTGAATAGGGTGTATTTAAAAGTAAAATACCGCCCAGTTTTAATTTTTCAACAACTTGATATTTATCGATAAATTGCCATTGATGACAACCAATAAAATCAGCTTGTTTAATAAGGTATGTTGAATTTATCGGCTCTTGGCTGACTCTTAAATGCGAAACGGTTAATCCCCCTGCTTTTTTAGAGTCATAAACAAAATAACCTTGTGCATATAACGGCGTATTATTACCGATAATATTGATATTATTTTTAGTTGCTGAGACAGATCCGTCGCTGCCTAATCCATAAAATAATGCGCTAAGTTGATGTCGAACGGGTAATTGGGCATCAACGGGCAGTAGTGATAAATGTGTTACATCATCATAAATACCAACAGTGAAGCGACGTTTGGGGCTAGGCTGCTGTAATTCTCTCAATACCGCCATCACACAATCAGGATCAAATTCTTTTGAGGACAACCCATAACGACCAGAAATAGTCAGCGGTAATGTTTCACGCTCCCCTTGATGATAGGCTTCGGCTAATGCAGTAATAACATCAAGATAAAGCGGCTCTGCTTGTGCGCCAGGCTCTTTTGTTCTATCAAGTACAGCAATAGATTCAACCGAGTTTGGAATTGCATCAAGAAAATGGCGTGCTGAGAATGGCCGATAAAGATGCACACAAAGTAAGCCGAGTTTTTCACCTTGTGCATTGAGTATATCAATCACTTCTTTACAAGGGCCTGCGGCTGATCCCATCAAAACAATAATACGTGTTGCTCGAGAGTGCCCATAGTATTCAAATGGTTGATAAGTCCGCCCAGTGACTTTTCCAAATAAACTCATAGCCTCTTCAACATGCTGATAACCACTGTTATACCAAGAATTTGATGCTTCTCTTGCTTGAAAATAAGTGTCTGGGTTAGCTGATGTGCCTCTGATTACGGGCGATTCTGGTGATAACGCACGCTGGCGATGTGCTTCAATGGATTGATATGGAATAAGCTGTTTTAGCTCATCATCAGAAATAGAAATAATTTTGTTCATTTCATGTGATGTTCTAAACCCATCAAAAAAATGAACAAAAGGGATTCGACTATTGAGCGTTGCCATTTGTGCAATCACAGCAAAATCTTGTGCTTCTTGTACACTATTGGCACAAAGTAGCGCACACCCCGTTTGCCGTATTGCCATGACATCTGAGTGATCGCCAAAAATAGACAGCGCGTGCGTTGCCACAGTACGTGCTGCAACGTGTAATACAAAAGGTGTTAACTCGCCAGCTATTTTATAAAGCGAGGGGATCATCAGTAATAATCCCTGAGATGATGTAAAGGTGGTTGCTAGCGCCCCTGTTTGTAATGCGCCATGAACGGTGGCTATCGCCCCACCTTCTGATTGCATTTCCATTAATCGAGGAACATCTCCCCAAAGATTGGGTTGATGGTTGACTGCCCATCGGTCAGCATATTCAGCCATTGTTGAGCTGGGTGTAATAGGATAAATAGCAATGACTTCATTTAAGCGATAAGCCATAGACGCAACGGCTTGGTTAGCATCTGTTGTGATATTTTGACGCGGATCATTACTCACAATAATTACCTTTGTTGTTGATCTTTTTTCTTATGCTTTTGAAATTAGCAGAAATTAATCACAAAGAATTATCGTATTTGTGTTTCGCTCATTGTTTATTCGCCAATTAAATGACTTTGGTCAACACTGGCGAATAAATAAAATTGTTATTTAACAATGCATTAAATAACAACAATATCTTAATCAGATTATTTGGATGTTATTTTTAGTATGGTTTCAATGCTTATGGGGAAAAAGTCATTCACATCAACGCCGACATTAATTGCATTTTTTCCTAAAACATCTAAACGTTTACGTTGTGAAGGATCTTTTTGTGAATTATGAACATGCCCATATAAATGAATAGAATCACGGAAAAAACCGGCCCATTCCAATATAGGATAATGAAACATCACAATTTTTCGTTTTTTATAATCCAACTCAAAATAATCTTTTACCCATTCAAATGCAGATATATCAAATTCCGGATCGTCCAGAAATTTGTCGTGATTTCCACGGATAAGGTACTTTTTACCTTTTAATCGACGCAAAATTTGATTGGCATCTTGTCCTGTTCCTCGATACAGAAAATCACCTAAAATATAGATTTCGTCATTATCAGAGACGTAAGCGTTCCAATTATGAATTAAAGTATCATTCATATGGCTAACACTGTTAAATGGGCGATCACAAAGATTGAGGATATTTGAATGGCAAAAATGTGTATCAGAAGTAAAATAAATCATAGTAAATTCTTAATAAGTAATAAAAGTCTCAACCTTAAGAAAATATTTTCCCTCGGTCTGTATAGTGATATTTTTTCAAAATAACTTCCTCCTTTGGTTAATAATTCAGCAATAAGTACAATATCATCTGTCTTATTGTCGTTGATGTTGTTTACGGTAACCTGATAAAGAATACCCCGTTTCTCTTTTAAAATATCGGCATAAATAAGAAGGATCATCAAAGTGAAGTTTTACTGATAACTCATTTACCGAAAGCGAAGTGTGCATTAATAATGCTTTTATTTCAAGAGTAACCTGACGATTAATCAAGGTCTTAGGGGCATCATTAAAGAATTGCTTTGTAATTTGCGATAAATAAAACGGTGTAATATTAAGCTGACTTGCATAAAAAGCCACCTCCCTATGCTCTAAACAATGTTTTCCTATCAACTCCCAAAACTGCCAGCAAAGTGTTTCTTTACGACTGAATTCTTTTTTAGCGATAGAAAAATGTGCAGGTATTGATTCAGTAATAGCAAAAAAGAGATTCTGTAAGTGGTTTTTTAACATTAATTTTCTGTGTTCAGAATAATGGCTATCAATATGTTTTAGCTGTTGAATCCATCTATTTAAGGCTTCATAGTGTTCTTTTTGTGGGGGGCAAACAGGATTTTCATGGAGAAAAGCAAATAAAGTATTAGAAAGAGAATACGCAATTTCTGATGCAAAAGGCTTATCTAAAAAGCAATAAAATAGACGAAAATCTGCTGATTTTTGACTCAATATCGTTATCATATCATCGCCCAAAATAAGGATATCATTCATTTTAATTGCTTGTTTTTTAAAACCAATATTGATTATGGCATTCCCTTCTAAGCAAATCATAACCACAATATAGGAAAGTGATAAAGGATAACCTATTTCATTCGCCATCGTACTTTCACCCATAATGGCATGTTGAGATGAAGCATTAAGTTGTGACAGTACTTGACTTAGCATAAATCAATTAACCTCTTTTAATTTTTATGAAGCCCGTTTGCTGTTTTTATATTTGACGATATTGAACTTAATAACAAGCATTTCCTCTTATTTGGTTTTCAAAAGTACCGACTTTACCTCTTTTATGACATTCGGTTTTTTATTTTTTTTCTTTAGAATACACACATCTTAAAGACGTAAGATAAATTGTAAAATATTTAAAAATAAAGAGAAGTCATTGAAATGAAAACATTAAAAACAGAAAGACTGATATTACGCCCATGGAAGCTTTCTGATGCATCAAGTTTGTATCAGTATGCAAAAGATGAACGAGTTGGCCCAATTGCAGGTTGGCCAATACACAAGAGTGTTGAAGAAAGTACCGAAATTATTCGTACTATATTTATGCGTGACGAAGTTTATGCCGTTACATTAATCAATGATGATCAGGCTATTGGCTTGATTGGATTATCTTTCGCAAATGAGAGTAATTTCCCGATTGGAGATAATGATGCTGAAGTCTCTTATTGGATTGGTGTTCCATTCTGGGGTAAAGGTTTAATACCAGAGGCTGTAAAAGAGATCTGTCGGCATAGCTTTGAAACACTAGAATTAGATAATTTATGGTGTGGTTATTTCGCTGATAATGAAAAATCACAAAAAGCACAAGAAAAATGTGGATTTAAATTCCATCACGTTATTGAAGAACAATACGCAGAGTTTTTAGATGCAGTGAAAGTTGAAAATATTTGTCGTTTAACAAAAGCGGAATGGATTGAAATTCAAAAACAAACACAATAAAAATAAAAACACCAGATGCTTGGGTGCTATCTGGTGTTTTTCAATATTGATTAAAATAGCGATTAATTAAGCGTTCGCTAACGCTTGAGATAAATCAGCAATTAAATCTTGTGGATTTTCTATACCAATAGATAAACGGATCGTGGTGTCTTGAATACCAATATTATGTCGTAATGCGATAGGTACACCAGAATGCGTTGTCGAACCAGGATGACACGCTAATGATTCTGTTCCACCCAGACTTACTGCAAGCTTGAAAATTTTCATTGTGTTAAGAAAACGGAAAGCTTCACTTTCTCCGCCAACAATATCAAAAGAGAATGTTGAACCTGCGCCAGTACATTGTTTGGCAAAGACTTGGCCTTCAGATGACGCTTTATCCGCAAAAGGTAAGTAATAGATTGATTTTACTTTTTCATGGTCACGCAGAAATTGTGCAACTAATAACGCATTCTGATTGGCTTTTTCCATTCTAATTTGCAATGTTTCTAATGAACGCCCTAACATCCAGCAAGAATGAGGATCAAGTTGTGTTCCTATTGCTCCTCTTAATAACCGAATTTGATTAATAAGCTCACGAGAGCCCATTGCCGCACCAGCCACTAGATCTGAATGACCACCCACATATTTAGTTAAAGAGTAGACCGAAATATCAGCCCCATGTTCTATTGGGTGTTGATAAACAGGGCCTAATAATGTGTTATCACAAACAATAATTGGGCGATATCCTTGAGCTAACTCTAATTGGTCAGCCACTATTTTTAATGCGGCAATATCGACTAATGAATTGGTGGGATTTGCGGGTGTTTCTGCAAAAATAACAGCTACACGCCCTTTCTCACTTGCTTTTTTTGCCTGAGATTGAATCAGTTCAAGGTTTAATCCATCAGTAAATGGTGTGGCTTGAATTCCAAATTTAGCGAGTGTTTTTGCAATTAACGTTTCAGTTCCACCATAAAGAGGCTGTGAGTGTAAAATAACATCGCCAGGTTGAGTTAACGCCATCAATGTCGTTGTAATTGCGGACATACCTGATGAAAATAAAACACAGGATTGCGTGTTTTCATAAACGGCTAATCTGTCTTCAACAATTTCACTATTAGGTTGATTAAAACGAGAATAAACCAGACCCGCTTTTTCACCTTCAGGTAATGGTTTTCTACCACTGACTGTATCAAAGAAAGCTTTACCTTCTTCAGCACTTTTAAAAATAAAGGTAGAGGTTAAAAATACAGGAGGTTTTACTGATCCTTCGGAAAGTAATGGATCATATCCGTAACTCATCATAAGTGTTTCTGGTGAGAGTTTATGTTCGCCGATATATTGTTTTTTCAGTTGAGAGTCAGCCATTTTTTTATTTCTTCTGTTTAATGGAGGATTCAGTATCATACTGAAAAAAATTCATGTTGTTAGAATGTTTTATATAAAATAAAAACTAGCAGTTATATAAACATAATGTGTTTATGAATAAGAATAATGTTTAATAAAGGATTGTATTCATTGAGCAATATTTAACCTAGGATATTGTTCTCAATAAACGCAGATTATTCTGGTCAAAAATAAGAAAATGGACAGCGAGAAAACGTAAAGATAAAAGGATTAAATGTCTCTTTTATCTTTACGTGAAGAAATTTACCACGCTTTGACTGCATCACCTTTGTAGGTTTCTTTAAATTTCAACTCAATTTGTCTTGAGTGAAGAACAGAAATAAGTTTTTTTATATTTTCATCATTTTTGTTATCTTCACGTGTCACGATAACATTAGCATAAGGGGAATTTTTATTTTCTAGGATCAATCCGTCACGTGTTGCAATTAGTCCAATTTGAGAAGAAAAGTTGTTGTTAATAATGGCTATTGTCACAGTGGGATCATTTAATGCATCGATCAGCTTGGGCGTATCCATTTCAATAAAAGTGATTTCTTTTGGATTAGAGCGAATATCATCTAATGTGGGGGTAAAACCGACATTATCATTGAGTGTGATAAGTTGGTTTTCTGCTAGTAGTAAAAGTGCTCGCCCTTTCATACTGGCTTCATTTGAAATTGCGACGACAGAACCTGATTGTAGCTCATTTATATCGCTGATTTTTTTTGAGTATGCTGCTAAAGGGAAGATAAAGGTTTTACTCGCAATATGAAAATTATAATTATGCTCTTTCATTTGAGCTTGAAGATAAGGAATTGATTGAAATACATTCGCATCAACGTCTTTATTATTTAATGCTTTATTAGGAAGTACATAATCATTAAACGCAATAACTTCGACATCAAGTCCTTCAGTTAACTTCGCTAAGCGAATAACTTCATCCCAAATCACCTGATCAGGCCCTGTATTAATTGCCACTTTTACTTTATGCGTATCTTCTTGTGAGCAAGAGACGGTAAATAGTGATATTGAGGCTAGAAGTAAACCTGTAATAATTTCCTTCATATCTCCCTCTTAAACCGACCTAGATAAAAACAGCACCATTAATATCATTTTGATTAAGAAATATCCTAACAATAGATTAATAACAAGGAACCAGAAATGATACAAGTACTCAATGCATATAAAGGAAGAAATATTCTTTATATCTTCACAATTTATTGTTTTATAAAATAAAAAAACGATACATCATAATATGATGTATTTGTTAATAACTTGTCGATTTATTCATTAATAATTTTATTTATACAAGCATCCGAATACGCATCTTCAACGCTTAGGTAAGATAATTCAGTGACACAATAAGTGTTAAACTGCCATTTAAATTGAATTTCATCCCCCTTTTTCTTTTCTGAAATATCATAACTAGAAAAACGAATAGGAGTGGGTTTTTGTAAGTTATTTCCTACTTTCTCAGCACTTAATAACACAACACGATCTTTTTTCTCAATAAATTTGAAATCAGAAATGGTGATATCTGTACCTTTAATCTTATTGTTGTAAAGACTCCAGGTGTTAGCGTATATGGATGGGACAATATAAACCTTTTGATCACTCCCTTTGATATAAACAGTAACCATATCAACGGATGATAAGTCATTTAATGGACGCCGAGATTTAACCACAACATCAGGAACACCATCACCATCAAAATCGATAAGATTTACTCCATATTCGAGTCTAATATTTGCTGATGTTGACGAAAATGGTAATGATACAAAAAGTAATCCTAGCCCAAGTTTTAATATCTTATTCATTGTATTCACTTCTTTTTTTGCCTATTACTTGCGCATCAGACTACTTTGTAGCAATGATTAGTCAAGGCATTTTATGTTTCAAAATAATACAAAAGTTACAATTATCTCATTCATAAAATATTCTCATACCAATAACTATACTTATTCGACTATTATAAAAAGAATGATGTTTCATGTTGATTTTCTTTTAAGGTTTAATTTTTTATTTAATATAAAGCAATGTAGTTTTTAAGATCACTAATTCTTTCTTTTGTTTTATCTTTTAGACAACTGCTATATACCATTGGCGCCAAACTTCCACCTTGGTAATAGTCTGCCTCATACTGGCAAGAGAGATCTCTGAAATTAACCCAAACTAACTGTGCTTGTTTTAATTGTTCTTTTCTATTGCCATCTAATTTTGTGTAATACTGCTCGTAGATATGGCTAAGTTCTTCATCTTTCTCTTGAAAATCTTGATATACACATTGATTAATTTCGGTTTGCGTTGCCGCATTTCGGCAATCAAAGTTGTCTGCTTGTAAATGTATAGACCAAAATAATATACCACCAGAGATTGCACTTAATAGGATAAGTTTTTTCATCACACCGTCCATTTTTTGATTGAAAATATCGCTAAAGATATTGATCCCATTCCTTTAATATTTCATTTAGAAGATAAAAATAAAGTAAATTCTTTATCATTTTAGCAATATTTCTTATATGACAATTACATGAAGACAGCACAAAAGCACTCTATTTAAGACACTCCAATTTAGAGAGTTATGGTTAATTTAGCGTAATTATACTGATATTTTGTTTAGAGAAAATAGCTATTTAATATAAATTTTAAAAAATGATAACTCAATATCTTTTTTCTTTAACAAAAAGTGTCATTTAAAAAAATATTAAATGAAATTATAACTTATTTTCTATTATTATATTTTTGTTGTATTTAGTCTTTATTATCAAATTATCTAATCAGTTTAGGTTTAACACGTTACTCCTCTTACCAGTTTGTATTTAAGCATCTTTTAATTATACATACATAAATAATTAGACTAATCAGTCTAATTAATGCATATTATATAATTAGTACCAAAAATATTTTATTCAAAGTGCTCATGAGGTTATTACAAAGAGTGGATCTTTCAAGCTATGAAAAAATGTTTCAAATCAATTTGGTTTTATTTAGGGGTTATCGTACTTATTTTCATCATTATGATGAGCGGTGGTCAATATTCTGATTTTGAATTAGATAATCATGGATCAGTGATAATACCCGTTAATTTTGTTTCTAAGACTGACACTCTATCTGGAACTTTAATCTTACCCATCGATAACAAAATAAAAGCAATTGCTATTTTTGTTCATGGTGATGGCGCTCAAGATCGTTTTTCTAATAGTGGTTATTTGCCATTAATTAACAGCTTAATTGATGCTGGTGTTGGTGTTTACACATGGGATAAAGCAGGTGTAGGTGAAAGCCAGGGAAATTGGTTACTTCAATCTATGCAAGATAGAGCGGATGAGGCACAAATTGCGCTACAACTGATACAAAATAAATTTGCTAATACTCATATTAAAGTCGGTTTTTTCGGGTTTTCGCAAGCTGGATGGGTTATTCCTATTGCGGCTTCATACTCTAAACCTGACTTTTCCGTTATTATTGGTGGTGCAGTTAACTGGCGTGATCAAGGTGCTTATTATTATCAAACTCGTTTAAAAGCCAGCCATATCGATGATGTCGAAATTAATCAAAAAGTTGTAGAACAACTGCAACAAAATGATCGTGTATTTGGTATTAATGGTAGCCACGATATTACAGCTCAAGGAGATATGTCTGATGATCGCTTTCATTTTGTTATTCAAAACTATTTGAGTGATTCATCTCCAAATTTACCTAATATGAAAGGTCGAGTTCTTGCGATGTTTGGTGAGTTAGATCTTAATGTTGATGCGCCTAAAAATGCCTGTTTATATAAAAAATTATTAGGTGTTAATGCAGATAAAACGGTTGCCTTATTTCCTAATGCCTCACATGGATTATTAAAAGCACCACTCTTTAATTACCAATTGGAAAATCAATGGCCATGGTGGAAACAACTGCTTTTTATTTACCAAGGTCGAGAGAGTTATGCTCCTAATACTTTACGTATATTAACATCATGGATAACTGAAGACGCCTCCATATCCACCGAGTACATTAATTTTAACTGCGAAGATATCAATATTTTATCAAAATAAAAGTCGCGAACACCTAAACAGAAATAGTGGTTTAGGTGTTCGAATGTCGATAATTATAAATCAATATGATATTCAATGACGTTTCTTATTTTTATTAAGGCATCACGTAGTAAATCAATTTCAATCGATGCTAATGCAATACGAATAGCGTGGGGAATATAAGGTGTTGTTGCATACGGTTCAGCGGTTGCAACAGATATTTGCAATTGATGTAATGACGTCACAATTTTATCTGCCCTAACCTCTTCAGGCAGAGGTATCCATAAAAAATAAGACATGGGATGACGAATTGAGGTTATTCCTTCAAATACCTCGCTGACTATTTTTTGTCTCTTTTTTGCATCTTTACGTAATAAACACTCTAATTTCTCAACGACACCTTCTTTTATCCATTGGCAGACAATCGATGTCATTAATGCTGGCGTATTCCAAGTAGTCACTCTAATAGCTCGTTCTAGAGCAGAAATAGTATCTGTGGGTGCAACAATAAAACCAACTCTTAGCCCTGAAGCAACATTTTTAGAAAAGCCAGAAATATAGAAAGTAATATCTGGAGCTAACGTGATAATAGGTGGCGGTGTATTTTGAGCTAAGAAGGCATAAGTAGCATCTTCAATGATAAAAAAAGAATACTTTCTTGCCAAAGCAATTAACTGCTGTCGTTGTTTTAATGTTAATACCCATCCCATTGGATTATGCAGTGTGGGAATACAATAAAATGCACGTATTGCCCTTTTTTTACATAATTCTTCCAGTTTGTCTAAGTCTGTTCCTAATGGTGTAATAGGAATAGGCAATATTTCCAAATGATGAGCAAGAGCAGCTAATTTAAAACCAGGATAACTTAGCGCATCACTAGCAACAACGTCTCCTGGTTTTAATAAACCAAGAAGTGTAATAGCAATGCCTTGTTGTGCTCCATTGGTAATAATAATATTTTCAGGATTAACGCTTATCTGTTTATTTTTTAGGTATTGGCCGATAATCACTTTATCATACAATTTACCACCATGAGGCTGATAGCGTAGCAAAGATTCAATTTCACCTGAGGTTGATAATCTTTTTAACTCTGATCGTAATAATTCAGCCTGAATAGGCAATGATGGGTAATTAAAGTTAAGATCTAACATATCCGAGGCGGCAGGGTTTTCTATTCCATAATTACTTGGTAATGAGAATTCACGAACAAAGGTTCCTCTTCCTGTTTCACCGATAATTAAACCCATATTTTCTAGCTCAGCATAAACACGACTTGCTGTTGCTAATGACATTTTATGCTCTGTGGCTAAACGTCGGTGTGTTGGCAACCGCATGCCAGGCAATAGTTTTCCTATCCGTATTTCATGCGCCAATTTATCCACTAAAGATTTATAACGAGGCTGAACCATAGAAATTGTATCCATGACAATTATTTGATTGTCATGATTGTGTTCCATAAGATGAAGTTCAGCAAGTTACATCGTCGATACACATTTTTTATACCAATAAAATTTCATATTTTTGTTGCTATAGTAAAAATGTAATTAGTTGTTTTAAATAAAAATTAACCATACTAAATATGGAATATCGTATGCAACAAGTGCAACAAAAAGAGCGAAATAATGGCTGGATAAATGGGTTTATTGGTATGTTAATTTTTAGTGGTTCGTTACCTGCCACAAAAGCCGCTGTATTAGGCTTTGAGCCTTTATTTTTAACCGCAGCAAGAGCAAGTATTGCGGGCCTATTATCACTATTAATGTTGCTGTTATATAAAGAGAAATTACCCACATTTAAACAATGGATATCGTTAACCATTGTATCATTAGGTGTTGTCGTGGGCTTTCCTCTATTAACGGCCATTGCATTGCAAGAAATAACATCAGCACACTCTCTAGTGTTTCTTGCCCTATTGCCATTATCTACTGCCATTTTTGCAGTAATACGGGGTGGTGAAAAACCGCGTCCTATTTTTTGGTTATTCTCTATTCTAGGTAGCTTATTCGTTATGGGATATGCGCTTTCTCAAGGAGGCGCATCGTCGATCAGCGCAGATCTATTAATGATAGCATCCGTAATTGTTTGCGGTTTAGGTTATGCAGAAGGTGCAACATTAACTAAAGCCTTAGGAGGATGGCAGGTAATTTGTTGGGCATTAATCGTGTCATTGCCGCCGATGCTTATTCTTAGTTTTATTCTTATGCCTGAACAATTAACGATAATTAGCACATCAGCGTGGGTTGGTTTAGGTTATGTTTCAATTTTTAGTATGTTGATTGGTTTTATATTTTGGTACAAAGGATTATCACAAGGGGGGATTGCTGCTGTGGGACAACTTCAGTTATTGCAGCCATTCTTTGGACTAGCACTCGCCGCAGTATTACTTCATGAATCTGTTAATTTACTGATGTTGCTTGTCACGATTGGTGTTATTTTTTGTGTTGCTGGCTCAAGAAAATATGCCTAATTAAAATCAAACATTTAAAGCTAAAGAACACGCTAAATAACCATATAACCATATTTAGCGTGTTTTACTCTTCAATTAAATTGGCAACTTCGAGCAAATTATTATCAGGATCACGCAAATAAACAGACATAATAGCACCAGTTGCTCCCGTTCTAGGAACAGGCCCTTCTTCTATTTTTATACCCTGTTGATTTAAATGCTCAATAATCTCTGATAACGGCGTTTGTGTTAGAAAACACAAATCAGCTGAACCTGCGGTTGGTTTTGCCGCTTTGGGAAGAAACTCTTTTCCCACTTGATGAAGATTTATTTTTTGAAAACCAAAAGTGAGAGCTTTGCGCCCTTCTTTAAACGTAATCACGTTAAAGCCTAATACACGGTGATAAAAATCACAGGTTATCTGAATATCAGCAACAGTTAATACCAGATGGTCAAGGTGTGTAATTTTCATCAGGCCCTCACTTTTTATATATTAATTAAAGCTCACACTTTGTTTTTAAAATGGCCGTCTTTTTATGGTGATCGAGTGCCAACTCAATTAATTTAGTAATTAATGATTGATAGCCTAAACCTGCACTTTGCCATAATTTTGGATACATGCTGATATTGGTAAAACCAGGTAGTGTATTTATTTCATTAATCACAACACGGTTATCTTGTGTTAAAAATACATCAACACGAGCCATACCTAAGCAATTAAGAACACGATACGCTTTTAATGCCACTTGGCGAATATGTAAGCTAGTGTCTTCATTCATTTCTGCAGGAACAACGACTTTAGCACCATCATCATCAATATATTTTGTGTTATAGGCATAGAACGCATCATTTAATACGATTTCACCACAAGGACTCACTTCGGGAGCCTCATTTCCTAAAACTGCGCATTCTATTTCACGACCTACAATCGCACTTTCAACAATTACTTTAAGGTCGTATTCAAAGGCCATTGCTAATGCCGCATTAAACTCTTCTTCATTATTAACTTTGCTAATTCCTACAGAAGAACCTAGGTTTGCAGGTTTAATAAATAAAGGAAGCCCTAATTGACGAACCATTTCATTATAAGGAATATCATTAATTTGGTGCGCCATAATGGTAATAAACGGAGCAACAGCTAATCCTGCGCCATCAAGAAGGCGTTTAGTAATATCTTTATCCATACAAGCCGCTGAACTCATGATATTTGGGCCAACATAAGGCATATCAATCATGTGTAATAAGCCTTGCAATGTACCATCTTCACCATATGCACCATGGACAATTGGGAATACAACATCAATTTGAGGCAGTGCTTGACCATCTTCAAGAGAAATAAATTGATTTTTTATACTACCCGGAATAATAGCAACTGCTCTTAAAGGTTTGCTTAATGAGATGGTTTTAGGATTATCGCTATTGAGTAGGTAGTCAGATTCTGAGTATTCATGCCACTGACCTTGTTCATTAATACCGATTAAGCAAAGGTCGAATTTCGTTCGATCTAATTCATTAATAATATTTTTTGCTGATTGTAATGAAACTTGATGTTCTGTGGATTTACCACCAAAAATAATAGCGACTCTTAATTTACTCATTTTCTAACCTTTTATAGGACAGCTATAGCGAATAGGTAGCAATATATCATGATAAAAACCCCCAATGTAGGGTGATAGTTCTTATCTGTGAAAAATTACGATAAAATGATGAAATTCTATGATTTAGAGTGCTAAAACATCACTCTTTAACGATATAACGCCTCAATAACGATAACAATTCTATTAGGTAAAGGTAGAGAGCATGACTGATGTAAAGCAACCGATTGAAATGGATATTACCGAGGTTGTAAAAGCAACGGGTATCGCCTCTTCAGCGATTCGTTATTATGAAAAAAAAGGACTTATTAATTCGATCGGGCGTAAAGGGCTTAAGCGTGTCTATCACCGAGATATTCTAACTCGCCTAGCTTTAATTACTTTAGCGCAAGAAGCGCAGTTTTCTCTAGATGAAATAGCACAACTTAGCGCCAACCAAAGAATACCGACAATAGATAGAAATATTGTTTATCTAAAAATTGAAGAGATTGATAATAAAATCAATGAACTTAAACGTCTTAAAAAAGGATTAGAACATATTCAAGTATGTCCCGAAGAGAATCACTTTCAATGCAGTCATTTCCAAAAGATCTTAGCCTTAAGCCTGAAAAAAAGAACGAGTAAAAAATAACAACCATCTCACTTTCTTCGTAATTCATCAGAATATCAATTAGCTAGATAATTTTTATTTCTCTATTGACTTAAAGTTAACTTCAAGTTGTAAGATGCGTATCTCTTTAATCTAGTTATCGCATCAGTGGAGATCTCTATGCCTAAATCAGTATGGTGGTTGGCATTTTCTTTAGCTCTTTTCACAACAGGAAATGCATTAGTGCTTTCTGTTGCTGTTCTTGTTGGTGAACAATTGGCCAAAGATCCAATTTATTCAACGGTTCCTTTATTAAGCCAATATATTGGAATAATTTCAGCCACTATTCCAATGGCTCACTTTATGCTGAAATACTCACGTAAAGCAGGTTTTATTATTGGTAATATAGGTGGACTAATTGGAGCATTATTATCTATTGCAGGTATCTATTATCATAATTTAGTGCTGTTTTCTTTTGGTACTTATTTTACAGGAATTGCCATTGGTACAGCACAACAATATCGTTTTGCTGCACTTGAAGAAACACCTACCAATATGCATGCAAAAGCTATTGGTTTAGTCATGAGTGGCGGTATCGTCGCTGCTATTATCGGACCCACTTTAGCCGTTGCAACACGACAATTTTTTACAGATTATCCGTTTATTGGGCCATTTATGGCACTAAGTGTTATTTATATATTAGCTTTTGGATTACTGTTAAAAATCCCACTGAAAAAGAGTGTAAAAACAAAAACCTCATTTGAGGAAAAACCAAGAAGTTATCATCAATTATATAGCCAGCCATTATTGTTTTTAGTGACTATTGTTAGCGCATTGGGCTATGGGATTGTCGTGTACATGGTTGGTGCCATTCCGCTTTCTATGAAACAAAATGGTTTTGAATTTGCCACAATTGCTTTTGTGTTCCAATGTCATATTTTAGGTATGTTTGCACCCTCTTTTATTACGGGGCAACTTATACATCGGTTTGGAATTAAAATCTTCTTTTTCACTGCGATACTATTATTAATCATTGCATTAAGTATTAATTTACAAGGTAACAGTTTTTATCATTATCTTATTAGTTTTATTTTAATCGGTATCTCATGGAATTTTAATTTAATTAGCTCCACAAATTTATTGTCTAAAACTTATTTATCTCATGAACGCGCAAAAGTACAAGGTACAAATGATTTCTTAATTTTCCTTCTAGGAGGATTAGGCAGTATCACTGGGGGAATTGCTTTTTATTTAATCGGTTGGCAAAACACCAATATTGTTGGTATTGCCATTGCAATAGGTATTTTATTCGTTGCTCTTAAAATGCGAAAATATTTATCCATTACTGCTCAATAATACCCCAATAAGAAAATAAGTATTTTTACTCATCTCTACTTTATCATCTTAAGCCCGCTTAAATAGCGGGTTTTCACACGAAAAGCCACGGTTTACTTATCGCTGAGATTGCAAGAGAGAAAGCTATACTGATAGAATCACGCTACCGATTAATATTTTGACTTAAAAAAAGGAGGCTAATTATGCTGTTGTGTGATCTTATTGAATACTCACACTTCTTTGGTAATCGCCACTGCTCAGGCTTTCACAGTACTTTACTGCGTTAACCTGCCTGAGCGACGTTAACAATTACCTCTCCTCAGCTTACAGGGTTATCGCTTGATATTACCCAAGGTGTTTTTACGCCTAAAGAACGAGTAAGCTATGAGCACATTATTATCTACACAAAATCTGTCTTTCCATAATAACCACGGTTTATTATTAAACGATATTTCTTTAGCACTCATTAAAGGCGAGAAAATTGGTTTAATTGGTTATAACGGTTGCGGTAAAAGTACATTATTAAAACTTTTATCACATCAACTAGCACCAAGTGAAGGTGTTATTTCCATTGCTAACCAAACAGTGATGGCTTATATAGAACAGCATCTACCCGCTGAGTTATCGTCAATGACATTAATGAATGCGGTTCTTCATAAACTTCCTGCAGGTTCAAGATTATCTGAAGGTTGGCGAGCTGAATTATTGCTAAGTGAAATGGGGTTTAAGCTACACGAAAAAGACTTGCTTGTTTCGCAATTAAGTGGAGGTCAACATACTCGCTTATTATTAGCAAGAGCGTTAATTATTGAACCAGATTTATTGTTATTAGATGAACCGAGTAATCACCTCGATTTACCAACTATTTTATGGTTAGAAACGTTTCTTAAACAATGGCGTGGTAGTTTTATTCTCGTGTCACATGATAATACGTTATTAGACAATGTGACAAATTGTACGTGGATCATTCGTGATAAAGCGTTATCTATCTTTCGCTTACCCTGCTCTCAAGCTAGAGTTGCACAAGAAGAGCAAGATATGAGTGCACAACATCGTCGTGATGCACAACAAAAAGAGATTGATAGAATAGCCCAAAGTGCGAAGCAACTCGCAGCATGGGGTCATGTTTATGACAATGAAAGTTTATCTCGTAAAGCAAAACAGATGGAAAAACATATTGTTCGCTTAAAAGATGAACAAACCGAGATTACCGCTGGAAATCAATGGAGATTGCAATTTTCTGGCACAACATTGCGTGCTGATAGACTTTGTGAACTCAATCAACTGTCTGTTATTCCAGCAGAAAATGCCCCTGTTTTATATACAGTCGAGACTCAGCGTATTAAAAGTGGTGATCGGGTGGCAATAATTGGCGCTAATGGAACAGGAAAGTCATCATTATTAAAAATGATTTGGTCACTTAGCTCGGTTGAAACAAATAAACAAAGTGAAATAAGGTTACATCCTCGCGTTGAACTGGGATATTACGATCAAAAAATTGCTCAATTAATTGATAGTAATTCACTTTCTGATGCATTAAAACCCTTTGCCCTATTAACGGATGAACAACGAAAAATGGCACTGATTAGTGCTGGCTTTGTTTATATACGTCATGGGCAAAAAGTAAGCACGTTAAGTGGTGGTGAACGTGCTCGTTTGCTATTTGTGGGTCTTAGTTTGGCTAAATATTCATTGTTAATGCTGGATGAACCCACTAACCATATAGATATGGACGGCAAAAAAGCATTGTCTGAACAAATTAGTCAATTCCCTGGTGGTGTTTTATTAGTTAGCCATGATAGAGAATTGATCGAAAGTAGCTGTAATCGTTTTTGGTATATTCATAATGGTGTTTTAACAGAACATTATGATATTGAAACTATTTATCAGCTTATTTCAAAAGAAGAAATACCAAACTCGCAGATAATGGATGAAAAATCTGATTTACAGAATATTTCATCAGCCCCATTAGTTTCACATCATGACGATGATGAAAAACTGTTTAAGCTAATCGAATTAGAAGAGAAGTTAAAGGCTGATTTAGCACGTAAAACTAACCATCAAAAACCTGCTTTGCAGGCTCAATGGAAATTAGAAATTAACAATCTAAAACAATCACTTAAGTTGATTTAAAACAGATAAGATTTTGTTTAAGTAAAAAGGATCACAGTGTGATCCTTTTTTATTTATTCTTATTTTACCAACTGATATTCAATAAGATATAAAGATTGCGTTGTTGGATAAATATCTTTAATTAATGCCTTTAATACGGGAAGTGTCATACCTTCTTGTTGTGCATGATACTCATTAATCTCGTCATACTTTAAGGGCGATACAGCGATAATTTTTAATTTTCCATAGTAAGTGCGGTGCTCATTGGCAAATAATTCAACCACACTGCCCGGTTTATAATGACTTTCATTTTCATCTCGAATGGTAATGACTTTTTTTTCTTCGAGAATTGAAGGTATTAAGCGCTCAAAAAAAGTGATTTCTGTAGGATTAGATGACATTATATTGCTCTTGAATATATTGATAACTTGCTGATTATATTATCATGTATTCTCTCTTTTTTATTTATTTTTATCATATTGAAAGTACATAAATTCACTAAACTAAAAAGTATTTTAAAGAGTATAGCGTGAAATTAACGCGGTAATAGGTTTAATGTCTTGCTGATTTTTTTATAAAAACATTATGTAATAATCTCATTAACTATTAAATTATAAATCAATGTAAATATAGTTTATATAAACTATTACATTATTTATTGCCATAAATTAATAATGTTTATTTTGAAAAATAATTTAGATGATAATATCACCATTTAAAATAATAAATAAAATAACAAAATAAATATTTAAATAATAATAAAATAGGATTTAATATGGAAAATAATACTGTTAATTTCAAGAATAAAGCTGCTGCTATTGATTTAATGAAAAAAACAATGCTTTTTACTATTCCTGCCGCATTAAGAGCTGCCTCATTATTAAAAGTGGCTGACTTACTTAAAGAGGGTCCTAAAAATGTAAATGAATTAGCTAAAGAAACAAATACATTACCATTAGCATTAAATAGAATATTAAGGATCCTCGCATCTGAAAATATTTTTTATGAATCAGATGGTTTAAATTATTCACTTGCGCCTGCGGGACACTTTTTACTAAGTGATCATGAATATACATTGCGTGACTCTATATTAATGTTAACCAATGAAACATTTTGGAGACCCGTTGGGGAGGTTGTTGAATCTCTTAAGGGGAATCCTGCTTTTGAGAACCTCTATGGTATGTCCTTCTATGAGTATTGGAAAGATAATGTTCGTGAAGATCATGATTTTCAAGTAGGAATGAACTCACTGTCAAAAATAGAAAATCACTTTATTGTAAAACATTACGACTTTCCTAAAAATACAGTCGTTACCGATATTGCTGGCGGTTTAGGAGGCTTATTATTAGAAGTATTAAAAACCAATCCAACGCTAAAAGGACAGCTATTTGATCGCAAACATGTATTAGAAAGAACTCGATTAGTCGAACTAGGTGATGATAGTCGATGGAAATTAATTGAAGGCGATCTTTTTGGTGATTTCCCTGAATCAGATATTTATTTAATTAAATACATTATTCATGATTGGGATGATCAAAGTGCAGTGACTTTCTTTAAAAACTTTAGAAAAGCAATGAAACCAGATTCTAAAGTTCTTATTATAGAACCTGTTATCTTTAAGAAAAATATACCCGACACAGCGAAATATATGGATGTGATTTGTATGAGTGGATTCCCTGAATCAGGTGAAAGAACAGTCGATGAATTTGAAAGATTATTAGATCAAGCAGATTTGAAGATAAATAAATTTATTAAAACAGATACTTATCACGTTATATTAGAAGTTGTCATAAAATAATAAAAATATTATTTTGGCAAGAAAAAAGCCACTACACAGTGATGTGAAGTGGCTTTTATATTTAAAATTAAATCTAAGCTGTTAAAGCAAGTTTGGCACCAAAAAGTAAGAATACTGCACCAATACAACTATTTGATAATGAGGCTAAACGCTTGTTGTGTTTTACTTTATTCGTAATAGCCACACCACCAAAAATAAGAATAGATAAATACAGCATACTGCATGTCTCTAAAATTGCGCCTAATACGAAAAATGGAATACCTGCATTTTCATATTTAGGATCGATAAACTGAATAAAGAAAGAGACATAAAAAATGATCATCTTTGGGTTAAGCATACTTAAAAACAGTGCTTTAACATAAAGGCCTTCCTTTGCTTTTTCGGTCACTTCTAATGCTTGTTCCGCTGTTTCTTTTTTCTTTTGAAACGTAGCGTATAATGTTTTCAACCCTAAATAGGTTAAATAAAGAGCACCTGCATATTTAATAACAATAAAGAAAACGGGTGAAGTCTTGACTAATGAAGCAACCCCCAAAAATGCCAAAAAGATTAATAATGCATCACCCGTAAAAACACCAAGAGCGGCTTTATACCCCCCTTTTACCCCATGCTTCGCACTGGAAGTAAGGACGAAAATCGAGTTTGGACCTGGAATTAAGGTAATAAAAATAACGCCTAAAAGGTATGTCCAAATATTTGAAATACCGATACTTTCTAACATACGACGCCTTTTTTAAAAAAATAACATGCTGAATATATGAGCTATCATATCCATAATAATATTTTTATAAAACAATAATCTTCATATGGCATAAAAATAAGTTAATTATTCTACTTTTATTAATTAAAAGCAGTTTGTAAATCTTTTTTATTTATTGTTTTTAGATTAAAAGTCTGGTTTGAGTGTGCGTTATAGTACGATGCTGAAATTAAAAAATTAACGGTAAAAAAAACCATATTTACCTCTCAAACCAAACTTATAAACTGGAATTTAAGTGATCTTTAGATGTAATGTCCCATTGTTTGTTTTGTGTTATGGTTTATTATTCTATTTGTGATCTCACTCTAAATATTATTTTGAAAGCCAGAATAAAAACATTCAATATCTCCATGAAAAATAACAAATTTTGTTAAATGTTATTTTTATTGATTAGCACGAAAAGTGAGAGGATAAAGAAGATTATTTTTATTAAAACTATTATTCTATGTTGTTTTTTACTTTTAGTATAAAAAACAGCCTTACCGTATATTGCTGTTAAAGAGGATAAAATGGACATAAATACCTCATCGTTATTTCGACAACCGCAAAAGAAAATTATTATTATTGGTGCGGGTATTGTAGGAGTAATGCAAGCTTGGTATCTTGCGAAAATGAGTAATATGCAGATTATCTTATTAGATAAAGCTGATGCTGGGCTCGGTGCTACCAAGGCTTCTTTTGCTTGGTTAAATGTCTCTTATGGACGGCCTGATGCTTATCAACAATTACGTTCTGAAGCGATTCATTCTTGGCGAATACTGGACAAACAGACACAAGGAAAATTGAATATTGATTGGTCTGGCGCAATAAGTTGGATGTCTTCTGATGAAGAAACTGCACAATTTATTCAATTACACCATCAAGCAGGTTTTAATGTTCAAACATTAAATAAAGCACAACTTATTCATAAAGTTCCTCAATTATCACAACCACCAGAATTAGCTGCATTTGCGAGCGATGAAGGTGCAGTAGATCCCCTTCACGCTATTAACGTGTTATTACAACAAGCTCAAGAGATGGGCGTGAAATATTATGCTAATACCGAAGTTACACGTTTGTTACAAGATAAACATCGCATTATTGGCGTAGAAACAACAAAAGAAAAAATACAGGCTGATCATGTTATTTTAACGGCAGGTGTGGGTTCTTTGGCACTGCTGGCAGAGAAAGATATTGATTTACCTTTATCTGCATCACCGAGTATTTTACTTAAGTTAACATCTGATGCAAAAAACGCATTTTTGCCTTGTATTATCTCAACGCCAGAAATGGAGTTACGTCCCTTTGCTCAAAATGAGATTATTGCGGCTGAAGATTACATAGATAATAGTGATGAACATCACCCTGAGCACATTGCATCCCATGCACAAGCGACTTTTTATGATAATTTTACGCAAACAGGTAAACTAACGATTAAAAAGGTTATTGTGGGTGAAAGGCCCATGCCTAAAGATGAAATGCCAATTATTGGAGAAGTATCTCCTTATCAGGGACTATATCTTGTTACTATGCACGCCGCCGTGACATTGTCACCTTTATTATGTGAATTAGTTGCACAAGAACTCATTGACGAAAAAGCGAATCCTCGATTAACTCCTTATCGCTTATCACGATTTAGCTAGAGAACCATTATGGATGCACAACTGTATAAAGAATTTAAAATAGTAGAAAAAGCCTTTTGGTCAGAAATTTGCGAAAATAATATTCGTATTGGTGATCATACACACTGCTTTATGACACCAATGGATGCGCCTATTTTTAACTTCATTTATTTACGTCAAGGCGCAACAGAAGGCTCGTTCCAGCAAGCAAGTACCCTTTTCTCCTCACAGAAAAAAGGCCATATTTTAGTTTTACCTGAATCTTTATTACCTGAATTTGAAGAGATCATAAAAAATGCAGGTTATACCGGTGATGGTATGACAACAGCAATGTATCTGACATTATCAGAAGCCGTGTATCCCCCTTATAGAAATAACCCTTGCGATATTATTTTAACTAATCATAACCTCGAGCAATGGGCTCACCCATTAAAAACGGCGTTCCCTGTAGGGGATGACAGTGATGATACGATTGTTAATGAATATATTCGTTATCACCAAAAAGCATTAGATAATGGTGCAACTATTTTTCATTACGCTTTATTAGTTGAAAATCAACCCGTCTCTTCATTAACGTTAACGTTGCATGAAAATTTAGCGCGTTTTGATGATATTGGGACAGATGTCGCTTATCAGGGTAATGGCTATGCGACTCATTTGATTAAACATGTTTTAGAGTTTTGCCGCGAGCAAGGCGTAGAGCGTTGTTTCTTAGATGCCTCTGCGGACGGTTTAGCGCTGTACCGAAAATTTGGGTTTAAATCACTCTATAATTATCTCAGTTTCATTAAAGAATAATCATATAGCTGGGCTCAATTTATTTTAATTTATTGAGCCCAGCTTAAACCTATTTAAGCACTAAGCCTTTTTTCAGCCTCTATTTTATCTTTTTCACTAACTTGTCTTATCACGCGACAAGGATTACCCACTGCAACAGAATTAGCTGGAATAGACTTCGTTACGACACTGCCCGCACCAATTACGCAATTATCGCCGATTGTTACGCCAGGCAAAACTAAACAACCTGCGCCAAGCCAAACATAATTACCAATTGTAATGGGTAATGCATATTCAAGTTCACTGCTCCGTATTTCAGGATCAATAGGATGTGTTGCTGCTAAAATACTCACATTAGGCGCACACATCACATGGTGACCTATTTTGACAGAAGCACAATCTAAAATAGTTAAATTAAAATTAGCGTAAAATGCCTCACCAATTTCTATTAATTCGCCGTAATCACAATGAAATGGGGGTTCAATTGTGAAGTTATCACCTGTTTTTCCTAAAAGCTGTTTTAAATAGCCTTTTCTTTTTTCAATTTCAGAGGGACGCGTCATATTGAAATCATAAATAATTTCGCGCGCTTTTACTCTAAGTGGCTCTAAACTATCATCTTTACTGGCATGGTAAAGATGGCCTGATACCATTTTTTCGTATTCTGTCATTGTAATTCTCCGAATTTGAAATAAAACAGTTTAGATAAACTTTAATTTATTTCCCCATTCTAACGTTAATTACTCTAGATTAACGGCTCTTTTTATAGCCATTAAGTGCAGCTTGATGAAATTGAGCATTTAAATTCGCGGTCAAACTTTGTGAAATGGCTGTCATTTCAGGACCCGCTAGCCTTGGCGAGCCTGTCCCAAAAGGTGGACGAGGATCATATTCAATTGCTAATTCAACTAATTGTGCAAAAGGTGTTCCTAACAATTGCGCTAATACTAATAACGAGGCATCAAAAGAGCCAGTTGCTGGCCCTGAAGTATAAATATTGCCATCAATCACTACATCGCTTCCACCTACGGCTATGGCTCCCATATCAGGTAACATAGGAACAACATTCGAATTACTGGTTGCCCTTTTGCCTTTTAATAAACCTGCCGCACCTAAAACTAATGATCCATAGCAAGTACCAATTACATAACGGGTTTTATTGCCCATTCTAGCAAAGAATGCCAGAGTCTCTTCATCTTCCACTATTTCTGGTGGCACCATTCCTACAACTAATACATCAAGATCGTCAGGGCACTCATCAAAAGTCATAGTCGGCATTGTTGGCCAACCAATATAACCTTCAACTAATTCTTTCTTTTTCCAAATAAAATAGATTTCTGCACTTGCAATGGTGAATACTGATTGAGCGCCATTAATATCCATGGGCATAAAACCAGGGCAGACAAAAATACCGATTTTTAAGGGTTTAGGTTGCTGTTTTCGGCCCTCTTCAACAAGCTTAATGATGGAAGGCATATTTTTTCCATACAGCATTTCATTGTGATTCATTTTATTTTCCTATTTTGTACTGGTTAGTAAAATAATGACATTTGTTTTATACTGAGTAAACAAATTTCTTACTAATTGGTACAAAATGCAAAAGAAAGGCCGCCCTCGTCGTTATGATAGCGATACTGCACTTGAAAAAGTAATGGCATTATTTTGGCGAAAAGGATTTACAGCAACATCAATGGATGATTTAGTCATCGAAACTCAAATGAATAAGCCAAGCCTTTATGCCGCCTTTGGTAACAAAGCGGCATTATATGAAAAAGCAATTGAGCGTTTTAATCAAATTGCTTCAACTCGCTATCGTCATGAATTAGAAAAGCAATCTCCCCAAGATACAATTATAAAAAGGGTGAAGCGCTATTTGGTTTCAGCTATTCATTTTTATACGGATAAGGAAGGGTTAACAGGATGTATGGTGCTTTCAACAGCAGTGACTGAAATTGCAGACCCTACAATAAAAACCTTGCTTAATCAGGTTATTGAGGCACAAACACAACAAGTTATTGATGCCTTGCAAGAAGCATTAAGCGCAGGTGAATTAAAAAAGGAAGTCGATATTCGTGTTGTTGCATTAGGTATAGTGGCACTTTTGCATTCTCTTTCATTAAGAGCCAGATCGGGCGCCACCGTGGATGAATTACTGCCATTAGCCGATATTTCACGAATGTTATTAATGCCTTATTTACCTGATTGAGAGGATAAGTAATGGCAATTAATTTAACCGTCTTACTCCATGAATAAAGGTGATTAACACAGCAATTAAGCTTTTAATTAGGCAATAACGCCATTAATCAGCAGTGAACCGCCTGCAAAAAGTAACATTGTATCTAACAGCCATTGAAATAATTTGGGCGTTAGCTTTAATACCAACTTTTTGCCTAAGTAATTTCCAACCGTTAAACCGCAACCAACAAGCGCACCACTGACTAAAATGAAGCTATTGATAGCGCCTAATTGGCTAAATGTTAGCGCTTTAGTCAGATAGATAACAAATGAGGCGGCCGCTTCTGTGGCAAGCAATGGCCCTAATGTCAAACCATATGCAGAAAATATAGGAATAGTAAGTGGTCCTGTTGAAAAAACAACGCCTGTTAAATAGCCGATAACAGCACCCGCAATAACAACTTGGTAAGTTTTCATTTTAATTTGATACTGACGTAATAAATGAATCACTGGGATCATTAAAATAAAGAATAAACCCATGCCAACATTGAGCCATGTTTCAGGCATTATCCATAGTGTATTGGCCCCTAAAACAACGGCAGGAATACCTGGTAACAGGTAATAAAATAGTGGCTTAAAATGTATACTATGACGCCATAAATAAATGCGAGATAAATTTCCCATCACAGAAGCAAGTGCCATAATGGGTACAGCTTCTTTTGCACCAAAAACATATGTAAGAGCAGGAATAAGTAAAATAGAAGATCCCGTTCCGACCACTCCGCTTATCACCCCTGAAAATACGGCTAATAAAATGACTGCGATAAAGCTCATTATCATCCTTTAAGTTCAATATGTTAAAGACGCTGTATCATACCTGCCTTCTTTATTTTTACCTGTGATAAAATGTCACAGTATTGTGAGTTTTAATCAGAAAGCCCGCCTAATCTATGACGAGAAAATTATGATAAGAAACCTTCCTCCCTTGCCTTCATTACGTGCTTTCTTAGTCGCTTGTCATAGCCAAAGTTACACCGAAGCTGCGCAAACACTGTGTGTCACCCATGGTGCAATTAGTCGTCATATTCAAGTAATTGAAAAATGGTTTGGTGTCACACTGTTTAATAAGCAAGGTTTACGTCGTGTACCCACTCCTTACGCATTAACATTGGCGCAAGAATTAAGTGGCGTATTTGATAAACTCAATGATATTGGATTTCGTTATGGTAATGGGGGAAAAAACGATATTTTAAATATCAGTGTTCCAACAACGCTATGTTTAAAATGGCTTATTCCAAGAATGGAGGATTTTTATCTTCACTATCCGAATGCCAATATTCAAATTGCTTCTGCAAATAGCGAGCGATTTCATTTAATCAGCCATGATGATTTAATTATTCGCCCTCAACCACAGCAACAAGAGTATTCCTCTATTGCTTTCTTAGAGGATATTCATTGTCTAATTGCCTCTGAAAAGTTATTAAATCGTTACAGCGTCACTAAATTTGAGGATGTTTTTGATTGCCCCGTTATTGATACCCTTACCCGTCCCGGTCATTGGCAACAATGGTTAATTGCGGCTCAGCTCAACACTCAACGCTCATTTTTACGTCACTATCGCTTTGATCACTTTCATATTTCTCTTCAAGCCATTATTGAAGGATTAGGTGTCGGTATTGGTCCAATTTCAATTTTATCGAATGAAATTAATAACGGCACTTTAAAAATCCTCTTTCCTGATATTCAAATTGCGCCTCTTCATTATTACGCCTTAACACCTCTGGGTGTACAAAAAACCAAAACACATCTCGATTTTGAACAGTGGCTTATTCAACAAAAAAGTTAATTTTACTAATGAAAAAAGTGATTATTTTTCATAATAATGGCGATTTTACTCCTATTGCTTATACTTTTTAAAACTAAATCTTATACGTTTTATTAAAATTATCTAATGTTACTCTTCTTTTTACGAGTAAGTAAAAACGCTATTCGTGCTGTTTTTATATTTCGTGATCTTCATCTGCCTGCACCCACAAATAGCTTTTGATTCAATATCATAAAAACAGAAAATAGGTATATTAACCTATATTAATTATTTATCTTTTAAATAATCTGTTATAAACACTTATTGTTTAACTTAAATTAACGTTCTATGCTGATATCTATATATAAAATTTACTAATTTATTTGCTGGCAACGAAGGACGATAAGATGTCTGTAGCTGTGACGAAAAAAGCAATAGAAAAACTAATTAATGGATATGAATCAGATCCTTTTGCACTGCTTGGAATGCATGAAACATCAGCAGGATTAGAAGTCCGTGCATTTTTACCTGATGCAGTCGCAGTCAGTGTCATTGATAGAAAAAATGGCCGAAATGTGGCGACATTAGAGCGTAAACATCCAAGTGGTTTTTTCTGTGGTGTTATCCCTCGACGTAAACGTCGTTTTAGTTACTGTTTAGATGTGACTTGGGAAAATGCACAAGGCGTTGTTGACGATCCTTATCAATTCGGCATTTTACTGCAAGAAATGGACATTTGGCTTTTAGCTCAAGGTCATCATTCCCGTCCTTATCAATGTTTAGGTGCACACCCTGCAAAACTGGGGGATATAGAGGGAATTACCTTTGCTGTATGGGCACCAAATGCGCAAAGTGTCAGTGTTGTGGGTGATTTTTCTTTCTGGGATGAACGGCGCTTCCCGATGCGATTACGTCGTGAAAGTGGAATTTGGGAGCTTTTTATTCCACAGGCACATCTTGGTGATTGTTATAAATATTCTATTCTGGATGCTAATGGCGATCGTCGATTAAAAGCAGACCCTTATGCTTTTGAAACACAAATACGACCTGAAACTGCATCCATCATCAATACATTACCTCCCATTAAACCAATGCCATTATCGCGACAGCAAGCGAATCAGCGAAATGCGCCTATTGCTATTTATGAAGTGCATTTAGGTTCATGGCGTCGTCATACCGATGATAACAGTTGGCTAAGTTATCGAGAATTAGCGGAACAGTTAATTCCCTATGTTAAAGAGATGGGTTTTACGCATATAGAACTACTACCTATTAATGAACACCCTTTCGATGGCTCATGGGGATATCAACCTTTGGGGTTATATTCTCCGACTCGTCGCTTTGGCTCACCGATGGACTTTCGCGACTTTATTGAAGCCGCCCATCAGGCTGAAATCAAGGTTATTTTAGATTGGGTTCCTGGCCATTTTCCTGAAGATGATTATGGTTTACGCAATTTTGATGGGACTTCTCTCTACGAATATGCCGATAGGCGTGAAGGCTTTCACCCCGATTGGAATACCTTGATTTATAACTATGGTCGTAATGAAGTACTCAATTATCTTTCTGGTAATTTATTGTATTGGCATGAGCATTTTGCACTTGATGGTTTCCGCGTTGATGCTGTTGCTTCAATGCTTTATCGTGACTATAGCCGAAAAGAAGGCGAATGGATCCCCAATAAACACGGGGGCCGTGAGAATTTAGAAGCGATTGATTTCATTCGTCATACGAATAAATTATTAGGTACTACTTGTCCAGGTGTTATCACAATAGCCGAAGAGTCTACTGATTTTCCAGGTGTAACGTTGCCTCCTGATGATGGTGGATTAGGTTTTAATTACAAATGGAATATGGGCTGGATGCACGACACATTAGCGTATATGCAACGTGATCCTATCTATCGTAAATTCCACCATAATCAAATGACCTTTGGCATGCTCTATGCCTATAACGAAAATTTTGTTCTTCCTCTTTCACATGATGAGTTTGTTCATGGCAAAGGGTCATTAATTGGCCGAATGGTAGGAGATGATTGGCAAAAATTTGCTAATTTACGTGCCTATTTAGGCTTTATGTGGGCTTACCCCGGTAAAAAGCTGCTGTTTATGGGATGTGAGTTTGCACAATGGCGTGAATGGAACCACGACAATAGCTTAGATTGGCATCTTCTTGAAACGCCCAATAGCCCACATCAAGGTGTTCAACACTTTGTACGTGACCTAAATCTTTCTTATCAAGCTCATCCACCGCTTTATGAATGTGATTTCGAACGTGAAGGCTTTGAATGGTTAACCGTTGATGATCATGACAATTCTGTCTTTGCTTTTTGCCGTAAAGATGCACAAGGCAATGAAATTATTGTTATCAGCAATTTTACCCCAGTGGTTCACCACAATTATGTGGTCGGCGTTAATAAAGCAGGAGCATATCAGGAAGTTCTAAACAGTGATTCTGAATTTTACAACGGAAGTAATGTGGGAAATTTAGGTGAAATAGCAACAACCGCAAATGTATTTAATGGTAAGCCTCATTCATTGTCACTGACGCTGCCACCACTTGCGACGATGTATTTAAGATTGAAGGATTAATATGTCTTTAGATTATGGTCGCCCTTTTCCTATGGGCAGTCATTATGACGGTTATGGTGTTAATTTTACGTTATTTAGTGAGAATGCCACTAAAGTCGTTCTTTGCCTATTTGATAAAGCAGGCAAAGAAATCCGCTATCCGTTACCTGGAAAAACCGGCTCTATTTGGCATGGATACTTACCCGGTGCAGGGCCGGGTTTGCATTATGGTTATCGTGTAGAAGGCGAATGGAACCCAGAACAAGGATTGTTCTATCAACCACAACAACTATTGTTAGATCCTTACGCAAAACAAGTGACGGGTATTGTTGATAACACATTACCTTATACATCGCCGGTTTTTAACGCATTAGAACATGATGACAGTGCCATAACACCTAAAGCGGTTATTATCGATGACAGTAGATGCTTTTGTCTCTCTTATAAAGAAAAAGGGACTTATCAACGTTTAAATACGCCTTGGTCAGAAACGATTATTTATGAAGGGCATGTTAAAGGACTCACAAAACTTCACCCTGAAATACCTGAAAAAATTGCGGGCACGTATGCTGCATTAGGTCATCCTGCTTTTATTTCACATTTAAAAAAATTGGGAATTACAGCATTAGAATTATTGCCTGTTCAATATCATTTAACAGAGCCTCATCTTCATAAAATCGGATTAAAAAATTATTGGGGTTATAACGTATTAGCGCCTTTTGCTTTATCAACACAATATTATTCCAATACCGGTCGGAATATTATGGATGAATTCCGAGAAGCAGTAAGGTGTCTACATAAAGCCAATATTGAAGTGATTTTAGATGTGGTTTTTAACCACACTGCGGAATTAAGTGATCAATTTGAAGGTTATATTGTTTCTCAACGTGGTATTGATAATAAAAGTTATTATTGGTTAAACGATGAAAATAAAGCCCAAAATTGGACAGGATGTGGCAATACGCTTAATTTAAGTCGCCCAGAAACGGTTCAATGGGTAATGGATTGTCTACGCTATTGGGTTATCGAATTTCATATCGATGGTTTTCGTTTTGATCTAGCAACAAGCCTTGGTCGAGTTCCTTATTTTGAGACACAATCCCCATTACTAACAGCCATTCGTCAAGATCCCCTTCTTTCACGTATTAAGCTTATCGCCGAGCCTTGGGATTTAGGTTCTGATGGCTATCAAGTCGGTAACTTCCCTGTGCCATTTACAGAATGGAATGATGGTTATCGCGATGTTATGCGTCGCTTTTGGTTATGGCGTGATGTCTCTATTGCGGCATTTACAGACCATATTACAGGCTCTGCAAAGCTGTACCATAAAAATGGCAGACCCCCCTATTCAAGTATCAATATGATAACCAGCCATGATGGCTTTACACTGCGGGATTTAGTGAGTTATCAGCATAAACATAACGAGGAGAATGGAGAATCAAACTTAGATGGGCATAACACCAATTACAGTGTCAATTTTGGTGAAGAAGGTTTGATTGTTAACGAAAAAATAAGCCAACACAGATTGCTTGCGACTCGAAATATGCTGGCAACCTTACTGCTTTCAAGAGGAACACCTCATTTACTCGCCGGTGATGAAGTGGGTAATACGCAATATGGTAATAACAACGCTTATTGTCAGGATAATAAAGTCAGTTGGATTAAATGGTTTCAACAACCTTATGACTTAACTGATTACATTCGCCACCTTATTGAATTACGTCACCAAATTACACCTTTAAGTTCGCTTAAATGGTGGGAAGAAGATAGCCAAAATGTTATTTGGCTTAATCAGAATGCTCAAACTATGAGTCATGAAGATTGGCAGCAACTTCCGCCCTCACCATTACAACTTCTTTTAGCACAACAATGGATCTTAATGATTAATCCGTTAAGAAACAGTGCTGTTTTTTCTTTACCTCAAGGGTCGTGGTCTTGCTTGCTTGATACAGCTAGCTGGCCTCATTGTCACCCAACACAATCTCAACATTGTGAAGTACAACCTAACAGTATCATCCTTTGGCGAAATAGCGTTTTTTATACTCAGTCTTCTACTGAAAAATTACCCAATATTTCCTCCCAAGTTAAGTAATTTGATTGGAGTGCTATAACTATGATGACAACAGAACAAGGCCAAAAATTAATGTTGGCACAACAACTTCCTAAAGAGGCAATTGCACTCGTTTTAGCGGGAGGTCGTGGTACACGCTTAAAAGCATTGACGGCAAAACGTGCAAAACCGGCGGTTTTCTTTGGCGGAAAATTTCGAATTATCGACTTTACGCTATCAAACTGTATTAACTCTGGGATCCGTCGTATTGGTGTAATTACCCAATATCAATCACACTCTTTAGTTCAGCATATCCAACGTGGCTGGTCATTCTTTAACGAAGATATGAATGAATTTGTTGACTTACTGCCTGCTCAACAACGCCGCAATACGGAACATTGGTATATGGGTACGGCTGATGCGATATATCAGAACCTTGATATTCTTCGTAGTTATAAAGCCAAATACGTGGTGATTTTAGCCGGTGACCATATCTATAAAATGAACTATGCTCGCTTGTTACTTGATCACGTTGAAAACAAATCAAAATTCACCGTTGCTTGTATTCGTGTTCCTAAAGAAGATGCCTTCCAATTTGGGATTATGGACATTGATGAAAATCGCCGAGTCCTTCATTTCTTAGAAAAACCATCAAATCCACCGTGTATTCCTGATGATCCTGATCACTCATTAGCCAGCATGGGAATTTATGTGGTCGATAGAGATTATCTTTTTGATCTATTAGAAGAAGATAGCCGTGACCCTAATTCTCATCACGATTTTGGCCAAGATATTATTCCTAAAATCACAGAGCGCGGTGATGTATTAGCTCACCCATTTGAGCTTTCTTGTGTGAGTTCTGATCCTTCTGTACCGCCATACTGGCGTGATGTAGGAACCATTGAAGCGTATTGGGCGGCAAACTTAGATTTAGCGTCTGTGACACCTGAGCTGGATATGTATGCGAAAGATTGGCCAATCCGTACCTTTATGACTCCGCTTCCCCCTGCAAAATTTGTACAAGATAACCATGGTGAGCACGGGCAAATGATGAACTCGTTGATTGCAGATGGCTGTATTATCAATGGGTCAACGCTCTATTCTTCTATTTTATTCCCTCTGGTTCGTGTTGAATCGTTCTGCCATATTGAAGATTCGGTCATTTTACCGGATGTAACTGTTAGCCATCACTGTTACTTAAAACGCTGTATTGTTGAGCGTAGCTGTACTATTCCTGAAGGTACGGTGATTGGCATGAATGCAGAAGACGATGCCGCTCGCTTCCATCGTACAGAAGAAGGCATTGTGCTGGTCACAAGAGAAATGCTTGAGCAATTAACACGTCAAGAAAAAGAAAATCCTACTGAAACAAAGACAGAGCCAAAACCTCAAAGTGAGGAGGCCTTTTCGTGAATGTTCTCCACTGCTGTTCGGAATTATTCCCTCTGCTGAAAACAGGGGGATTAGCTGATGTTATGGGATCTTTACCTTTAGCTCAGAAAAAAATAGGTTTAGATGCGCGGGTTGTTATACCCGCGTTTCCTGCGATTAAAGACAATATTGACTCACTAAAATTAGTCACCAATATTGATACTTTTGCTGGCAATATCTCTCTACTTTATGGTCAATATCAAGGTATTGATATTTATCTGATTGATGCCCCACATCTTTATCAGCGTACAGGCAGTCCTTATCATGATGAATACCAACATGCTTATAGTGATAATGTTTTTCGTTTTGCACTATTAGGTTGGGTTGCTAGCGAATTATCTGCAGGGTTAGATCCTTTATGGCGTGCAGATATTGTTCATGCTCATGATTGGCATGCAGGACTTGCTTGTGCTTATTTAGCTGTGAAACATTACTCGGCTAAATCTGTCTTTACTGTTCATAATTTAGCTTATAAAGGCGAGTTTTCTCCTTATCATCTTCATCAACTTGAATTACCTGATTACTGTTTTTCAATTAATGGATTGGAATATTATGGGCAAATGTCGTTCTTAAAAGCCGGTCTATTTTATGCAAATCACATTACGACAGTCAGCCCAACGTATGCCAAAGAGATCACAACGCATGAATTTGGCTATGGAATTGAGGGGTTATTGCGTCAACGTGCTGAAGAACAACGATTAAGTGGCATATTAAATGGTGTTGATGAGGCAATTTGGAACCCTGCAGCAGACAGTTTAATTGCACGTCGTTATGATGTTAAAAACCTCAATAAACGCCTAGAAAATAAAACGGCATTACAGAAAAAATGCGGCCTGCCTGTCAATAATAGCGCACCTCTTTTTGCTGTTGTAAGTCGCTTAACAGCACAAAAAGGACTCGATTTAGTCATTGACGTGTTGCCAGATATCGTTGATCAAGGTGGTCAATTTATTCTATTAGGCACAGGTGACAGTCATCTTGAAAGTGCATTTTTACACGCTCAAGAACAATATCCTCAACATGTTGCTGTTCATATTGGTTATGACGAAAGTTTTTCACATCAAGTTATTGCTGGCGCGGATGTCATCATGGTGCCAAGCCGTTTTGAGCCTTGTGGATTAACTCAGTTGTATGGCTTGAAATATGGCGCCCTTCCTTTAGTTAGACACACAGGTGGATTAGCCGACACAGTAAATGATTGCTCATTAGAAAATTTAGCTCATCACCAAGCTACGGGCTTTGTTTTCCATGAAGCAACATCAGATGATCTGCGTTTTGCAATCAATCGTGCTTTTACCTTATGGGGCATGCCGAAACAATGGCTACAAGTTCAAACTGATGCCATGAATCAAACTATTTTTAGTTGGGAAACTGCGGCCAAAACGTATGCTGCGTTGTATCACCGTTTATAGACATGATGTCTATTTGACCAGTGGATTACAAAAAGAGATTTATAATGAAAAAGTTATGTGAGTTTGATTATTTATCACCTGATAAGGATGTTGAATCATTAAAGCGTTCTATTGTTTACAAGCTAATGTTTATCGTTGGTACTTCGCCTAAATATGCCACAGAAACAGATTGGTTAAATGCAACCTCTTACGCGATTAGAGACCGTTTAGTTGAACGTTGGTTAAAATCGACTAAAGCAGAACTTTCACCGAAAGTAAAACAGGTTTATTACATTTCGATGGAATTTTTAATGGGTCGTTTTTTAACCAATGCGATGCTCTCTTTAGGTGTTTATCATGAAGTTAAAGACGCATTAAAAGAGCTAGGTCTTGATCTTGAAAAGCAAATTGAACTTGAACCTGATCCTGGTTTAGGTAATGGTGGTTTGGGTCGTTTAGCGGCATGTTTCCTTGATTCGTGTGCCACCTTGGGTTATCCCGTTACGGGGTATGGTATTCGTTATGAATATGGCATGTTTCGCCAACAAATCCAAAATGGTGAGCAACACGAAATTGCAGATAACTGGCTTGAAAAAGGTAACCCTTGGGAGTTTCCTCGTCATGACCTGCAATTTGAGGTGGATTTTGGTGGGCGCTTGCAACAAGAAGGCGATAAAAGCTATTGGGTTGATACCTTGAATGTGATGGCTCAACCTTATGATTCTATTGTCCCTGGTTATAACACGCAAGCAACAGATACCATTAGATTATGGTCAGCTAAAGCGAATAGTGCATTTAACTTGGGTAAATTCAATAAAGGAGAATATCTTGAGGCAACAGAGGCGAAAGATCGCTCTGAAAATATCTCTCGGATCCTTTACCCTGATGATTCAACCCTATCAGGTAAAATGTTACGTTTACAGCAAGAATACTTTTTAGTCAGTGCCTCTATTCAAGATATCTTGCAACGTCATTATCATCTGCATCAGCGCTTTGATAATCTAAAAGACTTTATTGCTATTCATCTTAATGATACTCACCCTGTTCTCGCAATTCCTGAATTGATGCGTCAACTTATCGACAATCATGGATTTAGTTGGGATGAAGCTTGGGAACAAACGATTTGCATTTTCTCATACACTAACCATACATTAATGGGGGAAGCATTAGAAACGTGGCCTGTTGATATGATTGGTCGCTCACTCCCCCGTCATTTACAAATTATTTTCCAAATCAATGATAAATTCTTAAAACAAGTTAAGGAACAGCATCCTAACGACAATGATTTATTACGTCGTGTTTCTATTATTGATGAAGAAAATGGTCGCAATGTTCGTATGGCATGGTTGGCTGTGATTATTAGTCATCAAGTCAATGGTGTTTCTGAGTTACATAGCCAATTAATGGTGCAATCCTTATTCGCTGATTTTGCAATGATCTACCCTAAGAAGTTCTGCAACATTACCAATGGGATCACTCCTCGTCGTTGGTTAGCATTAGCAAACCCATCCCTTTCTCAAGTAATTGATAGCCATATTGGAACTCAGTGGCGAACTAATTTAGAGCAACTGGGTGAATTAATGCCATTGGTGAAAAATAAAGCATTTTTACACCAATTAAAAGGCTCAAAAAGAGTGAACAAACAAAATCTTGCACAAATTATTAAGCAAGATTTAAATATTGATATCAATCCAGATGCGCTGTTTGATGTGCAAATTAAACGTATTCACGAATATAAACGCCAACTTCTCAATGTGTTAGGCATTATCACTCGTTATAATCGCATTTTAGAAAATCCAGAAAAAAACTGGGTACCTCGTGTGTTTATTTTTGGCGGTAAAGCAGCATCTGCATATTATAATGCGAAGAAAATTATCAATCTTATCAATGATATTGCAATGACGATTAATAATGATCCCCGCATTAAAGATAAGCTAAAAGTTATCTTTATTCCTAATTATGGTGTGAGCTTAGCGCAACATATTATTCCAGCAGCCGATTTATCAGAGCAAATATCATTAGCGGGTACAGAGGCTTCAGGTACAGGTAATATGAAATTTGCCCTAAATGGCGCATTAACCATTGGGACACTGGATGGTGCTAATATTGAAATTGGTGAACATGTTGGATTTGATAATATGTTTATCTTTGGCAATAATGCACAAGAAGTTGCTGAGCTAAGACAACGTTATTCACCTCGTCGTTACTATGATGAAGATATTGAGTTACACACTGTACTGAATCAAATTGCAAACGGCTTCTTCAATCAAGATTGTCCTGATAAATACAAATCAATTTTCGATAGTTTAATCGAGTTTGGTGACCATTATCAGGTACTTGCCGATTTCCGTAGTTATGTTGATACTCAAGATAATGTCGATGTTCTCTATCAAGATGAAGATGCATGGCTGAAAAAATCCGCCTTAAATATCTGCCAAATGGGCTATTTTTCTGCGGATCGTGCGGTGACAGAATATATGCAAAGAATTTGGAAAGCTTCTGCGATTACATTGTAAAAGTTAAGCTAAATTTCTAAGGAAAGAACACCAACCGCGCTTAATTGCGCGGTTTTTGTCTTTATTCCCAAAAGGAATATAGACATTAAATTTTAATTCGATAGGCACAACGTCTAGCACCTTCTAAAATATATTCAACACGCTGTAGTTCTACGCCTAGCGTTTCAGAAAATAACTCTTTTTCACTATTACAAAAGCCCTGACATACTTTAGCGGCTGCGCAAATTGGACAGTGATCTTCAATAAACAGATATTCGTTATCTTTGACCTGTTGCCAGTGTGCCATATAACCTTCTTGGCTACGTAATGTGGCTAAGATATCTAAACGCTCAGTAAGTTCATCCACATCTCTTATCGCTTGCGTATAGCGTTCATAGCTCTGTTTTTTTCGAGCAAGAATAATTTTTTCTATTGCACCTTCACCTAATTCTTCACGTATCGTGAGCAATATCTGTGCTGTCAATTCAGCATGTGTGTCAGGAAATTGTTTTTGCCCTAATTCGGTTAAATGCCAATATTGAATCGGTCGCCCCACACCCTTTGGCTCTGTTATTGCTTCAACAAATCCCGCATTAGCGAGTTTTACAAATTGTTGCCTTGCCGCTTCACTGCTGGTGCCAAGACGTTGCCCTACATCATTTGCTTGCATAGGCCCATGTTTTTTAATTAAAAATAAAATTTTATCACCTACACTGCGTTGCGCAGGGTAATTATATTCCAAGTTTTTTCTTGACATATTAAGCGTCTCAGTATTTATTAATCCAAGATTTATCTTGGTAATTTAACGAAGCTATGTCGGAATAGCAATAAAAGAAGGATATTTTTTCTAATGATCCCAACTAATAATAGCCAGTGGCGCGATCTTTTTTCAGGGAGAAATGGAGCAATTTCATTTGCACTTTCTTTTGGTGTCGTGATACATGCAATTAATATTTTAATGGCAACCACTATTTTGCCTTCTGTTGTCACCGATATTGGTGGGATGGAATTATACGCATGGAATACCACGTTATTTGTTGCTGCCTCTATTATTGGCTCTGTGTTATCAGCACGCTTATTAAGTTTATTAGACGCTAAAGGCGCTTATTTAGCAGCCACTGTACTCTTTTTTATAGGCAGTTTGCTGTGTGCCGTTGCCCCAAAAATGGAAGTGATGCTGGTCGGTCGTTTTGTTCAAGGCCTAGGCGGTGGGCTATTGTTTGCTCTTTCCTATGCGATGGTTAATATTGTTTACGACCAAGCTTTATGGCCTAGAGCCATGGCATTAATTTCAGGTATGTGGGGCGTTGCGACATTAATTGGCCCTGCCATTGGTGGTATTTTTGCGCAATTAGATGCTTGGCGATATGCCTTTGGTATTATGTTACCTGTAATGGTGCTTTATGGGGTTTATCTTTGGTTTATCTTACCTAAAAGGGAAAATAATACACCGAAATCGACCTCACAAAATTTACCTTACCTTCAACTGATTATTTTAACTGTTGCAGTACTGCTTATTTCATCCGGTAGCCTTTCTTCATCACTCACAATTAATTTGCTGAGTATCGTGGTGGTATTTGGCTTAATTGGTGTACTTATTTTGTGTGAAAAACGGCTTTCTGTTCGGTTATTACCTTCGAATACATTTAAAGGCCTTTCTTTGCATGCCCTTCTTTACCTTACCATTTCGTTATTAGCGATTGGCATGACATGTGAGATCTTTGTTCCTTATTATCTACAAAGCTTACATATGCAAACGCCTTTAGCGTCAGGTTATATGAGTGCATTAATGGCATTAGGATGGACTGTAGCTGAAGTGATTAGCGCCAGTTGGCAAGGGGCTAAAATGCGTTTTAGCATATTAAGTGGCCCTATTATTGTTTTTGTAGGATTATTAGCGTTAGCGTTTGTTATTCCAAACCCAATGTTGCAATCAGAAAATGCGGTTAGCCTTTCTATTATATTATTCGCTTTATTCTTAGTGGGTTATGGCATAGGTTTTGGATGGCCTCATCTATTAACACGCATACTGCAAGCCGCCTCAGAACAAGATAAAGATATTGCAGGAGCTTCTATTACCACTGTTCAGTTATTTGCAACTGCATTAGGTTCTGCATTTGCAGGTATGATAGTCAACCTAAATGGTTTTAATAGTGGTACACCTGAAGGGCTTTCATCATCGGCTTCTGCCCTATTCTTATTTTTAGCGTTAGCGCCGTTAATCGCGATTTACACGGCTTGGAAAATAACTCGTCGTTCTTATTAACGCTTTATATTTAATAATATTTTTCTAAAAATTAGAGGTGTATTTTACGCCTCTTTTTTTATGTATTAATTATCCAATTTAACGTTATTAAAAAAATAATAATATAAAACGTAAATATACTATTGATCTAACATTAGACATTATGTATAAATAGATAAACATAACGTCTAACTTAAGCGAAATAGGAAAGATAATGATCAGTCATCTTATACAACAAAATATTGAAGCGCTATCACCACCAGGTGGCCATTACTCGCATGTTGTGACAGCAAATAATATGTCGTTTATTTCAGGGCTATTGCCTTTAGATAAACAAGGTAAGCCCTTAGCAGATAAATCCGTTGAAGTTCAAATCACACAAGTTCTTGAAAATTTAGCGGCTTGTCTTGTCGGAATAAATGCACAAAAAACCGATATCGCACAAGTTAAAGTTTATGTCACAAATATTAATGAATGGCCTATTGTTAATGAGCTATATGCAAAATGGATTGGCGAACATAGACCTGCAAGATTAGTCGCGGGCGTAAAAGAGCTCCATTTTGGGAGTAAAATTGAAATTGAAGCCGTTGTGATCAAGGAACAATCTTATGAATAAGCGACCTATTCCTACCTATAAAGATGTTGCAGAAGCTCATCAACGGATCCTGCCTTATTTGAATAAAACCCCTGTTTTAACTTCTCGCACTCTGAATGAACTAACAGGAGCACAATTTTATTTTAAATGTGAAAATTTTCAGCGAATGGGCGCGTTTAAATTTCGTGGTGCAATGAATGCATTATCACAATTTACAGCAGAACAGCGTAAAAACGGCGTTGTAACTTTTTCATCGGGAAACCATGCTCAAGCCATTGCATTATCAGCAAAATTATTAGGTATTCCTGCCACAATTATCATGCCTGAAGATGCTCCAAAAGCAAAAATGGACGCGACAAAAGGTTATGGTGGTCGGGTGATTACCTATAACCGCTATACAGAAGACCGGGAAGAAATAGGTCAACAGCTGGCACAAAAAGAAGGGCTAACGCTTATTCCGCCTTATGATCACCCGCATATTATTGCGGGGCAAGGCACTGCAGCAAAAGAGCTGTTTGACGAAGTGGGTGAATTAGATAGGTTATTTGTTCCATTGGGTGGCGGTGGTTTGCTTTCTGGTTCGTTATTATCAACCAAAGCACTATCTCCTCATTGCCAAATATTTGGCGTTGAACCTTTAGCGGGTAATGATGGGCAGCAGTCATTACGTAAAGGCGAAATTATCCATATTGATACCCCAAAAACAATTGCAGATGGTGCGCAAACTCAGCATTTAGGCAATTACACCTTTGAGATTATTCGTAATAATGTGGACGCTATTTTAACTGCAACAGATGAAGAATTAATTTCGGCTATGCAGTTTTACGCCCAGCGAATGAAAATTATTGTAGAACCAACTGGATGCTTAAGTTTAGCAGCCGCTCTTCAATTAGGTGATAAATTAAAAGGTAAAAAAGTCGGTATTATTATCAGTGGGGGAAATGTTGATATCGCACAATATGGTCAGTTATTGGCACAATAGTCACATTTAAATTTCATGTTTATTCTGATAAAAAAGCAGTATAGAAAAATCTATACTGCTTAAAATGATCAACACACAACCGATCCATTAAAATAACGGAGATGCTTATTTAACTCATTGTTAATTAAGTGAAAAAGTGATGTCTGCTTCTTTACATAATTGAGTCAGATTTTCTTTTAATTGTTGATTTTCCTCAGATAATAAATCAAGTTGTGGCAAACGCATATGACCACCTTCTAAACCACGCATAGTTAATGCTGATTTAAATATTGCCATATTCGCACCAGACTTAAGTGCATCACTAAATTTCACACAAAATTGTTGCCAGTGTTTCGCTTCTTGATAGTTACCTGCAATATAGGCTTTATACATATTCACAAATGGCTCAGGGAATACGCAAGCACAGCCTGAAACAGTACCATCACAACCTGCATCTAATAATCCTAAGAATAATTTGTCGTAACCATGAAGAACTGAAAAACCCTCTGCAACAGCAAGGTAACTTAATGTTGTATTGTTATCAGCAAAACTGTATTTAATCCCAATCACATTTTTACATTGTTGTTGTACTTTTGCTGCTAATTCAGGCTTGATATTATTTGCCGCACATTGTGGAATATTATACAGATAAACAGGGAAATTATCCGGCACACTGTTTGCTACTGTCACAAAATAGTTTTCTAATTCCCTGTCTGTTGCACCAAAAAATTGTGGCGTCACCACGCCAATACCATCAGCACCAATATCAACTGCGTGTTTCGCTAATTCAATAGTTTCGGTTAATGTCATTGCACCGACATGAATAAAAACAGGTAAGCGTTTATTTGCTGTTTCAACAACGGTTTTCGCAACATTTTTACGTTCTAAAGCAGATAGACGTAACATTTCTCCCGTAGTGCCACAAGGATAGAGGCAATCAACACCTTTATTAACTAGCATGTTAGTTAATGCAGATAACGCTTTAATATCCACTTGATCATTTGAATCAAACGGAGTAACCATTGCCACTGTAACGCCAAATAATTTTTTCATATTAAGACCTTTATTAAATCAGATTGCTTTAACAATAACTTTAATTGCCAACATGCCAGGATCATCTAAACCAATTGATTTTTCTGGGAACATACGCGCTCGACCTAATAAATTAGGTTTTTGACGAAATTCATTAAGCGTATTATCAATACTCTGTAAGGCTGCTGTTTTTAATTCCAATAGAGATAAAGCAGGTTTTAACGTTTCAGATAATTGATAAATAATATCCAGTACCGATTTTTGCCCCAACTCCCCTTTTCCTCTTGCCATCATGCTTTGATACGCAACCGTTAAAAGTGGTGAAATGTCGGAGGGTGCTATTTCTTGCAGTTGATTTTCTTTGCAATATTTTGCCATTGCCATAAAAGCGGTCGCTTGCAATGTACCAAAAGAAGATGCGCAGGCTTTTTGTAATGATTTACTGCATTGAAAAAGAGCTTTACTTAAATCGTCAGGCCAATCTTGTGCATCATCGGCAATTTGTCGCCATCCTTTTTGCATGGTGATCCCTAAATCACCATCACCTAAACGACTATCAGCTTCACACAGCATTGCTTGAGATTGCTCACAAGCGATAGCGATACGCAAAACCGCTTGTTTGAGCATTTCAAGTGTAATATTCATCGTTATACTCTCCAGAATGCACAATGAGCTGGCGCACTCATCAAGGCTTCTAGCTCATCATCTAACTTACACAATGTTAAGCTTGCCCCTGTCATTTCCATAGATGTGGCATAACGACCGACCAATGGATGCACAATAGTCGCACCTGTTTTATTAATCAGTTGTGCAATTTTTTTGTACAGAATATAAAGTTCTTCTAATGGCGTTGCGCCTAAAGAGTTCACTAATACAGAGACTTTATCCCCTGTTTTTAATGATAATTCTGCTTGTAGACGCTCAAACATCTCTTGTGCAATATCATCCGCACTGCGTAATTTATCACGCCAAATTCCCGGCTCTCCGTGAATGCCCATCCCCATTTCCATCTCATCTTCACCAATTTCAAAGGTAGGATGTCCTACCGCAGGTAAAGTACAAGATGTTAATGCACAACCAATCGTCCGGGTATTTTCCATGGTTTTTTGAGCAATACGTGTCACTTCATCAAGTGATGCACCTTCTTCTGCTTTGGCGCCCGCCATTTTAAAACCATAAATCATCCCAGCTACACCACGGCGTTTATGCGCCTCTTCGGGTTTTGCTGAAGCGACATCATCCGCGGCTAATACAGTTGTGCAACGAATATCATCTTCAAAATCAACCGCTTCAGTTGCCATATCGAAATTCATGACATCACCACCGTAATTGCCATAAAGTAGCAATACACCTAAACCACTATTTGCTTCACGAATAGCGTCAGCCATTAAATCTGCTGAAGGTGAAGCAAAAACATCACCCACGGCGGCAGCATCTAATAAACCTTCACCGACATATCCCGTGAATACTGGCAAATGTCCTGAACCACCGCCTGTGACAATACCCACTTTCGGTTTATCCGTTTTGTTTGAACGAGTAATTAATCTTGGCTGTGGTTGACGATAAATATGGCTATGCGCAAGGCATAAACCGGCTAATGTTTCATCGACATAATTTTCTGGCTTATTTAATATTTTTTTCATTTTATCACCCGATATTTTTATTTATCTGCTGATTTCTAACACCTTAAAAAAACGTTATTTTGCTTATTTAAGATGAGCTTTCCCTGATACTTAAAAAGTATCTTTATATTTAATTTATTTGGTATAAAAACGAGATACCTTATTTGGCTTTTAATGCACCTCTAATTTGCATAATAACAATGAGAAGAAATGCACTGGCTAATACCATCGATATAGGTCTGTTAACAAAACTAATCAAATCACCGTCAGATTTCATTAATGATGAGAGCAAATTCTTTTCTAACATTGGCCCTAATATCATGCCTAAAATAATTGGCGATATAGGAAATTTTCGTTCTTGAAGGAAATAGCCAATAACCCCCATAATTAACATAACCACAATAGAAGACATCGTATTTGTGATTGCATATGAGCCAACGATACTAAATAGGATAATTGCTGGGTAAATAATCGCATTATCGATAGCAACAATCTTTTTCAATAAATTGACAACAATAAACGCAATCGGCAGTAAAATAAGATTAGCAATAAAAAAGATAATAAAGACAGCATACAATTTATCGGGATTAAATAAAAATAACGTTGGCCCCGGTTGCATATCTTTCATATACAATACACCGATAATAATTGCAGCCGCAGAATCACCGGGAATACCAAAGACTAGAGATGGTATCCAACTTCCTGCTAAACTGGCATTATTACTGGCAGATGCATCAACAATACCTTCTTCAGAACCATGGCCATATTTCTCTGGCTTTTTAGATAATTTTTTTGAAACAGCATAAGAGATCCATGCTGCAATATCGGCTCCCGCACCGGGTAAAGCACCAATTAATGTTCCTATTATTCCGCTACGGAAAATACCGGCCTTACGTTGACGAACAACACCACCCACGCCTTTAAAGATATTGTAAGAGTTATTTTCCACATTCACTTCTGTTAGTGTAATTTGCTTTTCTTTCCAACGTTCAACGTAATATTTAATCGCACCAGAAATGGCAAATAGCCCTATCATTGCTGGAATAAAACTGACTCCCTGCATTAAAGATACTTCACCGAAAGTAAAGCGGGCTTGCCCTGTAAATTCATCATAACCTATGGTGGCTAATGCAATACCAAAGAATAATGCTAATAAGCTTTTTCTAATATGTGAGCCAGATACAATTGTTGCACAGCTTAAACCAATTAAAGATAACCACATATATTCGTAAGAGCTAAATTTTAAAGCAAACTCGGCCAATATCGGTGCTGTTGAAGCTAATATAATGGTTCCAATGACACCACCAATCACAGAGCTGGTTAATGACATGCCCAAGACACGATTTGTTTTGCCTTGTTTTACTAAAGAATGTGCATCATTAGTATAAGCTGCTGATGCAGGGGTACCTGGAATATTTAATAAAGCACCAGGAATATCACCTGCAAATATAGATGATGCTCCAACGGAAATCATTAAAGCTAAGGCTGGAATAGGATCGAGAAAAAAAGTAAATGGCACCATTAAGGCAATAGCCATTGTAGATGTTAACCCAGGAATAGCACCAACAAACAGACCAAATAAACAAGCACCAATAACGACAAGTATTGTTGTGTAATCAATATAAGCAAGTGCGCTAATTAATATATCCATACTGTTGTTCTCTATTTATGAAAATAGCTGAGGTAGCGGTACTAACAGTACAGCGGTAAATAAATAATACACACCTAACACCACTCCTGCTGAAATAATAAAACTGTATATAGGTTTTGTTGTTGCATATTTCATCATTAATGGTGCGGTAATAATTAATCCGGTTAAAATAAAACCTAAATAATCAGATGCAAGTACATAAAAAAGAATAATACTGATAATTAATAAGACGAATTTTATTTCATGCCATGTTACTAATGGAATATCACTTTCTTGTTTACGTGAAAATATATCTATTAATGAAAATATAATCATTCCACCGCCAATAATAGAAGGCATAAACGCGGCACCATATTCACTAAAATCGCCTAATGAATATGCACTATAAACAATAAGGAATAAACCAAAGAAACAAAATATGAATGATAGTATATGACGATTTAGCATAGGCATAAAAACGGCTGTTGCTCAGCCGTTCCCTCAGTTATTTCTTTATAATTTCGCCAAACTTTTTATCTTCATTGGCCATAAATTGAGTGGCATCATCGCCATATAATTCAATAACTTCAAAGCCTTGTTTATTTGCAAATTCGGCTAATTCACCAGAAACATATACTTTTTTCATGGCTGCGGTGAGTTTATCTTGCACTTCTTTATCAAGACCTTTGGGAGCAACTAACATATTCCACGCTTGCAGATCCCAATTATAAGCGGTAGCTTCTTTGAATAAAGGGACATCTGGGTAAAAGGCAGATTTCTCATTGGACATAATGGCCATATGTTTTACTAATCCCGCTTTTACCATACTGTCGGCTTCACCTAATGAAGATGTCACTATATCAACACCCCCTGATGCTAATTCTTGTAATGCCGCACTCGCACCTTGAGAAGGAATAAAGCGAATAGCATTATCTGGTAATCCAGCCGCACGCAACATACCAATAGTATTCAGATGCCAAATAGAATTTAAGCCACTGCCTGATGCTTTTAACTTACCTGGATTTGCTTTCGCATAATCAATAATTTCCTGTGCATTTTTAAATGGTGATGATTTTCCAACTTGTAATCCACCATAGATAACAGCAAGGCGTGTAATAGGTGTGTAATCTTGGTAGGTTAAATTGGTCATTCCCTGATGATGCATCATGGTAATTTCAACCGTTGCAATTCCTAGTGTATAGCCATCAGGTTTTGCATTTTTAATGGCATCATGACCCACAACACCACTCCCGCCTGTTTTATTGACCACATTAACAGTAACGCCTAATTCTTCTTGTAGCCCTTTTGCTGCTAGACGTGCAACAGTATCGGTATTACCGCCAGCAGCCCAAGGAACAACGATAGTAATCGGTTTTTCGGGGTATTGAGCGAAAGCCGGAAGTGTAAAAATGGAACTGCATAGGGTAAATGCCAGAAGTGTTTTTTTCATTATATGCACCTTTTCTCATTGCAGATTATTTGTGGCCGAATATCTTCAAGCCTTGATTTAAGGCGAGCCTGAACTTGAGAAAGGACAGGCATTGCTGTTACGCCTTTTTGTTCTATAAATGCAGAGAGGAAAGCACTGGCAAATAATACACTCTCATGCATTGTGCCTCCTGCTGCTATCTTTGATGCAAATGCACCGTTAAACGCATCTGTTGCTGCCATTGTGTCTACACGTAACGATGGCATAGGTGGAATATGGAATGTGGCTCGGCCATCAAAATAAACCACACCAAGTTTATCCATATAAATAATCACTTTCTTACTTTCGTCACCGGAAATAATACTGATAGCCTGCTTTGCATCATTAATATCGTTTATTTCAATGTCAGCCCAATGGGATGCTTGATTTGCATTTAAAGTAATAAAATCAAGATATAAATAAAGTTGTTTTAGGTTTTCGTTATAAGGTGCAACATTCAGTATGATGATTTTATTAACCGACTTAGCAAATAAGGCTGCTTTAATATTAGCTTCTATATTAATTTCACCTTGGAGTAATAACACATCGGCTTCACTTACATAAGGCAATGAAATATCAATCTCTTGATCAGAAAAGGTATTATTTGCGCCTAAATAAGTTGCTGTAATATTATTTTGTGTTTTGTCAGCTAAATAACTAATCGAACTGCCTGTTGGCTCGGTTTCTGTTTGAAAAATAGTGAAAGAATCAATACCACTTTCTTGTAAATATTTATAAGCGTATTTACTAAAATGATCTTCACCGACTTTCATTATTAAATGGACTTTAGCATCAGAAAAACTTGCTGCCATTGCCTGATTTGTTCCTTTACCACCAGGGCCTATCGAATTGCTTTTTGAATTAACTAATTCACCGACTTTCGGAAAAGATTCGACATTAGCGATAATATCCACCACAAACGATCCTAAAACACAGACTTTACCTTCTGGCTTTCTCTCTTTACGTTCTCTAACAATTAATAAGTCGTGCAATAAACATGAAATATCAAAACTATCACTGAATTTACTTATTTTTTTAATTTCTTGTTTCCCTAGTATGGCGCCACCATGACAACGTTTGATCAACCCTTCTCCTTCAAGGAATTTCAAATCACTGCGAATAGTCTCCAATGTGACACTGAATTTCTCCGCAAGCTGAGCCACTTTAACTTTTTTTTGTTCCCTGATGATGGTGTAGATTTCCTGTCGCCGTTCTTCTGAAAACATATAAAGTGCCTCCGTATCATTGATAACGAGAATAAGGAGATCGAGTCTATAATTCTGCGATGGTATTCAAAACAAAAAACCAAAAGCAGAAGCAAAACCAAATCGAAGCAATTTAGATCACATTTTTTTAACACAACATCAATTGGCATACGTTAAAAATGAGAGGTGAAACGAGTCGGATAATGAATGGTAATACAGAAAAGAGAGGTGGAATCAGCCGTTCAAAGACGGCTGATAAAATAAGGAGTAAAATTAATGCAAAAGTGATTATTTTTAAATGTAAATATTACGTTAAATAAAATCACCTTTGGTATTTAGTTTAACAAGGCATTAAGCAGATAAAAACCAACCAAGGTCAGTAAAACCACCATTAATGTACTGCGTATTTTCAATGCGAGTCCCACACACAATATGGTGCCCCATAAATAAGGGTTATCAATAATACCTTTAAATTCGCCTTTTTCTAACAGTACAATCGGTGCACAGATTGCCGTTAATAAACAAGGTGCAGAATATCCTAATGCTTGTCTGATCACTGACGGTAATTTAACGGGTACTGCGGGTTCTAGAAAGAAATAGCGTAAAAGAAAAATGACTAGCGCTAGAACTAATAATAACGACCATGTCATTTTTGCTCTCCTCTTATTCTTGCAACACAAACTGCGATAAACATACCTGTTAGCCCACCCATCACTACGCCACCCTCTATATTTAACCAACTAAAAATAATAGAGAGGCAAAAAGAGACAACAACACCCACTAACGTACTAAATGTTCTTATTAATGGAATAACAATAGCCAATAGCGTTGCAACAATTGAAAAATCAAGGTGGTAACGGGATAAATCAGAGACTTGACTTGCCATAATAATACCCACAATGCTGACAGCGACCCACACTAAATAAAAACATAATCCTGCCCCTATCATATAAGCAGGCGTTAGTTTTATTTTAGGTTGCATTGATACCGCAAAAAGCTCATCTGTAAGCAAAAAGCCGATGGTGATCCTTTGATACCATTTTAAATGAGCAACATGAGGGCGTAAGGTTAAGCCATATAAAAGATGTTGTGCGGTAATAAAAAAAACGGAAACAATAATTGTCAACATACCTGCACCAGAAACAACTAACCCTAATGTGACTAATTGCGCTGCACCAGCAAAAATAATGGCGGACATCCCAACACTTTGCGCAAAGGTTAATCCCGCATCAACCGCCATTGAACCGGCCAATATTCCCCAAGGGATCACCGCAAGGCATAATGGCATTGCATGTAAAGCACCGAGACCAAAAGCACGCATTGCTTGCCCTTTTTCATTATTATTTTTAATTTTTCCCATTAGCTTGTCTTCACTTCTAGCCTATTAATTCTATGAGGAATGATTATCAGTCAGTAAATATAAATGGGATTGTATAAAATTGCTCTTTTAATTTTTTATTACAACAAGGGGGATTTTAAAGAGGAAGATAATCGAAGCCCTTTTAAATAGTTTCCCGGTGTAACACCAATAGCGTTTTTAAAATGACGATGGAAATGGCTTTGATCTGAAAAACCACAACGTTGTGTTACATCAGTAAGTGTATGACCTAAAGAGAGTAACTGCCTTGCTTTACGAATTCGGGCTTGAATAAGCCAAGCATGGGGGGTCATACCTATTTCTTTTTTAAACTGACGTAAAAAGTGCCATGGACTTAAATTCACCATTTCAGCTAACGTGTTGAGTGAAAATTCATTTTCGGGTGTGTCATTCATTAATTCACTCACCCACTGTAACCGTTGCCCTATAGCACTTAAGGGCTTTTCTTGGGTTCTTGTTTTGCTATAACGCAAAATCAACATTGCCATTGTTGAAAGCAATAGCGATTCTTTTAAAAGATAATTATTAGGCTGTTCCAGTAATGAAAAAAGTAATAAAAGTTGCTGACTTAAACCAGGATCGTGAATAACAGCATCAGGAAACCAAGGCGTGGCACCCTGCTCTTGTTGTAGATCACGCGTTAATGTTTGCAGATATTCTGGTGTGGGATAAATAGCTTGATAAGCCCAACCAGATTCAACCGCAGAGGAGCCGGTATGAACTTCATCTGCATTAACAATAATGATATCGCCTTTAGGAGCGATATGTTCGCTTCCTGTGCGATAAAACTGCTGTGCGCCATCATCAATGACACCAATACAGAAGCCTTCATGGGTATGGCGAGAGAAAGTTTGGTGTAAATATTCAGCTTGCAGATAAGCAAGGCTATTTAGCTCAGGAAGGTGGATAAGTTTAGCCTGCTCTTGGCGCATTGAATATTGACTCCATCAACAGTAAAAATCATCAGCTTGTATCATAAACACTATACTGATGATTGCATAAAATTGCTCAGTCTTACTCATGTCGTTGATGAATTTTTGCTGGAACAAAAATTTGATGAATTTCTAAATTTTGTTGATTAATTAATCCCATAATAAGTCGGAAACAGTGTAAGGCCAGTTCAGGATTATTTTGTGCGATAGAATCTATTGGTATTGATAATGAATCATAAAGGTAATGATCATCAAATCCGGCTAAATAGACTTCATTTTGCATAATTTTATTTTGACTTAAATAACGTAATACCCCTTCTAATAAGCCACAAGCCGAAGTAAAAACAAATTTTGGTGGGCGACCTAAAGAGGCACATAAAGAGCCAAACATTTCATATCCTGAACTTGGGTGATAATGCCCATGAATAACCCACTCTGACTTTAAATCAACACTGGCTTGAGAAAGCCCTTTGGTAAAGCCTAAAAGACGATCTTTAGTGGGTGATAATGTAGATTGTCCCCCTAAAAAATAACATTCATCCATTCCTTTTGCTGAAGCAATCTCTGCAATCAGTTGTTGTGTTGAAGTTGTTGAATCCGTGACAACAAAAGGGAGTGTTGTCCCTTCAAAATAACGGTCGAATAACACAACCGGAATTTGCTGACTTAAACGTTGATATTCAAAATCATTTTGTAAACAAGATGCTACAATTAAACCATCGATTTGTCGTGATAATAGGTGTTCTATTGCCAGTGTTTCTTGAGCGGCATTTTCATCAGTGCATGAAATAAGTAACTGAATTCCCGCATCCCTACACAATATTTCTAACTCGTATGCCACAGAAGCAAAACCGTAGTTAGTAATATCAGGAATAACCAATCCTAACGCATAACTACGATTATCTCGTAAAGAACGAGCATGTATATTCGGTTTATATTGATATTGTTCCGCAATAGCCGTAATTCGCGCGATCGTATCATCAGAAACTCGCATCTCTTTACCACGCCCATTTAATACCAAACTGGCCGTTGTTTTGGAAACGCCTGCTAATTTTGCAATGTCTGTAATAGTGGTACGTTTTTGTTTTTTCACTGTAATTCCACTTAATATCCGTTCGCTGAACTGATGTTATTTTATTGTTTTAGATTCTTTTATTTAACTGTTCATATTCAACTGGGCAATGCATCATTTAATTGCCAAGTTGTTAGCGTAATCATCTCGTTACCTGAAAACGTGATTGTTTGTTTTTCTGAAGGAAAAAAACGACTGCTCATTACACCAATACCGTGATTAAAGAAAATCTCTACACTGGAACTATCACATAATATTTGAAGGTGTTTGATATCACCAGACCAAAAACGTGACTGCCATTCCCCATTTTTTAAGCTGCGACGTTTTAATATCGCTTGGTTTTTTTCAATAATTAACGCAAGAGTATCAGAAAAACAGATGTTAATAGAGCCAAATAGTTGCACCTCTAACTCAATTGAAAAATCGTTAATATCAGGAGCATTATCCGCAAGGCCTTGCCAATATGTTGGCTTTTGTCTGAGTTGCTGTAATTCTTTTATGGGTTGTTGAGAAAGCTCTCCTTCTACTATTTGTAATTCACGAGGACAGGTCATTTGATGTATCCAGCCATTTGCAATCGTCGGCTGATACATTTCTTCACCATCAGGAACGCCCATCCAACCAAATAATAAACGTCTGCCATTGGCTAATGTTGTTTGAGGTGCATAAAACTCAAACCCCGCATCTAGTTCGATTAAATCACCATGCTGAAATTGCAATGTTGAATAATCAAAATCCCCTATTAAATAAGCACTAGAATGCGAATTTAAAAATCGTAGTGGCTCTCTTTTTATACCTTGGGGACAGGTTAATAAAATAAAGCGATCACCTAGTTCAAAGAGATCTGGGCATTCCCACATATAACCCGCATCAGCTAATCCGCCTAAATAGCTTCCTGCTAATTCGCTGACTAATTGCCATTGATATAAGTGAGATGCACGATAGAGTAAAACTTTACCCTGTTTATCTAAGTTTTGTGCGCCTAATACCATGTACCAGACATCATTATATTGCCAAATTTTAGGATCACGTACATGCCCTGTATAACCTTCAGGAAGCCCTAAAATAGGCCCTAATTTATCAAAACCACCTTGCTGATTTTCAACAGCTAAACATTGCCATGCTGTGCGAGAGCCATTTTCAAATTTTACATTGCCAGTATAACAGAGCGTTAACTGCCCTTTATTGCTCACTGCACTGCCAGAATAACAACCATCTTTGTCATAAAACTCATCGGGCAGTAAAGCTATAGGTTGATGTTGCCAATTAATGAGATCTTTTGAACGCCAATGGCCCCAACATTTATGTTTATGTTCACAAGACAAAGGGTTCCACTGATAAAACAGATGATAATATTCACCATCAAAACAAAATCCGTTTGGATCATTTAATAACCCTGTTACTGGCGCTAAATGCCAACGTGGATAATATTTATCTTTTATAACGTTAGCGCTATTACGCATAACCGCCTGTAAGATCGTAGACAACCCTTTATTTTTATTCATTTATGCAGACTCCACTTTATATTTTAGTAAAAGAGAGAGAACAAATGCAGTGACAAAGGCAATCACCAACCCAATAATATAATTGGTGATCGAGCCAGCTTGTACAATCGCAATACCAGGGATCGCCGTTAATCCAACGGCTGTCATATAAACATGCGAGCCAACGACCCACGCCCCCCCCGCCGCACCGCCAATCAATGCAGCAATAAAAGGTTTTCCATAACGTAAATTAATCCCAAAAATGGCAGCTTCTGTAATACCTAACATGGCAGAAAAACCAGAAGGGATCGTAATGGCTTTAATTTTCGCATCATTGGTTTTAAACCAAACCGCAATACAAGCACCACCTTGAGCAATATTCGCCATTGCCCAAATCGGTAATAAAAAGTTAACCCCAATATTAGGGTTACCTAATAAACCCGCTTCGACAGCATGAAAACTGTGATGAATACCCGTAATAACAATTACAGAATAAAGGCCACCAAAAATCAGCCCTGCTATCCAACCCGCTTGTGTAATTAAGGTGCTTAATAGTAATGAAATACCATCACCTAAAAGGCGACCAACAGGTCCTATGACTAATAACGCCACAAAGCCCGAAATAATAACGGTTAAAAATGGCGTGATAATTAAATCGAGTGCATTAGGAACAACTTTACGTAATTGTTTTTCCAATACACTCATAAACCAAACGGCAAGCAAGACTGGAAAAACCGTCCCTTGATAACCAATCATTGCCACTTCTAACCCAAAGAAGTTCATGGTGTTAAAACCCGCAGCCACACCCCATGCGTTAGTTAATGCAGGATGCGTTAAAATTCCGCCCAACGTTGCACCTAGATAAGGGTTTCCACCAAACTCTTTTGCCGCTGTAAAACCAATTAAAATAGGGAGAATAATAAAGGCGGCTGAGCTACACATCTCTAGCATAATATACAGTGCATTATCAGCGCTTACCCACTGGTTAGTTTTCATTAACCCGAGTAGTCCCATTAATAAACCTGACGCCACAATTGCAGGAATAATAGGCACAAAGATATTAGAAAGTAGTCTCGCTATTCGTTGAAATGGATTAAGTTTTTTCGCTGCAATATTTGCTGCTTCAGATTTACTTGATTCACCAATACCCGCGGCAGCAATAAAGGCAGCATGCACTTTATTGACTAAGCCAGTACCAAAAATCACCTGAATTTGCCCTGCATTACTAAAACACCCTTTTACACCTTCTAATTTATTGATTGCCTCTTTGTCTGCTTTCGTGTCATCGACTAAAACGAGTCTTAAACGGGTAGCACAATGCGCCGCACTGGCAATGTTTTCAGCACCTCCCAATAACGGCACTAGCTGGCGAGCAATATTCTCAATATTCATCATAGCCTCTGTAGTCTTATTTTGTTTATAAACGATTATTAATGATAACCAAAAAACTAAAACGGTTTAGCTGATAATTTGATTAAATAAAAACCTATCCGAAATGGCAATAAAAATACGGATAAATCAAGTTTATTTGTGATCAAAACGACAAAAAAGAGGATTTAGCCATCATATTTTGATGATAAAAAAAGAGGGGATAAAGGAATAGCTAAACAACAAAATTATTGTTTAGCTAATTAAATTAGCATTATGTTAAATAATTATAGTTTAGAAAAAAATATTACGAATATTGATTTTACTCGCGAATTATCCAATAAAATCTTAGGGATAGTGTCTTATTATTCTACTTATTCGTTGTTATCAGTAACATTATAACACTTTATCAATCGTTATATATTTAGTTATACAAAGAAAATAATCAAATGATTAAGTTTAACTAATACAAAAACTTAAGATGACCTTAAAAACTGGTAACGCTTGTAATAAATCACTTTTCTTTGATGTAAAGCAACTACAACTTTTAGAAAATACGTAGTATCCACATTAACAGTTGGGTTTTATTACCTACGTTAAAGTGCTTATTTTTTAACAACAATAACAATAATTATTTCTCTATAAGCTTGTTAGCTTCTGTTTTTTCTTAAAAATATAAATAATCAAGTGAGTAATGTATGAAAAACATCAAAGAGATGGCGTTACTTTCCACCCCTTTATCTCGCCGCCATTTTGTAAAAACGGGTGCGGCAGGTGGTTTAGCCATAACCGCGGGTGGATTATCGCTCCCTTTTAATCAAGCCGTTGCCTCTGAAACAACATCAACAACAAATAGTGAAAAAGTGGTATGGAGCGCCTGTACCGTAAACTGCGGGAGTCGTTGCCCATTACGTATGCATGTGGTTGATGGTGAAATTAAATATGTCGAAACTGACAACACCGGCAATGATATCTACGAAGAATTACACCAAGTTCGAGCCTGTTTACGGGGTCGTTCTATGCGTCGCCGAGTTTACAACCCAGACCGTTTACGTTATCCAATGAAACGTGTTGGCAAACGAGGTGAAGGTAAATTTGAACGTATTTCATGGGAAGAAGCGTTTGATACGATTTCAGATACCATGAAACGTTTAATAAAAGATTATGGTAATGAATCGATTTATCTAAATTATGGTACAGGCACATTAGGTGGCACCATGACTAAGTCTTGGCCACCCGGTGCTACCTTAATTGCTCGCTTAATGAATTGTTGTGGTGGTTATCTTAATCACTATGGTGACTATAGTACGGCGCAAATCGCGGCTGGCTTAAACTATACCTATGGTGGTTGGGCAGATGGTAATAGCCCTTCAGATATTGAAAACACCAAACTTGTCGTGATGTTTGGTAATAATCCAGGCGAAACACGTATGAGTGGTGGCGGTGTCACCTATTACGTTGAGCAAGCGCGTGAAAAATCTGATGCAAAAATGATTATCATCGATCCACGCTATACCGATACGGGTGCAGGCCGTGAAGACGAATGGATCCCTATTCGTCCTGGTACAGATGCCGCATTAGTCAATGCGTTAGCGTATGTCATGATCAAAGAAGACTTGGTCGATAAGCCTTTCTTAGATAAATATTGCGTAGGTTATGATGAAACTACCCTGCCAGAAGGTGCACCAAAGAATGGTCACTATAAAGCCTATATTTTAGGTGATGGCGCAGACGGTCAACCCAAAACGCCAGAATGGGCAGCACAAATTACAGGGATCCCTGCTTCACGTATTGTGAAATTGGCGCGTGAAATTGCGTCAGCAAAACCCGCTTACATCACCCAAGGTTGGGGCCCTCAACGCCGTTCAAATGGTGAATTAGCCTCTCGTGCGATTGCGATGCTCTCTATTTTAACCGGTAATGTGGGAATTAACGGCGGTAATACTGGGGCTCGTGAAGGCTCTTATAGTATTCCTTTTGTTCGTATGCCAACCTTCTCCAATCCTGTTACCACCAGCATTTCAATGTTTATGTGGACGGATGCCATTTTACGTGGCCCAGAAATGACCGCAACCCGTGATGGTATTCGTGGTAAAGACAAACTTGACGTACCGATTAAAATGGTCTGGAACTACGCAGGCAACTGTTTAGTTAACCAACATTCTGAAATCAATCGTACTCACGATATTTTGCAAGACGATAAAAAATGCGAAATGATTGTGGTGATCGATAACCATATGACTTCATCTGCTAAATATGCCGATATCTTACTGCCTGATTGTACTGCATCAGAGCAGATGGATTTCTGCATGGATGCATCTGCCGGTAATATGGCATATGTCATTTTTGCAGATCAAGCAATCAAACCGCGTTTTGAAAGTCGTAATATTTATGAAATGACGAGTGAAATAGCAAAACGTATGGGGGTAGGTGAAAAATTCACTGAAAACCGCACTCAAGAAGAGTGGCTACGTCACCTTTATGAACAATCTCGTCAAAATGTACCTGAACTTCCTACTTTTGAAGTGTTCCGCGCTCAAGGTATTTTCAAAAAACGTGACCCTGAAGGTCATCACGTTGCTTATCGTAAATTCCGCGAAGACCCTGACAATAATCCATTAACGACACCATCGGGCAAAATTGAAATTTATTCATCTCAACTTGCTGAGATTAAAGCAACATGGGAATTAGACTCAGACGATGTGATTGATCCACTGCCAGTTTATTCTGCTGGGTTTGAAAGTTATGGTGACCCCGCAATGAAAAAATATCCATTACAAATGACCGGTTTCCACTATAAATCACGTACTCACTCTACTTATGGCAACGTGGATGTCTTAAAAGCATCCTGCCCACAAGAAATGTGGATAAACCCGGTAGACGCCTCTAAGCGCGGTATTAAACACGGCGATTTAGTGCGTATTTATAACGATCGCGGTGAAGTTCGGATTAATGCAAAAGTGACACCTCGTATTTTACCGGGTGTTGTCGGCTTAAGTGAAGGGGCTTGGTATAACCCAGATAGCAACCGCATTGATCATGCAGGTAGCATTAACGTGTTAACGACACAACGCCCTTCGCCACTTGCTAAGGGTAATCCTTCTCACAGTAATCTTGTTGAAGTCGTCAAGGCGTAAGGAGTCTGGTTATGTCAACGCAATATGGTTTTTATATTGATTCAAGTCGTTGCACCGGCTGCAAAACCTGTGAACTGGCGTGCAAGGATTTTAAAAATTTATCCCCAGAAGTTAATTTCCGCCGTATTTATGAATATGCAGGTGGTGATTGGACAGAGCAAGATGGCGTTTATACACAAAACGTGTTTGCTTATTACTTATCAATTTCGTGTAACCACTGTGATGATCCTGCTTGTGCAAAAGTTTGCCCAAGTGGTGCAATGCACAAACGCGAAGATGGTTTTGTTGTCGTGAATGAAGAGATTTGCATCGGTTGCCGCTATTGTCATATGGCTTGCCCTTATGGCGCACCGCAATTTGATGAAGTCAAAGGTCATATGACCAAGTGTGACGGCTGCTATGAGCGGGTTGCTGAAGGCAAAAAACCAATTTGTGTCGAATCTTGCCCACTGCGCGCATTAGATATGGCACCAATTGAAGAATTACGCGCAAAATACGGTGATTTAGCTGAAATCGCCCCACTTCCTTCAGCTAAATATACCAAGCCAAATATTGTCCTTAAATTAAATGCCAATAGCCGTCCTGTGGGTGATACCACTGGTCATCTGGCAAACCCAAAGGAGGTGTAAGATGGTGGGATTGCATGAATGGCCACTGATGTTCTTTACCGTTATCGGTCAAAGTGTCGCAGGCGCTTTTATTATTATGGGATGCGCTATCCTTTCGGGTAAGCTTTCCCTCGAAATGAACCGAAAAGTACATTACAGCATGTTTGGTCTTTGGGCATTAATGGGTATTGGTTTTTTATTATCCATGATGCATATGGGCACCCCATTACGTGCCTTTAATTCGTTGCTTCGTTTGGGCCACTCTTCATTAAGTAATGAAATTGCCAGCGGTTCAATTTTCTTTGCGCTCGGTGGTATTTACTGGTTATTGGCTGTGCTTAATAAGATGCCGGCTGCATTAGGTAAATTATGCGTCGCGCTAGTTATGGTATTGGCTGCGTTATTTATTGCTGCAATATCTCGCGTATACCAAATTGATACTGTTCCAACGTGGTATAACAGCTACACCACATTTAATTTTGTATTAACTGCCTTTATCGGTGGCCCTATTTTAGCGGCACTTTTACTGCGTATTGCAGGTTTTAACCTCAATTGTGTCAGTGCATTACCATTATTAAGTGTTATCGCGATTGTTGTGAGTGCCATTGTGGCAACATCACAAGGCTTTGAATTAGGTTCTATTCAAACCTCTGTACAAAAAGCAGTGGATTTAGTGCCTAACTATGGTGCGTTAATGGGAATTAAATTAGTGGCTTTAGTTTTAGGCTTAAGTTGCTGGATTACACCACTTCTGCGTAAAAATAACCCATCTGTTGCTTTATTAGCATTGGGCTTTATTTTTGTGTTTGCCGGTGAATTTATCGGACGCGGTGTGTTCTATGGTTTACATATGACTGTCGGTATGGCGGTTGTAGGTTAATTAAAGACTGATCCTTTAAACCGCTGTAATAGTAAAAAGCATGTACTTTTTATCTGTTATGGCGGTTTTCCTTTTATAATGCGGTATCACTCTTTTTTAATCTTCGTCATTATGTTTAGATAGAAAATCGCATATAGTAAAGACAATAAATCTAAGCGGATTATAAAAATATTATGGAACAACAACTTATTACTGACATTTCTCTCACCGCCCGTATTTTAGGTGCAGCATTTTATTATGCACCGACTGAAAAAAGTGACATTGTCGATCTACTATCTAGTCAAAAGTGGGTTGAAGAATGGCCTTATGGCAGCGATGAAGAAAAGCAACGTATTGCAAGTCTACTTTCACAAACCTCATTCAATGAAGAAACTTTAGCGCAAGCTTATCAACGTTTATTTGTAGGGCCTTACGCATTACCTGCGCCACCTTGGGGTTCTGTTTACCTTGATCATGAGAATGTATTATTTGGTAATTCAACATTAGATTTACGTGAATGGATGCTAGAAAATGGTATTGATATTGCGTTAACTCAAAATGAGCCTGAAGATCACTTTGGTTTAATGGTGATGATGGTGGCTTGGATTGCAGAAACGCGCCCTGAAAAACTCAATGAATTATTAGCAGAACATCTTTTACCTTGGGGTTATCGCTATTTAGAGAAGCTGTCTTTACAAGGCGCATTCCCTTATTACGAAGGTTTAGCCATGCTGGCCACATTAACACTAAAAAGCTGGCAATCGCAGTTAAATGTTATCCCTGCTGAAAAGCAGTTATTTTGTTAATCGCAAAATAAACTTGATTAAATAAACCAGCCTTAACGGCTGGTTATTATGGTATCACTTTAAAAAATGGCTAAATTCATACTGACCTAATACATTCTTTTAGATAACACCTAAATTAATCATTTTTTCGATTATCCCTTTTTTAATATCATTATTTTCTAACAAGATAGAAGTAGAAGTACCTTTGCTGAAAATAATTCCAACTATATTGATAATCTCTAAAAACTCGTCTTTTTCATCCAATAAATTAAGTAATAACGGCTATTTAGATGTTGGTATAAATTAACCAACTTCTTGCTTGTATAAAATATACATACCTAATCCTCGTAAAATTTCACCTGACCAGAATCCATAAAACATGCCATTATCGCTGCCTATTCTTACCGCAGGAGACCAACTGCCATTCATTGGGCTTGTTGGAGACACAACCTGATAGTGTTCAATAAGTTCAGTCACCGATTTTTCAATAATCCAATCTAATTTACTGTTTTTACATCCAGACATTGCAGCAAAACAAAGACCACATAGCCATAATCCTGTCATATGACCGACAAATTTTCGATTTTCAGGTGGTAAGGAATCCGCAGGAAACTCACACGGAAACCCCCCGACTTTTTCAAAAAAGTTAATGAGATAGGTAACCCAATTATTGGTAAATTGAATGAGGTTTTCAGGGGCTTTTTTATGGTTCGAGGTTAGTTCATACCATGCTCTAGCCGCAGACGCGAATGCTCGTGGCTGATAACCAGCCCATGCATCGCTCCCCCAATGATTAAAAATAAAAGTATCGGCCTCACCATACTCAATATTATCCCAACGGTTCCATACGTAGGCCATTGCAACCGGCCCTGTTACCTTAAATTTATCTTCATAAGCTTTTTGAGCATCAAAAAGAAACTGGCACATGTTCTCTAAATGCGTTTGTGCGTTATCTTCATGAATATATATAAAAGGATGTTGATAACCGGGATAAGGTAATCCACGCCATGAATCAAATTGGGATGAGTCTTTTGTGGAATTATTGGAAAAAGGAATAATACCTGGTGTATAAGCAAGTTTATTGAGGTCATTATAACTAATATCACAATCACCAATTAGTCCTTCAAAACTTTCATTACCCGATAAGGTTATTGAAAATTTATGTGTCCAACCGTCAAGATCGTTAAAACGAATGGGTATATCGTTAAAGCAATACCACACAATTTCTGAATCATTGTCTGATCCAAAATCATTTACCGCTAAAGTGATACTGGATACGGCTTGTAGAGTGGGATGCTTCGGCTTAGTTTCGTTATTTGAGTGATAAGGCTGATAAGTCGTTAATATGAGTGATTCAGATGTTAATTGAAGCGTAGACCACTTACCTTCTGTTATAGGTAATTTCCAATACCAACGCCAAAGAGACACATCATAAATAATAATTTCCCATTGATTCTTATCTAATTTATATGTAAAAGATGTAGGTATAGCCTTTCCTTGGTTGGTTAGCCAAAACCCTATCATTATTTTACTGTCATCTTTTATTACTATGTGTTGGACAACAGCCGAACGACCATCAATAACATTATCTTCAAAATAAAATGAAGTCTCAATATCCTCACTAAGTTTGACGTACCCTACATCATTAACAGTAAGGTATTCAATACTCTCATTTTTTTGAATAAGTGAGCTTACATTGAATTCATACTTTATAACATTATTATTGGAAGATGTATCAGGAAGCGGTAAAAACCAGTTTTGTATAATATTACTATTTCTCTGCGGAATAATTTCCATATTAATTCTGACTTTTAAAGGTTCTTTATTTTTATCTACACCTCCCACATTAATTGTTATTTTAGCGTCTTTATCAATTTTCTTTGAAATACTTTGTTGTTCTAAAGTAACTGAGGCATCTCTATCCGTTTTAATTCTAATAAATCCCTGTTTATCTCTATCAAAAGAAATATGACAATTTTTAGGATAGTGATATTCGTAAGAGATCCCATCCGTAAATGGTGTTAATTCAGTTGTCGATTGTCGGAAAAACTTATCATCAGAATCAATATTTGCATATCGCATACACATTAATGCACAATTTCGCCAAACTAACCAATAATGGCGCTCGTTGGTTATTTTCCATAATGTATAACTTGCCTCTAAAAACCACTCTTCAGCATCTGCTGCATTCCCATAATTTTGCTTATCTAAAATAGGAATATTCAGCGGTCGATTATGCCATGCCATATTTCGTTTTATAAGAAAACCACCTTGTTCTACAGGCTGAATATTTGCATGGCATAATTTCCATAATCCATTAATCGGTAAGACCATTTTTACACAACCTTTAGGTTCAACCGCTTTTTCTTCTAAAATATTGCCTTGATGATCAATTTTACGTCCATACAAATCAACCAACCATGCTAATTTAACAGACTCACCTTTTTGGCCCCAATTAATACTTCCATCCTTATTAAGACCAATAACTCTGGCATTGATATTGGGATATGACAATTTACCTCGATAAGCTTGTGTCACTATATCAAGGTACTCTCCCCAATAAGGGGCACCGTGTGGTATTTGGCAAATACCATCGGTAAACATAATTTCAGTATCAATGAATCCTGAATTTGTAGGCTCATCAAAATTAATTGGCCAGTTGGATAAAGTCGGTTCTTTGCCGTTTATGATCCATTGACTTAACCATCTATCATGAGGAGGATCGGGTATTGCTTGGCCCTGATAGAAATGTTTAATATAAGCATCAAAACAGCTAATTGCTTTATCTAACCAATAACTATCTTTCGTTGCTTTATATACGTAAAGATACCCTAAAATTTGTAATGATTGCCCTTCTGTTGTTGCATCTCCATTAGGTTGAGATTCTAAACGTGTATATCCAAGGGTATGTCTATTATTTGATAAAACACTATCAGGATTAAAAACAAAATGCTGTTTGCTTCTATCAATGGTTAATCCGGTATTATTATCTAAAAAATATTGATGCCCAAACAATAAATTATAAACGGACATTAAGTTCTCATCCTGATACATGCATACCTCCACCAATAAATCGCCCCAACCATTTCCCGTTAAGTGCAATAAACTGAATCATATCAATAGCATTCTTATTCCATGACAAAACAGGATTACGGCCTAAAGGCCATAAAACATCATTAAAAAAAGTAATTTTATTTGCACCTGAACCTTGGGTTATATGAAGTAAAATCTGAGCACCCGATATTGGTGTTGGAAGTTGAATAATCGTTATTGGTTCATTAAGTATCGTGGTATACCACGCGTTTACAGAGTAAGGTAAATATAATTTATCTCCGTTCGGTTTAATATCCATAATATCTATACCAATATATTCTTCTTTATTAACTTTTCTTTCTCTTGTTACTTTTTTTAAAATTTTTATTATTTTCATAAATTCAACCTTATTTAAATCATTATTTATATGCCAATAAAAACAATTAAAACCACCATTTCATAGTCAATTATTCTTTATTAATTAGATTTACTTAATTTATTATCATCAATATATAATTTTGTTTGGTAAATGTTATTTATTGAAAGTAAATTATTAAGTGTAATGGGAAATCGAAATAATTAGATTAATAAAAAAACCCACTTCCTTCTATGTTTAATAATAGAAGAAAATGGGTTGTTTTATCGATTTATATCTAAATTTATTAGGCCATTGCTGAAATGGTTTTTCTAAAACGTAATAATGCTAGCAAGAAAAATACTGAACCAATAACAATTAAGGTAATAAATTGGGGCCATACAATCGAGAAATCTGCACCTCGATACAAAATAGCTTGAGCTAAACTCACGAAATGCGTTGTTGGCATTGTCTGCATCACATCTTGTACAAACTGAGGCATGCTTTCTCGTGATGTCATCCCACCAGATAACATATTTAATGGCAGTAATACCATAATCATTAATAAACCAAATTGTGGCATTGAGCGCGCCATTGTTCCTAAGAAAATACCAATTGATGTTGTGGCAAATAAACTTAAAGCAACACCGCACATAAACAGTAAAACTGAGCCTTCAATCGGCACATGAAGTAACGATTTTACAACTAATACGAGCGACATTGCAGATGCCAACAATACAACCAATCCCATTGACCATATCTTAGAGAGCATAATTTCAAATGGGGTTACAGGCATCACAAGCAAGTGTTCAATAGTTCCATGTTCGCGCTCTCGTATTAAGGCAGCCCCCGTTAATACAATCGATAACATCGTAATATTATTGATAATTGCCATAACGGAACCAAACCAAGATTGCGTTAGATTTGGGTTAAAACTCATTCTTATTTCTAAATCAACAGGTAATGGATCGTTCGTTCTGTTTTTGGCTAAAAAAGTTTTCGCTTCTCCCATTACGATGTTTTGAATATAACTATTCCCTAAAAAAGCTTGGCTCATTCGTGTTGCATCGATATTAACTTGTATTTCAGGCTTACGACCCGCTAAGAGGTCACGCTGAAAATTAGGTGGAATATCTAGTGCAAAAGTATAAGTTCCTCTATCTAACAGACCATCAATTTGCTCTGGTGTGATATCTGCCGGTGGTAAGAAATAAGGCATATAAAAACTGTTTACAATACGTGCAGATAACTGTGATTTATCCTGATCTGCAACTGCAATAGGAGCATTATGTAATGAACCAGGCGTTACGGTTGCTGATGAATAAATAGACACGGTAAAAGCAAACACAATTAATGCCAGCATCGCTTTATCACGTGAGAGGCTTCGTAGCTCTTTTACACCCAAATTAAACACATTTTGAATTATACGCCACATTTAAGCCTCCTGCTTTTTCAAGAAAAAGACACTTAGCCCTATTACAATTGGGATAGTAATAAGCAAAGGAATAAAAGACCAAGGCAAATCAAAAAGATTTAATCCTTTAGAGAAGGTTCCTCTCGAGATCGTTAAAAAGTGAGAAGTTGGATAAATGTATCCTATCCATTTACCAATACCTTCAAGTGATGAAACGGGATCTATCATCCCAGAAAACTGGGTCGCAGGAATTAAGGTAATAATGGAGGTACCAAAAATAGCGGCAATCTGACTTTTCATAAAACAAGAAATTAATAACCCAATGCCCGTTGCTATCGTAATATAGAGCAATGCACCTAAAGAAAGTGTGAGCATACTGCCTTTAAAACTAACACCAAATACAAAGACTGAAAGCGCACAGAGCATAAAGAAGTTAAACATTCCCAATAAAATATAAGGAAATTGTTTACCTAATAAAAACTCAGCTTTAGTCACTGGTGTAACATAAAGGTTGATAATAGAACCCAGCTCTTTTTCACGTACCACACTTAATGCACTTAACATGGCAGGGATCATCATTAACAACAGAGGGATAACGGCAGGTACAATAGCAGGTAAACTTTTTACATCTGGGTTATAGCGATAACGTGTTTCGATATTAATCGGTGATAATTTATCAACCACATTTGTAGGTTGTCGCATTGCCATGTCAAGCATCCATGTTAAATGCATTGCTTGAATATAGCCACGTACTGTTTCAGCACGATTTGGCATGGCACCATCTATCCAAACACCTATTTTTACCGTATTTCCCTTTGCAACATCACGAGCAAAATTAGGAGGGATTTCAATTGCAACTGTAATATCACCACTACGAAGCCGACGTTCAAGCTGGTCATAATCTGTAATGGGGGCTTTTTCAATAAAGTAACGAGAACCCGAAAGATTTTGGCTATATGCTTGGCTTAATCCCGTTTGGTCTCTATCCATAATACCAAAACGAAGATTTTCAACATCCATACTAATACCATAGCCCATAATAAACATTAGGATCACTGTTCCCAATAGAGCCAAAGTAAGGCGTACCGGATCACGACGTAGCTCCATACCTTCACGAATACTATAGCTAAACAAACGCCGTAAGCTAAATCGCTGCTTTAATGCTTTTTCTGCACTGTCATGAGTAGATGTTGGAAGTTGTAGTGCTTTTTCATTCAGTTCAGGTGCTTCCTGCTCACCTGATGCTTTTTTAAGGTAATCAATAAACACTTCTTCAAGTGTATCAAACTGACTATTTTTGACTAAATTTGAAGGTGTATCGGTCACCAGTACTTTACCCGCATGCATTAATGACATTCGGTCACAACGTGCAGCTTCATTCATAAAGTGTGTGGAGATAAAAATAGTGACACCGTCACGTCTTGAAAGGTCAACCATCAAGTTCCAGAACATATCTCGCGCAATGGGGTCAACCCCCGAGGTCGGTTCATCCAATATCAACATTTCAGGTTTATGAATAACGGCAACGGCTAGTGATAAACGTTGGCGAATACCTAGTGGTAAACCATCTGGCATCACGTCTTCAACATCAGTTAAATTAAAACGTTCACTCATTTCTTTAACACGTTGAGGAATTTCTTCTTCAGGAATATGAAAAAGTTTGGCGTGTAATTCAAGATTTTGGCGAACGGTTAATTCACTATAAAGCGAAAAAGCTTGTGACATATAACCCACTCGGCGGCGAGTTTCGATATCTTTAGGATCAACCTCTTGACCAAATAACCAAGCACGCCCTTCACTGGCTTCTAATAATCCGGTTAGCATTTTCATTGTGGTTGATTTACCGCAACCGTTTGATCCTAAAAAACCAAAAATTTCACCTTTCGGAATACGAAAACTGACATGATCGACGGCAACAAACTGACCAAAACGCATGGTTAAATCTTGAGCTTCGATGGCGATAATATCATCGTCACTTTTATCTCTTGGTGGAATGATGACTTTTTGGTGATTCTTTTTCTTTTCTTCGGGTAACAATTCAATAAACGCAGCTTCTAATTCATCGGTATGAGTTTGTGTTTTTAATTCATCCGCATGACCCGTTGCCAATACTTTTCCTGCATCCATGGCAACAAGCCAATCAAAACGCTCTGCCTCTTCCATATAAGCGGTTGCAACTAACACGCTCATATTTGTTTGGCGTTTACGTATCCGATTAATTAACTCCCAAAATTGAGCGCGTGATAAAGGGTCAACCCCTGTTGTAGGCTCATCAAGAATAAGCAATTCTGGATCGTGAATTAACGCACAACATAAACCAAGTTTTTGTTTCATTCCTCCAGAAAGCTTACCCGCAGGCCTATCACGAAATGGAGCTAATCCTGTACTTTCAAGTAAATCATTAATACGTTCAGCTCGCTCTTGTTTTGATTGACCAAATAAGCGACCAAAGAAATCAACATTTTCAAAAACAGACAGTGTGTGATAAAGATTTTTACCCAGCCCTTGCGGCATATAGGCAATACGGGGACAAACAGCTCTTCGATGCTCAACATCATTCATATCACCGTTTAAAACAATCACTTGTCCTGTTTGAATCTCTCTCGCCCCCGAGATAAGAGAAATTAAACTGGATTTACCTACACCGTCGGGGCCAATTAGTCCCACCATTTTTCCTGCGGGGATAGTCAATGTCACATCATCAAGCGCTTTGGTATCGCCATAATGTTGGGATACATGAGTCAATTCAATGATATGAGAATGACTTTGCGTTCTCATTATTTGACTCATTGTGGTAATTTCACCTCTAGATCAGTAGGCCAAGATTGGTTTTTATCTAATTGAATATAAGCACGACCAGGTAATCCTGTCTTGACATATTCAAGGTGTTTTTCGAGTAATTCAGGGGAAATACGAGCTCTTACACGAAACATCAATTTTAATCTTTCGTTATCAGTTTCAACTGTTTTAGGTGTAAATTGAGCAACACTAGCAACATAAGTTGTTTTTGCAGGAATAACTATATTAGGTGCGGCATCTAAAATAATATGAACCTCACTTCCTAATGCAGCTTTACCTGCTGCCTCTGTTGGTAAAAAGAAGGTCATATATACATCACTAAGATCGACCATATTTAATACACGCCCGCCAGCGCCGAGGACTTCACCTGGCTCTGCAACTCGGTATTGAACGCGCCCACTGCGGGGGGCTTTCAAAATACTATCATCTAATTCAGCCATAATGCGTCTTTCGGTTGCGGTTGCCGCATCAACTTTCGTATTCGCTTGAATAATACCAGCTTTGGCAGATTCAATTGCAGCTACAGTTGCCGTTTCTTGAGCTTTGGCAGCTTCAACGGCCGCTCTTGCGCCTTCTGTTCTTGCGATATCATCATCTAATTGTTGAATAGAGATGGCATTAGTTTTTACTAATGTGCGAGAACGATTAAGCCTTTTTTGTGCGGCATCAAGTTCAGCAATACGCTGACGAACTACAGCCTGAGCGGCAAGTTGCTCACTTTTACGTTGTGACAATGCTGATTGAGCAGTAACAACACTACTTTTGGCTTGGTTTAATTGAGCTTGAACTTCATGAAGTTGTTCTTTAAGTGTTCGGGTATCCATGTTAGCTAACACTTCACCCGCTTTAACGAAATCACCTTCTTGAACTAAGATAGAGTCTATTCTTCCTGGGCTTTTTGTTGAAATATCGATTTCTGTTGCTTCAATTCTCCCATTACTTTGAGCAAATCCTGAAGGAAGTGTAGGTGCTTGAGATCTCCACCAAAAAATACCAGCGGCAATTACCGCGATAAGAATAATACCGTAAACAAAAAAACGACTCTTTTTTTGATTTTTCATATAAATTATTTAACCTTCCTTTAGCCATAAAATAATACCAAAAATGTGTTTATCTGCTGTATGCCAGAAAATAGTTAAATAGTGAAAGCTGATTAAATTTTTTATTTTATCTCTATTTAAAAATAGTCTATTTATATTAATAAAGCTAACGTGCAAGCTATAAAAATAAAAAATATAAAAAGCTAACCTTATGAATTATAAATATTATGTTACTATAATAGAGCCTTAACTCAAATTAATGTAGTACTTTTATCACAGAATCCATTATCCCTTTTTGATTATTCGAGGAAGCACACAATTTGTATATAGAAAACACCTTTCTATTACATTCAAATACAAACGAAATAATAACAAATAGTTATCAATTATTTATCAATATTAAAAAGATATTTTTATTTGCTTTAAAAAATAACTAATCATTAATTAATGAATAATGTGAATTTTAACAGCAACAGATTGTATTTATTATATAAATAGAGTAAACCTATTTTCCCCCTCCTATTTTAAATATTTTATCATTTATTTATTGCTTTTATTTCTGATATAAAAATACACCTAAAAAACATAATCATTTGAATATACTGAAAAATAAAAATCGAAGAAAAGTCACTCTATGACAGAGATCGATAAATCAGAAATAAATTCAAGTGTTCAGACCACTTATGTCTTAAACTTTTTATATAGTGATTATTGCAATTGGTTATTACAGTCAATTGATACAGTTAATTAGAATTTAGGAACAAAGCGGTAAGAGAATATATGAAAATATCAAATTAATTTGAATCGAAAATAAGAAGGGTTATATGAATAATATAAAGTATAAACTCGCCACAATGACACTTTGCACTCTGTTTGCCACCTCTGCTTTTGCTAATACTCAGTCCCCTATTCGTCTTGTTATTCATGGTGGTGCGGGCACAATCACTAAAGACACAATTACTCCTGAACAAGAAAAAGAATATAAAGAAAAACTGACCGAAGCCTTAAATGCTGGATATGCGGTTTTAAACAGTGGAGGTACTAGTATAGAAGCAGTTCAGAAATCTATTAATGTTATGGAAGATTCTCCTCTATTCAATGCAGGAAAAGGGGCTGTTTTTACACATGACGGGCGTAATGAACTTGATGCCTCTATTATGGATGGTAAAACCCGTAAAGCAGGTGCTGTTGCTGGCGTGACTACAGTTAAAAATCCCATCAATGCCGCCATTGCAGTGATGGAAAAAAGCCCTCATGTCATGATGGTTTCAAACGGCGCAGATCTTTTTGCTAAAGAGCAAGGATTGACTATTGTAGACCCCTCTTATTTTAGAACTGAGCACCGCTGGCAACAACTCCAAAAGGCGATAGAAAAAGAACAAGTCGTTTTAGATCATGATGGAAAAACAGCAGCACTTTTTATTGACCCGATGATGTACGATTATAAATATGGCACCGTGGGTGCAGTTGCACTAGATCAACAGGGTAATTTAGCCGCGGGAACATCGACCGGAGGAATGACCAATAAACGTTATGGCAGAGTAGGCGACTCCCCTATTATTGGTGCTGGAAACTATGCCGATAATGAAACCGTTGCTGTATCTGCAACAGGTTCTGGCGAAATGTTTATCCGTACATTAACAGCCTTCAATATTGCAGCTCAAGTTAAATATCAGAATTTACCTTTAGAAAAAGCCGCACAAAATGCACTTGATGAAGTGAAAGCGATTGATGGCAGTGGTGGCGTTATCGTATTAGATAAATCAGGTAACTACACGATGAGTTTTAATTCTGAAGGCATGTATCGGGGCACAATTGGTAATGATGGAAAACCCGTTGTTGCCATTTATAAAGAGTAAATTTAAGCCATTATTTTTCTAATTCGTACCTAATTTCCTCTTTATCTCTATTACTTTTAAACAGAGAAAAGACAAAGATCTTGGGTACGAATACCCTACTAATCACCTTTTCTCCTTTCTATTCTCTGCATTTTTTCTGAAAGAAATTTATTCCTAATTTTGGATTAGGTCAATTTGGTTGCCATTTATACCAATGTCGTTCAATTAACCCGCTAATTGACGATAAAACAAACACGATCTTTTCTACTTATTAAAATGATCCTTTGAAAAAGTAGCTTTTTTCTTTTTTGGATCTGTTAGAATATTCATCATGGTTATGTTGATTTAATAAGGAAATCACAGTGAAATTTCACCACGACGATCAGGATTTAACACCTGAAACATCGCTAGTGTTGTCTGAAAAACAAGCATTATTGGATCTTAATACAACATTCACCTCACCCTCTCATACTAATCCTGCATTGGCCTATTTAATGAGTTTAGGCTCTAAACGTAGCCGCCAAACAATGGGATCATTTTTAACGATCGTTGCCAAAATGATTGGTTTTTCTTCCCTTAAAAACTGCCAATGGGGTGCACTTCGTCGCCATCATATTCAAGCTATTATTGATATGTTGTCTGATGCCCATAAAGCCCCTGCCACTATTAATACTTATCTTGCCGCATTAAAAGGGGTTGCTTTAGAAGCTTGGGCAATGAAACAAATGGATACTGAAAGTTATCAGCATATCCGCCAAGTTAAATCTGTTAGAGGAAGCCGATTACCCAAAGGTCGCGCATTAACAAGCAATGAAATTCGGGCATTATTTAGAAGTTGTGAAAAAGATAATTCGTCAAAAGGTTTAAGAGATGCTGCAATATTAAGTGTGCTATTAGGATGTGGATTACGCCGTTCAGAAATAGTCGCTATTAATTATGAACATATTCAATTTCGTGATCAGGCCTTTATTGTTAGAGGTAAAGGGAATAAAGAACGAATGTCTTATATGCCAGATGATACTTGGGATCGTGTTCAGCTATGGATTGATGAAATAAGAGGATCGCAAGATGGTCCCCTTTTTACTCGAATTCGTCGTTTTGATGATGTCACCGATGAACGTATAACCGACCAAGCCATTTACTATATTCTAGAAACTCGACAGCAAGAAAGTGGTATTGATAAATTTGCACCTCATGATCTCCGAAGAACCTTTGCTTCCGCAATGCTGGATAATGGTGAAGATATTGTTACTGTAAAAGATGCAATGGGACATGCGAGTATTATGACGACCCAACGTTATGATCGACGTGGAGATGATAGACTAAGAAAAGCAGCTCGACATTTACGTTTTTAAGTTTTGTTTTCAAATAACTTGTTAAGATTAATATCTTATAAACATAGCAAGGAAAAATAATGAAAATAAATATCTTACTTTTTGATAATTTTGAAACACTAGATGCTTTTGGCCCTATCGAAATATTTGGTCGTATCGATGATATTGAAATGCAATGTATTTCATTAAATGGCGGCATAGTTAAAAGTAGTCAAGGTGTTGAAATTTTAACTCAGTCTATCTCGTATTCTGATGTTATTCTTATTCCGGGTGGTCAAGGAACTCGAAATTTAATTAATAATGATTTTATGATAAATACAATAAAATCATTGGCTGAAAAATCACAATGGTGTTTAACCGTTTGCACGGGATCTGCCCTATTAGCTAAAACAGGATTATTAGATAATAGACAAGCAACATCTAATAAAAGAGCATGGAATTGGGTTATTTCTCAATCTGACAAAGTATTATGGCAAAAAAAGTCTCGTTGGTGCATTGATGGTAAATACTATACTTCTTCGGGTGTTTCTGCTGGTACAGATATGGCTTTAGGATTTATTGCAGATAGACATAGTCACGAAGTCGCCGAAAAATTAGCATGGCAAATTGAATATCAATGGCATCAAGATAAAAATAGTGATCCATTTTGGATTCAATAATTCTCTATTTCTTTTTTATATTAAGTAAAAATCCCCAACTATAAACTAACCTCAAATTATTGGGTTATTTAAATTTGGGGATTTCTTATTACTAAAATTTATCTGAAAGGTGGCTCATTAAATGTTCTCAGTTTACGAGAATGTAAACTACCTTCTTCTTGTTTAAGTAACTCAATAGCTTGAATGCCAATTTGCAGATGTTCTGATACAGCACCTTCATAAAAATGGTTAGCCTGACCCGGTAATTTAATTTCACCATGCAACGGTTTGTCTGATACACATAATAACGTGCCATAAGGAACACGAAAACGGTAGCCTTGTGCGGCAATAGTTGCACTTTCCATATCAACAGCAACCGCTCGACTTAAATTAAATCGTCTTGCTGAAACAGAAAAACGCAATTCCCAGTTACGATCATCAGTTGTAACAACAGTTCCTGTTCTTAATCTTTGTTTTATTTCATGCCCCGGTTTACCACTAATCATTTTCGTTGCGTCATAAAGTGCGCGTTGCACTTCTGCAATATTTGGGATGGGAATATCGGGTGGTAATACATCATCTAAAATATGATCATCACGTAAATAAGCATGAGCCAAAACATAATCACCAAGCTGTTGGCTTTCACGTAAACCACCACAATGACCAATCATTAACCAAACATGAGGACGTAAAACCGCTAAATGATCACAAATTGTTTTTGCATTTGAAGGACCAACACCAATATTAACAAGTGTTATGCCTGGCCCTTTTTTTGCTATTAAGTGATAAGCAGGCATTTGATACTTCTTCCAAGTTAAGTCAGATATTAACTTTTCAGGGTCAACAGTTTCTGCTGTAATTTTCTGGAAGCCAGCACAAGAAAGAGCACAATATGGACTATTTTTATCTGCGACTTGTTCGCAAGCCCAACGAACAAATTCATCAACATACCGATTATAGTTAGTAAATAAAATATAGGGTTGAATGTCTTCAGGTAATGTACCGGTATAATGCTTTAAGCGTGCCAATGAAAAATCCGTACGCAATGCATCAAAATGCGAAAGCGGTAAAACCTCTCTATCGCAAATTAATCCATCCGTAATTTCATCACCAATTTTAGATAAATCCGTAGTGGGAAAATATTTAGCTAAAGAGGCACTCATATTTCGATCAAAACCAATCCCTGTTCCATCAATTACAAAAGGGTATGGTATTTCTTGTTTTGATGCATTAACTTCAAAAGTAGCATGGTAAGCATCAGTAATAAGTTGCAGTTGTTCTGATAAGTAATTTTCAAATAAAGCGGGGTTAGTAATGGTTGTAGAATAAGTACCAGACTTAGATAAACGACCGTAAGCTCTCGTTTTATCTTCTGTTTTTATTTCACCATGCCAATGTATTGTTAATTGGGGGTAAGCAAATAAACCTTCTGCTCTTTGTTTTACATCGGGTAATTTTCCATCTTGCACATAATCAACAATTGCACTACGTAATGCATTAACTGCATTTTGGTATTGCTGTTTTAGTTTGATAATAACTGTTTGAATTTCAAGATTATGAGGTTGTGACATAAAAAGAGCCTCTTACTTATTATTGATTTTATAATCATAATAGCAAGAAGCTTCCTTATGCCATAGTGCTAAATATTTAGATAGGAATACTCATAATAACTTTTATGTGGCTCTACGTTGATGCTTTTATCTTTTACATGATAGGTAAAAACCAACTGTATTTCTTCTTCCAAAAGAGGAAGGTTTTCAGATGGATCTAAGTCTGAATAAACTTTATTTTTATCTAGTATATCTAAGACCTCATTTAAATTAGATGGTTTATTGGGTGCGTTATCACATAAAAAATGTAATAAATTAACTTTATTTTTTGTATAAGGTTCTAATCCTTTACTTATATAATTATAGAAAAAATTTTCAGCATTTTTTTCACCTAAGTCGTCTTTATCATTTAATGTTTTTTTATTAGATACAGTAATTGTGAGATTGTCATGTTCATCTTTGTTAATCATTACGATAGATTTCCCTCTAATTGGAGAAATACCTAATAAAATTAAAGGATCTATACCATGAAAAGAATCTTTTACTATTTGGAATACCCCTTGAGACATTAAATTATAAATAATTATTTTTTTATCAATAGGCACATCTTCAAATACTTTTTGTATTTTCTCCAAACTTTCATTCATCATATTTAGCTTTAGGCTTTCAATTTCTTTTTCTCTTTCTTTTCCTTTATTTTCAGTGATTTCATTTATCTTTAAATTAAGTGTATTCCTATCAACTAGCGGTTGATCAAATAAACGATAGTCCATTCTTAACAAGTCTTTTTGTAGTGTATTTGTAATTTCATTAAGCACAGAGGAACGTTCATTATTTCTATTTTTTATATGCTTTTCATCAGTTTTAAATGTATTACTTAATTCCATCATAAATTGATTACTATTTATTTCTAATTTTTCAATACATTTTTCAATATTTTTTATTTTATCACTATAAAAAATAGATTTATCGACAACCTCAGTATTTATTTTATTTTTTATCTCATTAAGAATAGAATTCATCACATTAGTTTTTATCTTTTCTTTATCAAAAAGATCTACATTTAACATTCCATGCTCATCAAAATGATAAGTATTCTTATCATTGATAATTGCTAAAATAATGTATTCAAATAATTTATCGCTGTCGAAACCATCATTTTCAATTGATTTTGTATGAAGAAAATCTTCTTGTATTTTTTTTATTTTTTCCAGCTCTATCATATCTCCTTCTTTAGTAAATACATGTCTGAACCCAATCTCCCCAATAGATAAACATAAATAATCATCTATTATTTTTATTTTAAACTCATTTCTAGCATTATCATCTTTTGATAAATTTTTTATATTCTCAAATTTTTCTATTTTTTTATATAGATTTAATTCTTTATTAAAAAAAACATCTTTAATCAAGCATAGTATTTTTTCTTTTTCCTCCACATTACCAATATGAAAGAATTTTTTTATTTTCTCCCATATTGTTAATGCATCTGATACATCACTAGAGATTTTTAATCTTCTCCATTTTACGAGATGTAATTTCCATGCCGCCTACATTTATTTTTACATTCATACATTATCCCTTTCCCTTTAATTTTAGAAAAAGGATAATATTAAATTAAAAAATATATATAAAAAAAACACCTTTATTTTAATGATAATTTAACTATCTTGCTAAGATACTTAATATGATAGGTAGAGTAATTGCTGCAAGCATTGTTTGAGAGGTGATAATTCCTGCCATTAACTCTGCATCTCCACCTAATTGTCTGGTTAAAATATAAGATGTTGGTGCTGTTGGTATAGAAAAGAAAATAACCAAGAGCATCATAACCAATGGAGATAATGCTAAAAAATAAGCAACGCTATATGCTATTATCGGCACAATAAGTAAACGTGTCAGAGTATTCATACTGATCATTTTACTTTCCGCTTTTAAGGTTGAAATATGTAATGCAGCACCAATACATATCAGCCCTAAAGGTAAACTCGTTGCAGCTAATAATTTAAGAAACTGGTCGCTACCAAAAGGAAACCCGACTCCTGATAGATTTATTATAATACCAATGATACAAGAGATAATTAGAGGATTTTTTATGATAGGTAATAATAATTGACGTAATGTTACATTTTGCCCGGCGGTTAAACAAAGTACTGAAGTTACATTTGATAATGGAACCAATGTTGCCAATATAAGTGCTGCGATCCCTAAACCTTCAGTACCAAATAAATCGGCGACAATCGCTAAACCTAAATAAGTATTAAACCGAATATTTCCTTGAACAATCGCGCCAAAGCGTCCAGCAGACCAGTGTGTTATTTTTTTTAAAATAACACATAAAACACTAACAATAATGACAACGAGAAAAATAGCCCCAGCAAGGTGGGGTAATTGAGGATCAGACAATGGTGCATTTGCTAGACTGTTGATCAATAATGCAGGAAAAAGTAAAAAATAATTAAGCTTCTCAGCCCCTACCCAAAAAGCAGGTTCAAATGCTTTATTTCTTCTTAAAACTGCACCTAACGTAATTAACGCAAATAGAGGCCATAACGTTAATAACACATTTTGCATAGTACTTATTCCCATAGATATCATGATAGTTTACAATATCGCAACATCAAGGGGATTGCTATTTTATGTTATTAATATAAAAGCTAATTCAAAAAATGGTAAAAATAAACGAATATCGCATTTTAAGAACAGCTTTTTTATTTTTAGTATATTAGAAATTTTAAGTCTATTTAAAAGTAAATTCCTTTTATAAATCAATATACATACGATAACAGTGCAAGTTTGCTTTTGCTAAACTAGAATAATACTCTCTCTCTTCTAATGCTCTAAATCCTTGTTTTAAATAAAATAATACTGCATTAGGGGTCGCATCCAAAAATAATCTTGATTGCCCTCTTTTTGCTGCTTCATGTTTTAATTGCTTTAAAATTAATCCAGCGAATCCTTTCCCCATATATTCAGGAAGCGTAAAAATTGCTTCAGCAAATCCAGTTTTTACATCTAAAAAACCCGAAGCAACAGGAATATTATATTTTTGATAATCAATCACATAAAATGGATTATCAATAATAGCTTGTCGATATCCATCGGGCATATCATCGGGAGTCCAAGCAGCTAGAATATCTGATGAATACACATTCTCACAACCAAAGCGTAGTGCTTGATTTCGTAAATGCCACAATCTTTTTGCTTCTTGTGGCTCAGCGAGCCTAAGTTGAATCATACTCATTTCCATCTTATTCATTAGAATTAAGTGCCTCAATTTAGTGAAATAAATTATTCTAATAATACATTTTTAAATTTTTAAATTTTTAGTGTTACTTCCTTTGAGAGCGTGCTATGTTTTTGTAGAAGGAATAATGTAAGGAAATCTTATGCCTAATCCAGTATCACCTTCAACAATAAAAAATCACGCCTCTTTTGTTGCGGGTTCTCCACTTCCTTTTTATTATCAATTCATTTCAACTTCAATTAGAGAAATCTACTTCTCTAAAATTTCACTTATTTACCATAATAGATATCAAGCCGAAAATACACATCCAAAGTTAATTCTATGTAGTCATCGGAACAGTGCTTTCGATGGTTACATTGCATTAAAAGCATTTCCTAAAGCCCAGGCCTTAGCGTCAATTCAATTATTACATAGTCCTTTAATGAGGTTGTTCTTTACGGGTATTCCCGTAGTTAGAAAAAAGGATAGACAACGTTTGGGTGTAAATGCAAATATATTTTCAAGCCCCTCTGATGCAGCAATTGCACATATAAAGGCAGGCGGTGATTTACTCTTATTTCCGGAAGGCAGTAGTGAGTGGGGTTTCCAGCCATTACCATATCAAAGAGGCGCAGCTAGAATTATTAGGACGTTGATCAGTGAGGGAGTTGTTTTTGATATTATTCCTATTGGATTATTTTATATAGCCCCTGATAAATTTAGTTCAAAAGTGGAAGTTTATATTGGTAAAAATATTGACATAACTTCACAATTAGATAATTCCTCAACGAGAGAATGGGAAAAAAACATTCATCAAGAAGTTTCCACTGCATTAAATAATATTTCTGTTAATTGTCCAAATATTGATATTTTTAAGAAAGCATCAGACTATGCTTTTAATAAAAATAAAATTGGGGATTCCTATGCAAAATCCTTTATTGATTATCAAAATATTTTATATCAATCAAATAATGACCATCCTAAAATAGAAAACCATTCTTTAAATTCTATTCTAATTTGGCGCTATATTTCATTTTTATTCATGTTTATTTTGTTTCCTATATTATTATCATCATTTATTGCGTCTCATTTTGCAGATGCTCGTAATACGGTTAGTTTTTTTAAGATCTTAGGAGGCTGCATAGCCACAGCTATTTGGTTACCTATCTTGATCATTCTGCTATTTTTTTCGCCCCTGTTTATTGCTACAGGATTAATTTGTGCCCTTATTGGTATAATTTTAATAAGAAAAAAAGGCGCTGAAATATGCTAAGCCCAAAAGCAAAGATTCTTTTTAACCAGCTATTTTCGATACAACTTTTTATCATTTGGGCTTTAGGAACTTATGGAAGTTGGCTGATTCACGCGACAGAGATGCTAACACCTGTTTTTTTAGGTTTCTTTTTATGGATTTTATTAATTTTCATTGGATATAAAGATCGACACGTAACATCTTATTCACGATTTTATTGGCTCGGTTTGTTACAACTAGTGACTTGTTGGACTATTTTTCCTTTATTTAAATCTATTCGCTATGGTTTATACCAATCGGGTTTTGATGATATTTTATATAAATTGGATAAAACCCTATGGTTTGGAAAAAGCTTGCCAGAGTGGACGATTTTTTTACAATCAGGCTGGCTAAGTGAGCTTCTTTCATTTTGCTATTTTAGTTTCTATTTTTTGATTATTGGCTGCGCCCTTTTCTTCTTTTTTAGCCGAAATAAAGCACTTACTAAAAACTATTTTTTAGGTTTAATGTTGATGTATTTTTTTGGCTTTATCGGTTATTTTTCTATTCCTGCCGCAGGCCCTTATATTTCATTCCCTTCTGATTTTGTCTACCCAGTCTATTCTGGTGCCATGACGTTATTTTTAACTGAGCTCGTTGATAAAGGCATTACTGGAATGGATGTGTTTCCTTCATTACATACAGGGATCACGATTTATATTGTTGGATTTTTCTATTTTTCAGGTTATCGAAGAACAGCCTATTGCTTATCACCGATTCTTATGGGGTTAATTTTAGCAACTGTTTATTTGCATTATCACTATGGTATTGATGTTATTGTTGGTGCATTACTTGCATTCTCAGTGCTTTACATCACATGTAAAAATAATAAGGTCGAATATGGAACTCATTTATAAAATTAACGAACCTGTCGCCACTGAGGTATCTATTAGTGGTGGCAAAGGTGCTAGTTTAGCCAAAACCATTCAATCACTCCCTGTACCCGATGGTTTGATTCTTTCTTGCTACGCATATCAATTATTTATTACCCCCTTACTCCCCGAAATTAATCGTTTACTATCAAAGAAAGATCAAGAAGTTGAGATAACAAGCCAGCAAATACGCCATCTTATTTTACAAGCCTCAATACCAGATAATTTAACGCATTCGCTGAATTTAAGGTTAGATGAACTCCAATTAACTGATATCCCTTTAGCAGTAAGATCATCAGGGACACTAGAAGATATGCCTGGTGCTGCTTTTGCAGGTCAGCATGATACGTTGTTAGGTATTAAAACGTTACCTAACTTACTAGATGCTATTCGTCAGTGTTATGCATCGTTGTGGCACACTCACGTCATGTTCTATCGCCAGCACTTAAATTTGCCACATACTCAAGCATCAATGGCCATTGTATTGCAAAGAATGATTGATGTTCAAAAAGACGAAGCCGCAGGTGTTGCCTTTTCTGTTGATCCTGTTCAAGGTTCTCTTTCTACTGTATTAATTAATTCGGCCTTTGGTTTAGGAGAAACAGTTGTTGCTGGTGAAGATCCTATAGACGAGTTTATTATTGAAAGGAAAAACTTAGCATTAAAAAGTAAAACAATAACAGAAAAAATAAATGCTATTGTTATGGCTGAAAATGGCACTGAAATTTTACCTCTTGAACACCAAAATCGCTCTATATCTTCATTAACACCCGAACAGTGTAAACAAGTTGCTGAACTCGCAATTTCAGCAGAAAAATATTTTGATTTCCCACAAGATATTGAATGGGCATTTCATAATGGAAAATTATGGCTTTTACAATCAAGGAATGTGACTCAAATTGCACCAATTTGGACAAGAGAAGAATCTGCCGAACGATTTCCTAATCCCATCACACCGTTAACATGGGATATGTGTGAAGCAGGTTTTCATTCATCATTAAACTTTAGCCTTAATCTTATGGGGCTTCCTTCATTTAATGGTAAGTGGTTTGGCATGCAAGATTACTATATTTATGGCAATCAAAATGCCGTTTCTTTGTACAGCAACCGCCTTCCTACCTCTATGATGAATGATTTACCTACCCTATTAAAATCACTTCCTGAGATAGCTCAAAAATTTAGTTGGGTACAAGAATTACCCATTACTTGGATGCGAGATTTAGATAAGTATTTAATCTCAATTGGCGCATTAATGAATGAACCTTTACAAGATAAAAATTTATCGCAGTTATGGGATTATGTGCAAAAAATTAATAAGTTAGGTGCTGATTATTTCTTACCTAATATTGCCATATCATTGACTCAACGTTCACTCTACTCAGCGTTAATGGCATTATTAAAGCTATTTTTTAAAGAAGAAAAATATGCACATACTGCTTTTGATAACTTAATTGCGATGTCTGAGACTAAAACGGGGCAAGTCAATGCTGAACTTTGGGTGCTTTCTCGTTATGCACGCCAATATCCAAATTTATTAACATGTATTGAGCAGAGTGTTCCTGAAAATATTATGCAAGAAATTGCGCAGTGTGATCCCCACTTTCACCAGCAATTTACTCTATTTTTAACGAATCACGGTCACCGAGAATTAGATTTTGATGCTTATCATCCAACTTGGCTAGATGCTCCTCATATCGTATTGGCTCAAATTAAGGCAATGGCCGATTTATCAGATGATAAACAGATTGATGATCCATTAAGTAAAAAAATTCTACAGTCAGAAACTGAGTTTTCACTTATTTCTGATGCACCTGAAGAGTTACGCTTTTTTTTACAAGAGATCATTCGATTAGCACGTGTTTATACTGCACTTGATGACTTAGAGCATTATCAAACCACTCGGCTTGCATTACCAATGCGTCGTGGATTAAAAGCATTAGGGGAAAGGCTCGTTATTCGTAGTGTTTTAGACTGCCCTATGGATATTTATTTTGCTAATGAACAACCTTTAGCTAAAGCAATCCTTGCAGATAATCCAACAAGTTGGAATCAGTTACGCCATCACATATATCAAAACAAAGCCGGATATTTAAAAGCAAAATCTGTGACTCCACAATGGATTTATGGCGAAGATAGTGCTGATGAAATAAATACCAATGATCAAAAATTCAAAGGGTTAGCGGGTAGCGCTGGTATTATTGAAGGTAATGTTTATCTTGTTCATGGCCCTGAGAATTTTGCAGAGTTTCCACAAAATGCCATTTTAGTTGCAAGAACAACCAATCCGGCTTGGACAGCTCTTTTTTATCGCGCTTCGGGTATTATTACAGAAAGTGGTGGGCCATTATCTCACGGCGCAGTTACTGCAAGAGAATTGGGATTACCCGCAGTAATGGGAGTTCGTAATATCTTAAATATTTTAAAGAATGGTCAGAAAGTTAAAGTTGATGGGCAAAAAGGTGTAATTGAGATTTTGTCTTAATTGCATGAAAAGTAATACGGCTAGATCAGAAAAAGCATCTAAACGATGCTTTTTCTCGTTTTACACAACTCACTTTTTAGCTAATTATTTTTCTTTAGATCTTTATTAATATCGATATCGATTTTATAAGCAGAAGGTGCAAGTAAGGCAACCAATCCACCTATTAATAAAACAAAAGAAAACACCATCAACATGGTTGGTGCATTAAAGAGTAAGTATGGCATTAATAATATAGGACTCGCAGTAAAGATAAACGAAATAATAACAGGGTAACCTATACCTATATCTCTCACTCGTTGCGATAGGATCAGTGTAAATATATAGATTTGTATTATTAAAAATGCTATTTCAATTAAACCATAAGGAGTAAAAGAGAATTGGTAGTAAAAAGTATTTTCAAAAATAGAGATAGCGTCTTCAGGATAAAATGATATATACCATCGATAGGCTAAATTCTCGGCAATAGAAAAGAAAATTGACCAAGCAATTTCTAAACCTAAGAAAGAGAGTCGCCCCCGCCTTTTTTGTTTCCATTGGTAAGCAAGTTTAGCTTGCATTATAAATCCCTTCATTTTCAAACAGTGATCTTTATGCTTTTTATCATAATACACTTAATACCTTTCTCCAAAACAATGCTATTATAAATTGGTATCAGCACAAAAATACCTTCAAAATTTGATAATTAGTGTAATAATGTGTTTTATTATCTTTTATAACAGGAGCTATTATGCTACCTATTCAAACAACCCGTTTTGCCCTTCTTCGTTAAAAACAACTTTATTACTTAACAAGAAGGGCTTTAAAATGAAATATAAAAAAATCGATTTAGAACAATGGAATAGAAAAGAACATTTCTTACATTATCGGCATAACTTGCAGTGTGGATTTAGCTTAACAACTAAAATAGATATTACTGTCTTGAAGGCAGTATTAGCTAAAAATAATCTTAGGTTTTATCCTGCAATGATCTATTTGATTGCGAAAACGGTTAATAGCTACCCTGAGTCAAGAATGGCAATCAAGGATGATGAACTAGTTATTTGGAATTATATCAACCCTGCGTACACCATTTTTCACCCTGAAACGGAGACTTTCTCTGAGTTATGGAGTGAGTACGTTGAGGATTGGCATTCTTTTTTGCAAGGATATAATCGTGATTATCAAAAATATAACGATAATCTGAGTCTATCCGCAAAACCCAACTTTCCTGAAAATCATTTCAGTATCTCGATGATCCCATGGGTTGATTTTGACGGATTTAATTTAAATATAGCTAATGTAAAAGATTATTTTCCGCCTATTTTTACTATGGGAAAATATACTCAGCAAGGTGACAATTTTTTATTACCGATATCCATTCAAGTACATCATGCTACGTGCGATGGTTTTCATATGGCGAGAATGGTCAATAAGCTCCAAGAGTTATGTGATGAGTTTTCAGGATAACTATATTAATTTTTAAAACTACATTGATTTTTAAATAAAAAACCGCTCTTTTATCAATTAAATAAAAGAGCGATTTATTATTAAAGTAATCCACTTTAGATAAATGAAGTTATCAATAATTACCTAAGCTGTTTATTGATCCATTTAATCTCTTCATTAGTGAACCGAATATTACTTTCTTTAGTTGTATCAATATCTAACAATATTTTATCTTTAATTAATTTACTGACCGGCACAATGATATTGAAATGATCACCATTTTTAATATTGTATATTTTTAATGGGATATCATGCACCATTGCGACACCACGCAATTCATTAAATTCGCTCCAGAAATAATCACGTCCTTCAAAATAAAACGTCGGTGTTTTTATCGATTTAATATAACGATATACAGAACGAACATTGAATTCTTCTTCCTTATTTATATCAAAAGGCAATTCAACAATCATATTCCCTTCAGCTCTTAATTTAAGATCAGGTATTCCGCCTAAGGAGAAAACAGCTCTAAATTTATCACTATATTCACTTGCTAATAATGCTCGAGTGCCCCCTGTACTGTGCCCTACTACATAGATACGTTTTGAATCAATATAAGGCAGTGATGCTAAATATTCTCTCGCTGATTCTAAGTCTTCCAATTCACCATAAAACATTTCATAACGGCCAGGATTGGTATTTTCACCTCGGAATGAGGGGATCATTAACACCATATTAGGATCACGAAAGATAGCCCCTGTTTGGTCATTATTTACAGGTTTAGGTTGCCAAAAATAATCATCACCGCCAATTCCACCATATCCTCCATTTAACCAAATTACGGCAGGCAATTTAATTTTTTTGTTTGTAGGTGGTGGTGTTAAATAAGCATACATATCGCCTGGTTTAGCGGGATATTTAATCACATTGAATATTTCTGGTGGTGCTTCCCAAGGCGGATCAATATTATCAAAACTGTCGTTTATAATTTGAGTTTTAAAGCGCTGATGTGCTTCATATAAGGTTTCATCACGGACTTCGATATCTGCATTAACAGAAAAAGTGCTAACACTCGCCAAAGAAAAAAGAAGTGCAGGAACAATTTGTCGAAAACTCATATTTTTTATATTCATATCAATCAACTTCCCTATAGATTATTTAAGTGGCGAGATAATAGCATAGGTTGTTTGAGGTTTATAAATAGAGGTTTTTCGACAAATGGTAAGTGTGAGACAGAAAAAAAGCATCTCAACCGAGATGCTTTTTACAATATAAAATAGTTAATTTTTAAGTCTAGTTTACTTATTTTGCAGTCGTGCGAATCAAGTAATCAAAGGCGCTAAGTGAGGCTTTAGCACCTTCACCCGCGGCAATAATAATTTGCTTATAAGGTACTGTAGTACAGTCACCAGCGGCAAAAACACCTTTAATATTGGTTTCACCACGAGCATCAACAATAATTTCGCCCATCTTATTACGCTCAACAGTGCCTTCTAACCACTGTGTATTAGGTAATAAGCCGATTTGAACGAAAATACCTGCTAATGCAATATCATGCATAGAATCATTGGTGCGATCTTTATATTTTAGACCCGTTAATTTAGTACCATCACCATACACTTCTGTAGTTTGCGCATTTAAGATAACGTCTACATTACTTAAGCTACGCAGTTTTTTCTGTAATACCGCATCGGCTCTCATTTCTGGCGCAAATTCTAATACTGTTACGTGTTCAACGAGACCCGCTAAGTCAATCGCAGCTTCAACCCCTGAGTTACCACCACCAATAACGGCGACTCTTTTGCCTTTAAAGAGCGGACCATCGCAGTGTGGACAATAAGTTACACCACGAGTACGGTATTCATTTTCGCCGGGCACATTCATATTTCTCCAGCGAGCACCTGTTGCAATAATTAAGCTACGGGTCTTTAAAATTGCACCTGATGCCGTTTCAATTTGGTGTAATTCCCCTACTGATGCCCCCGGAATTAAACGGCTTACCGTTTGGCTATCAATTACATCAACTTGGTAATCATCAACATGAGCTTTTAATGCCCCCGCCAATTTTGAACCTTCTGTTTTTGGTACAGAGATATAGTTTTCAATATCAACAGTATCAAGAACTTGTCCACCAAAACGCTCACCAATAAGACCTGTATTTAAACCTTTACGTGCTGAATAAACCGCGGCAGAAGCTCCCGCAGGTCCACTACCCACAATCAACACATCAAATGCATCTTTTTGGTTTAACAATTCTGCAGTACGTTTTTCTGCATTGCTGTCTACTTTGTTAACGATTTCAGCTAAGGTCATACGGCCTTGACCAAACTCGTTACCATTTAAGAAAACAGCAGGAACGCCCATGATATTACGTTCCTGAATTTCATTTTGGAACATGCCTCCATCAATCGCGGTATGCGTGATCTTCGGATTTAAAATCGCCATTAAGTTTAATGCCTGAACAACATCTGGGCAGTTATGACAAGAGAGCGAATAATAGGTTTCGAAATGAAACTCACCGTCTAACTGACGAATTTGTTCAAGTAATTCTTGTGCTTCTTTTGATGGGTGTCCACCTGTTTGCAGTAATGCTAAAACTAATGAAGTAAATTCATGGCCTAATGGCGAACCTGCAAAACGAACACCAGTTTCTTTTCCTGGGTTAGTAATAAGAAAAGATGGTTTACGCACATCAGCGTTATTATCTTCACGATAAGTGACTTTATCGGATAATGGTTCGATTTCTTTTAATAGCGCTTGGATATCAGCAGAATGTTTGCTGTCGTCTAATGTTGCGACTAACTCAACCGGCTGGGTTAATCGTTCTAAATAAGCTTTCAATTGAGCTTTTAAATTATTATCTAACATTTTTGCACCCTCAATAAAATCGGGTGCCGAAACACCCGATAAATAACTTGTTTAGTGGCTTAATTCTTATTTAGATCTTGCCAACTAAATCCAGTGATGGAGCTAAAGTAGCATCACCTTCTTTCCATTTTGCTGGGCAAACTTCGCCTGGATGGCTAGCTACATACTGCGCCGCTTTTACTTTACGCAACAGGTCTGATGCATCACGACCAATACCTTCAGCAGTGACTTCGATTGCTTGAATAATACCTTGTGGGTCAACAACGAAAGTACCGCGATCTGCTAGACCTTCATTTTCACGCATATTTTCGAAGTTACGCGTTAATGCGCCAGTTGGGTCGCCAATCATGCCATATTTAATTTTACCAATAGTTTCTGAGCTACTGTGCCATGCTTTATGGGTAAAATGTGTATCAGTAGAAACTGAATAAATTTCTACGCCCATTTTTTGGAACTCAGCATAATGATCAGCTAAGTCGCCTAATTCAGTTGGGCACACAAACGTGAAGTCTGCAGGGTAAAAGAAGAAAATGCTCCATTTACCTTCGACGTCCTTCTCAGTCACTTCTACGAATTGACCGTCTTTAAATGCCATGTTTTTGAATGGTTTGATTGGGGTATTAATTAAAGACATTGTATTTCCTCCTGTTTGGTATGAGAACTAATGTATCTATTCCAGTTGAGAATAGCTAATACATTCCTGCTATCAGTTTAATAGGTTTTACCTAATGAGTTGAAGAAATTGATAGAGGTAGGTTAACGAAATGTAGCCATAAACGCAAATATACAAAAAGAAAGTAAGTTTTATTTTTTATTAACCAGCATCTCTATTTAATATCGTTATAATAAATTTTGTTATATCTATAACATTATGAATTACCTATCTGATAACCAGACGGCATTATTATTTAGCACACATTATTTTGCTATTTTAGCTGGTTTAAGAACAGTATAAGTACACTCAAATGCCGCTTTTTGAATACGGTAAATATCTTGCTTATCCGTTGTGGATTGCACAACCGCATCGCCCGACTGAAAACGTTGCAATTCTCCCCAAGGTGCCTTCATTGCAAATGGAGGTGTAGAGTCAGGTACGATAAAGTAATTCATCTCAACGCCTTTGGGGGTAAAAGGCTGATAATCACTAGAATAAGAGTCTACGTTAATCTTACTTTGCTCTGCTCTGTTGTAACGTTGAGCAAATTTAGCTTCTCTTACTAAAATTTCTTCGTTTCCTGTCTCTGGGCAGATATTTTGTACTACCCAATCCCCTGTTTTTGCAGGTTCTGAAACAGTTTCAACACCTTCACCTTTAATAATGGTTGTGATGATTTCACCTTCTTTAGCCAGCCTTGCTAATACAGGCTTGGTTTTAATAGCAACACCCGTGAGTCCAGCTTGTTGAGCCTGCGTAAAGTAAGAAATGCGATCTTGTTGTGGCAATTGCAAAAGCTCATTAGCAAATACAAATGAAGGAATTAAGGTTAAACCTATTAATAGTGTTTTTATTCTATTTTGCTTATAGGTCTTATTATTTGAATAACTGTTTTGTGTATAGAAAGGCATTGAATTGTTTCCTGCTTAATATTAATCGTATTTAAATACGTTATTTTATGTCTGTATTTGTTAAACAGATTATGGCAGGAAATAAAACTATGGCACGAGTAAAATCAGTTATCTAGCTGAGAAAAGATCAAAAAATCGAGAGATCTCACAACTTAAAAAAGAGAACATGTAATTAAGAGGAAAAAGTTTCAAACCATTAAATAGAGCGTTAAAATGTCTTTCATTAAATTTATTGAACTAAAAGGAATTACTTATGCAAATAATTTACCCTGATGATTATTCTAAAATTGGCAAACCTGATGAGGCCTTTGAGCAAGAATACCGTTGTGCCAAAGCACTCAACATTCATTGCTTGTTACTCTCATCAGAAGATATGGCACTGGGTAAATATACGTTTTCACATCCTTTTAAATCAGAACATCCCGTTATTTGGCGAGGATGGATGTTAAATAAAAATGAGTATCAACAGTTATACCATGCCGTGGATATTCATGGCGGAAAAATGCTTGAAATACCTGAAGATTATATTCGTAACCACCATATAACTGGTTGGTATGAATATTGTAAAAAATTCACACCAGAAACCGTTATTGTTAATGCAGAAACAGATTTTGAAAAGTTAACTAAGCAGCTTCAATGGCCAGCTTATTTTGTGAAAGATTATGTAAAGTCGTTAACGACAACGAGAGGTTCTATCGCTAAAAATGCAGATGAGATTAGGGAAATATTAAAACTAATTACACAATTTAGGGGAAATATTGAAGGTGGCGTCAGCCTTCGCCGAGTTGAAGAATTTATTAATAATAGTGAGCGTAGATATTTTGTTTTAAATAAGAAAATATTTTCTGCGGATAATGAAATTCCTGAACTTGTAAGAAAAGTAGCGAAACAGATAAACACGCCATTTTATTCCATAGATATAGTTAGGAACACTGTTGGAGAGTTACGCTTAGTTGAGATTGGTGATGGGCAAGTTTCTGATATTAAAGAGTGGCAGGTTGAAAAACTGGTCAAAGCCTTTCTTTTATCAGGTATTTGAGGTTTTACATACTTATCGCTATACAGATATAAAAAGGTAAAGACTTCAATTAATAACAGTACATTTAATAACAGCACATTAAAAATTGAAGCCTTTAGATGTGTGACTAATACCTAACTTAAGGTATCAAAATTAAAAAAGATACTTAAAGCGAATACGGGCACCGTAACGATCTTTATCACTGCTATGTACGTTAATATCGTCTTTACCATCTATTCGTGAATAATATGCACCTAAATAGGTTTTAAAATTATCCATATCTAAAATATTAGGCAGTTCATAAGAAGCAAATACTGTATTGATATTGTACTTACCAGGATTAAGCGTTAAATAGGTTTCGTTATCAGGATCCTCAAGCACATCATATGATTTAATATCATTATGTGCATAGATATAACCCAATTGGAATTTACGCCACAACACATTACTACCAATTGAAAAATCATTTTCATCTTTAGCATCAAGATAAGCAGCACTTAAATTAGCAACAATGCCGTTAATAGGATCATCTGTTAAGGTATCCCATTTTATCGTTAGACCATAACCAGTACGGCGAGATTGATCTTGAAATTTTCCATTTTCATCTTCGTAACCATAAGCTTTGCTTATTACGTTCGCATCTATCGCTCCGGCAATCGTCAAATTATCTTTTTGCCATGCCACAACAGGTCGCATATAAATAACATTTTTACGATTATCGAGTTTACGTCCGTGATATTCCCCCTCTTTAAAAACAGAAGTTCCATCTTCAACTAACGTATTCAGCTCAAAATACCAGTCATTATAATGCGTGTTAACCATCATGCTACCGCCATCACTACTACGACCACGCCCTTCTTTCATCATATAAATATAACCAAAACCATCACCATATAAATCATTTGCTGTATTACCTGAATACTCAACAAACGTATCTTGATTTAGAGGGAACATATCATAAGCTTCATAGCGGCCAATTTTATACTGCCATTTATCACGCTGACCAAAGTAAAAAGCAGCATCATCAAGATTCATTTTGCCTGTCATGTCAGCCATTGGTTGTACACGGAAGCCAGCATAATTACCCTTTTTTAATTCTCGTTCACCATCGATACCAATTAAAATACGCCCATTCAACGACCATTTTTCATTATCATCAAAATCTTTTTGCTTACCGGGCATCATCCTCATTGATGTTAATTGTCCTTTCTTACTTGCTGCATCAATATTATATTCAACATCACCATACAATTTGAGATCCCCCCAATTTGTATTGGTTGAGAAAAAGCCAGCGCCTTCTTTGTTTTTTGTATTCGTCAGCTGAATCAACTGTTTTTGTTGAATTTCTTTAAGCTGAGTTTGAGCAATATTTGCTTGGATTTGAGCTTCATCAGATTGCTTTTCTAATATAGTAATACGCTGTTCCATATTGATAGGAGCAATATTATTTGTTGTTTTTCGTTCTTGAGATGTGTTATTTGAATTAATGAGTTGTTCAAGTCGAGCAGCTTTTTGCTCTGCTACAGCCGCTCTTGCTTCAGCCGCGTTCGCACGCTGTTCTAGTGCATTTAGTCGCGCCTCAATTGCACTTATGTCGGTTTGTGCGTTAGCACATAATGGTGTAGCAAGTATTAAACTTATCACCACAGATAATGCCTTTACTTTCATTCGAATATTCCTAAGTTAGCAAATGTTAATTTAACAGGTACGGCAAATACATAACTATCAACTTAGTAGCTGATAGTTTTAATTGATTAACGTATTGTTATTCTTATTGTGGTAATATTTTTAATTGAAATATCAACCACTTATTCGCATCATTATTTCTATTCCTAACAATAAATAAACCGACATCTGTGTTACCTTACCATCAAAAACACCAATTAAACTTTTGTATTATCAGTAAGGTATTCGTTTGAATTAAAGCGCTTATTCTCGTTTAAGTGCATACAAACATTTATTATTTTGATGCGATATTTATTTTATTGTTATTCAGCATATCTCTGGTTTAAATTTTCTATTATTTATAATGAGTCACTTACTTAAATAAGGTAATCACTATTGTGGAACATTTCCATAGTCATTTGTGGTTTTTTTGATATTAGTACAATAACCTAAGAAAAATGATGCAAACAGTCATCAGAAAATGACGTTTTACATACAAATAAGGAGATAACTGCATAAGATAAAAAAGATAAGAAAAAAAATTCTATAGCAGGATTATTGATTTTCTAATTAAGAAATCATTTTGTGACGGTAAATAAGGAGGTGGAATTGCTTGAATCTGAGATAGAGGAAAAATTGACAGAGGCCATATCTTGATAACCTCCGTCCATCATTATCATATTCTGCCAGGTTTGCGTAATGCTCTACGAAAGTAAGAAACTGGCATTTTTGGGCAAATTTGTTCTTTTACTGCTGGATTATTTTCTAAATCCTCTTTTTCTATTTCATTATTTTTTCTTGAATTTTGTGGTTGAGTATCTGTTTTATTCATCTTCCCTTTCCTCTGAGATCAATGCCTCATTGATAGCTTCAATTTTCTCAACTGCTTCATTAAGAATAGAAGCAATACGTCCTGCTCTTTCCACAGAGAGCTCTTTTAATACTAACTTGTGGCGTAATACGGCTTTCAATTTACCGACAGCAGATTCAATTTCTTCAGACACACCACCTGCGTTTTGAGATAAATCTCTCGCATAAGAAAGCTTTTTTTGAATATTGGCATCGATTTCCTGATGCTCTGCTAAAAATGCAGTACCTTCAGGTGTAATGCTGTAATTTTTACGGCCTTTTTCAGCGATACTGGCAACCAGTAACTCTTGTTCTTCGAGTAATGTTAACGTTGGATAGATAACTCCTGGGCTAGGGACATATAACCCTGAAGAGGCTTCATCTATACCACGAATAATTTCATACCCATGACTTGGTTTTTTTGCAATCATGCTAAGTAAAAGAACACGTAAATCACCATGATCAAACATACGTCTTAATTGGCGACCCTGACCTTTTCCTCGGCTACCACATCCACGACCACGTTGCTTACCTTGTCCGTCAGAACCATGCCCACCATGACAGCATTCACCGTGACCTTCGTGTCCGTGACCATGCTCACCATGACGGCATTCACCGTGACCTTCGTGTCCATGACCATGCTCACCATGACGGCATTCACCGTGTCCTTCGTGTCCGTGACCATGTTCACCGTGACAGCATTCACCATGTCCTTCGTGTCCGTGACCATGTTCACCGTGACAGCATTCACCATGTCCTTCGTGTCCATGACCATGTTCACCGTGACAGCATTCACCGTGTCCTTCGTGTCCGTGACCATGTTCACCGTGACAGCATTCACCATGTCCTTCGTGTCCGTGACCATGTTCACCGTGACAGCATTCACCATGTCCTTCGTGTCCATGACCATGTTCACCGTGACAACAATGCTCACCATGATGTTCTTGGTGTTGGCTATGTTTACCTTTACCGCCACAACGCCCTTTTCCGTGACCATGTCCATGACTACCCTGTTCGCCATTTTCAGCACGCTGTTGATAAAGTGAGTTTAATGCTCGAATCATCATAAATATTCCCTCATTGTTTTAGATATATCGAATTTATGTAGTGCATAATAATCCGATATATCTAAATGATCAAGTTTTAGATATATCTAAATACATATCTGAATTGATTTTTTTATTAACAAGTTGATTTATTTATGATTAAAAATTTTCAAAACGAGTGTTATTATGAATGATTCTCATTATCCAGCTTGCTTTTGTGTGCTATCAATGAAAATAAAAAAGAGTCAAGCTGGATAAAAACAATCATTATTAATCTCTAGTACATGTAGAAAATAGACTATAGCTATATTTATAAAGCCATTACGTGACAATGTCACCTTTATCTCAATGAACTTAAAAAATGGCACAAAAAAAAGCGAAGAGAGTAAGATCTTACCCCACTCTTTCGCTTATCATATCGATACTAATCTTTAGATCATTATCTATTTAACGCAGATAACACTACTGTTTTAATATATTGATACCCTGCTTCAATTTGCTCCTCATACCATTCTTCTGTACTTTTTATAGTCAATTGCAATAAAGTTAAATGTTTGATTGTTTCCCATTCATTTTTATCTAAATGGCATTCGTTGCAAAACTGAGCTGGAATATCATCACTATTGCGAGCACAAAGCGTTAATAAACTTAAATCTTGCCTGTAATGACTTTTTATAACTAAGTTTTCATGTATCAATTTATTGAGGTCATTTTGTGTTTTTAAGCACTTATTTCCTTTTCTTACAATCGCAAAATTCAATTTATTAAAGTCTGATGCAGATAAAATGTGAATAGAGTAATACTCACCCTCTACCTCAAATGCGGGAGCTTGATTAAAAAATTGTTCAAGTTTAATTCGTGTCTCCCATTGGATTCGTACATACTTTCCATACCCTGATAAAGTAAAAGGATATAATTGATGTACACTCCACATTGAAGCGACTGCTGGGGCAGATTGAATACCATCAATTTCAGCCACCAAATCAGCTTGCTCTGGGCATAACTTGGGTGGATTTGTTAAAAAACGACTCATTCTCGCATCTTTAATACAGACTACTCCGGTAGGATAAGGCGAAAAACCTGCTTGAAAAGGCTCAAAAGAAACCGAATCTGCAAGGGGAAGTAGCGCGATGCTATCATACACTTCTCGCGTTAACTCAAGTAACGAGGCTTCTGTTTTTAGTTTTTCACACAATATTTCATAAGGAATAAGTTCGTCATTATCGTCAAGAAACAAACTTCTTATATATCCAAATTGTGACGCATCAATATGAATATAAAAAGAATTATTGTATTTTTCCTCACACTCTTTTCGTAATTCAAAAAGAGGTTTTAGCTTATCAATACAACCATAAGATGGTGACCCTAACATACCAATGACACCAAGAATAGGTTCACCCTGTTCAATTAAACGTAAAACGATATTACGCGTTTTTTCAGTATCAGTTTTAAAGTTTCCATCGATAGGCAATGCAATAAGGTTGTCATATCCTAACCCAAGAATATCCATTGCTTTCTTCCAAAATTCAAAACGAGAAACAGGTACAAGCAATTTTCCTAAATGCATTGTTTTGGTCATTCCTGTTCCACGACAAGTTAAATAGCTGACATCATCAAAAATACCACGTTCATTGAGTTGCTCACTTACGGTTAGAATATCAGTGACAGACATGTTGAATAACTCAAATGCTTTTTTATCTGCCACTAAATCCCGAGATTTAGGATGGCGAGCTATCGCCATGGGTAATGTTTTTAAATTTCTCAGTGCCCACAATATTTCGTAGCAAGCAAGAATATGGCTTGTTGTGATATGACCAAAGGCATTCTCAGGCAAGAAACCAATTAACTTACAGAGATCGTCTGTTATTTTTTTTTCTTGTTGTTTTTGTAGAGGTGAATGGTGGTTAAAAACATTATCAGAGTTATAGGCCAAAGCAGATAAGTAGCCAAATTTAGCCAATTGCATCACTTGGGAATGGTGATGAGAGAAATAAGGTTCAATATCTGATTGATTATAATTATTTTGCTGTTTTAAAGTCTCTAAAATACAGTCATAAGCATTATCTACTGCTTTTTTTTCAATAGTATTACTTATTATTTTAACGTCTATATTGTCACTACTGTTTATTTTTACCTTATTTGCTTTAGGAAAAGAATATTCACTATTCATTAATATTTTTGCCATCTCTCGATGATAACATGCAAGAGTATCAACGGTTTGGATATGGTATACACGCTCTGTAGCACTCAGACAGGTTTGTTTGTGATTTGCCATCATCGCACCTATATATAAATTTTTGTTATTTGTTTTAATGAAAATTGTGTTTATAAATCGTAAATAATTAATCTCTATTCAAATGATATACTACATGATGAGTAAGAATCTTCTTTATTTTATTGATATCAGTTAAGATTTTTTCAATTCCATCTAACGTTTTTACACTTTAATGATAAATGATTTAGTTTTATTTATTAGTTTCTTTATCTTATTATCAATTTTGATTTAAGTTATATTTCTACTAATATAGTAATACTTTTACCGAGGCCAATATTTAAACCCGCCCTATTTAGAATGAGTGAATATTTCTATCGCCCAATGTCCATTAAAAAGGATGGATATTAAATTCACGACTCAAAAAAAAAGATCTTAATTAAATACTCATTAATTTTTACTTCAATATATAAAAAAACACATGATTGAATCATCATGTGTTTTTCAGAATATTCGTGTCTAAAGAAAGAAATAATATAATTGTTTTATACTAAATAATTTATATTACACTTTCTTTTACCTGTTTATGTTATAAGACGATGTTTCAAGCATCACTTTACCAATGAGATCACCAGATTCCATTAACTGGTGAGCCTTGCCCACTTCAATTAATGGAAAAACGGTATTAATTATCGGTTTGATTTTTCCTTCAACAATCCATGGCCACACTTGTTGTTTTAATTCTTGCGCAATTTGCGCTTTTTCTTCCACTGAACGGGAGCGCATTGTTGAACCGGTATGAACTAACCGCTTAATCATCATTGGCATCATATTTAAATTTTTCGGCATCCCTTTCATCATACCGACTTGTATAATACGACCAAATTTACTCGCAACTTGATAGTTTTTTTCTATGTAATCGCCACCAATAATATCAAGCACGACATCAACACCTTTGCCTTTCGTTAACATAGGAATTTCTTTAGCAAAATCGGTTGATTTATAATTGATAACATAATCAGCGCCAAGATTACGCGCAACGGTGGCTTTTTCATCAGAGCCTACCGTGGTATAAACCGTTGCACCTATAGTATGAGCAAGCATAATAGCGGTAGAACCAATTCCCGATGTTCCCCCGTGAATAAGAACAGATTCACCTTGCTTTAGTTTTCCTAACTGAAATAAATTAGCCCATACCGTAAACAAATTTTCGGGTAATGCAGCAGCTTCAATATCCGTTAAATTTATTGATGGTAATACGATATCTTCATGAGCAATACAATATTGCGCATATCCCCCTCCTGCAACTAAAGCGCAAACTCTGTCACCTAATTGCCACTGAGTACAGTTTTCGCCTAATGCGACAACTTCTCCAGCCACTTCAAGACCAGGGATTGGTGAAGCATCTGCTGGTGGCGGGTAACTCCCTTGTCTTTGAAAGATATCGGGACGATTGACACCTGCAGCAGCGACTTTAATTAATAGATAATGAGGGGGAAGCGAAGGTATTGATGACCTTTGAGGTTGTAGCTTTTCAATACCTCCCGGTTCTGTAATGGTAATCTCTACCATATCGGCAGGTAAAACTGTCGTTTTCATTGTGCTCTCCCATTCTATTTAGCCACTATCGGAATTTCATGATAATAAAATCATTTTCAACATAACACGCTCTATTTTAGTCAGCGTATTTGCCTATTAACCAATAAATAACATGAGTATCTTTAAAGGGGATTATAGCCAACCTTGCTTCTGATGTTGTATGCAAATCGGGCACAAGGTTGCTTCTGGTTCCCATGATAAGAAAGCTAAGCGGCATTTTTCACAATGTGCATCATAATAATGATAATGGGTAGGTTCACTATTTTTAGCGATTTGTTCACTAACATAAATAGATTTAGGAAAACAAACGACTTCGCAATTCATACAACCTGTACAGCGTTTTTCATCGAGCATAAATATATTATTTTCGAGTTCTATCGCACCTTCATCACACACTTTGGCGCAAGCAGAACAAAGAATACAGCTGTCTTTATCTAACTGAATTTGAAACCAACTATCTTCAGGATAAAGCTGTTTTCTTGCATTCAATCCTGTTTTAACCTGATTTTTATTAAGTGGCGTTTCATCTAATTTTTGACGAAACAGCATAAAGCGGCGACCACTATCAATATCTGTCGGTTCGGTAATAATTAATTGCCAAATAGGTTCTTGTAAGATTTTTAATTGAATATTTAGGCTTGCTAAAATAGGAAGCCATTTATCGACAAGAGGTTGTGCAATTTTCATACCTCTTATTTGATATTGTCTGTGCCAGACTAAAAGCTCTTCTGTACTTGCTAATGGTTCATCATGATTAACGACGAGATAATTGTCTTGATATGTTCTTTCATGAGGCGCGATATTTTCTATCGCGTCAACAGGGCAGGTAAATAGACAATTACCACATTGAAAACAGCGTTCATTGTCTATTTCCACAGCTAAGTGCCCAAAAGTGATAGCGCCCACAGGGCAAACTTTAGAGCAACTATCACATAGGCTTTGTTTGAGGCGTTTTCTAACACATTTATCATTAATAATAGGTTCAGGAGGAAGATCCACCTTAATAAAACGCCTCATACATCACAACTCCACTACTTAACAATAAAGAATGCAAAACGATTAAGAATTTCTGCAATCAATATTATTGCGCTGCTTGCTAACACCATACGCAATCCTGACGTAAATACAGCGTTACGGTAATTCCATACACTGTATCCCATCATTAAAATACCAAGGATTGACATCACCCATGCAGATATTCTTAATCCGAATGTTTCATTATACGCAATGATTGGCGTATGAGGGAACGTTATTGCATCATTTGTTGATATGATCTCTGCCATCCATTCTAAATAGAAAGGCTGGATAGCCATACGGAGAGTAACCGCAAGAAAAATCACCACTAGGGCACTAATTACCATTTTTTTTGCTAATTCACCATTAACAAACGCTTTCACTCGTAATGCTGTTATCAGTAATGCTATCGCAGCACCCGCTGACAATACAGCCCCCATAAACATAGCGTATGTATTAGCATGCATCCATGTCAGCATTGACGTGTTGTAATAAAGTGAAGCCATACAAAATATATCAATGAGACCCAGTAAACCAATAATAGCCAAAATGGTTTTGTTCATATGCCCTTTTATCAATACCAATAAGGTATAGAGGCATAATGCCCCAAGATAAACTGCAGCAAATATGATTTCACGACTCAACCATGATGATGAAATACGGCGTAATGCATGAAAGGCATTCCATGGATATCCCATGTGTAACGTCGAAGCTAATAACCCCAAACAACCTAAAATAGCACCCGTCAATACTACTGGACGTATTGCAATAGTTGCTCTTTGGTTACCAATTTCTTTTTCTAACCAGCAAAAATAGAGTGCGCTGAAGAGCGTCACACCAACCGAACTTTGTACAAATAAGGTAAAAGCAACTAATGGCCATTCATTCATGATTGAACTCCTCCTTTCTTTATCGCACCAGTATGGGGTTTGATAACTAAATTCGGATTTGTCATCGTAAAATCAGGTAACCCTTGAACTTGGCTTAAATGTCCATATTTCGCTCTTAAATCTTTAATTTTTCCAAACTTAATTGCATTTAACGGGCATGTATCTACACAAATTGGATTTTTGCCTTCTGATAATAAATCGATACAAAAATCACATTTTGACATTTGTCCTGTGTCTTCATTCATTTGCGGTGCACCATAAGGGCACGACCAAGCACAATAACCACAACCGACACATTTACTGGTATCTACGCGAACAATGCCATCACCTTCACGTTTATGCATTGCAGTTGTTGGGCAATTCTGTACACAAACAGGAGAATCACAGTGGTTGCAAGAAATAGTTAATGTATAAGCAAAAACATTATTAACTAAGCCACCTTGCCCTGTTGGCGCAAAGCCACCGCCTTTTACTTCATAAATACGACGAAAACGACGACCAACTTCTAAATTATTTTTATCTTTACATGCTACTTGGCATGCTTTACAGCCAGAACAACGAGAGGAATCAATAAAGAAACCGAGCTGTTCATCGCTCACTGCCGCATATTCTTTAAAGTCACTCATGCTTTGGCTACCTCAACGAGAACAGTTAAATGCGAGTTACCATGTGCTAATGGCGTCATTCGTGTCGATGTTAAAACATTAGGGCATCCGCCATGATCAACTCCTTTTTCATCTGGTGTCCACCACGCCCCAGCTTGTAAACCAACAACACCAGGAATAATGCGTTGTGTTACTAATGCAGGAATTTGAGTTATTCCACGATCATTATAAACACGCACCATATCACCGTTTTTAATACCTCTATTTTCAGCATCAATTGGGTTTATCCATACTTCTTGACGTTGCGCTTCCTGCAACCATGGATTGGCGTACTGTGTTGAGTTTGCTCTATTTTTTCCTTTCCATGTCAACATCTGTAATGGGAAGGTCTCCGTTAATTTATCTTCTGGACCTTCAATAGCAGGAACATAATGAGATAGTGCCGGAATATCAGGATTATTCATGTCATAAAGACGTTTTGAGAATATCTCAATTTTGCCAGATGGTGTTGGGAATGGGTTATTTTCAAGGTCGTTAATATTTTTCTCAAAAGCAACAAAAGGAGCATCTTTGAAAAGGTAACGACGTGTTTTGAGCAATTCATTAAAATTAGGAAAATCAGGTCTGTCTTTAAATCGCTCTTTATTAGTATCAACAAGGTGAGCAATCCACTCTTTTTCACTACGACCTTCAGTAAAAGCCTCTTTTACACCCATTTTTTCAGCAACTTCTGTTATCCATTCATAATCAGAACGTCGTTCAAATGCAGGTTCAACCACTTTTTCAGAAAGTAAGAAATAATTACCTGTTCCCCATGTGTCACCAATATTCCATCGTTCTAAGAAACTGGTTTCAGGTAAAACTAAATCAGCATATTTTGCCGAAGGTGATAAATAGAGATCGCTGACAACAATAAATTCTACTTTTGAATCATCTTCTAGTAATTTAGCGGCTGCATTCACATCTGGGTTTTGATTAACTAAATAATTACCCGCTAAAGAGAAGATCATCTTGATATTTGAATCAAGTTTATCCGCATCAACAAGCCCATCCTCAACACGAACTTTACTTGCATCTTCAACAGCTTGCATCCAGTTCATTATCGAAATCTTAGCTTTAACTGGATTATTACCAATATTAGGTCCACGCATAGATTGACGATTACCAATACCACCGTAACCCGCAGCCCAAGCGCCTTTTTTACCCACATTACCCGTGATTGCAGCCAATAATGATGATCCTCGCGCACTCCGTTCACCACAAATATGGCGTTGAGGTCCCCAACCTTGAATTAGAGCAGCAGGTTTAGTCATTGCATATTCGCGTGCTAACTGACGAATAGTATTAGCGGGTACACGTGTGATTTTTTCTGCCCATTCAGGGGTTTTTTCTATGCCATCTTTTTTACCCGTTAAATAAGCAACCAAAGATTCATTAGCAGGAACACCTTCAGGCATGTGATCTTCATCAAAACCCACGACATACTTATCAATAAAAGCTTTATCATGAAGATTTTCAGTAACAATGACATACATCATTGCATCCATTAAGGCATTATCTGTCGTTGGTAAGAGAGGTATCCATTGATCAGCTAAAGATTGCGCAGTATCAGAATAACGAGGATCGACCACAATAAACTTAGTACCCTTATTTTTCATTTTTTGAAAATAATGGTTTGTGTGTCCAAAGATGGTCTCATTAGGGTTATGACCCCATAAAATAACTAGTGGTGTATCTTCAAGAGTATCAAGTGAGCTACCCGTTTTAGCAATACCATAAGTATAAGGTGTCACCTTTACAGTATTACCCAAACTAACTGAATGATAATAAGGAAGATAACCTCCGGTTAAATTAAAGAGTTTCTTCATCATGGTATCACCAGAGAAGATCCCCCCAGTTACGGCGGTACTCACGGTTAAGAAACGACTTGCTGCACCATGTTTTTCAGTTAAACGAGTCACATTTTCTGCAATAAGCGTTGTCGCCTCGTCCCATGAAATGCGTTCAAACTTACCTTCACCACGTTTGCCTACCCTTTTCATCGGGTATTTCAGTCTGTCTGCATGATACGAAAATTTACGATAGCCTCTGCCACGTACACAAGCCCTCATAATAGGCATCGCTTCATCTAATTCATTATCAGGTCTTGTGGTAATACGAGTGACAATACCTTCTTTTATATGGGCACGAATATCACACTTCCCACCACAGTCAAATGTACTACACGTGGTCACAACAGTAGCAGGTTCCCCATCTACTTTTACAATGGGTAAACTTTTATCAGCATTTGCGTGTGCATTTCGTGCGAAAAAAGGCACGGTGACTAATGCGGCACTGGTTTGAACAAAGTGGCGACGACTTAAAGACATCATCCCTTTGTTTTCTTCACTTTTTTCTATTTTTTTCATTGACTTATCATTCTCACATAACCACTTTCATCAGTAAAAATGATAAGATATAGCGGTAAACCCTCATTGATGTACATCAATATCACTCAATAGGTAATAGAATGTTTCAATTTTTAGCACTTCTTTGCAGATCCCCCACTTTTTATAAGGAAAAGCTAATTCAAGTTAGCATTAAGTTGTATCAAAAATACATCTAGTTAACTTTACTTATTTTTTGTTAATAAAATAAAGAGTTATGCATAAAAAACACGGATTTATGGTAAAGCCGTAAATAAAAAGTCAATATAAAGATAGAAAATATTGAAGCGCACCTTCATTTTTGGCTTTTGACGAGGATAATTTAGTAATAGCACTATAACTTCGTTAGAAAATCGAATAATATACCAATTGAGTATAGGGTTAGCGCAAATTGTTCTAAATATGCCTTTAAACAAAACATCGTTTTTATCAAGATTTATGTTTTGTTACATTCAGAATTATTTCTACACGTATCGTTATTCCCCTTACCAATTACTGCAATATGTGTTAAAATTGACGCATATCAATATTTTTATTTGTAATGAGCAAGCTTATGATCCCAGAAAAACGCGTCGTTCGCCGAATCCAATCTGGCGGTTGTGCAATCCATTGTCAGGATTGCAGTATTAGCCAGCTCTGCATCCCGTTTACTTTAAACGAGCATGAGCTTGATCAACTCGATAATATTATCGAGCGTAAAAAGCCCATCCAAAAAGGTCAAACCTTGTTTAAAGCAGGTGATGAGCTGAAATCACTTTATGCCATACGTTCCGGTACAATTAAAAGTTATACCATTACGGAAGAAGGCGACGAGCAAATAACAGGATTTCATCTTGCGGGTGATTTGGTTGGATTTGACGCCATTATTAATACTGAACACCCAAGTTTTGCACAAGCTTTAGAAACATCAATGGTTTGTGAAATTCCATTTGAAACGTTGGATGATCTATCAGGCAAAATGCCTAACTTACGTCAACAAATGATGCGCCTAATGAGTGGTGAAATCAAAGGTGACCAAGAGATGATCTTACTGCTATCGAAAAAGAATGCAGAAGAACGCCTAGCCGCTTTTATTTATAACCTCTCTCGTCGTTTTGCACAGCGTGGTTTTTCACCCCGTGAATTCCGTTTAACCATGACTCGTGGTGATATTGGGAATTACTTGGGCTTAACCGTTGAAACGATTAGCCGTTTACTTGGCCGTTTCCAAAAAAGTGGTATGTTAAGCGTTAAAGGCAAATATATTACTATTGAAGATAGCACACTATTAAGTGAACTCGCAGGTAAGCTTCCTTCATCAGCCGAAGTTTAATCCGTTACATTTCGTAGACTCATTTTATAACGGGGCACACAAATTTGTGCCCCGTTTTCTATTTTATGCTATTGCATTTTATCTTCTTGGGTTATCTTTAAATTGTAGATGGATAAATCCAGCCCTAAAGAGGATATTACAATGGAAAAATATCAGAACCTTCTCGTTGTCATTGATCCTAGCCAAGATGACCAACCAGCACTTCGCCGTGCTGTCTATATCGTTCAGCGTAATGGTGGGCGGATAAAAGCTTTTCTACCTGTTTATGATCTCTCTTATGACATGACAACCCTTTTATCTCCCGATGAACGTAATGCAATGCGTAAAGGTGTTATTAGTCAAAAAACCGCGTGGATCAAACAGCAAGCTCGCTATTATCTTGAAGCTGGCATCGAGATTGACATTAAAGTCATTTGGCATAATCGCCCTTATGAAGCCATTATTGAAGAAGTCGTTGCTCATCAACATGACTTATTAATAAAAATGGCTCACCAACATGATAAATTAGGATCACTCATTTTCACCCCTCTTGATTGGCAATTACTCAGAAAATGCCCGTGTCCCGTTTGGATGGTCAAAGATAAAGAGTGGCCTGAATATGGCGCTATTGTTGTCGCGGCTAATTTATCGAATGAAGAGTCTTATCATGATGCCCTCAATCTAAAACTCATTGAATTAACAACTGATTTATCTCATCGCATACAAAAAGACCCTGATGTTCATCTACTCAGTGCTTATCCTGTTGCTCCGATTAATATTGCAATTGAGCTACCTGATTTTGATCCTAATCTTTATAACAAAGCGTTGCGTGGTCAGCACCTTATTGCGATGAAAGAACTTCGCCAGAAGTTCAGCATCCCTGAAGAGAAAACTCACGTTAAAGAAGGATTACCAGAACAAGTTATTCCTCAAGTTTGTGAAGAATTAAATGCAGGTATTGTTGTTCTAGGTATATTGGGAAGAACTGGCCTTTCTGCCGCTTTCTTAGGAAATACTGCAGAACAACTGATTGATCATATTAAATGTGATTTATTAGCAATCAAACCAGATGGTTTTACCTGTCCTATTACTGTTGATAGTGATCACGAATAAATTTTTAGTCAATGATAAAAAAGCCAGTCAAAAATGACTGGCTTTTACTATTTCACTATTTATTTGTATTACAACGATTTTAAAATTGCATCCACACTGGCTTTAGCATCGCCAAACAGCATTTGCGTGTTCTCTTTAAAGAACAGTGGATTTTGAACCCCTGCATACCCTGTATTCATTGAGCGCTTAAATACAATAACGTTCTGTGCTTTCCACACTTCTAATACTGGCATACCTGCAATAGGACTATTCGGATCATCTTGTGCTGCTGGGTTTACCGTATCGTTGGCGCCTATAACAAGAACGGTATCAGTGTCAGAAAAATCATCATTGATTTCATCCATTTCTAATACGACGTCATAAGGGACTTTCGCCTCAGCTAACAATACATTCATATGTCCTGGTAAGCGACCTGCAACAGGGTGAATACCAAAACGCACTTTAATACCACGTTGGCGTAATTTCTCAGTAATATCATGCACTGGATATTGTGCTTGAGCGACAGCTAATCCATAACCTGGCGTGATAATGACTGAAGTCGAATTTTTCAGCATATCAGCAACTTCTTCAGCCGTTGTTTCGCGATATTCTCCCATCTCACCTTCTTCCGTTGATGCAGAGCCATCTGTACCAAAGCCCCCTGCAATTACGCTAAAAAAGGAGCGGTTCATCGCCTTACACATAATATAAGAAAGGATAGCACCTGAAGAACCTACTAATGCACCCGTTACAATTAACAGGTCATTGCTTAACATAAAGCCCGCAGCAGCCGCGGCCCATCCAGAGTAAGAGTTCAGCATCGAAACAACAACTGGCATATCCGCACCACCAATTGATGCAACCAAATGCCAACCGAATGCCAAGGCAATTACAGTCATTATGATGATTAAGAAAACTTGTAAGCCAACACTGTCAGTTTTAACAAACCAAACCATCAATAAGAAAGAAACAACTAACGCAGCTAGATTTAATTTATGGCGATTAGGTAACATCATCGGTTTTGATGACATTTTTCCACTTAATTTGCCATAAGCGACAATAGAACCTGTGAAAGTAACCGCACCAATGAAGATCCCTAAAAAGACTTCTGTTAGGTGAATATTCACCATCACAGGATCCATGGCTGTATTATGGTCAAGGTAACTGTTAAAACCCACTAAAACAGCCGCTAAACCTACAAAACTATGTAAGATAGCAACCAATTCGGGCATTTGAGTCATTTCGACTTTTTTAGCTAAACGAATACCAATAACGGCACCGATTACCATTGCGATAATAATCCACCCTACATTACCCGCATAAGGCCCAAAAATGGTAGCGAATAATGCAATTGCCATCCCAGCAATACCAAAGTAGTTACCTTGTTTAGAGGTTTCATGCTTTGATAAACCGGCAAGGCTGAAAATAAATAATATCGCGGCGACAATATATGCCGCTGTAACAACTCCGCTGGACATAATTGTCTCCCTTATCCTTTACGGAACATTTTCAACATACGTTGAGTAACAGTAAATCCACCAAAAATATTAATGCTCGCAATTAATATTGCGACAAATGAAAACAGACTAACCCAGCCACCACTACCAATTTGAAGTAAAGCGCCGACAACGATAATGCCTGAAATTGCATTTGTAACTGACATTAGTGGTGTATGTAATGAGTGGCTAACATTCCAAACAACGTAATAACCCACAACACAAGAAAGTGCGAATACCGTAAAATGAGATAAAAACTCTTTCGGTGCGACATTAGCAAGCCACGCAAATAATAAGAAAGCAATTGCTAATAAACCGTATTTCTTCCAAGGTGAAATAGGTTTAGCAACGGGTTTTTCTTGTGGTTTTGCAGCGGGTGTCGCCTTAGGTTGTACTGAAACTTGAATGGGGGGTGCTGGCCATGTCACTTCACCCGCACGAATAACTGTCACTCCACGAATAACAACATCATCAAAATCAATATTAATATTACCGTCTTTTTCTTTACAGAGTAATTTCAATAAGTTAACTAAGTTGGTACCATAAAGTTGAGATGACTGTGCCGGCAAGCGAGCAGCAAGATCGGTATAACCAATGATTTTTACACCATGCTCTGTCGTAAAGACTTTGTTAGGTACAGTGTATTCACAGTTACCGCCATTTTGAGCAGCAAGATCAACAACAACACTGCCTGACTTCATTGAATCAACCATTTCTTTCGTAATTAAACGAGGTGCTGGTTTTCCAGGAATTAATGCGGTTGTAATAATGATATCAACATCTTTTGCTTGCTCTGCAAACAAGGCCATTTCAGCATCAATAAATGCTTTAGACATCACTTTTGCATAGCCATCACCACTGCCTGCTTCTTCTTTAAAATCAAGTTCAAGGAATTCAGCGCCCATACTTTGAACTTGTTCTTTCACTTCAGGGCGTGTATCAAATGCTCGAACAATCGCACCAAGGCTTCCTGCTGCACCAATTGCTGCAAGGCCTGCAACACCCGCACCAATGACCATGACTTTAGCTGGTGGAACTTTACCCGCAGCGGTAATTTGCCCTGTAAAGAATCGGCCAAATTCATGAGCAGCTTCCACAACAGCACGATACCCAGCAATATTTGCCATTGAACTTAACGCATCAAGAGATTGTGCACGAGAAATACGAGGCACACTATCCATTGCCATAACGTTAATGTTCTTTTCAGCTAGTTTTTCAAGCAACGCCGCATTTTGTGCCGGCCAAATAAAACTTACTAATGTCGCACCTTCTTGTAGCAACGCTATTTCATCATCCAGCGGTGCATTCACCTTCAAAATAATGTCTGATTGCCAAACATTTTGAAGATCAAGGATCTCAGCACCAGCCTCTTGATAAGCTTTATCTTCAAAGCTTGAGGCAATACCAGCACCATTTTCAATTGCGACTGTAAATCCTAATTTTATGAGCTGAGTCACCGTAGCTGGTGTTGCTGCAACCCTTGTTTCATTAGAAAGTCGCTCTTTGGGTATACCAATTCGCATAATTTTCCCTTCTTATCCATATGTGACCTGTTAAAACTTTTCCGTTAACATCATCATCATGCAAAAAAAATGTTAAAAATAATTATATGCATGCCATAAAACGGAGCTCTAATAACCTACTGAAAATAAAACCAATAATCTATATCAGTGTAAAGCTAAAATTGAACTTAATTGGATCATTTTAGTCGAAAAGGCATATTTATGAATTATTCACTATATTCGGGTAAATATCTGGTAACATATACTGGTCATTTAGCTCTGTGGCGATTCGCTAAATAAAATAATGCGACAAATGCTATTATTACATGTAATAATTAATCCCTATGTGATAAACCACTACGTTCAGCACATGACCAATATTAATTGCGCAAGGCGGAAGGATTTTGTATGAAGCTGAAAACCTCAGTCATCGCAGCAGCGATGTTGTCTTTAACTAATATCACTGTTGCGCAGGCTGCTCAGGAACTGACTCCAGAACAAGCTGCAGAACTAAAACCATTTGAAAGAATCACAGTTATCGGTCGTTTTAACGCGATTTATGAAGCCGCAGATGCGGTGTCACGTCGTGCTGATAAAGTCGGTGCTGATAGTTTCTATATCCAAGGTCTAGATGATATCAGTGATAGTGGCAACATGAGCGTTACTGCTGATCTATACCATAAAGATGCACCAAAAGCAGAAGAAGAAAGCTACCGTGTTTTCCATGGCGTAACTGAATTACCAAAACCTGAAGCTATTCTGTTACAGCCATTTGATACTGTTTCTATTCGTGGTTACTTCCCAACAACCCCTGATATTAACGATGCAATTGCAAAAGCAGCCGCTAAAAAAGGTGCAGCGTCATTCTTTATTGTTCGTAATGTATCGACAAACGATGGTGGTAACCAAGAAGTTACTGCTTATATCTACAAAAAAGATGCACCTAAACGCGCTATTCAAGCACCCGAAGCTGTTGTCCCTTATGACTCTGATGCGGGTCGCGCACTTATTGCTGAAGGCGGAGTTGCTGCCAATAAAGTTGAAAAACCAGGTCTTGCATCAAACACTGATTTTGATAGAAGCGTAGGCACATTTGCTGATACACAAACTTCGGGTGCAAGTGGTCGTTACACTGTTACATTGCCTAATGGTACTGAAATTCAAGAAGTTAACAAGGCAGCAGCCGCATTAATGGATCCTTTTGATACCATTACATTCAGTGGCTATTTTGTAAACTCACCAGAAATTTCTTATCAGGTTGCTAAACGTGCAGCCGCAAAAGGTGCTAAGTATTACCATATCACTAATGAATGGCAAAGTGACGGTGGTACCGTTACTATTACAGCAGACCTATTTAAATAATAAAATTTTCCTAATTGATAAAAACCTTGCTAATGCAAGGTTTTTTTTTACTTAAAATTTAATCAATCAAACATTATTCTATAAAAAGTGAATAATTTTTATGATTTAATGCATAGACAACCAAGTTAACTCTACGTAAAATCTCGCTGTTTTTTAGTGTTTTTCTCTTTGTTTAAATTTAAGATATTCATATTTATTCTATTTATTGACCAAAAAATAAGAAAATACGCTATTTATTTACAATTTTAATCACGCAGGTAATTATCTTTGAATAAGAAACTTGGCTTAATATCACTTACCGCATTAGTGTTAAGCTCAATGGTTGGTGCTGGTGTATTCAGTTTGCCTCAAAATATGGCAGAAGTTGCCAGCCCTGCCGCACTGATTATCGGTTGGGTGATAACAGGTATTGGGATCCTTTTTCTTGCTACATCTTTATTGCTCCTCTCGCGTCTTCGACCTGATCTTGATGGGGGCATTTTCACTTACGCAAAAGAAGGATTTGGTGAGTTAATTGGTTTCTGTTCAGCGTGGGGTTACTGGGTTTGTGCTGTCGTTGCTAACGTTTCTTATCTTGTTATTGTTTTTGCAGCACTTAGTTTTTTTACAGATACCTCTGAAAATATTATCTTTGGTGATGGAAACACATGGCAAGCCTTAATTGGAGAATCAATCTTACTTTGGGTTGTCCATTTTCTTATCTTACGTGGTGTTCAAACTGCCGCCAGTATTAATTTAATGGCAACAATGGCAAAGCTAATTCCTTTAGGTTTATTTGTTATTGTTGCTCTGCTCGCTTTCAATATGGATATATTTACTCTTGATTTTCAAGGTATAAATATGGGAGTTCCCGTTTGGGATCAAGTCAAAAATACCATGCTGATTACGCTATGGGTATTCATTGGTATTGAGGGTGCAGTTGTCGTTTCAGCTAGAGCCAAAAACCGCCGTGATGTCGGTTTAGCTACTGTGCTTGCTGTTGTTATTGCACTTATTATTTATATTCTGGTGACTTTATTATCACAAGGATTAGTCAGCCAAGCTGAATTAGCGGCAATGAAAAATCCATCAATGGCACCATTACTGGTTCAACTTATTGGTAACATGGGTGAGATAATTATTGCAGCTGGGCTTATTCTCTCTGTTTGTGGCGCCTATTTAAGCTGGACGATTATGGCTGCAGAAGTTCCTTATATTGCAGCATTACACCATTCTTTTCCTCGACAACTGGGTAAACAAAATAAGAATGATGCCCCATCTTCCTCATTATGGTTTACTAACATTGCCGTTCAATTTTCTTTAGTTTTAATTTGGCTAACCGGAAGTAACTACAATACATTACTGACTATCGCATCAGAAATGATCCTTGTTCCTTATTTCTTGGTGGGTGCCTTTTTATTTAAGGTTGCGATTGCACGTAGTAGTCGTGGATTGTTACTGATTGCAATCCCTGCAAGCTTATATGGTTTATGGTTACTTTATGCCTCTGGTATCATTAATTTATTACTGTCCGTTGTACTTTATGCACCAGGGATCTTAATGTTTTTATACACTCGTAAACAATATAAAGATAAAAAGCCGCTATTGATGGGTGAAAAAATTCTGTTATCGCTTGTTTTATTTAGTGCTATTCCTGCATTAGGTTACTTAGCTATTTATTAATCGAAGAGAAGAGGCTCACTAAAATAGAGTCTCTTCTCTCTTCTCTCTTCTCTCTTCTCTTCAGCATTAAATTGAGTATTACCTTAGATTCAAAATCAATTTTTCTCTATTAAGCTATTTTTTAAAACACAAATGGTTAGGTGGCTAATAATTAGCAATCATAGTATGTTGTAACTAATAAAATGCGTTAATATTAATGGCCTAATCAATAGAAAAGCCCATAAAAATCATTTTGTTATGGGCTTTATTTAGGAAACGCATGGCAAATTAGTTAAAATTAACGTGTTCCATTGCTTGCAAAATACGTTTATCCGATATTGGATACGGTGTTCCTATCTGTTGAGCAAACAGGCTGACTCTAAGCTCCTCTATCATCCAACGAATATTTTGCACTTCTTCTTGCTGCTTTTGTTTCTCAGTTAGTTTACCTAACCACTGTTGCCACTGTTGAATAACATTTTCAACTCGGCTCATTTGAGCGCGATCGCGATTAGGATCAATCGCTAATTTTTCCATTCGTTTTTCAATTGCACTTAAATAACGAGGAATATCAGCAAGACGCTTCCATCCGTGTGAAGTCACAAAGCCAGGGAAAACTAACTGATTAAGTTGAGCTTTAATATCAGATAATGCGAATGCAACGCTAATATCAACCCGCCCTTTTAAACGTTTATTAATAGCAAATACTTGCGTCAAAATGGCTTCAACTTGTTTGGCTATTTCAACTACAGCATCGTTTAGTTCTGCTCTAACATATTCTTGCAGTTTTTGATATTCATCTTCTTTCCAAATTAAACCGCCATAAGACGCCATCAGTTTATCAATTCCACAAGCGATACAATCATCAATTAAATCCAGTACTTTGCCATAAGGATTAAAGTAAAGACCTAATTTAGCTTTATTAGGGAGTTTTTCATGTAAGTATTTAATCGGTGATGGGATATTTAATAATAATAACCGTCTTACACCTTCCCACATTGATGTTTGCTGTTCAGATTCTGTTTCAAAAAGCTTAATACCTACGCTGTTCTTTTCATCAACAAGAGCGGGATAAGCTTTCACTGAATAACCACCACGTTTTTGTTCATAGCGCTGTGGTAAATCACCAAAACTCCAAATATGTAAATCTTGTTGCTCAATCCCATCATCAGCAACGGCAGATAATGTCTCTTGTACTTTTTCCTTTAAATTCTCTTTTAATTGATTGAGATTTTTACTTTCTGCCAGCATTTTATTTTTATCGCCAATAACACGGAATGTCATTTTCAAATGTTCCGCAACTTGGTCAAGCTGCCAACTCTCTCTTTCAACCGTCACCCCCGTCATACGGCGTAGCTCTTTTTCAAGTCTATCGAGCAAATCACCTTCAACTTGAGGAACTCGCTCTAAAAAAGCAGATGCATAATTGGGTGCAGGTACAAAATTACGACGGATCGGTTTTGGTAATGACTTAATTAAGGCCACAATTAAATCATGACGGATCCCCGGGATTTGCCAATCAAAACCTTCATCTTTTACCTGATTTAAAATCGGTAATGGAATGTGAACCGTCACACCATCAGCCGCAGTACCGGGTTCAAATTGATAAGTTAAGCGTAATTTTAAATTATCTTGTTGCCAATAATTTGGATAGTCTAATGCGCTAACACGTTTAGCATCATCTTTGATAAGCATGCTTTTTTCAAAGTTCAGCAGATCAGGTGATGCTTTTTGTGCTTCTTTCCACCACTTATCAAAATGACGAGAAGACACCACATCCTGAGGTATACGTTGGTCATAGAAGGTAAACATTGTTTCATCATCGACAAGAATATCGCGACGACGAGATTTGTGTTCTAGCTCTTCAACTTCAGTACGTAATTTTAAATTTTCTCGGAAAAATGCGTGACGAGTTTGCCAATCGCCTTCCACTAATGCATGACGAATAAAGAGCTCTCGACATAAAAGAGGATCGATTTGGCTATAATTAATGGCACGTGAAGCAACGATAGGTAAACCATATAACGTTACTTTTTCATTAGCCATTACAGCGCCTTGCGCTTTTGACCAATGAGGTTCGCTATAGTGGTGTTTCACTAAATGTTCAGCGATAGGTTCAATCCATTCAGGCTCAACTTTAGCGGCAATTCTTCCCCATAAACGAGATGTTTCAACTAACTCAGCGACCATTGTCCACTTAGGTGGTTTTTTAAATAAACCAGAACCTGGATAAATAGAAAAACGGGCATTTCTTGCACCTGTAAATTCTTGTTTATCAGCATCCTTTTGCCCGATATGAGATAACAGACCACTTAATAACGCAACATGAACACTTCTAAAATCTGCCGGTTCACTATTAACTGGAAAACCTAATTCTTTAACGACTTGTCGTAATTGAGTATAAACATCCTGCCATTCTCTGATCCGCATAAAGTTTAAAAATTCTTGACGACACAATTTTCTAAATTGAGAGTGACTTAACTCTTTTTGCTGCGTTTTTAAATAATCCCACATATTTAAAAAAGATAAGAAATCTGAGTCCTTATCTTGGAAACGCCGATGTTTTTCATCAGAAGCTTGTTGTTTATCCATCGGTCTTTCACGAGGATCTTGTATTGAAAGCGCTGAGGTAATTACCATTAGCTCTTTTACAGCACCATATTTACGCGCTTCAAGTACCATTCTGGCTAAACGAGGGTCAATAGGAAGTTGTGCAAGTTGTTTTCCCATTGGGGTTAACCGATAAGCCCCCTTATTGTCTGTTCCTTCTTGTAATGCGCCCAATTCTTCTAATAAACGCACACCATCTTGAATATTACGTTTATCGGGCGGTTGTACAAAGGGAAAAGCACCTATATCACCTAACCCTATTGATGTCATTTGCAAAATAACGGATGCAAGGTTGGTTCTTAATATTTCAGGATCCGTAAATTCAGATCGAGAAATAAAATCATCTTCTGAATAAAGTCGAATACAAATACCATCAGAAACACGGCCACAACGCCCTTTTCTTTGATTAGCTGAAGCTTGAGAAATAGGTTCGATAGGTAATCGTTGTACTTTAGTGCGATAACTATATCGGCTAACACGCGCAAAACCCGTATCAATAACGTATTTAATGCCGGGCACAGTTAACGAAGTTTCAGCAACGTTAGTCGCTAAAATGATACGTCTACCGCTATGAGGATGAAAAATTCGATTTTGCTCACTATTAGATAAACGAGCAAATAGAGGTAATACTTCTGTGTGACGAAGTTGCAATTTATTCAATGCATCAGCAGTATCACGAATTTCTCGCTCACCGCTCATAAAAATCAGTATATCACCTGCACTTTCTCTACCTAACTCATCAATGGCATCGATAATGCCATCGGTCATATCTTTATCACTATCAAGTTCATCACCACCAATAGGTCGATATCTCACGTCAACAGGATAAGTTCGCCCTGAGACTTCAATAATAGGCGCTTGATTAAAGTGTTTGGAAAAGCGTTCCGGATCAATAGTTGCAGAAGTGATAATAATTTTTAAATCAGGGCGTTGAGGTAATAACTGTTTTAAATAGCCAAGAATAAAATCGATATTTAAACTACGTTCATGGGCTTCATCAATAATAATCGTGTCATATTGTAGTAACAGTTTATCTTGCTGTAATTCCGCTAATAAAATCCCATCTGTCATTAACTTAACGAGTGTATTATCACCAACATGATCGCTAAAACGAACCTTATAACCTACAGATTCTCCTAGCGTACTCTTTAACTCATGAGCAATACGTTCAGCAACAGAACGCGCAGCTAGTCGCCGAGGTTGAGTATGACCAATATAGCCTTTAATTCCACGCCCTAATTCAAGACAAATTTTAGGGATCTGTGTTGTCTTACCCGAACCCGTTTCACCTGCAATAATAACCACTTGATTATCTTTTATTGCATTATAAATAGCGTCTTTCTTTTGGCTAACAGGGAGATTTTCTGGGTATGATATTTCAGGACAATTTGCTTTGCGACGAATTATCATCTGTTGTGCGGTCGTAATATCTTGTTTAATTGAACTTAATACCGCTTGTTTAGACTCTTCATTGCTGATTTTAGCGACGCCACGTAGACGTTTTCTTAATCGTTGCTGCTCCCGCAACGATAATTGCTCTATTTCTTGATAGAGCATAGCAGATGATAATGTCACCTTTTATTATCCTTTTTGAGGTTATTTTTAATCAAAACTAATGCCTGTATGATATCACAACAGGCTATTGGCACATAAAGGCTTGATTAAAATTATTATTATATAATTTCATATAATCAATAATTTTGAATAGCATATTCAAAGGATTGAGGTGTGATGTTTTAAGAATAGAGTAAACTACTGTTAGCAAATAAATTTAATCAAATAGAACATGTTATAAATCAAGAGAAAATAATGAAAAAGATCCTTGTACTAAAAACCAGCATTTTAGATAGCTATTCACACAGTAATAAAATGACGGATTACTTGATTGAAAACTGGCAGAATAACCATAAAGATGACCTAATTACAGTACGTGATCTTGCTAAAAATCCAGTACCTGTTTTAGACCAAACAACATTATTTGCCTTTGGTAAAGAAACAGCAATGTTATCTGATGAACAGAAAGCCGCCAGAGTATTATCAGATGAGTTAATTAGTGAATTAAAAGTACATGATATAATTGTTATTGCTGCACCAATGTACAATTTTTCAATTTCTGCCCAATTAAAACATTATATTGATTTTATCGCTCGTGCGGGTGAAACATTTAAATATACTGAAGCGGGTGCTGTTGGTTTACTTGAAAATAAACAGGCTATTGTATTAACTAGCCGTGGTGGCATTCATAAAGACCAACCTTCTGATCTTATCGTTCCTTTTCTAAAACAATTTTTAGCTTTTATTGGTATTAATAATGTACAGTTTATTATGGCTGAGGGTATAGCCTTTGGTGAAGAACACGCACAGCAATCTCACCGACAAGCACAAAAAGAAATTGATAGTGTAATTAGTACAAAAAATATTACTGTAAAATAATAATTAATTTCTCTTTTCAAAAGCACTTAATTTAGGTGCTTTTTTTATATCTAATTTTAATCTTGTATTAGAATCATTTTTCCTTTTATAAAAAACACCTATTTAATTTATAATTTAAAAACACTGAAAGAGTAAAAATCTAATATTATCGAAAATTTCAAATTAATAAATCAACATCAACAATTAAATAAGATAATATTTATTGTTTATTTCTTATTCATTTTAAGAATGAAAAAATTAAATTAAAACCTATTTGATTTATAAAAAACAAATGAATAAAATTCAACCGTTCAAAGGAAAAACTTGATAATTAAACAATTTTATTAATTCAATAAATGGAATTTTAAATGAAGAAAAATATACTCTCACTATTTATTCTATCTACGGTGTTTTTATCTACTCAATCACATGCGGTTGAATATACAGAAAAAATATAGGTACAATTACAATTAATGGTGTTGTTACACCAAATCCAAGATGTCAATTAAATGAAATACAAGCTGTTGTATTACCTCCTGTTCAAGCGAGTAATTTTGGTGATGATCATATTGCTAAAGCGCAAGCTCAACCACTTTTAATTAAATTTGATAACTGTAGTGAAAATATTAATGCTCTTCAATTACAAATACCAAAACAAAATAAACGACTTTTAAAAAACTTATCCAAAGGTGGCAGTAATGTCGATATTGCTATTTTTGATGCTGATAAAAAAATAATTAGCTTAGATAATGAAAGACCTGAAGCATTTAAATTAACTGTAAATAAAGAAAATAACGATGCACAATTTTTATTCAACGTTAACTATATGAAACCTAATGGTGAAGATGCAACACCAGGCCTAGTATCATCTACTTTAACTTTTGATGTCATTTACAGTGACGTTTCTACAGATTAAAAACTTAATTAACAAAGCTGTAAAACCAGCTTTGTTTTAAAACTTACAATTTTTATATTTAAATAATATGATTAAAAAAATAAAATTCATTGCATCATTAATATATATCCCACTCTCTACTTTTAGTTATTCTTCAATAGAAATAAACAAGGATAAATTTATCTTTATTGAAAGCAACAATAAAGAAATCATTGAAATAAAAAACAAAACAGATAATGATTATTTTATCCAAAGTTGGATTTCACCTTATGATGAGGAAAATAGTAATGAACCTCCTTTTATGATCACACCACCTCTATTTAAAATAGAAAAAAATGAACAGTTTTCTTTAAAAATATTTAAAACTGACGAAACTATAGCTAAAGATAAAGAGACAATATATAGAGTAAATATTAAAAAAACCCCAATTCTATCCAATTCAGATAGCAATAAAAATTTATTACATATTTCCATAAACTCAGTCTACAACTTAATATATAGGCCCATTTCTATAGAGAAAAATGCAAACAAAGCTTATAAAGAAATTGAATTTTTAAAAAACAAGAATAATGAATTTATTATAAACAATCCCACACCTTATTTTATCACTCTACTTAAAATTTCTTATAATGGGAAATTATTCATCGATAAAAGTAAAACAATCCCTCCATTTAAAAAATACAATACAAAAAAAACAATTCAAGAAAATGGAATTGTTAATTGGAAAACATATAATCAATATAATATGGAAATAAATGCAATAGAAAAGGCTGTCATTAATGAGAATTAAGTCTAAAAAAATAAAAATAGTATTTTTTATTTTAATGACCATTTATGGTAGAGACACTAAATCCCAAGATAACTCTCTCTCTATTTATGCTCATTCACTTTCTAACATTGATGATGTAACCATCAAATCATTACTTGAAAATAAAAATCCAGAAGGAATTTATCACGTCACTATCTATATAAATAATAGAAAAGAAATGGCAAAACCACTTTATTTTAAAAATATAGAAAACAAATTAACCCCCTACATTCCTATAGATGATTTTATTTTTCTTGGCATTAATACTGATTTTTATAAAATAAAAAAAGATAATCAAGACTTAATACTTTTAAGTGATTACTCAATCGATTTTAAGTATAATTTTTCCAATCAAAAATTAAATTTAATCATTCCACAAAAAGCATTAATAAAAAAAGAAAACCATATTACTGCTAAGCAAAATTGGGATAATGGGATCACTGCATTATTTAGTCAGTATTCATACTCGATTAGATATTATCAAAAAAACATAAGTGAACAAAAATTTAATTTTTATACAGGTCTTAATCTAAGCGCTTGGCGTATACGCAGCCAAAATGGTGTTTATTGGAATAATAAATATTATAAATATACACTTTCATCAATGTATACCTATCGACAAATTAACTCTTTTTCTTCTCTTTTCTATGGAGGAAAATTTTCACCCACAACTCGAATATTACCAACCGAGAAAATTATTGGCTTTCAATTAATATCCAATAACTTAGTTTCAAATAATACTCTTTATGCAAATAAACCTATTATAGAAGGAATAGCAGATACTCAAGCTCAACTTCTCGTAAAACAAGGTGATAAAATTATCTATGAAACTAGAGTTCCTCCTGGCCCTTTCCTTTTAAACTCATTACCTACATTAGGAGGTGAAAAACTCACTTTAGAAATAATAGAATCGGATGGAAGAATAAAAATTTCGACACATTACTTTACTTCTCTTCACAATCAACTAAATAAAGGGAGTTATCAATATAATTTAATTTCTGGTACATTATCAAGTAATAATCATAAAGAAAATTCTATTTTTATTTTAAGTGAATTTTCATATGGTCTTAGCCAAAAAATAACCTCATATAGCGCGATAAAGAAATGTGATAGTCATTTAAATTATTTATCTGGTTTATCACTAGATTTAGGTATATTGGGAGGTTTAGCAACCAATATAAGTTATGAAAAAAATAAAAATAACAACAAATTAAAATATCAATTTCGTTATCAAAAAAACATTTTAATAACAGACTCTTACTTCACTTCTGAACTATCTTCTTATCATTATCTAGATATTTTCTCACCCGAAAACAGAATTAGAAAAAGCTATTCATTCTCTTTATCGCAGCGTATTAATGAATTAGGTTATCTTTCTTTTAATTATCATGAAAAAACATATAACAATACATCTAAAACCTCTGAATTTGGTACCTCTTTTTCATCTTCAACAAATAGAATAAATTATAACTTTAAGTATGATTTAAAAAAAGAAAAATACACTTTAGATCATTTTATCTCAATTAATTTTCAGATTTCATTAGGAAGCAATAATAGCCACTATCATTGGTTTAATAATCAAACAAATTTTCAACCAGGAAGAAAAGATTACGTAAATAGTACAAATATTGGAGGGGGACTACTTAATAATAATTTAGGCTATTCGGTAAATTATCAGTATACTCATAATGCTAAAATAAAACCCAATCGTTTTTCGACCAATGTACGTTATCAAAATAATTATCAGTTTTATACATTTAATGTAAATAAAATGAAAGATGATTATAATCTTAATCTTTCTATTAATGGTGGGATTGTTTTTCATTCTGATGGTATTACTTTGGCTCCTCGCTTAGGTAAAACATTTACATTAATTAATACCCAAGGCATTTCTGGTATCAAAACATCATTTTCATCGAAAGAAGAGACAGATAATTTTGGTAATCTAATTTTAAATAATATAACCCCATATCGAATAAATACCATTAAATTAGACGCAACGACATTACCTCAATTTGCTGAAGCTGAATATTATAGTAAAAGTACCATTCCAACACTAGGTGCAATATCAAAAGTCATTTTCCCAGTAAAAATAGGTTATCGTGTTATATTTAAATCAACAACTCCTCTTCCTTTTGCTTCAAGAGTAACCGTATTTGATAAAGAAAAAAATATTATCACACAGGGACTAGTTACAGATAATAATATTATTTTTCTTGCTGGTCTTTCTGAAAATGGAACAGTACAGATAAAATGGGGAGAGGATAATCAATGTCAATTTAATTACAGCATAAACAGTAATGAAAAAGAGAACATATTAATAAAAAAAGAAATTAAATGTCTTTAACTAATATGATTATAAATACATTAAGATAAACATGAAAAACAAAAAACACATACACTATTTAATGATTATTTTACTGTTATTTTCGTTTTCATTACCCTCTACAGCAAGGCGTGGTGATCACGATATTCCATTAAGTTGTGACATTGATTATATCCATGAAAACATTAATGATAACATGTCTATTAATGGCAACGATTTTTCATCCTATGATGCAGGAACATTATCAGATACCGAAAATCATATTATTTTGATTATAATAAAAGATTGCTCTAAAAGTTATGGCGATGTTCGTTTAAAAATCGAAAACTCAAGTATTGATAATGCTACAGGTTACTTAAAAAATAATATTATAGGCAGTGAAGCTAGTTCTAATATTGCATTTCAATTATTATATGATATTGAAGAAAGACCTATAAATCTTAATAAAGAAAATGAATTCATTGAGAGTCTAGTTGATGGAACAGCTGAATTTTATTTTCAAGTTAACTATGTAAAAAAAGATGATATGTCACCTGATCCCGGTTATATACAATCAAATATTCATTTCGTTATAATGATAAATGATGATGTTGTTATTTTTAATGAATAATAATTAATTGAAGATATAAAAAACAATCTCTCTATAAATAGAGGGATTGTTTTTGAAATTACAAGATAGTCACTCAATATCTATTTTAGATTTAACTATTTTTTTACCCATCTTCCATTAATTCCTTTTACAAACTCACCTTCATTGGCTCTTGCGACTAACTTTTCACCCGCAAGCCGAGCAACTGATTCAGGTGTCACCTGATTAGTTTTAGCAATTTCAGCATATTTAGCCCTTCTTGCTTGATTTATTTCATCAACAAGCTGTTGAGCCTGTTTATTATTCGTTTGCACAAGCTCAATGTAGCCACCAAATGTTTCACCCACCAGCCCCTGCGCTCGTGCTTCATCCAATGTTAACGCGGTAGCACTTGTACTTGCTAAAGCCAACATTAGCGCAAAACTTAAGAGATATTTTTTATAATTCATCATTTATCCTTTAAAAAATGGCGCTGTTGTTTTTTAAGAGATCGTCAACTTGTCTGTCTATTTTTACATTAATCTCATGTTCAATTTTTACATTCATATTTATATTTATAGGTTTATCCGGTGTCGCAACTTCTAGCCGAATACATCCTGTTAACGTTGATATTCCTATCATCAACGCCATTAACAAAAATGCTTTTTTTAAAAAAAATAAAGATTTCACTCTGACTCACTCCCTAAATCTGATAGGCTTTTTTCTAACCACTCTTCCAATCGCGAGCCAAATCGTAAACTTCGCCATAATTGAAAGACATTTTCTTCGTGCCGATAGTTTAAATTAACTTGTCGTCGTTTATCTTCTAAAGGATTCGTTCCATGAATTTCAGCCTCTAAGACCAACTCCCCTAGATTGCTTAAATTAACACGCGTCCAAGAGCGACTAATTTCTAAATAACGTAACCACGCCATAGCAATGCCCGCAGACATGTTACTGTCATCAATTGAATCAACAAAGTCTTTATCAAGTCGTAGTGTTAAATAAGATGAATTTGCCAGCCATCCATCTTTAATAATCCATTGATTATTACTGATAAAAAAGGGAAATTCACCACTGACTTTGCCTGATGCTGCAAACTGCGTCACTTTTAGCAGAGTAAATAGATAGCTTAATTGAATATTATCAAGAGAAATAATCGCTGCATCATGCTGTGGAATAGCAAGTTTAGCTAATGAAATAGTTCCATCAAGCATTGCCACATTAACGTTGGATAAAACCAATGGCTTATTTTCAGTTGCTGGATAAAAACCTTGAAGGTCTGCTGTAATATCTGTCATTTCAAAAAGATTATTAATGCGTTTTATTCGTAATTGAATAGGTTGTTTAACACCTAATTGCCATTCATCACTGTTTAAACGCCAAGGCAATATAAAATCTAATCCTTCTAAAACTCCCTCTTTAAGCCACATACTGCCTTGTTTAACAACAAGATGCCCCCCTGCAATAAGCCCTTGATCAGGTGCAATAGAAAAATCAGCTTGTGTATATAACTCACCTTTATCAAGAGTAATGCCTAAATCTAAGGGTAATAAAGATTGAAAAACATTTATTGGCTGTGAAGGCCAACGCATTTGGCCTCTTAGCCTAGCACCATCCCAACGTGTATTTATTGCAATAGGTCCTATATTGGGTTTAGCACTTAATTCACCTTTAACATTAAAATTAAAAGGTGACTCACCTTTTACTGTTGCAATAAATTCTGTCTTATCTAAAAATCCCCCCGCAGGAAAATCAACACGTTGACTGGTTAATTTCAGCTTTCCATCAAATGCGGGCTTTTTCTCATCCCTTATCCAACGAAATGGGCTGAGTAAAGATAAGCGAGGTGCCGTCATTACAGTATGTTGATATTTTAAAACATCAAATCCGGTATTGAGTTTTTCAAAGCTAATCAATTTATCAGCCCAATAACCCGTTCCTGCAATATCCCACTGCGCTTTCAAAGGTAATAAATTACCTTCCCCCCAATAACGCCATTGCCAAGTGCCATTATCAGGTAAAAAATCAAGTGCCTTACCTTGGAAATGAAGGCGGTAATCTCCCCAAATACTGTCTTGGGCAACGACTATCGCATTTAAACGACCATTAAATCCTTTTGATGAAAATGTCGTTCCCGCTAGGGGGAGCCGGGCATCTTTTATAGTGAGGGTTTCCGTTAATGGTCCTTTAAACCGAAGTAATGAACCTGATTGAAATTCAACCGTAGGATCTGTCAACGCACCAGTGACTTTAACGGGTAATTGCGCGCTGGCCTGCATAAGTTCTTTATTAACAACGCCCGTAATTTGAATAGGAATTTGTGCATCTAGCCAATTGACGGTGGTTTCAGGAATTGAAATAACTAAGTTCCCTTTTCCTGCACTACCTTCTGTCATTACATTTAATCGTGCCATTAATCTTAAATCAGTCAGGCCTTTTTGCCACTGCGCAATATTAATATTGACGCCTCCGCGCAAGGGTTGGTCTAATCCAAACCATTCCCAACGGCCTTGCTCAATAACGATATTTTCAGGTGTGACTGTCCAAGGTAATAAAGCCAATGCATGGCCTCCGCCTTGTTCAGCAACTGAAATAGTGCCAGAGTGTCCAACCCATTCAAGAATAAAAACTAACGGATGTTCATAGTGAGAAGTTAATAGCGTTGCATCGATGGTACCTTTTTCAGGTAATGACGCTATATCTAGAGGAAGCGCTATTTCGGCAGCCAATTCGATATTGTTATCATCAGGCAAATTCACTTTAAACTGTTTAATATCAAGCCACTGGTTATCTCTAATAAAAATACCAAGTTGAGCATTTTCTCCTTGATACGTCACGAGCCGTCCATTATTTTGTGTTTTTAGCTGTAACGCACCTTGATAGCGCGTATTTTCTTTTAAGAGTACATTTTCTATATTGACGGATAAAGAAGGTATCGATGTTAATACCGAATTTATGTCAATAGGTACTGTTGCTGTCTCTTTCTGCTTACTAGAAGGCATTGTTGAAAAACAGGATTCATCGATAGCAAATTGTTGGCTATTAAATTGGAGTTTATCAAGTTGATTTTTTTGATAAGAAAAAACAACGTTATTAAGGCTTGCTAAAGTACAACGATCTGTTTTTAATGCGATGTTCTCAAGAGAAAATCCCGTGATTTGTAGTTGCGGTTGTGATAGTGAGAGAGACACACCTTCAGGTAAATAATATTTCACAACAACAGGTAACCAACGAGGAATAGACACCCATAATGTCGTGCCAATGACACCAACACCTAGTAGTATTGTCCCTGTCCATCTGATTGTTTTTCTTAACAACACATCATATTCCTTTTAAACAAATCTCAATCATCCACTTACCTCATTAAATTGTTTATAATGATAATATTAATTCCTTTCATATTGGGGCTGGATAATTCTTGTTTTTCCAGTCCCTGAACAAAAATTTAATCGAGAGTAGAGAAAACTGGATGAAAATCGTTTCCTATAGTACTAAACATTATGATCGTAAGCACATGGAATGGGTCAATCAGCATAATGGATATCATTATGATATTGAATATTTCGATTTTAATTTAACAGAACAAACTGCAAAAAATGCTGTTGGTGCTGACGCGGTTTGTATTTTCGTCAATGACGATGCAAGCCGCCCTGTTTTACAAGAACTGGCTAGCCTTAACATTCGTATTCTTGCATTACGTTGTGCGGGATTTAACAACGTTGATTTAGACGCAGCGGCTGAACTCGGTATTACGGTTGTTCGTGTTCCTGCTTATTCGCCAGAAGCTATTGCAGAACACGCTGTTGGGATGATGCTCTCTTTAAATCGTCGCATACACAGGGCTTATCAACGTACTCGTGATGCCAATTTTTCATTAGAAGGCCTGACCGGCTTTAATATGCATAATCGCACTGCTGGTATTATAGGCACAGGTAAAATTGGATTAGCAACTTTACGCATATTAAAAGGTTTTGGTATGAAACTGCTTGCGTATGATCCGTATCCAAACCAAGCCGTACTTGATTTGGGTGCTGAATATGTTGATCTGGCAACGTTATATGCAAACTCACATGTTATCTCATTACATTGCCCATTAACGGCAGACAATCATCATTTATTAAATGAAAATGCGTTTGCTCAAATGAAAGATGGTGTGATGATCATTAATACTAGCCGCGGCGCTTTAATTGACTCAGCGGCTGCAATTAATGCCCTAAAACAAGGAAAAATTGGCGCATTAGGCATGGACGTTTATGAAAATGAACGAGACCTGTTCTTCGAAGATAAATCCAATGACGTTATTCAAGATGATATTTTCCGCCGCCTTTCATCTTGTCATAATGTATTATTTACTGGCCATCAAGCTTTCTTAACAGAAGAAGCATTAATCAGTATTAGTGAGACAACACTGCACAATATTAAAGATATTGCCTCTAGTAATACATCTATTAATCAAATAAAAGCATAGTTTAAACATTCAGAATTAATGTAATAAAAAGCCCCCTTCGCGATGATATAAGCCAAGGGGGCTAATTTTTCAATAAGATAAGTGATGCTTACTTCGCTTGCATATCGGTATCTTCTGTGCCTTTTATTCCATCAAAGCGTGAAAAAACGTCTTTATCTTCATCCACTTTAAATTGTGACACTAATTTAGCTAATTGGTGTGCTTCATCATCCATATTGGCTGTAATTGTGGCTGATTCTTCAACCAATGCCGCATTTTGCTGGGTTACGGTATCCATTTCACTAACAGCTAATGCGATTTGATTAATCCCCATACTCTGTTCATTAGAAGCCAGGGCGATCTGTTGCATAAAATCATTTACTTGATTAATAGTTGTAACGATCTCTGACATCGAACGACCCGCTTGAGCCACTTGCTGAGAGCCAACATGTACTTTATTAACAGAGTGTGTGATCAAATCATTGATCTCTTTCGCAGCTTCCGCACTACGACTCGCTAAACTGCGCACTTCAGATGCCACAACAGTAAATCCTCTACCTTGCTCACCTGCTCTTGCCGCTTCAACTGCCGCATTCAATGACAGAATATTCGTTTGATTGGCGATGCTGTTAATAATGTCATTGATGTCTGCAATTTTCTTCGCGCTTTCAGAGATTGAAGACATGGTTTCTACCACGCTATCCATCACATTTTCGCCGTTTTGAGCAGATGCTGTTGCTGTTAGTGCTAATTTGCTTGCTTCACGAGAGTTATCCGCATTTTTCTCAACGGTTGTTTTAATTTGTTCCATGCTAGCTACCGTTTCTTGCAGTGCACTGGCTTGCTCTTCCGTTCGAGACGATAAATCTGTATTTCCTGTCGCAATCTCACTAGCACTTACGCTGATAGTATTAACCGCATTTTTAACAGAAGAAATCATATGGCTTAATGAATTTTTCATCTTATTCATTTCATTGAATAATTGACCAAACTCATTATTACCGTGATCTTCTACTCGCATGCTTAAATCACCTTGACTCATCTTACTAAAGATATTGATGAGTATCTTGATATTGCCAATAAACGTATGAGAGAACCAACGTAATATAAAGATAAATAACAGGATAACGATAATACCCGTCGTAATTGACACTATCATCAAACGTTCTTGAGATATTTTAGCAATATCGATATAGCTATTTTCGATACCATTCGCAACAGCATAATATTGCATGGTAATGTCGTTTAACTCATCCATTTTCACACTGGCAGAATGTGTTGTGAGTTCACCTCGGCGTAATCTTTCTAGTGCACCAGTAAAGATATCAAGTAATTCATCAAAGCGTTTTGTCATATCATCTGCCAATTCACGCCCTTCCATCGTCAGCTTTTCAGCGTCTGCCCAGCGGTGAATTTCTTCACGTGTAATTTCAATGTATTCGGCTGTTTGATGAAAATATTTTGCAGATGGTTTTTCGTTCACCCTCAGTTGCCCATCTAAACCATTAATATTTGCCCTGATCACGGCCATTTGATATCGAGCTTTGCCCATAAGTAGCATTTGCTGGCTTAGGCTATTTGATGAAACGAAATTATTATAAGAGCGACTGGAAGCATCATAACTAAAATAGATAATACTCATAATCAACGCAAATAAAATGGCCAGCATGACCTTAACGGTCTTTTCTATACTGATATTTTTAAACATGGTCATATTCCATCAAAATATACAGAATTTTTTATCTGCACATTTGTAAGATATCGAAATGCACTCTTTCACTAGCAAAGAGTAGATCCCCTGGTGTCAATAAAAATAAGGCTAAAATTTATTCATTAGAATATAAAAGCAAGTAAGATCTGCCTTTGCTTATAATGTCGGTAATAATGAGGGAAAACTTTAGAGCGCAGTGAAAAGCATTTTTCATTTACAAAATAAACGATTGTTTTATCTATATAGATGTAAATTATCTCTATAATATCCTGCGGTGATGCTGATTTTACTCATAAAAAGATAATTTATTAATTATTTTTTAGTTTTTACAGTTTTTCATTTAATTATATTTAATCGCTTTATTAAGTATATACACCTATTAACATTAATTTATTTAATTACAATATTAATTCCAACCAAAGATTGATAATCATTTATTTCCGATAAAAACAAGACAGTTTCTTAAAACTGCCCTTCTTATCCATTTATTAAGATTAATTTAGTTTTATTAAGAAACCTAAATATTTTCTTTTATTAGTAATGCTTCGGTTAGTTCAATAAGTCTTATCACATTCAGTGGTGTTTCTATTATTTTAATTTCATCTAAAGAAAACCATTGGAAAGATTTATTTGTTAATTGGCTGTTTTTTAACGGCTTACAAAGATAAATCATATCGATGTGATAATGAAATCCTTGTTTTTTATCATGGATAGGTTCTTTTAATATGGCGAGGGGTTTTACAAGCTCAATAACTTCATTGTTAGCTAGGTTAAGGCTAAATTCAGGTTGATAACAAAGACACTCACACAATAGACCTGTTTCTTCTTCTATTTCCCTTAATACCGCATTTTGTGGTTCTTCATTTTCTTCTATATGCCCACCTGGTGGTAGCCAACATCCTATTTTTGGGTGTAAATGTAAAAGAAATTTTCCTTGTTCATTAAATACAATACCTGTTGCAGTGAAATGGCTTTTAGGGACTTCAATTGTCATAACATCATTCTCCTTATGTCTTACTCATTAGGTTTCAATGTACATCAAGTTGTCATATTTTTTGTGCTATATACTCACTTTTGCATTTATTGATGCTTGTTTTATACCCATTAAAAAATCAGAAAATATTGTTTTAAAATCCTTACACGCATTTTCAGGTAATGTTGCTTCATTTTTTAAGTTAATCGCAATATGTGTGACAAAACCATAAATTAAATTAACGACTATATCAGGAGAATAAGTGCAAATTTCTTGTTTAGAATACAGAGTCTCTACACAAGCTTTAATTCGAGGAATAAGAATTTGTGCATCAATTTCATCCCACTCCTTCCAACCTAACACTGAAATAATTTCTTGTAACGGAATAAGCGTATCTTTATGTTGATAGATATGATCAACGCAAAAACTAAAAATAGCCTCAAGTTCTTGCCACTTATCATCATAAGGGGGAATTTTAATGAGTTTTTCTACTACTTTATCAACTTGAAAAAGATAGCACTCTTTTAACAATGCCTTCTTATTACTAAAGTGATGATAAAACGCCCCTTTAGTGACTCTTGCATGACGTGATATTTCATCGACAGAAACATCACAATAGTTTTGATTTATAAATAGTTCTTGTGCAGCTTCACGTAGTGCAGTGCGTGTTTGCTCTGAATTCTCTTGTTGCCGTGATTTTATTTTCATGATAAAACCCTTAAAACATACCATAAGTATGTAATAATATATGGGTATCAGTTTTGTGTAAACTGAACAAAATATTTTCAGGAAATTATCATGTCATCTCCGTACAATGGGTTTGCTCCCTCTAATACCTTATCCGCATTTAATATAGACATTATCAAAGAGCTTCTTCTCTGGATTGAGGTAAATCTGGAAAAACCGTTGCTACTTGATGATGTTGCAATTAAATCGGGTTATACAAAATGGCATTTACAGCGAGTATTTAAGCAAGCAACTGGTTTAACATTGGCTTCATATATTCGTGGGCGACGCTTAACAAAAGCGGCGACAGAATTACGATTAACTAAATTACCTATTCTTACAGTGGCATTGCGTTATCAGTTTGATTCTCAACAATCTTTCACTCGTCGTTTTAAAGCAACATTCGGCGTCACACCCACTGAATATCGTAAGCTTGATAATCTTTGTGGAGATAACTTTCAACCACCGATTAATTTTGATGTCACAGACTTACCTATTCCTCAAATTATGGAACTGCCAGAAAGTTATGTTTATGGTATGCAGTACCAATATTTTTGTTCTATCGAGGATATTGGTAAATTACATGAAGATATTCGTCATCAATTCTGGAATGATTTTCTGTTGTATACTGATAAAAACTTTACAGAAAGTACGGTGCTTATTTCATATCAGCCAAATACATTACGCAAAAATAAAATCCAAATTGACTATGAAATTGGTTTGAATAGCTTAAATCACTTTACAAAAACCAGTGGTTTTAGAAAGAAAACAATAGAATCAGGGCGCTATGTTAGATTTCAATTTAAAGGCACACTAGAAGAATATAAACAATTTGCGATAAAAATCTATTTTTATACACTACCTGCATTAGGGTTATGTCGCCGTTTAGGTGCTGATATTGAAAAATATATCAGTATAGAAACTGACGTCGATTTAATGGAACTACCAAGAACCTTGGAAATAGATTATTTCGTTCCAATTCACTGATAACTGTACTAGATAGCCTGAATATTTCAGGCTTTTTATCCTTTATTTTTATAAGAAACTGTACTCATTTAAAAAGTTATACTTAATTTAAATCACCTATTATGTATCTCTATAAAAATTAATAAGGTTACCATGCGCATTTCATCCCTTGCTTTACTTTCTACTTTTTTATTGTCTTCTTTCACAAGTTATGCTGATATTTCAACGCATATCTTATCTCGCCAAGATGGAAGTAAAATACATTATTATTTAGATAAACGTGCTGAAAAAAATCAAATATTATTAGTATTAATGCAAGGTTCTGATTGTAATAGCATTAAAAATAACGCATTTATCCAAGAAACGTTTGGTCAATGGCTGCCTAACAGTGATATTTTAATGGTAGAAAAATACGGAATTACAGCCCAATTGCCTTATTCACGCTATGAAGGTGAACGTACCGATTGCCCTAAAAGCTATATGCTTCATGATAATCCCTCTCAAAGAGCAGAAGATTATGGCGTAGTTTTAGATAAATTATCTTCACAGTATCCAAATATTATTTTAATTGGTGGAAGTGAAGGTGCAACAATGGTGCATTTAGTCGTGGCTAAGCGCAATGATATTAAAGCGGCTATTGCATTAAATGGTGGAGGTCGTTTTTTTCTTGATGATGTACTTTATAATATTCGCCATACTACGCCTAAAGAACATGTTGAAGATGCACTAAATAGTTTTCAGCAATTTGCTGATGCAATAAAAAACAACCAAATTGATGGTGAACAATTTATAAGCGAGCACAGTAAAATATGGTGGCAACAATTTTTTGCTGTCGATTTACTTAAAGTCATTCAAAGCAATCAACACACGCCCGTTCTAATTATTCAAACTCTCAATGACACGAACGTAAATGTAGATTCTTTTCGCCAACTAAGTCAAAACATTACTCAGACTAATGTGAAATTTATAACATACGATAAATTAGACCATGGATTTTATAATGAACAAGGTGAGCGCCTGACAAACCAAATAATCAGCGATATACATCAGTGGTATACTCGAAATGAAAAATAATTTACTGATAAAAAACAGATAAATATTTTAACTAATTTATTTTTATTACTTAAAATTAGGGTGGTTTTTTATTCATTCATTTTTTTATTCACCTATACTTAGAAGGTAATAAAATAGCTTACTAGCTGATTTAAAGCAGGATCTTTATATCGTTATTTCTATATAATAATAGTTATTCTCTCTTCTAAATTTGGGATAAGAATGGAAAACACAACGGCACTTTTACGCCTTAATAATATAGGCTATCGAATCAACAATAAAACTATCCTTAATGATATCAACGTTCAACTTCAACCTTCTGAATTTAAACTTATCACAGGCCCCTCAGGCTGTGGTAAGAGCACCTTACTTAAACTTATTTCGTCTCTCTTATCACCCACCAGCGGTTCCATTTTCTTTGAAAATAAAGATTATTTAACGCTCTTACCCGAAGAATACCGCCAACAAGTGTCTTACTGTACACAAACACCAATGCTGTTTGGTGAAACCGTTTACGACAATCTTAAATTTCCTTATTTCTTACGAAAAGTTTCTGTGGATAATAAAAAACTTACACAGGATTTAGATTATTTCGGCTTGCCATCATCTATTATGGAAAAAGGAATAAATGAGCTTTCGGGCGGTGAAAAACAACGAATTTCATTAATAAGAAATTTACAATTTATGCCAAAAATTTTATTACTCGATGAGATAACCAGCGCATTAGATGAAGATAATAAAACAAAAGTGAATGATATTATTCACCACTATGTAAAAGAGCAAAAACTAGCCGTTTTATGGGTCACTCACGATCAAAATGAAATCAAACATGCTGATGATGTGATCCAATTACCCTCTCATCATGATGCTTAGATTTTTTATTTCTTTATCAGTCACCCCTTTGTTATGAGCGAACATAATATTATGAACGAACATACGATAAGTAATGAATCTCTTATTTTCTCTCTTTTATTAGTTCTTGTGGCCATTCTTATTAGCCGTAAAGAAAAACTTTCTTTAGAAAAAGATATTATTTGGAGTACCGCCAGAGCCATTATCCAACTTTTAATCGTTGGCTATGTCTTAACCTATATATTCCATGTTGACCATTTTATTCTCACCTTCTTGATGGTGCTATTTATCTGCTATAACGCGGCGCATAATGCCAAAAAACGCAGTAAATATGTTAAAGATATTTTTCTGATCTCTTTTACCGCTATTACAACTGGGGCATTATTAACCTTAACGATTTTATTACTCACTAGCTCTATTGCATTTACCCCTATTCAGATTATCCCTATAACTGGAATGATTGCAGGTAATGCAATGATAGCGACAGGACTTTGTTATAATCATTTAGGGCAACGTTTTCAAAGTCAGCAACAGCAACTACAAGAGATGTTAAGTCTCGGTGCTACACCTAAATTAGCTTCTATGAGTATTATCAGAGATAGTATTAAATCCTCATTAATTCCAACAGTTGATGCAGCAAAAACGGTCGGTATAGTGAGTTTACCAGGTATGATGTCAGGGCTTATTTTTGCTGGCGTTGACCCGCTACAAGCGGTTAAATATCAAATTATGGTGACTTTTATGTTGATGGCGACAGCAAGTATTTCAACAATTATTGCTTGCTATTTAACCTATAAGAAATTTTTCAATCAACGTCATCAACTGATTAACTTTGATAGTCATTAATAATTAATCAAATAGACAAATAAAAAGGTCACGTCTCTAGTGACCTTTTTATTATTAGTATTAGTATTAGTATGCCTGCGTAAATAATGACTTTATTACAGTGATTAATAAAACCAAACATGAGAACAAAGATGCAAAACAATACAAAACACGAAATAACAGTGCACCTTGTGAACGCTTTTACCCGAAATACTTTGGGTGGAAATCCTGCAGGCGTCGTTCTTAACGCACCTAATTTAAGTGATACACAAAAAATAGAGATTGCACGCCAAGTGGGATTTTCTGAAACAGCTTTTGTTTATGCGGGTGAGCAAACTGATTTTAAAGTGGATTTTTTCACCTCAGAAGGTGAAGTCGATTTTTGTGGTCACGCAACATTAGCCGTTTTTTTTACTATGGCTTCACTTAATATCATTAGCGCAGGTAATTACACGCAAAAAACAAAGGCGGGTATTCTAAACGTCGCAGTGAGCCCACAAAGTATTATTATGGAGCAAACTCTCCCTATTATGCGACAAGGCCCAAACATTGATGATGTTGCCACAGCGCTTGGTGTACAACGTAATGTTATTGAAGAAACTGGCTTGCCTATTACGATTATTTCAACAGGCTTACACGATATCCTTGTTCCTGTGCAATCAGGCTCGCTAGATACTTTACAACCCAACTTTGATGCGATTGCCAATCTAAGTCGTGAATTCAATACTATTGGTTTTCACGTGTTTGAATTGAGTCATGAGGCCACTATTACGGCTCACTGCCGGAACTTTGCGCCACTTTACGGCATAAATGAAGAATCTGCCACAGGAAGCTCTAGCGGGGCATTAGGCTGCTATTTAGTTAATTATGTTTTTCCTAATGAAACGCATTTCTTATTTGAACAAGGGCGGGCAATGGGATGCTCATCGTTACTTGAAGTGATTATTGATTCACACGCACAAAAAATTAGCCGCGTGAGTGTTGGTGGACAAGCAGCACTGTTCGGAACCAACGTAATTAGGCTTTAAATAGACAAAAGCCCTGAAAAGGGCTTTTAATGATTAGATAGGGAAAATAATTTGGTTCTAATTAACCACGTCCTTTTGGACGATTAAGAATGTGATCTTCCCAATCTTCAACTTCCGTTTCTGGCACCGCAATATACCTTACAGAAATATTACCTTGGTGCATTTTAGCCTTATTACCCGCAATAAGAGGATGCCAATTTTGCAACGGTTTGCCTTCTGCTAACAAACGATATGCACATGTCATTGGCAACCACTCAAATGTTGGTAAATTATGCCTTGTAAGCTTGATACAATCTGGCTCATAACGAAAACGATCTTCATAATTACTGCATTGGCAGGTTTTAATATTGAGTTGATTACACGCGACATTAGTAAAATATATCTCGTCAGTATCATCATCCATTAACTTGTGTAAACAACATTGCCCACACCCGTCACAGAGTGACTCCCACTCATCATCACTCATTTCATCTAGTGTTTTAGTCTGCCAAAAAGCCTGTGTCATCTCTACGTTATTACCTTATTGCTCATCTGATACGAATTAAATAACCCGCGTTGTCAGCTGATGCTCATTAACACTTAATACCAACATGTCACCAGATTCTAGAGGACCCACACCTTCAGGTGTTCCCGTTAAAATCACATCACCTGGACGTAGGGTAAAAAAGCGAGACATATAGCTGATAAGGGGTAAAACAGGGGTAAGCATATCACGACTGTTGCCCTGCTGACGAATCTCGTCATTAACACGTAACATTAAATCTGCGTTTTGCGGGTCACCAAATGAATTAACAGGAATAAAACCGGATAATGGTGCAGAGCCATCAAACGCTTTACTTTTTTCCCACGGCTGTCCTGCTTTTTTCAATTTACCTTGTAAATCACGTAAAGTAAGATCAAGACCAATACCGAAACCTGCAATTGCACGATCAACCCTATCTTCATTCGCTTGCTTAAGTGGCTGACCAATTAATACGGCTAATTCGATTTCGTGATGAACCGCACCCATATCTTTAGGAATAGCAATCGGTTGACGGATATCACACATAGCAGTTTCTGGTTTGATGAAAATGACGGGTTCTTCCGAGCGAACAGATCCCATCTCTTTAATATGATTTGCATAGTTACTACCAACGCAAATGACTTTACTGACAGGGAAATCAAGTAATGCACCTTCCCAATCACGATGTTGATACATAATGTGTTCCTTTTAGGTAAATTGCTGTGTTTTTTTCACTGCAATGCGACTAACCCGCGTTAGGCAGTGTATTTATTTTATTAGCAACGCCATCAGCCATTGTGACAATGCTAAGGGCAAAGAAATAAGAACTGTTCCAATGCATTATCGTGCGGAAGTTCTGTGTCACTAAATAGCTTCTGTGCAAATCATCATCGGGGATTATTAGCCATACAGGCATATCATCACTCAATACGCTATTTACAGGTAATTGAACACCTAATACTTTCCATTGAGCCACTGTTTTTTGTTGCTCGGCCTTAATACCTTCAAGCTGCTGGTTAAAATCTACCGATAAAGTAACCTGTTCTCCCCAAGGAAGTCCACTTTTCCAGCCTTCTGTGGCGAGATAATTAGCCGCAGAAGCAAAAGCATCTTCACGCGTGTTCCAAATGTCGATTTTCCCGTCACCATTGCCATCTGCAGCGTAAGTGAGAAAAGAAGAAGGCATAAACTGAGTCTGTCCCATCGCACCTGCCCAAGAACCTTTCAGGCGTTGTCCTTGAGGTAAATATCCTTCTTCAATAATTTCAAGCGCTGCCATTAATTGACGTGAAAATAGTTCTTCTCGGCGGCCTTCAAATGCTAACGTTGCAAGGGCAGAGACAACATCTTCTTTTCCCTGCACTTTGCCAAAACCACTTTCGAGTCCCCATAAAGCAACAATATAGCTTGCTGGCACACCATATTTATTGCTAATTTTCGTTAGGGTTTCTTGATTTTCTTGATATAGCGTAGCCCCTTGATTTAAGCGTCCATTAGTGACAATACGGGGAAGGTAAACATCAAGTGTGATTTTCTTTTCCGGTTGATTTCGGTCTGATTTAATCACTCGTTCAATAAAATGTGCTTCTGAAAAAGCAAAATCTATTGTTTCTTGCTTATACCCTAATTGAGCGGCTTTCAATTTCAATGCATCAACATATGCCGGAAATTGTGCAGGGATACGAGTGTCTTTAGGAAAGGCTTGTTCTAATGATGAAACATCCACTTGTTTCCATCGAGGCGTTTTTTGTGTTTCAAGTATGGTTGAGTCTGGGACTTTAATTTGTCTTTCCGCCAATTTTTGCTGGCTATTAGTGCATGCAGATAACATTAATCCAGAAACAATCACAGCGATGAACGAATATTTGAACATTTATGCTCCTTTTATCTCGATGATTTATTCAGTTTTTTCTGATTTTTTTAATTCATCTAAATAAACATTTAACAGACTTTCGACAGGGGGTGGTACTTGTAAGTAAAAACCCTGTTCAACTAACGTTTTTTTGACTTTTTCAATGTCAGCATGCGCTAAACGCTGTCTATCCGCGAGGTTTAGCAACATTGCAAATTGAGGCTCGCCAAAACTTTGTAATAATTCGGCTGGAATTCGAGAGAAATCATCCTTTTTTTCGATGTATAAATAAGTTTGATCACGTTTGGTACTACGGTAAATTGCACAAATCATTTTCATTAAACTCTAATTATTAAAATAAGCGACTTGCCTGAATATTTTAGTAAATATAACATGCTTATATACTTTCGTAATATCGTCTCTGGTTTTTTGTGCCAGATTATAAAAAATTTACTGAGTCAGATAGATGTCAAATACGCCCATTGAGTTAAAAGGCAGTAATTTTACCCTTTCAGTACTCCATTTAAATGATGGAACACCGAAGGTTATTCGTCAGGCGATTTCAGAAAAAATTGCACAAGCGCCTCAATTTCTGAAAAATGCGCCTGTAGTTATCAATGTCTCTGCCTTGGCAGATGAAAATATTGATTTTAAAAAACTGAGGCGAATTGTAGAAGATGCTGGCTTACGAGTCGTGGGAATTAGTGGTAGTTCAGACGCGCAACAGAAAGAAGCGATAATTGCCGCACAGTTACCTATCTTAAATGAAGGTAAAATAGTTAAGCCAACCGCTCAGGAAAATACCGATAAAACGGATGAAGCACCGACAGTTGTGCGCCAAAGAACAAAAATCATCCATACCCCTGTACGTTCGGGTCAGCGCATTTATGCTCAAAATAGCGATTTAGTTGTAATTAGTAATGTGAGTGCTGGCGCTGAATTGATTGCTGATGGCAATGTGCATATCTACGGTGTGTTACGTGGACGTGTGCTTGCTGGTGCATCGGGTGATAAAGAAAGCCATATTTTTTGTACACATCTGTCTGCTGAACTTGTTTCCATTGCTGGTCAATATTGGCTAAGCGACCAAATTCCTACAGACTTTGTTGGTCAGCCTGTACAACTTAGTTTGCAAGAGAATGAATTAACAATCGAGAACTTAATTTAGAGCATCGACAAGGAATCACTCCATGGCACGCATTATTGTTGTTACGTCAGGTAAAGGTGGGGTTGGTAAAACAACTTCCAGCGCGGCCATTTCTACCGGCCTCGCTCAAAAAGGTCATAAGACGGTTGTTATCGACTTTGATATTGGGTTACGTAATTTAGACCTTATCATGGGTTGTGAACGTAGAGTTGTTTATGATTTTGTTAACGTTATTCAGGGCGATGCCTCTTTAAATCAAGCATTAATTAAAGATAAGCGCACAGAAAATCTATTTATTCTCCCTGCATCACAAACACGAGATAAAGACGCTCTTACCCGTGAAGGTGTAGAGAAAGTATTAGATGAACTCGATCAAATGGGATTTGATTTTATTATTTGTGATTCGCCTGCGGGTATTGAAAGCGGTGCATTAATGGCCCTTTATTTTGCAGATGAAGCAGTTATCACAACAAACCCTGAAGTTTCATCTGTACGTGACTCCGACCGTATTTTAGGCATTCTTGCCTCTAAGTCACGTCGAGCTGAACGTGGTCAAGACCCAATAAAAGAACATCTTTTATTAACACGTTATAATCCCGGCCGTGTAAGCCGTGGTGATATGTTAAGTATGGAAGATGTCCTTGAAATTCTATGCATTCCACTTTTGGGTGTTATTCCCGAAGATCAATCTGTTTTACGTTCATCTAACCAAGGTGAACCTGTTATTTTAGATAGCGAATCTGATGCAGGTAAAGCCTATTCAGATACCGTAAATCGTTTGTTAGGTGAAGAACATCCATTCCGTTTTATTGAAGAAGAGAAAAAAGGCTTTCTGAAACGCCTTTTTGGGGGGTAAAAGATGGCTTTACTAGATTTTTTCCTGTCGCGTAAAAAATCGACAGCTAATATTGCCAAGGAGCGTCTACAAATTATCGTAGCAGAACGTCGCCGTGGTGATAGTGAGCCTGCTTATTTACCTGATATGAAAAGAGATTTATTAGCTGTTATCTGTAAATATGTACAGATAGATCCAGAGATGCTTTCTGTTCAATTTGAACAAAAAGGGGACGATATCTCTGTATTAGAACTCAATGTGACTTTACCTGAAAACGAAGAACCGACAAAGTAAATCACATTGACACTTTATATCAGTCATTATTCACAGAGCCAGCCATGAACTATAACTAATTTGATTGGCTCTGTGTTTAATTATATACAAATACGAAAGACCTGAATGCGCAAATAGCGCTATATCTCGTTGCTATTTTAATCATTGGTGATAAGTCAAAGGAGCTCTTTTATTCTGTAATAACGTTTATTTTTACCCTTAATCTATTTCATCCCCTTTCTAATCTCACCTATTTTTTATAGGCGATTTTTTTGCGTGTAAAAAAAGAGCCTCTAAAGAGACTCCTATTTAATTTCGGGTATTAGATAATTAATAAAACTAAGGATATTCAGCCAAGATTTCAGTCACTTTTTCTTCTAATAATGCTTTACGCCAGCGTGAAATAAGTTCGGGTTGCCCTTCCTTTATTTTCCAGTGAATACTCAGTAGCTGATTAATTTGTCTTCTTGAGGCTAATAGTTCAGGATTATAACGCTGACCTTCACTGATTTCTTGAATAACCGTTTTGATGGCTTTAAACGCTTTTTTATAATTAGGTTGTTCAATTATATTGCTAATCGGCTTAGGACAATCTTCATCTTTTACTTCTTTAGCTTTAGCAACAAAATCGAGTAAGCGGCGTCCATGACAACGAATTTCTTGTCCCGATAGCGACAAGGCATCTAATTCGGCTAATGAAGAAGGAAGATAACGTGCAACAGCCCATAAATGCTCTTCTCTTACAACAAAGTTTAATGCCATATCACGGGCTTTAGCTTGATTTAAGCGCCATTGTGCAAGCATTTGTAAACAGGCTAAATGTTGGCCTTTTAATTGCCAAGCATTACTAATTTCACGGTAAGCAAGCTCAGGTATAACTGTCTCTTGGCGACGTTCTGCAATCATTTCGCATTCATCAGCAATCGCATCCATATAACCAGCATCTTCGGCTTCTGTAATTAATTTTTTAGCTAATGGAAGTAAATAGAAAACATCACCACTGGCATATTGACACTGTCTTTCAGTTAATGGGCGCGCTAACCAATCTGTTCGAGATTCACTTTTATCTAATGCGATATTTTCATATATCTCAACTAATGTTGCGAAACCACAAGAAATAGGATATCCCAAAAAGGCGGCAACAACTTGAGTGTCTATCATTGGTGTTGGGACACAACCAAATTGATGTGAGAACACTTCAATATCTTCACTCCCCGCATGGAGATATTTCATGATATTTGGGTTCATTAATAACTCAACAAAAGGAGTCCAATCAGTGATTGCAAGCGGATCAATAAGAGAGATCTGTTGACCATCATACATCTGGATTAAACCAAGATGTGGGTAATAGGTGCGTATGCGGACAAACTCTGTATCTAAGGCGATTTGTGAAGCCAGTGATGCGGCTTTACAGGCGATATCTAATGCAGTGTCTGTCGTAATCAATTGATAATTCAAAACAGGTTTCTCTTGTTTTTATGTCTAATGACTTTTTGTGTAATCACAAAAACGCCGGTGTAAACCGGCGAAATTGAAAAAGGTTATTGAGTGTTGTATCAAGATTCAGTTGATGTTTTCAACTGTTTTTCTTCATTTCTTAACTCTCTGCGTAAAATTTTACCCACATTTGACTTTGGCAACTCATCACGAAACTCAATAATCTTGGGAACTTTATAACCTGTTAAATAGCGACGGCAGTGAGTTTTCACTTCATCTTCTGTCAATGAAGGATCTTTTTTCACGATAAAAATTTTAACTGTCTCACCTGAATTTTTACTCGGTACACCAATTGCCGCGGATTCTAAAACTTTAGGGTGTGCTGTAACGACCTCTTCAACCTCATTGGGATAGACGTTAAAACCTGACACTAAAATCATATCTTTTTTACGATCAATGATACGAATAAAGCCTTCGTCATCCATTGTCGCAATATCACCCGTCGCAACCCAACCATCATGTAAAACCTCATCAGTTGCATCAGGACGGTTCCAATACCCCTTCATGACCTGAGGTCCACGAACCCACATTTCGCCGCCTACAGTACGGTCAACCTCATTACCTTCATCATCCATAAACTTGACGTCCGTTGAAGGTACGGGTAATCCAATACTGCCACTGTATTTTTTTAGATTATACGGATTTCCAGTGACCAGAGGAGAACATTCTGTTAGCCCATAACCTTCTAACAAATGTTTGCCGGTTAATGCTTCCCACTCTTCAGCTACGCTGCGTTGTACAGGCATACCGCCGCCGACAGAAAGATTAAGTTTAGAAAAATCAAGCTGGCGAAACTCTGGATTTTGTAGCCATGCATTGAATAAGGTATTCACACCTGTAATTGCCGTGACAGGGTAACGTGATAATTCCTTAATCGTACCTTTAACATCACGAGGGTTAGTGATCAGTAGGTTTTTACCCCCGACTTCAATAAACAACAGACAGTTAACGGTTAAAGCAAAAACGTGATACAGCGGTAATGCAGTTACCACCAGCTCTTTACCTACATTTAAGGCGGGCACATAAGCGGCTTTGGCTTGTTCAAGATTTGCCAACATATTACGATGCGTTAACATAGCCCCCTTAGCAATTCCTGTTGTACCCCCAGTATATTGTAAGAATGCTAAATCGCCCCCAGTGATCTCCGGTTTGATATATTGCATCCGATAACCAAAATGCATTGCTCGACGAAATGAAATAGCATCAGGCAAATTATATTTAGGCACTAATCGTTTGATATACTTCACAACAAAATCAACTAAGGTTGCTTTTGGGCGTGATAGCTGATCACCCATTCGGGTTAAAATAACGTGTTTAATGCTGGTATTAAAGACGATTTTTTCGAGTGTATGCGCAAAGTTAGAGACAATAACAATAGCACTTGCGCCACTGTCATTTAGCTGATGTTCGAGCTCTCTTGGTGTATAAAGTGGGTTCACATTTATCACAACCATACCTGCGCGAAGAATACCGAAAAGCGCAATAGGATATTGCAATAAATTAGGCATCATTAAGGCAACACGATCGCCTTTTTTTAACCCTAAACCATTTTGCAAGTAAGCGGCGAAAGCACGGCTGCGCTCTTCAAGTTTGCGATAAGTCATGACCTCGCCCATATTGATAAAGGCGGGTTGATCTGCGTAATTTGCGACAGCGTTTTCAAGCATCTCAGCAAGGGATGCAAAACGGTCCGGGTCAATTTCAGCCGGAACATCTGCCGGATAACGTTTAAGCCAGACTTTTTCCAAAGTAGTACTCCTGATTAATCGCACTTCTCGGGTTAATATTATGTTTCATTTTTAACAAAGTATTAACTCATCCTACCAGCACAAACAATTTTCTGTTGTGAAGATGCGAAGTGTGTCACTAAATATTTTATTTTTAGGCTAACAAAAAAGAAGGCGGTAAAAACCGCCCTCTCTTAATTTTTATTCAACTTTAATAACTCTATTAGATAGTTACCTAATATATTATAGGTTTTAATTATACACCGATTCAAACAAATGGAGATAAAATATTATAACGTCATTAAATCAAAACCCCATTTTTTATTCTAAAATGGGTACAACCTGACCTGTTCCGTAAGGATACCCACCGTAACCACCATACCCATGATGATAACCCCAATATGGACCATCACCATAGTAACCCCATGTCATAACAGGTGCTGGCATAATAACTTGTTGTGTCAATGTCCAGCGTTTCATCCCTGTTACATCCATGCGTAAAAATGGATAGTTAGCTTCACCTACCTTGCCGTTTTCGACGCCTTTAATCGTTCCGACCACGGTTACATACTGATTTTTATAATCTGTAGGATCTAAAAAATGCGTGACATTAGCATAGAGGCGACCGACAGAAGGTTGCTGTAACTCAGGTGCTGCATCGTATTGAGAAAGAGGCATAACCGCAATTTCTAGCTGTGTGGATGATTGAAGGTTTTTAACATCAATCACACGTCCGCCAAAACGTCCTTCTTGACCGACATAAAGCTCTGGGGCCACAAAAACACCATTTAGATCAGTGACGGGTGTAGCTGATGTGCCTTTTATTGACTCAGGTATAGAGACGCATCCGGCTAGAAGCAACGCACCAGACAAAAATAGCGCTTTGCTTACCAAACGATAGTTTAATTGTCTGTTCATAAACCACCTCATTGCAAGTCATTATTGACGTTACTCTATAGTGCTATTATAGCCTCACTCTTCGGATTCTAATAGATACTCACACTCTATTCACGCCCAGGTAATTTTTTCCACGTGACTTCATTACGTAAATAGACCGGTTCAGCCTCTTCAACTTTTGTTGCTTTGCCCTCACGCCAAGCGGTAACGGCAAGGGGTAACATATCTTGTGCTGCAGGTAACGTAATTTCAGTGTCAACAATCGTACAAGGTAACGTTTCTTTTAAATCAGGGTAGGCTTGCCAGCCTGTACCTGCAATTGCCCAAGTCCCAGAGGTTGATTGCAATACGTCTACAAATTGTTCTGGTTTCATTACGGCTTCCGTTTCTTCACCAGACCATACACCTGCATCGTCGCACTGATATTGTGCACAATAAATTTCGCCCATACGCGCATCTATTGCAACAAGAACCTGTTTAATACCCGTTGTTCTCAATACGCCTTCGGCCATAGTGGCAAGTGATGAAATTCCTATCATAGGTAATTCAGCACCTAGCGCAATACCTTGTGCAATACCTACGCCAATACGAACCCCAGTAAAACTGCCAGGTCCTCGCCCAAACGCAATTGCATCTAATGATTGCAATGTTAAATTTGCTTCCTGTAAAGCATTTTTAACCATAGGTAAAATCTTTTGTGTATGTTCACGAGGTGAGATTTCAAAACGTGAAGCAACAACACCTTCATTCCAAACTGCAACTGAACAAGATTCTGTTGCAGTATCAATTGCTAAAATTCGCAGTGACACGCCATAACTCCGGCAAATTCGATAATTAAAAGAGAAAGAATAATATCATAATAGTGTTCAACAGAATAAACACACATTCTGTGCGATCGCTATTATGACGCAGATATTTCTTGTGTTTCATCATGCGGTGCGCGTTGGCTCAAAAATTTCATTGTTTTTTCAAGTGAACGAGTACGTGGTGACGGCGGTAAACTACTTAAAAAAACTTCGCCGTAAGCGCGAGAAACCAATCTATCATCACAAACTATAATCGCACCGTAATCCTGTACATCACGGATTAATCGTCCGACACCCTGTTTTAGACTAATAACGGCATCCGGAATTTGTACATCTCGAAAAGCATCTCCACCTCGTAATTCACAATCTTCGATACGTGCTCTTAGTAATGGATCATCAGGGGCAGTAAACGGCAACTTATCAATAATCACACAAGACAGTGCGTCACCACGCACATCGACCCCTTCCCAAAAACTTTGCGTAGCAACTAAAAGTGCATTACCAGATGAGACAAATTTTTGCAGTAACTGTGTTTTACTCATTTCACCTTGCATTAATACAGGTAACGGCAAACTGGCTTTAAATTCTTCAGCAAGCCCGCGCATCATGGCATGCGAGGTACAAAGAAAGAAACAGCGACCTTTATTTTTTAGAATGACTGGCGTTAGCATTTCAGCGAGACGCTTCGCAGTATAGGATTGATTTAACGGGGGGAGATAACGAGGTACACATAATAACGTTTGATGTTGATAATCAAACGGACTGTTTAAAATCAGTGTTGTAGCATTCTCTAAACCCAGCCTATCTGTGTAATAAGACATTTTCTCATTCACAGAGAGTGTTGCTGAAGTAAATACCCAACTACTTTTATGTGCTTTAATCAATTCACGAAATTTATCAGCAACAGAGAGAGGTGTAATGGCTAATAAAAAATGACGACCATAGCTTTCAAACCAATAACTATAGCCAGGTATTGTAGTATCAATTAGGCGTTTTAAGCGATTGCGATAAACGGTAGCACGTTCAAAAGCACTATCAAGTAATTGGCTTCGCCCTAATGAGAGTTTCATTACGTCATAACTCAATTCTAAGGCATCATCCAGTAACGTAAGAAAACGTTTTGTTTCGCCACCTTGCAATAGCTCACGTAAGTTTCCTCGATAGCCTGTTTCACCTAGCACTAGGCGAAAATCCATCACCATTTGCATTAATCTATCAGCACTTTTTTGTAACTGAACTTGATCTCTTACTTCTGTGCGATAAGCAATCGTCATATCTCTTGCAAGATCAAAAAGCTGCCTACTGGTCAGTTGCTGACCAAAGTAATGACTGGCAATATCAGGAATTTGGTGAGCCTCATCAAAGATCATGATTTCTGCTTCAGGGATTAACTCACCAAAGCCCGTGTCTTTAACAACGGTATCCGCCATAAATAAATGGTGATTCACAACAACAATATCCGCATCCATTGCCTTTTTACGTGCACTTAAAACATAACACTCTTTATAACGAGGACAATCACTGCCTAAACAGTTATCGTTAGTGCTCGTCACTAAAGGCCAAACTCGGCTATCTTCAGCAACACTATGACAGCGGCTAACATCACCATCTTCGGTTTGTGTTGACCATTGACGCACGTACATCACATCAGATAAGACTTCAGCGTCAAGATCACCACCGCTAAGCATTTGTTGATCAAGTCGTTCCAAGCAGAGATAGTTAGAACGCCCTTTCAATAAGGCTGTGTTACCTTCATAATTAATCGCTTCAATAATCGTGGGGAGATCACGGCTATATAATTGATCTTGTAAGGCTTTAGAGCCTGTTGAGATAATGGTTTTTTTACCTGAACGCAACGCGGGTACAAGATAGGCATAGGTTTTCCCTGTTCCCGTTCCTGCTTCCGCGATAAGTACGCCCTGCTTGTCAATAATATCCGTTATTGATTTCGCCATTTGTCGTTGAGCTTCACGGGGATGAAATCCAGGGATCGTTCGGGTTAAAATCCCGTTTTCTGCAAAATCGTCTGACACAGGCATACTCTTTTTATAAAATAAGACGTAAATTATGCCAGTGGATAACTAAAAGTACCACCTATGCCGTTAATACAAAGGAGAACTCAATGACAATTAAACGTATCGACCCTGAAGATCGCTGGTCTGAAGCTGTTATTCATAATGACACTATCTATTACACTGCAGTACCCGAAAATTTATCAGGCGATATTATTGAACAAACAGCAGATACATTAGCGGCAATTGATGTTTTATTACAACGAGTGGGTTCTGATAAAACGAAAATTCTTGATGCTACACTTTTTTTAGCAGATAAAGCCGATTTTGAGGGCATGAATAAAGCATGGGATGCTTGGGTTGCTAAAGGCAGCGCCCCTGTTCGTTGTACTGTACAAGCACAATTAATGCACCCTGAATATAAAGTTGAAATTAAAATTATTGCGGCAATGTAAATAAGCTTTATTTAGCACCTATACTTTAGGTGCTAAATTTTTATTTATGAAATTTATTTCAAATCAGGAATTCTATTTTTTATTGTTTCCGCATGACAATTATATATCTTTGCCAATTCAGCATCACTACCTTGAGACGTCACTTTCCCACAAATAAGATCTTTATTTTTTATCCACTGGCGTTGACCTAATAATAAAGCTTTTCTTTGTTCACTACTTAAACTTTGCCATCTATTATTTAATTCAGCATCTGCAGAAAGAAAATCTTGTTTTGCTTGAGAAAGTGAAAGTTGTGGTATTTCTTGCTCTTCTTGTTGCAAGGCTTGTCTTTGACGACGAACTTCTTGTTGTTCTAACGCCTGCTGACGTTGTGATTCTTGTTCTGCTTGTTGATCTAATAATTGTTTTTGACGATTTAATTCTTGCTGTTGGCGAAGTTCTTCTTGTTTCTTTTGTAACTCTTGTTCTTGCTGTTGTTGCAATATTCTTTGTTGTTCTTTAATCGGTTTGACTATAGATAACGTAGAAACAAACGCAGCACCATTTGAAATACTATTTTTTGAGGCAATATTGACAAATACTGTTTTATTATCATCGGTTGGTTGAGCACTATAATCTATTCTCGCAGAGAAAGTATTCGCATTTTGCTCTAATGATAAGGTTTCAAGGGTTTTATCAAGATTACTATTGAATTCAGTACGATAATAATCATGTAATGTTTCATAATTATTGGCAGGTATGGTCATTGACACCATTGCAGAACATGATTTCATCGTACTATTAGGGTCATTCGCTTTAGTCATTATTTCAGACACATTAAAACTAATTTCTTCTAATGTTGTCCGTTTTAATTGATTTGTGACATCAGAATAATGACTTGTCTGGCGAGAGATTTCTTCTAATGTTGTTTTTTTCAATGCCTCAATAAGGGAAATTTGTGTTACATCTGAAGAACAGCCAATAGGTTCCGTTTTTTCACCACACGCTGTTAATAATAAAGGTAAGCATAAAGCGATATATTTCAGTTTCATTGTCATTTTCCGATAATCTCAAGCAATCATATTTTAAAGAAAAAATAGTTAAATATATTTTATATTAAATATATTTAATTTCACTTTATTTAACTGATATCAGAAACACAATTTTGACTCAAAAAATAGAACAATAATATCTTAAGTATAAAACAAAGGGCTGAGTTCAGAAAAACTCGGCCCTTTGTTGTTTTCTAATTTTACTGTGATATTAATCTTATTGCTTTACTTATTCATTACATTAAGTAGATTTAGGCAAATTTAATCATTACCATACCAACCAGTAATAATATAATTCCACCCCATCCTTTATAATTGAGTCTCTGATTAAATAAAATCCAACCGGCGGCGATAGTTGCAATAATACCGAATGCTCCCCAAAGTGCATAAGCAACTGAAAGCTCTATCCCTTTGACTGCCATTGCCAGCGCACTAAAGGCACCTAACACACAAACTAGTGATAATATTCCTAATTTCATTCGGCTAAAGCCGTTAGACATTTTTAAGAATATATTCGCTACGATTTCAAGCACAACCGCCAGTATTAGAAACGCACCATGCCACCATTCAAATTGAGCTAACATAATTAAGCCTCCTTGATATTGGCAGGAATTGGCTTATTCGCTCCTTTTACGGCACTCGCAACGTGCTTGGCTTTACCTGCAATACTTTTCACCGACTCGGTTGTTTTCTTCGCAACTGCCGATTTTTTAGTCCCTGATTTGATGAGCGTGATCCCAGCAATTAACATCGCTAGACCACCTAATTTTAATGGTGAAAGTGATTCACCAAACCACAGAACACTAAATGTCGTAATAATGACAATTCCAATACCTTCCCACAGTGCATATGCTACACCTAATGCCACTTTTTTAACGGCAATGGCTAAAAAGATATAGGAAGTGGCAATCATAAACCACATCACTATCATACCGGTGTAACCACCACTTACACTGGCGTACTTCATCGATAAAGTACCGATAACTTCACAAACAATAGCTAATGCTAAAAATATCCAATAAATCATTTTTTCATCTCTCATACACATTCGAAATACGCCAAAACGTTTCTTGCGCAGAAGATAGAGAAGAGGTAGATAGTCTTTCTGGCGGCAATAAAAGCCGAACGTTAAGGCAACGTCATTTCCTGATTGCGTCAGGAATTAAGGTGAGAGATTTCTATAATGCGCCACACCAGTAGTGTTCGCTGGATAAAATAGCAGAGAGGAATAACTTATAGGTAGAACGTTTAACTTTGACGCTTTTGGCGCTAGTCATGATTGTTTATTCTTTCATCGCACAGACCATCCGCACGATATACTCCGAATCCTCATATAAGATGGTTAAATATTACATGATATTTCTATCACGCCAAATTATTTAAAGCAATGCTTTTGAAGAAAAATTTTTTAGTTAATTGATTGGTTTTGTTTAAGTTTTAGTTTCTAACTAAAATCAGATTGCATAGTTAATCAGTAGTTTTACGATACTTCAGTAGTTTTATTCATCTAAATTGCTGTAATTATGCTTAAAGATATTTAGTTGAGACAAAAACACCCAGCATAACTGGGTGTTTTCTCATGAGAATAAATAATCGACATTAATTATTCAATTTCATTCCAAGAACGACCATCGCGAGTGATCATAGCAACAGAAGCTACTGGGCCCCATGTGCCTGCTTGATATGGTTTAGGTAATTCATTATCACATTCCCATGCATTGATAATTGAATCAACCCATTTCCATGCCTCTTCTACTTCATCGCGACGTACGAACAAGGCTTGAATACCACGCATAGCTTCTAACAATAAACGTTCGTAAGCATCCGCTAAATGTGTTTGATTGAATGTTTCAGAGAAACTTAAGTCCAGCTTTGTCGTTTGTAAACGATGTTTATGATCAAGACCTGGTGCTTTATTCAGTACTTCGATATCAATGCCTTCATCTGGCTGTAAACGGATCGTCAGCTTATTTTGTGGCAACTCTTGATATGTCTCACTAAAGATATTTAATGCTGGTTTTTTAAAATAAACGACGACTTCAGAACATTTGCTTGGTAGACGCTTACCTGTTCTTAAATAGAACGGAACGCCAGCCCAACGCCAGTTATCAATATCAGCGCGGATGGCTACAAAGGTTTCTGTATGACTGGCTTTATTGGCACCCTCTTCATCAAGATAACCCGGTACTTTTTTACCTTGTACAAAACCACCTGTATATTGCCCACGAACCGTTTTCTCACGAATATTCGTATTATCAATACGGCGCAATGAACGTAATACTTTCACTTTCTCTTGGCGAATACTGTCAGCAGTCAAATCAGCCGGTGGCGACATCGCAATCATGGTCAAAATTTGTAACAGGTGATTTTGCACCATATCGCGCATTTGCCCTGCTTGATCAAAATATCCCCAACGTCCTTCAATACCGACTTCTTCAGCAACGGTAATTTGGACATGATCAATCGTTTTATTGTCCCAATTGTTAACAAATAGGGAGTTAGCAAAACGCAATGCTAATAAATTTAAAACTGTTTCTTTGCCTAAATAGTGGTCGATACGATAAATTTGACTCTCTTTAAAGTATTTCGCCACACTATCATTAATAGAAACTGAAGATGCTAAATCTGTGCCTAATGGTTTTTCCATCACGACACGGTTAGGTTCTTTATTTAATTTTGCATGACCTAAGCCCTTGCACATAGCACTAAAGGTACTTGGTGGCATTGCAAAGTAATAAATAGCGGGTAATTTGTCTTGTTTTAGGTGCTTTGATAGCTCAATGAAATGGTCTGTTTCATTAACATCAAGATTACAAAAATCTAAGCGATCACTTAAACGCTGCCAAATTTCAGGATTGATTTCTTCTTTTAAAAAGGTTTGTAGCGCTTCATGGGCAACATTTTTATAGGCCTCAGCATCCCAGTCGGCACGACCAACGCCAATAATACGAGAGTCAGGGTGAATATACCCTGCTTTTTCCAATTGATATAATGATGGAATAAGCTTACGGCGCGCGAGATCCCCTTTCGTGCCGAAGATAACCAGATCACAGGCCTGAGCAGTCGATATCGCTGCCATAGTACGTCTCCTCATGATGAGATTTTGTAATTTTGTTACAGAATTTTGTGTTAATGTACTCTTTTGGGTGTATTCAGTAAATACGCTCGCACATTTTAGTCTCTAACTTATCACACATATTGTAATGCTTCATTTTATGTCTAGTGTTTTATTCTTTCTTGTAACTTTACAACAGTTTTGTTTCTTGTTTTCAGCTTTGAAAGTTAGACACACGTCATACTTTAACGAAAAAAGCCCTGTTTACCGATGGTTTACACTGCAAGCCTTGTTCTATGCGTAGTATATTTTCATAAAACCGTTATAGATTTCTCCTTTTATTGAAATTGGCAAAGCCAAGGATCTGTATATTTGATGAATATATTGGAAAGGGTTCAGTCTAATCTGGACATCTTGAGTAAATCAGAAAAAAAAGTGGCAGAGGCTGTTTTAACTGCACCACAAACTGTTATCCACTCTAGTATTGCCTTGATGGCGAAAACAGCTGATGTCAGCGAACCCACTGTTAATCGTTTTTGCCGTCGTATGGCAACAAAAGGATTTCCTGATTTTAAATTACAATTAGCACAAAGCATTGCCAATGGCACACCTTATGTAAATCGTAATATCGATGATTCTGATACTGTTTCTTCTTATACCAATAAAATTTTTGAATCCGCCATGGCAGGATTAGAAAATGCTAAAAATAATATTGATATCGCTGTCATTAATCGCGCGGTTGATATTTTAACACAAGCAAAAAAAATCTCTTTCTTCGGCTTAGGTGCATCTGCTGCAGTGGCTCACGATGCCATGAATAAGTTTTCTCGTTTTAATATTCCGGTGACTTATTTTGATGATGTAGTGATGCAAAGAATGAGTTGTATCAATAGTACAGATGGTGATGTAGTGGTGATTATCTCACATACTGGGCGTACTAAAAATTTAGTCGAAATAGCTAAAATCGCACGCGAAAATGATGCTGCGGTTATTGCGATAACAACTCCGGGTTCGTTGTTAGCATCTGAAGCGACCTTATCAATCTTACTCGACGTCCCCGAAGATACTGATATTTACATGCCGATGATTTCCCGCCTTGCACAACTCACCGTCATTGATGTTCTTGCGACAGGATTTATTTTACGCCGAGGTCCTAAATTCAGAGATAACTTGAAGCGCGTCAAAGAAGCATTACGTGATTCACGGTTTGATAAGTAATCGTTTTTAATTATTCTGTTAGTATTGTCACACTTCCTATTGTGCCCTTGACTAGATAACTTTTTGAAAAATGGTAGCATATCTGCGAGCTAACTCTCGCATATAATGAAAACAGTAGTGTATGTTACAATTAGCTTGAAGCGTTTCACTTAACATATTGGATAAAATATTGCCTTTTCCCTATTTTATCCAATAGCCAACACCTTTCGTTCAAGGTCAACGGAGTAATACATGTCCAGACGGCTCAGAAGAACAAAAATTGTTACCACCTTAGGCCCAGCAACAGATCGTGATAATAACTTAGAAAAAATTATTATTGCTGGCGCAAACGTTGTTCGATTAAATTTCTCTCATGGTTCTGCGGAAGATCATCTTGCTCGCGCTAATCGTACGCGTGAAATTGCAGCAAAACTTGGTCGCCATGTTGCTATTCTTGGGGATTTACAAGGCCCTAAAATCCGTGTTTCTACGTTTAAAGACGGAAAAGTTTTCCTAAATGTCGGTGATAAATTCTTACTTGATGCCAATTTAGAAAAAGGCGAAGGTAATCAAACTCAAGTCGGTATTGATTATAAAGGTTTGCCTGCCGATGTTGTTCCGGGTGATATTTTACTGCTTGATGATGGTCGCGTTCAATTAAAAGTACTCAAAGTTGACGGACTAAAAGTTTTTACTGAAGTCACTGTGGGTGGCCCTTTATCCAATAATAAAGGTATTAATAAATTAGGCGGAGGTCTCTCTGCTGATGCGTTAACCGAAAAAGATAAGCAAGATATTATTACAGCAGCAAAAATTGGCGTTGATTATCTAGCGGTCTCATTCCCAAGAACAGGTGAAGATCTAAACCTTGCTCGCCGTTTAGCACGCGATGCGGGCTGTGAATGTCAAATCGTATCTAAAGTCGAGCGTGCCGAAGCGGTTGCTAATGATGAAATTATCGATGAAATCATTCTTGCTTCTGATGTCGTGATGGTCGCTCGTGGTGACTTAGGCGTTGAAATTGGTGATCCAGAGCTTGTTGGTGTCCAGAAAAAACTTATTCGCCGTGCTCGCCAGCTTAATCGTGTCGTTATCACTGCAACTCAAATGATGGAGTCAATGATAACAAACCCAATGCCAACACGTGCAGAGGTTATGGACGTAGCTAACGCCGTATTAGATGGTACGGATGCCGTTATGCTTTCAGCAGAAACCGCAGCAGGCCAGTATCCAGCTGAAACAGTTGCTTCAATGGCTCAAGTCTGTTTAGGCGCTGAGAAAATGCCAGCCGCCAATATCTCTAAACACCGCTTAGATATGGTGTTTGATACTGTGGAAGAAGCTATTGCAATGTCCACCATGTATGCAGCCAACCATATGAAAGGTGTTAATGCGATTATCGCTATGACAGAATCAGGGCGTACAGCACGCATGATGTCTCGCATTAGCACGGGTTTACCTATTTTCTCTATGTCTCGTCATGAGAAAACACTCAACCAAACTGCACTTTACCGTGGTGTGACACCTGTTTTTTGCAGCACTCACACGGATGGCATCGCAGCCGCTAATGAAGCGATTGGGCGTTTACGTGATAAAGGTTTCTTAGTGTCTGGTGATTTAGTGTTAGTGACTCAAGGTGACCAAATGGGCACAGTAGGCAGTACCAACACCTGTCGTATTCTGACTGTTGAATAAGCTATTTTTGTAAATGTTAATAGCAAAACGGGCACTTAATTAAGTGCCCGTTTTTTATATCGGCTTATCAATTTATCGCTGACTAATCCAAGATATTCTCACGCGCGTAAGGCTCTATTTCACCCTCTTTACGTGTTTTCAATAATTTTAAGATCCACGTATATTGTTCTGGCGTTGGCGTGACTAACGCTTCTAGCTCTTCATTCATTCTGCGTGCAATGTAAGCATCATCTTTACCTTCAATATCATCCATTGGCTCACGAATAATAATAGTCAATTGATGTGTTTTATGACAATACACTGGAAATAAAGGCACAATAGCCGCTCGGCATACTTTCATTAAACGCCCAATGGCAGGTAATGTCGCTTTATAGGTGCCAAAAAAATCGACAAATTGGCTATGCTCAGCACCGTGATCTTGATCGGGTAAATAATATCCCCAAAAGCCTTGTCGTACAGAAGAAATAAATGGCTTAATGCCTGCTTCGCGTGAATGCAATCGTCCATCAAAATGATGTCGTGCTTTATTCCATAAATAATCAGCAACAGGATCTTTTTGGTGATGGAACATGGCCGCCATTTGCTGGCCTTTTGCTGCTAATAGCATTGCAGGAATATCAACAGCCCAACCATGGGGCACCATAAAAATGACATTACGGCCTTGTTCTTTAAAACGTTCAATAATCTCTAAGCCCTGCCAGTTTGTCCGTTTTAATATGCGGTCAGGCCCTCTTAAGCAAAGTTCAGCTAACATGGCAAAAGATTGGGGTGCAATTTCAAACATGCCATCAAGTACACTTTCACGTTGTGTTTTATCCCACTGAGGGAAACAGTATCTTAAGTTGATATCTGCACGACGTCTTGCGCTTTTCGCTTTACGCCCAACAAAACGACCAATAGAAGCAAGAAATGGATCACGCCATTTGACTGGCATATAAGCCAATGCACTTAAAACACCTGCACCTAACCATGTTCCCCAGTGACGAGGATGCAAATACGCACGGTGGAAAGTGGGCACATAACCCGCTTTGCTATCTGTATCTTTTTCTTTATTCATCAGATAACTCTCTGAACTGACACCCCTAATAGGCGTAAAAAACGTTAAAACAAAAGCGGATGATATCAATCATCCGCTTTTATGTCTTTAAATTCGTGTTTACTGTCAATCGGCTAGCACTAATTGAGGCTTGATTTCTTTGACTTTAGCTAAGTATTCTTGCTTATCTTTGCCTGTTAAACCGTCAGCACGAGGTAATGTTGCCGTTAATGGATTAACAGCTTGTTGGTTGATCCACATCTCATAGTGTAAATGAGGCCCTGTAGAACGTCCTGTATTGCCTGATAAGGCTATTCTGTCACCACGTTTAACACGTTGCCCTGGCTTTACCAATAACTGACGTAAATGCATATAGCGTGTGGTGTATTGGCTACCATGGCGAATCGCGATAAAGTTACCAGCCGCGCCACTGTATTTTGCCACAATCACTTCGCCATCCCCTGTTGCTAATACTGGAGTCCCTACTGGCATGGCAAAATCGACACCTTTATGAGCAGCTAAACGTCCTGTAACAGGGTTAATACGACGGGGGTTAAATTGAGATGAAACTCTAAACTGTTTTACCGTTGGAAAACGCATAAAACCGCGCTCTAATCCCCCAGCTTGGCTGTCATAGAAACGACCATCCTCAGCAAGGAAAGCATAGTAATCTTTGCCCGCGCTACGTAAGCGCACACCGATTAACTCACTTTGTTCGGTACGACCATCAAGCACTTCACGAGAAAACAGTGCTGCAAATTGATCACCGCTTTGTAATTTTTTAAAATCAACTTGCCATTGTAATGCTTTGGTAACTGCGCGTGCTTCAGAATTGGTTAATCCAGCATTTGTTGCACTAACAGAAAAACTGCCACGAATAACACCTGTGGTCACACTGTTTTTCCATTCCCCTTTTTGGAATTCTTTTGATTCTTTAAAACCTGTTTCTGTGCGGGTATAAACGCGGGTTTCACGGCGAGAAACACCCCAACTTAATTCTTGCAATAACCCATTATCATCAAGTTCCCAGCTAATAGGTTGCCCTATTTTTAGGTTTCTGAGATCTTTATTTTGATTAGAGATAGTTGCAATATCAGCAGAATCGATACCAAACTGAGTCAGTATTGAACTTAATGAATCACCACTAGAAACAATATAAGTATGAGGAACTTGTGCAACTGCAGTGCTCGTATCAGTGCCATCATCAGCATCGACCAAGCCTTCAGTAGTCAGTTGATCGCTACTGTCAGTGATAATGTCATCCGTATTTTCACCTTGATTAACGAGTGGCATTTGAATACTGACAGGAACTTCACGGCCTTGCTCATTTTGAAGTACCACAGGCCGCCAAATTGCGACGGCCAATGTTGCTGCAGTTAACGAACCAAGCATAATTTTATGTGGGAGTGGTAAACTTAAGTATACCTGTGCAATGGATTTCTTCTGCTGCACGTTCTTAATTCCTTATTGTGTTTCATTCAGGCAGCTCGCATATTGGTTAGCTAGTTGAGTAAGGAATTTCACATAGCTCTCTTGAGTTAGAGCAATCCCACTTCCTAGGGGGTCTAATACACCCATTTTAACCCCAGTGCCTTTCGCCACTGTCTCTATTACCGTCGGCCTAAATTGTGGCTCAGCAAAAATGCAGGTTGCTTTTTGCTCAACCAACTGTGTTCGTATTTGATGTAATTTCTGTGCGCCTGGTTGTATTTCAGGATTGATCGTAAAGTGACCTAATGGCTTTAAATTATAATGGTTTTCGAAGTAGCCATAAGCATCATGAAAGACAAAATAACCCTTACTTCTAGCAGGCGACAGAATATTAACAAGATTCTTATCAGTTTGCTTGAGTTGTTCGCTGAATTTACTTAGGTTTACGTCCAGAAGTGCTTTTTTATCTGGATAAAGTGCAATTAACCTTTCATGGATCAGTTTTGCAGACGACAACGCAATCTCTGGTGATAACCAGATGTGCATATTATAATCACCGTGAGAATGATGTTCGTGATTTTCCTCATATTTATACACATTGTCATCCCCCTCTTTTAATAAAAGTGACTTTATTTCGTCAGTTTCCGCTAAAGCCAACTTATGATTGTCAGTAAGTCTGTTTAATGGCCTATCTAAAAACACTTCCATATCAGGCCCGACCCATACCATCAGATCGGCAGAGGTGATCTTTTTCAAATCAGAGGGTTTTAACGCATAATCATGTGGAGAAGCGCCATCTGGCAATAAAACGTCTGTTGGTGTCACTCCATCTGCAATAGCCGCTGCGATAAAACCAATAGGCCGAATAGAAGCGACCACATCTGCCTGAACTGAAGCACTGAATGTGGTTATCATCGCTGTCGCTAAAAATGATTTCAATAAAAAACGATGCGCAAATTTGTTGTTTTTATGTAACATTGGAAGAATTCTCGTGAATCATCATTGGAAATGTTATATTATAACGTTTCAATGATTCTGCAAGTGCTAATTTTATGTCTGACTTGATTTGTTTAAAATCGGTTTGTGTTTCTTTTGGTCAAAGAGAAATTTTAAAAGATATCTCTTTTGATTTAAATGCAGGCCGTATTCTCACCTTACTTGGCCCCAATGGTGCAGGTAAATCTACGGTTATCCGTTTGGTGCTTGGTTTATTAAATCCAACCTCAGGAAAAGTAGAACGTCAACACGGGCTACGGGTTGGCTATGTACCCCAAAAGCTTTATCTCGATCCCACAATGCCATTAACAGTTAAACGCTTTATGACACTAAAACCGGGTGTGCAAGATAAAGATATTCTTCCTGCCTTAGAGCGAGTAAATGCGGCTAAATTAATTCATCAGCCTATGCAGAAACTTTCTGGCGGTGAATCTCAACGTGTATTGTTAGCAAGGGCATTACTTAATCGCCCTCAACTTTTAGTGTTAGATGAACCAACTCAAGGTGTTGATGTCAATGGTCAACTTGCTCTTTATGATTTAATTAATCAACTTCGCCATGAGTTAGGCTGTGCCATTTTAATGGTTTCCCATGATCTTCATTTGGTGATGGCAAAAACAGATGAAGTCCTCTGTTTAAATGGTCATATTTGCTGTTCCGGTACGCCTGATGTAGTTTCTTCTCATCCGGAATTTATTGCTATGTTTGGTAGTCGTGGTGCTGAGCAACTCGGTATTTATCGTCATCATCATCAACACAGTAAGGAGTGCCGTCATGATTGAGTTGCTATTACCAGGCTGGATTGCGGGTATGCTCTTAGCAACAGCGGCAGGCCCTTTAGGTTCTTTTGTCGTTTGGCGTCGTATGTCTTATTTTGGCGATACATTAGCGCATGCCTCATTACTTGGGGTAGCTTTCGGGTTGCTCTTTAATATCGAACCTTTCTATGCTGTTATCATTGTCACCCTGCTGTTAGCCATTTTATTAGTATGGTTAGAACTAAAACCACAACTGTCTGTTGATACCCTATTAGGGATCATGGCACACAGCGCCCTTTCTTTAGGGCTTGTCGTTGTCAGTTTAATGTCCAATGTTCGCGTTGATCTTATGGCATATTTATTTGGTGACTTACTTTCGGTTAACTACCAAGATGTTATCAGTATTTTTATTGGCGTCGTCATTGTCTTATTTGTAATTATTCGTTCATGGCGTCCATTGCTTTCTATGACTATTAATCAAGATATGGCTTTTGTTGATGGTGTTAATATTCAACGTGAACGCTTGAAATTAATGATGATCACCGCATTAACCATTGGGTTAGCAATGAAATTTGTGGGCGCGTTGATTATTACTTCTCTGCTAATTATTCCCGCAGCGACAGCTCGCCGCTTTGCCCGCTCACCTGAACAAATGGCGATTATTGCAATTGTGGTTGGTATGTTTGCAATTACAGGGGGATTAACCTTCTCAGCACTTTACGATACCCCAGCTGGCCCTTCAGTTGTATTGGCGGCTAGCTGTTTATTTATCTTGAGTCTATTTGCTCCTGCTAAACAATAATTTGGGTAAATTACGCCTTAATACAAAAATAACCCTTGAGGTGATTACGCCATCAAGGGTTATTTTTATCTGTTTATTATAAATTATAGAACGTAGGCTTAATCTTTTACGATACGATTAAAATGACGATAGGCATGGCTCGTTGCAATACGGCCTCTTGGCGTACGTTGAATAAACCCTTGTTGAATAAGATAAGGCTCTAATACATCTTCAATGGTTTCACGTTCTTCGCCGATCGCTGCGGCAAGATTATCAAGCCCTACAGGGCCACCCATAAATTTATCAATAATTGCAAAGAGTAATTTGCGGTCTAAATAATCAAAACCTGCCGCATCAACATTCAACATATCAAGAGCCTTAGATGCAGTGTCTTCATCAATAGCGCCATTCCCTTTCACTTGAGCAAAGTCTCGTACACGGCGCAATAATCGGTTAGTAATACGAGGTGTACCTCGTGATCGCATCGCAATTTGACGAGCACCTTCAGTGGTCATATCAAGCCCCATAAAGTTGGCGCTACGCGAAACAATATGTTGTAGATCGTCAACATTATAAAATTCAAGGCGCTGAACAATACCAAAGCGATCACGTAAAGGGGATGTCAATGAACCGGCTCTTGTGGTTGCACCAACAAGTGTAAAAGGTGGCAAATCAATTTTAATAGAGCGTGCTGCAGGCCCTTCACCAATCATGATATCAAGTTGATAATCTTCCATGGCAGGGTAAAGAATTTCTTCAACAACAGGGGAAAGACGGTGAATTTCATCAATAAACAACACGTCATGAGGTTCAAGATTAGTCAGCATTGCGGCTAAATCACCGGCTTTCTCTAATACAGGGCCTGATGTCGTACGCAAATTAACGCCCATTTCATGGGCAATAATATTAGCCAGTGTTGTTTTACCTAACCCAGGAGGTCCAAAAATAAGTAAATGGTCTAAAGCATCATGACGTAATTTAGCTGCCTGAATAAAAATCTCCATTTGCTCACGAACTTGAGGTTGCCCTACATAGTCGGCAAGAGATTTAGGCCGAATGGCCCTATCAATCATTTCTTCTTCAGGTTGTTGAATTTCTGCTGAAATCAGGCGATCTGCTTCAATCACAATGTATTACCCCTAAATAGCCGCACGCAAAGCTTCTTTAATCAGCGTTTCACTATCCGCACCCGGTTTAGCTACTTTACTGATCATTTTAGCCGCTTCTTGCGGTTTATACCCTAATGCAATTAATGCTGATGATGCTTCTGCTTCAATATCTGCGGTAGTTGGTGCTTTAGGTGATGTACTTGCAGGCAATTCAATATCACTGTTTTGATCGAATAAATCACCATTGAGTCCTTTAAAGCGGTCTTTCATTTCAACCACTAAACGCTCGGCTGTTTTCTTACCAACACCCGGTAATTTGACTAATGATGAAATAGCTTCGTTTTCAATGGCGGTAACAAATTGGCGAGCTGACATGCCTGATAAAATCGCCAATGCTAATTTAGGCCCTACGCCATTCACTTTAATTAGTTCACGAAAAAGTGCGCGTTCTTGTTTTTGGTTAAAACCATAAAGTAACTGTGCATCTTCTCGTACAATAAATTGCGTGTAGATAATGGCTTCTTGGCCAATATCAGGCAATTCATAAAAACAGGTCATTGGCATATTAATTTCATATCCAACACCATTACCTGCTTCGATCAGCACCACTGGTGGCTGTTTTTCAAGAATAATTCCTCTGATACGACCTATCACCTTAACGCCTCCGCAAAAATAATTACGTCAAGTTTATAACATAAAAAAAGCTGGACGTATATCCAGCTTGTGAAAAACCAAAGACAATGAGCAAGATAAAGACCTATCTTAATCGACCGCGTGCTAAAACGAGACGAGGATCACCCACGCGTAATAAATTTTGGTTAAAGTGGCAATGGGTAATCGCAATCGCCAACGCATCGGCAGCATCTGATTGAGGTGCCGCTGATAATTTTAATATTGATCGCACCATATGCTGTACTTGGCTTTTATCAGCGGCGCCTGTACCCACAACAGTTTGTTTGACTTGCCGAGCCGCATATTCAAAAACGGGCAAATCGTTATTTACTGCCGCTAATATTGCCACACCTCGCGCTTGCCCCAGCTTTAAGGCAGAGTCGGCATTTTTAGCCATAAAGACTTGTTCAACAGCAAAGACATCCGGCGAAAATTGCGTGATAATTTCGCTGACACCTGCATAAATACGTTTAAGTCGATTAGGAAGGTCAGGAACCTGTGTACGAATACACCCACTTCCCAAATAGATAAGCTGTCGCCCTTGCTGTCGAATTACGCCATAACCTGTAACACGCGAGCCTGGGTCTATACCTAAAATGATAGCCATATCATTTCCTGTTGCCGATATGGTCGATGGCGAGAGAAAAGAGCAATAAACCCTGCTTTGCTCTTCTCTTCGCACTTTCTAATAACAGAATTGAACACTGTTATTTTCGATAATCGTTAGAACGATTACAGGATATCTTCCAGTTGTTTTGCAACTTCATCCGAGATATCACCGTTGTGATATACTTCTTGTACATCATCACTGTCTTCTAACATATCGATAAGACGCAGTAATTTTGGTGCAGTTTCAATATCAAGTTCCGCTTTCGTGGATGGGATCATCGAAACTTCAGCTGATTCAGCCACAAAACCCGCAGCATCCATTGCATCTTTAACTTCACCAAACGATTCTGGCGTAGTATAAACATCGATAGCGCCGTCATCATAAGTTTCAACGTCATCAGCACCTGCTTCTAACGCAGCTTCCATAACAGCATCTTCATCAACACCGGGTGCGTAAGAAATCACGCCTTTTTTGGTAAACAGGTAAGAAACTGAACCGTCTGTTCCTAAGTTACCCCCTGTTTTGGTAAATGCATGACGAACATCGGAAACAGTACGGTTACGATTATCACTTAAGCACTCTACCATCACTGCCGTACCCGCTGGGCCATAGCCTTCATAGATGATAGTTTCCATATTATCATTTTCATCACTACCCACACCGCGTGCAATTGCACGATTTAAGGTGTCTCGAGTCATGTTGTTTGATAATGCTTTATCAATTGCCGCACGTAAACGTGGGTTAGTTGCAGGATCGCCCCCCCCTAAACGTGCTGCTGTAACTAATTCACGGATGATTTTAGTGAAAATTTTACCGCGTTTCGCATCTTGCGCTGCTTTACGGTGTTTTGTATTGGCCCATTTACTATGACCTGCCATGAAAATATCTCCAAACGTGGTCTAATCATTAAATAACAAATTCTTCAATTGCTTGCTGATTACTGGCGGATTTTGTTAATTTTGCCGCCTGTGACGCGTCTAGCCATTGGTATTGTGAATGTTCAGTTAGCGCTATATCTCGCTCTGCGGGCAGTGCTAACGTAAACCAATGTTCCTGACAATGTGTCACATCAGGTGCATAACGATGCCGAAAATGTGCAAAAATCTCAAAAATAATTGAGCGATGACAATCCACCAGCTCAAGACTTTCTTTTATGATATCAATTCCAATCTCTTCTTGCACTTCGCGCAATGCGGTTTGAAAAGGGGTTTCCCCCTCTTCTATACTGCCCGTCACTGATTGCCAGAAATCAGGATCATCTCGACGCTTCAGCATAAGCACCCGTTTGGTTTCCTTTGCATAAATAACAACTAAAACGGATATCGGGCGCTTATATTTCATCATTTACTCTTTATCTTCGCTAACTTCTTTTTGAGTCACTGCAATCGCTAACTCTTTTAAAGAATCGGCATTAGCAAAGCTTGGTGCATTAGTCATTAAGCATGCAGCCGCAGTTGTTTTAGGGAAAGCAATAACATCACGAATGTTATCCGTTCCCGTTAACAACATCACTAAACGGTCTAAACCAAAAGCTAAACCGGCATGTGGTGGCGTACCAAATTTTAGTGCATCTAATAAGAAACCAAATTTCTCTTGTTGCTCATCTGGCGAAATACCTAAAATGCTAAACACCGCTTGTTGCATTTCATTACGGTGAATACGTACCGAACCACCACCCACTTCATAACCGTTAATGACCATATCATACGCATTCGCCACTGCACCCACTGGATGTGCGGTCAACTCAACAGGTGATAAGTCTTTTGGTGACGTAAATGGATGGTGCATTGCACTTAAGCCACCGGTATCTTCATCTTCTTCAAACATTGGGAAGTCGATAACCCACAATGGTTTCCATGCGCTTAAGTCTGTCAGTTCAAGATCACGTCCGACTTTCAAACGCAACGCACCCATTGCATCACTCATTGTGCCTTTACGACCCGCACCAAAGAAGATTAAATCACCGTCTGCTGCGCCCGTTGTTTCTAAAATACGATTAACAACCTCGTTCGTTAGGAATTTAGCAATTGGGCTTTGTACACCTTCAATACCTTTTGCACTTTCGTTGACTTTCATCCACGCAAGGCCTTTCGCACCATAAATGCCGACAAACTGTGTATATTCATCGATATTCTTACGGGTTAATGATGCGCCACCAGGTACACGCAGTGCGATAACACGGCCATTCTCATCATTTGCAGCTTGTGCAAACACACTGAACTCAACATCTTTAACTAAATCAGCGATGTCTTTGAGTTCCATTGGGTTACGTAAATCAGGCTTATCTGAACCATAGCGACGCATTGCTTCCGCAAAGGTCATCACAGGGAACGCGCCTAAATCAACATTTAGAATATCTAACCATAAAGCATGGATCATACGCTCCATCACTTCGCGCACTTGGTCTGCACTCATGAAAGAGGTTTCAACATCGATTTGTGTAAATTCAGGTTGGCGATCAGCACGTAAGTCTTCATCACGGAAGCATTTTACGATTTGATAATAACGGTCAATACCAGACATCATTAACAGTTGTTTAAACAACTGTGGTGATTGTGGTAATGCATAAAATTTACCTTTATGCACACGGCTTGGAACTAAATAGTCACGCGCGCCTTCTGGTGTCGCTTTGGTTAGCATTGGGGTTTCAACATCAAGGAAACCTTCACCATCCATAAAACGACGAACAAAACTTGTGATCTTGGCACGAGTTTTTAAGCGATCTGACATTTCAGGGCGACGCAGGTCTAAATAACGATAGGTTAAACGACGCTCTTCCGTATTTGTTTGATTGCTATCTAACGGTAATGGCTCTGAACGGTTAAAAATAGACAGAGATTCTGCCGCTAACTCAATTTCACCTGTTGCCATATTCTTGTTAACTTGGCTATCAGGACGAGCGCGTACTGTTCCTGTGACTTGAATACAAAATTCATTACGCAGTTCTGCTGCCTGAGAAAATGCCTCTTTCTGCTCTGGGTCAAAGAAGACTTGAACAATACCTTCGCGATCTCGCATATCAATAAAGATAAGCCCACCTAAGTCACGGCGACGGTTAACCCAACCACAAAGAGTCACTTTTTGGCCCACATGGGCACTATTCAACTGCCCACAATAATTAGTACGCATACAATATCCTTTTACTCAGCTTGTTGTGCTTTCTGCTGCGGAAATTTTGGCAATAGTCTTTTTCGAGTAGTGTCAAAAAAAAGGCAGACATTATAACGAAAATTCTTCATGGAGATAAGAGTATAGACCTAGTTTATATGATACATCTTTTCAAGGATTTGCTAATCCCCAAACAATTAATTAATAATAATTATTTATAGCGACAGAAGTCGCTTTGAGGTTTATCATTAAATTCGCCGTTTTTTGGCTTTGGCAATGGAGAAAAGATGGTTAGCTCGCTTTATATCGTACTGGGCGCACTATTATTGATTAAACTGTCCTTCAATGTTGTAAAACTCAGAACACAATATCGGGTTGCTTATGGTGATGGTGGTTTTTATGAATTACAAACAGCCATCCGCGTTCATGGCAATGCGGTAGAATATATTCCTATTTCCATGATCTTACTGCTGGTTATGGAAATGAATGGTGCTTTTGTTTGGATGGTACACATCTGTGGCTCAATTTTAATCGCAGGTCGCTTCTTACACTCTTATGGATTAAAACACCGCGAACTTCGTTGGCGTCGTTCAGGCATGGCCGCCACTTACTTATCAATGGTATTGATGATCATTGCTAATATTTATTTCCTTCCTTGGATACAAATCTTTTCCTTTTATTATTAAGTCCTCGTGGGAATAACATGATCATCCATGATCAAAACCGACATCCTTGCTGTTGTCTCTAATAACGGCAAGGTATCAAAAAGGTTTATTTATTTTTTCCAATTTCTTTCTAAATAATGCAACTTTGTGAGCACCGTCGCTTCTGGTAGAATGCTCACTTCTTTTATTCCTTAAACCTATTTTAGTTATGTCGAACTCAAAATCATCACAACAAGACAGCTTATTTGCGACACCTATTGCTAACCTTGGTGACTGGCGCTTTGATGAAAAAGTCGCTGAAGTGTTCCCAGATATGATAAAACGCTCAGTACCGGGTTACTCTAATATCATTTCTATGATTGGAATGCTTGCTGGTCGCTTTGTTACACCTAATAGCCAAATCTATGATTTAGGCTGTTCTTTAGGTGCGGCTACCCTTTCTATGCGCCGTAATATTAATGTTGCAGGTTGCAAAATTATTGGCATTGATAATTCACCCGCTATGGTAGAACGTTGTCAGCGCCATATTGATGCCTATAAAGCGGAAACACCCGTTGATATTATTGAAGGGGATATTCTTGATATCGAGATTAACAACGCCTCAATGGTGGTGCTTAATTTCACCCTACAATTTTTAGAACCACATGATCGCCAAACATTATTAAATAAAATCTACCAAGGTCTTAATCCGGGTGGAGTGTTAGTCCTTTCTGAAAAATTTAGTTTTGAAGATAAAGAGATTGGTGAACTACTGTTTAATATGCACCATGATTTTAAGCGTGCTAATGGTTACAGTGAATTAGAAATCAGTCAAAAACGTAGCATGCTAGAAAATGTCATGCTAACAGACTCTGTTGAAATGCATAAAACTCGCTTACATAGTGCCGGTTTTTCACATGCAGAAGTTTGGTTCCAATGTTTTAATTTCGGCTCTCTTTTAGCGATTAAAGGCAATAACTAATGATTAATTTCGGCTCTTTTTATCAACATATTGCGCAAGATGAGCGCTTATTTCATTGGTTAGAAACCTTACCCGCTCAACTTACACAATGGCGTTCTTATGCATTACATGGTCATTTTGCATCATGGGAAAGAATGCTAGAAAACTTGCCCGAAATCACGCCCTCTGAACTTGATTTAAAAAAAGGCGTTATCGCCAATAGCACCCCGGCATTAAGTGCGGGAGAACAACTTGGTTTAAATAATATTTTAAAATCATTAATGCCATGGCGAAAAGGTCCTTTTTCCCTTTATGGTGTTGATATTGACACAGAATGGCGTTCAGATTGGAAATGGGATCGAGTATTGCCTCACCTTTCACCACTTGAAGGCCGTTTAGTACTAGATGTGGGTTGTGGTAGCGGTTATCACATGTGGCGAATGTTAGGGGAAGGCGCTGAATTTGTTGTGGGAATTGACCCCACTCAGCTTTTTTTATGCCAATTTGAAGCCGTCAGAAAATTATTAGGTAACGACCAGCGCGCGCATTTAATTCCTATTGGTATTGAACAAATGCCCGATTTACATGCCTTTGATACCGTTTTTTCTATGGGTGTACTTTATCATCGTCGTTCACCACTTGATCATTTATGGCAATTAAAAAACCAACTGGTTTCTGGAGGCGAATTAGTCTTAGAAAGCCTCGTCATTGATGGTGATGAATTCCAATGTTTGATCCCAGGTGAACGTTATGCACAAATGCGTAATGTGTACTTTATTCCATCAGCGAAAATGCTAAAAGTGTGGCTAGAAAAATGTGGTTTTAACGATGTCCGCATTGTCGATGAAAACACAACTTCACTTGATGAGCAACGTAAAACAGATTGGATGGTAACGGATTCATTAGATGCCTTCTTAGATGTGAATGATAAAACAAAAACAGTTGAAGGCTATCCTGCCCCTAAACGTGCAATATTAATTGCAACTAAGCCTTAAGTTTTTATTTTATTTAAAAGGGATATCAATTTATTTAATATCCCTTTTTCCATAATATCGTCGTTACTTTCTTATTAAAATTATCTTTAACTCTATTTTTACTCTCTGATAAGCGTTTAAAGAAAAATTATGGCAAATACATCAAAAAACAAAGCGGCTAATCAAAAGAAAATAACTCAAAAGAAGCAACAGTCTCTTTTACAAAAAAATAAATGCCAACAATATAATGATCCTCTTTTTTCATCCTTTATAGAAGAAACAACATCGGTAAAAGCGCTACCATTAACGCCATTACAACGTGGCATTCAACTTTTTTTCTCATTATTTGATTATGCCACACAGATTTTATACGTCGCTTTTATTATTACTGTTTGGTGGCTCCCTGAGCGTTTTTCTGTTCAAACCATTTATAATCTTACGGTTTTATTTTTATTTGAATTTATTCTTGTGCATTCTGGCGTATTTATGGCTGCATTTGCACGCACTAAATTTATTTTTGCACTCATCCCAATTTATAGTATTTTTGCTTTAATTATCAATAGTATGATTATGGGTGATGAAAATTTAATTATTTGGCTTTACGCTGTGATCATCGCCAATCGTATAATTAGTGGTTACCAAGTAAAAACAAAAGAAGAAATGGGAAAAAACCTACTCTATTCTGCACTATTAGTTATTAATTTTATGTTATGCCTTTTCTCTGTACTTATTTTTCAATTTTTAGTGCCTTATGGTGGATTAACACCACAATATTTAAATGAAATTGATTATCTCTATTTAATTCCGCAACACAGTGATTATTTTAATGTTCCTCATGTAGGCATGGCTTACGGCACCCTATTTTATAGTATTCCTTTAGCTTGTATTACCTATATTAATCTATTACCAATTTATAAACGCATGATGCTAAAAATCAAAATACGCAATCGCAGATAGCGTTATTCAACGCTTGTTGTTCTTATTTATTCATGTTTTAATACGCTCGTTATTACTCCATTTACATTTAAGAAGGGACTTCCCCACGATGAACTAAATTCTGCCAGAAAATTATTTCAAATACCGCATTGGTATTCATTTTCTGTTACTGGCAGACAATAGTTTATTTCGTCGTATCTAAAAAAGATCTCGGCTGTCTGCCACCTATTTCTCATAGGAGGTCTCACGATGGCAATAGCCTGTCACTTTTCACAACTTAATATCGAATTTAATCAAGAAGCCCTTTTTCCCCCTTTAACTCGTTCACTCGCATGTCAGCGAAATGCCTTAATTGGTCATAATGGTAAAGGAAAGTCGGTGCTCTTAAGATTATTAGCACAAAAAATATTACCAACTTCAGGGCAAATTAATTGGAACAGACCCTTTGTTCACGTTGATCAATTAACACGATTACAAGGTAATACACTTGCTGAAGCTTTAGGTATTAATGAGATCCATCAAGCATTCAAACGTGTTGATGCTGGCATTGCAACACTGGAAGATATTGAGTTGCTTGATGATAAATGGCAACTCCCCGTTACTTGGCAAAATTTATTAAATTCCGCACAACTTCCTGTCGCACTTGAGACACCTATTGCACATCTTAGTGGTGGTGAACAAACACGTTTGGCACTTTGCCATGCCTTTTTATGTGAAGATAGTTTTCTTCTGTTAGATGAACCTGATAATCATCTTGATTACCAAGGGCAGCAATGGCTGGTGAAACAATTAGCACAACACAAAGCAGGATCGTTGATCGTGAGTCATAATCGTAACTTGCTCACTTATATGGATGCTATTTTAGAATTAAGTGAAAAGGGCTTATCTGAATATGGGGGGAATTATGCCTTATATGAAATGCAGAAAGAGGCAGAAACTGCCTCTTTAGAGGCCGCTAGTGAACGATTAAATAGCCAAATAAAAAATGAGAAACGTCAACAACAAGCCACATTACAAAAGGCAACACAGCGCAAACGACAAGGCGAGTCTATCAGACAAAGTGGCTCTCAATGCTTACTTTTGCTTGATATGCAAAAAAATCGAGCAGAACAACGTCAATCTGCCGTTGCTAAACGGCATCAGCGTGTTATCGAAGATATGCAATCCCAAAAACAGAATGTGGATGAGGAAAAATCGCATATCCATCAACAAAAAATCACCTTGAATTATCAAAGTGAAGGCCATCGTTTAAATGTGTTTGTTGATAATCTTCAACTACCGTATGGTTACCAACGCCCTATTTCATTTTCCGCTTACGGTAATGAACATTGGCATATTAAAGGTAAAAATGGGGGTGGGAAATCAACATTATTAAAATGTTTGATCCAAAAACTCACACCATTATCAGGAGAGTTTCGTCTTAATCAGGATTACTGTTACCTCGATCAACATCTTGCTCTACTTGATAAAACATTACCCGTTGCTCACGCTTTACACCAATATCAACCCGCTATTTCTATCGAACAATGGCGAACACGCCTTGGTATGTTAAGGATCAGAGGCGATAAATCTTTGCTTCCCCTTGAAAAATTAAGTGGTGGTGAACAATTAAAAGCGACATTATTAGCATTAACCCACAGCCCAACGCCCCCTGCGGTATTATTGCTTGATGAACCCGATAATCATCTTGATATTGAGTCTAAACAACTGTTAGAAAATTTGCTAATCGAATATCAAGGCACATTATTATTAATTTCTCACGATGAAGCCTTTGTTGAGCGTTGCGGTATAACACATACATTATTATTAGAAGATATTGAGTAAATACAATACAGATTTATTGCAATATATTTGGAAGAATAAAGGACATAAAAACTAATGATGTTCTATTAATAGAGAGTAAGAATTTAACTCACCAGAACGTAAGACTGCGCTTTTTTGGCGCAGTCTTCGAATCTTTAGCTCAAGCTTATTTTATTAAATTTAAGACGCTAAAGGTGCATGAATGCTCATAATATCTTTCATTGCTTCAACCGTATCTTCATCAACACAGTAATGAGTAAACTCATCGACTTCACTGTCTGAGCTCATGGTTACCCCAGCTTTACGATAAACCATAGTTGAGGGGGCGACTTTCCCTGCGGAACTGTGAATTTCTTTTAAGCCTACATCTAAGAATTTTTGGATATTACTTAGTCTTACACCAGCACCCGCCATAATGATGGGGCCTTTCGTTTTTTCATTTAATGTTCGTAATAAAGATAAGCCAAGCTCCGCATTTGCCTGTTGCCCTGACGTTAAAATACGAGAAACGCCTAATTGAGTAAGCTGTTCTAATGCCAATAGCGGATTAATACACATATCAAAAGCACGATGAAAAGTAATCGCTAATGGGCCAGCAAGTTCCATTAAGATTTCCATTTTAGGGAGATCAATATGCCCTTCTTCATTTAAAAGACCCACAACAGCACCCGAAAACCCCATATCGCGGATAAGACTAATGTCATTTTTCATTGCTGAAAAATCAGCTTGTGTATAACAAAAGTCACCACCACGAGGGCGTACAATGGGATGAACGGGTATACGAACAAGATCCCTAACTTGTCTTAGCATCCCAAAGCTTGGCGTAATGCCACCTTCCGATGGGCTGGTGCACAGCTCAATTCTATCTGCGCCTGCTCGTTCTGCTATCAACGCACATTCTGCGCCAAAACAACAAATCTCCAACGTAGCCATATCATCCCTCTTTATCCTTAATACAGAAAGTAATCAGAAAATAAATATCATTTCTTAGCGATTACTAACAATAGTTGTCGAATATCGTTATTCATTCAATTCCACCATCAGAATTTTGTGCTGACACAAGCAAACTATTTTCTGAAAATGTCGCTCAACACTCACTTTCTACGATTTCAAGTAACGAATAAGGATGATACTTCACAGTGACTTTTCCATTAGAAATAGCAACCGTCGGATTAGGCAAACGCTCTTTTTCCCCTTTAGGCTCACTGATTTTTAAACCAATTCCCTCTGGTAAAGGTTGAGGTAAAAATGACATCACTTTATTCACTAATTCAGTAGGTTCAATGGAAATAACTTGTTCTATATGTTCCCAACCTTGGTATTCGTATGTTTTATGTGTTGGAAATGGCAATTCAATAATAGAGATAGGCTGATTTAAAATCATTAATGGCGTATCTAACTGAAATAGGTAAATAGGTCGCCCATTAATGACATTATCAGAAATACACTTTCCACATTGACTTAGCCCTATTTGCCATTGCGTTGCCAACTCTAAATTGTGACAACGTAACGATACATGATCGGTAGAGTACCGTGTTAAATCTAAACCTATACTATTAGCAAATTGCATCATATTTTCTTCAAAGAATGGAAGTTCACGATTTAAATCATTTAATTGAGGTATTGAAGAAAATAACGCCATTTTGAGCAACCTTAATGAAAAACAGAGAAAAAACCTTAAAGATAAGGCTCAGATAGTAGCATGTCCTAGCTGGAATATGTTATAAATTCAAGGTTAATCCCAATTCTTTATAATAAACTTGGCAGGCATCTGTCTTCAGGTTTTATTTTCTCAATAATTTAAGGTAACCCGGTGAATATTCAGGCTTTTCTTTCAGAAAAAATCAGTGTGGCAATGTGTGCTGCTGGCGCACCCGCTGATAGCGAACCTCTTGTCCGTCAGTCAGCTAAAGTACAATTTGGTGACTATCAGGCAAATGGTGTCATGGGAGCTGCAAAAAAAATGGGGATCCCACCCCGACAACTCGCAGAAAAAATTCTGGAAAAGCTCGATATTACCGATATTGCAGATAAAGTTGAAATCGCAGGCCCTGGTTTTATCAATATTTTTCTAACCCAAGAATGGATAGCTAAACAAGCTGATAATGCATTAGCTGATGAACATTTGAATGTTACCCCAGTCGCACCTCAAACTATTGTTATCGACTATTCATCGCCGAATGTTGCGAAACAAATGCATGTGGGTCACTTACGTTCCACCATTATCGGTGATGCGAGTGCACGTACTTTATCTTTCTTAGGCCATAATATTATTCGAGCTAATCACCTAGGTGATTGGGGAACGCAATTTGGTATGTTGATTGCGTATTTAGAAAAAAAACAAAACGAAAATGCCGCAGATATGGCGTTATCGGATCTCGAAGAGTTTTATCGCGAAGCTAAAAAATGCTATGACGAAGATGACGTATTTGCAGAGCGTGCCCGTAACTACGTTGTAAAACTGCAAGGTGGTGATGAATATTGCCGTACCATGTGGCGTAAACTCGTTGATATCACCATGCAACAAAACCAAGTCACTTATCAACGCCTTAATGTCACTTTGACTGAAGATGACATTATGGGTGAAAGTCTTTATAACCCGATGTTACCTGGTATTGTTGCTGACCTAAAAGCGAAAGGCCTTGCTGTAGAAAGTGAAGGTGCAACCGTTGTTTTCCTTGATGAGTATAAAAATAAGGAAGGCGAACCAATGGGTGTTATCGTTCAGAAAAAAGACGGTGGCTACCTTTATACAACAACCGATATTGCTTGTGCGAAATATCGTCATGAAAACCTACATGCTGATCGTGTTCTTTATTATATCGACTCTCGCCAGCATCAGCATTTAATGCAAGCGTGGACGATTGTACGTAAAGCTGGTTATATTCCTGAATCAATGTCACTTGAGCATCATATGTTTGGCATGATGCTAGGTAAAGATGGTCGCCCATTTAAAACACGTTCTGGTGGTACAGTTCGTTTAACCGATTTACTTGATGAAGCTTATGATAGAGCTCGTAACTTAATTCTTGAAAAAAATCCTGATATGGATGAAGAAGAATTAAATAATGTTGCTCGAGTTGTCGGTATCGGTGCGGTTAAATATGCTGATTTATCTAAAAACCGTACAACAGATTACATCTTTGATTGGGATCTAATGTTAAGTTTTGAAGGTAATACTGCGCCTTATATGCAATATGCCTATACACGCGTTGCTTCAATCTTTAAACGTGCTGACATTGATGAAAACTCATTAACACAGCCTATTGCATTAACTCAATCTCATGAAAAACAATTAGCATTACGTTTAGTACAATTTGATGAGACTATTATGCAGGTTGCACGAGATGGCACACCTCATGTGATGTGCGCTTATCTTTACGATCTAGCACAATCTTTCTCTGGTTTTTATGAAAACTGCCCTATCTTATCCGCTGAAGATGAAAATACTCGCCAAAGCCGTTTAAAACTGGCTCGTTTAACAGCGAGAACGTTAAAGCAAGGTTTAGATACATTAGGTATTGAAACGGTCGATAGAATGTAATTTTTCCCTATTATCAAATAACAGTGACAAAAAAACCGATGGCAATTTAACCATCGGTTTTTTTATTAATTTATTCAATATAACGAGAGAACCACTTCAATTGCTCACTCCAATTCAACGTCCAATGCTACTTAATCATTAATCTTCGTTAGCAGTTATAACATCCTGACACAATAGCCCTCTGATATCTTTCGCCTCAATCCAGCCATCAACACTATCTATTGGTTTGCTTGGGCTATAAAGGCGGTCATTGACATCTTTAGCTGTGAATGACAGCTTCTCATTAGTCTTGTCAAATACACCAACACAGTTAACTGGTGTTAATTTTGAGGTATTAATTTTTCCGTCCGCCGTACAACCTGCAAGAAATAGCGTAGCTAATGATACAGAAATGATAATTGCTTTTTTCATAGTAGCTCCTTGACACTCTTTTATTTTTATTTTTACTAAAAATCATCGAATGATTGTTTAGTAGTCTTCAAACTAGAAATATCTAATAGTTTACAACTGCTTTGAGTATAGCGAACAAATGAAGAAATATTTGAGTTATTGAGCTATTAATGAAAAAAGTGAGAAATATTGCGAAGGATTTGAAAAGAGAGGGAAAAACAGAAAACAAAGACGGAACAAATGAAAGTAATAATTAGTGTACCATACTGAATTCTCAGTAACCTAATTACCCATTAATAATAGATTCAATATTATTTTCATTATTTACACGACTTATTGTTCACTGCTTATCCCCAGCAATCGTATTTACCTATTTGAAGCGCAGACAAAATAGATATGATTACTTTCAGTAGTACTGAACGATAACAAGCAAATAACTTTACAGTCACGGTTAATCTACCTGAATAAAGAAATAATAATATGTTTTAAATCAAAAAAATCAAATATTTTAAAATATACTGCAATATTTTGAAATATTTGTAATATATCATCATTAAGTAAGAAATATTTAACAGATGTGTCATTTTTTAAACCTAGACAACACCAGAGAGTTTATCTAAAAAAAGATAATTTATCAAACCATAAGTGTTTAGAATATAGCGTCTATTTTTTTACTTTATGTAAAACCACACCTTTAGTAGACAAATTATCTAAAGATATTCGGCATGTTTAATGTTTAGATTTATTTATCAATAACAGATAAAAGTCATATTAAAATGCCGAAAAACTGTATGAATCGTTCAATGATTGGAAAAAAAATTTAATAAAAAAAGAATCTAGTAAAATTCTCCCCAGCCTATTTTTTGTTTTTTTCTCTCAATGCAATAAATATGGCGGGCTGAATTAAATGCTAAAAATGTGATCTGAGTGGCATTATAAATAGTCTAAAAATAGAGGAAGGATCTAGATAACCGAAGTGATGCTAACAAAAACATTATTGGTTTAAGACTCCTCGCGCTTAACACCGTAGCAAGGAGTCTGTACCATAAACTATAAAGCGCGTAACGAAAAATGGCGTGGTCTAAAACCTAACGCATATAAAGCAACAAAATAGCTACCCGCTCCCGCTACAACAACCAATAACAGACGTAAGATCCGCATTAGCATACTGCCAACATCCCAACTTGGCATTATCCATAACATTCCGACTAAAACTGCTCCCATGACCACAAGTGCAATCGTCAGTTTTAACAAAAATACAGGCCACCCCGCTAAAGGTTGATAGATATCTTTCTTACGAATTTGCCAGAACAACATTGATGCATTGAAACAAGCCGCAATACCTATAGAAAGCGCAAGACCGACATGCTGTAAGCTACCCACAAATGCTAGATTCATAAGTTGCGTAAGGATAAGTGTTGCAATGGCTATTTTTACGGGCGTTTTAATATCCTGACGAGAATAAAAACCGGGAGCTAAGATTTTAATAATAATAAGTCCCATCAACCCAACACAGTAAGCTATTAACGCTTGTTGTGTCATTAATGCATCATGTGCATTGAAGTTACCATATTGAAATAAAGAAACAGTTAAAGGACCAGACAATACTGCTAAACCAATGGTACAAGGTAATGCTAATAAGAAGCACAATCTTAGTCCCCAATCCATCAGTTTTCTATACTCTTGCGTATTACCACTGGCAAAACTTTTAGATAATGATGGTAATAAAATAGTGCCTAATGCCACACCTAATACACCGGTAGGTAATTCCATAAGTCGGTCTGCGTAATACATCCAAGAAACAGAGCCTGAAACTAAGAAAGAAGCAAAAATCGTATTGATAATCAATGATATTTGACTAACAGAAACCCCCAAAATGGCCGGCCCCATTAATTTAAGAACTCGCCATACTCCACTATTTTTAAATGAAACCCGGGGTAATACCAGCATACCAATTTTCTTCAAATGCGGTAATTGATACGCCAGTTGTAACACACCTCCCGCAACCACGGCCCACGCTAATGCCATAATTGGTGGATTACAATAAGGCGCAACGACAAGAGCAAAAAAGATCATGCTGACATTAAGCAGTGTTGGTGCAAATGCAGGAACAGAAAAACGATTCCACGTATTAAGAATTGAGCCTGTTAATGAAGCTAAAGAAATAAGAAAAATATAAGGAAAGGTGACCCGTAATAAATCTGTCGTCAATTGAAATTTATCAGGTGAACTACTAAAACCGGGTGCAGTAACATAAATTACCCAAGGTGCAGCCACAATGCCGATCACGGTGACAACGGCAAGGATCAGTGTCAACATTCCCGACACATAAGCAATAAAAGTGCGAGTTGCTTCATCCCCTTGTTGATTTTTGTATTCCGCTAAGATAGGAACAAATGCCTGTGAAAATGCACCCTCAGCAAAAATACGGCGAAGTAAATTTGGTAATTTAAACGCAACAAAAAAAGCATCGGTTGCCATACCTGCGCCAAAAATACGCGCAATGATTGCATCACGAATGAACCCTAAGACTCGTGAAAACATAGTCATGGAGCTCACAGCGGCAAGTGATTTAAGTAAATTCATAAAGTCATTCTAATTTTTGTTGAATGGAATAAAAAGAAAGGGACTATACTCCGTCTCTAACATCGAAAAATCAATCCTCAATTGGCTAAAAATAAGCAGTTTCAACTGACGTTTAGCTAATTCCAATAAGAGAAAAACACATGTTATTTATGGCCTAGCCAATATCTTTCTCAACATTAATTCCAGCATATTTTGGTTCTCACTTTCATTAAACTCAGGGTCGATAAGATTTCTTCCCATTGAGCCATCCGCAATGACTAATAGCCAAGCCGCAATTTTCTCTGGTTCTAACGTCGGATCAATTTGCTCTTTTTTAATACCGCTCTCTAGCATTGCAATCAAACGTTGTTTATTGTTTCTTTCATTTTCAATAAAAATTTCGTGAATGCTCGCATTACGTGAAGCTTCAGCAAAAATCTCAATGCTGATACGTGCATATTGCGGATGATTATAGAGCTCTATGATTTCCTTCATTACATGAATAATTGCTTGAATACTCTCTTCTTGGGCTTCATAACGACAAAAAATATCATCAAAGAGTTGCGCATCTTCTACTGCAATAGCTTCAATAATGGCATTTTTATTAGGAAAATAATGGAATACATTTCCTGGGCTCATACTTGCTTCACGGCAGATTTCTGCTGTTGAAGTGGAGTGAAAACCTTTTACAGCAAAGCAACGTATCGCGGCATCAATAATATGCTTCATTTTCGCTTTCTGTTTTTCTGTCACGGTCTTATTCATATCGGTTAAAAATCTCTGGACAAAATAAATTAGACTGATTAGTCTATAAAAAAGATAGACCAAACAGTCTAAAAGTTAACCCTATTATTGCAGAGTAACGATATCATGCAATTATTTCATGAACACTATAAGCTTCGTCTTGCAACACCTTCAGATATTCCTGAAATTATTCAATTATTTGCACAAGCATTTTGTTTTAAATTACACGCTTTTAATATTGATAGCACTATTCCTAAGCAACGTCAGCAATTAGAAGCTATATGGAATACACTCGCCTGTAAAAAGAATAGCCAACAATTTGTTGTTACTGACAATGAGAAAATAATTGCTACCTTTTGTTTAGTGATAAAAGAAGCTAATTTTACTTTAAATTCCTTTATAAAAACGCCATTTTTTTATTATTGGCGCTTTGGTATTACACAGTATATTAAGCAAAAAATTTTCTTTTCTTTATTTGACTACACGCCAAATGATAATGAAGTTTATTTAGCACATATTGCTGTTTTATCATCCTACCAAGGGCATGGCATTGCTTATGCAATACTTCAATGGATAACCCAATATAGCCAAAACATACTGAAAAAAGCGTATTTATCACTTTATGTAGATGTTAATCATGAGGGTGCGCTTTATTTATATAAAAAGAATGGATTTAATATTGAAAGAGAAGAGTCATCACGCTTAACACTCTCTATTTTTCACATTCAACATTGGTATTATATGTTGAAAAAGATCGATTAAAAGGTAACTAAAAGCACTGTTATAAGAACATGTTCAATCTTATTATAAACAGTGCTTTATTTTCAATAATAAGGATTAACGTTTAACATAAGTTCGTGTTGTCAACGCGGTTAGCACATGATCTCGCCACTCTTGATTAATTTGTAGATAATTTTTTGCATAACCTTCTCGCTCAAAACCATGTTTAGCTAATAAATTGCCACTGCGTAAATTATGAGGCATATAATTTGCCATAATACGGTGCATACCTTGTTGACGTTGCATATAACGGAGTGTCTCTGTTAATGCTTCAGACATATAGCCTTTACCTTGCCATTTCTCACCCACAGAATACCCTAAAAAGCAGGCATTAAAAGCGCCACGCATGACATTGCTATAATTTGCCACACCAATAATTTCATCTTCTTTAGGCGTTAACAACAAAAAATGAAAAGCACTTTCTTGGCGATGTAACTCATTCATAAATTGTAAACGATGTTCCCAACCAGAAGGTAAATAATGTGTTTTATCTCTTAATGGTTCCCATGGAATTAAAAAACGACGATTTAATGTATAATAATCAGCCAACCTTTCAGCATCTCTTTCATAAGCTAAACGAATTATCATTCTTTCCGTTTCAAAACGAATTTTAGGAATTCCACCACGATAGCCAAACATTACGATCCCATTATCCTTTGATATAAATAGTCTAATTCTGAAGCAACTCTTCTTATTCTGCCACTAACCTTAATAAAAAAATATCATCTTTAATTTACTAGGAATTACACATAATAAAAGACAGAATAGACGAAGAAATAAATTATTTCATTCCCCCCTTATTTTATTTAAATTATTTACTAATTGATGGTGAGTAATGGCCCTGGTAACACAAGCCCGTACTTTGGGTAAATACTTTCTCCTAGTTGACAATATGTTAGTTGTCTTAGGTTTTTTCGTTGTTTTTCCACTTATATCTATTCGTTTCGTCGAACAATTAGGTTGGGCTGGTGTTGTTGTTGGTTTTGCATTAGGTCTTAGACAGCTCGTACAGCAAGGCCTTGGTATTTTTGGCGGCGCGATTGCAGACCGTTTTGGTGCAAAACCCATGATAATAACGGGGATGTTATTACGTGCGTTAGGTTTTGCTTTAATGGCAATGGCAGATCAACCGTGGATACTGTGGTTATCTTGCATTTTATCTGCATTAGGCGGCACGTTATTTGATCCTCCCCGTACTGCACTGGTTATTAAGTTAACGCGTCCTTATGAGCGGGGTCGTTTTTATTCTTTGCTATTGATGCAAGATAGTGCGGGAGCTGTTATTGGTGCACTTATCGGCAGTTGGTTATTACTGTATGATTTTCATTTAGTGTGCTGGGTAGGTGCTGGCGTCTTTGTTATAGCCGCCTTATTTAATGCTTGGTTATTACCTGCTTACCGGATATCAACAACTAGAACCCCGATTAAAGAAGGTTTAAACCGCGTAATACTGGATAAGCGTTTTGTCCGCTATGTTTTAACGCTCACTGGCTATTTTGTCTTATCCGTTCAAGTCATGTTGATGTTTCCTATCATCGTCAATGATATTGCAGGTACACCTACAGCAGTAAAATGGATGTATGCTATTGAAGCGCTGCTCTCTTTAACCTTGCTGTACCCAATTGCACGCTGGAGTGAAAAGCGTTTTAAGTTAGAACAGCGTTTAATGGCTGGCTTATTTTTGATGAGTATCAGTATGTTTCCTGTTGGAATGATCCATTCATTACAAGGTATTTTCTTGATTATTGGCTTATTTTACCTTGGCACCATTACTGCAGAGCCAGCCCGTGAAACCTTAAGTGCATCACTTGCCGATCCTCGCGCTCGTGGTAGTTACATGGGATTTAGTCGCTTAGGATTAGCTTTTGGTGGTGTCATTGGCTATACAGGTGGTGGATGGATGTATGATTTAGGCAAACAATTTGATATGCCAGAATTGCCTTGGTTTTTGTTAGGAACAGTCGGGTTAATAACACTTTACGCACTGCATCGCCAATTTAATCGTAAAAAAATAGAATCAGCCATGCTTACTCCTTAGTTATCAGGTAAACTCTTACTTATCAATGATCAAGGAGTGTTTATGAAAGCTATTTTTCTAACAATCACATTAGTATTAACCTGTTTGGCCACAGGCTGTGATCAGCTAAAACAATTTGATGTGAGTGAAAACCTTATTAATGACTATATTAGCCAGAAAATAAATCTTCAAAAACATATTGGAGAAGATGATGTTGTATCTGCTGATATTAAATTAAGCAATCTTTCAATACAGATTGGTCGTAGTGAGCCGGGTAAAATTAATCTTTCTGGTACAGCCGACCTGAATATTAATTCATTTTTTGGTAAAACGAGTGCAAAGATTGATCTTACATTATCAGGTCAGCCTTTTTACCAAGCCGATAAAGGGGCCATCTACATAAAATCAATGGCTATTGATAGCTATAAAGTATCACCTGAAAAAATGGATGCTGTGATTGTGGCACTAAAACCTTACCTAGATACAACAATCACAACTTACTTTGATAACCATCCTGTTTATGTACTAAACCCTGAAAAAAACAGTGCTCAAGCTGCTGCGTTTAAGCTGGCTAAAGGAATTGAGGTTAAACCGGGTAAATTCGTCATCCAACTCTAATAGTTACACGAGTTGATTAAAAATATTTATCGTCATTACTGAGAAAGGCAAACCTAATGGTTTGCCTTTTTTATGAGTCGTAAAATACTTTAACAAAGAAAATATTGCATCACTCTGTATCGGTATCTTCACCTTCTTCATCATCTGAAAGCTCTTCTCGTAATGCAGATAACGCACCACGTGAAATTGCTGCCAATGTACGATAAAAATGGCTGGTTGCGTGAGCTTCAACCTTACCTAAAAATGTACCTGCCCAAGGTAATAAGTATTCATCAAATAATTGTATTTGAGCTAAAACTTCATCCTCGGTTGAATTATCTTCAAGCCATGAGGCTGCAAGCAATAAAGCACCAAAGCTATCCGTTGCACTTTCCGTTACCGGCATGCCTCTTGCCACTAAAAATTGACGAACATCTTCTTCTTTAATTTCTTCATAATCATGAGCATAAATAGAAACGGCGGGTGTTTCATGACCAAAAAGTGATTGATAATCTGCTTTAACTATCGCTAAATCTTTTACACTCTCTTTTAATGTATTAAATAGCTCATCTTGTTCTAATGGCCATAATTGACTTAGTTTCCCTTCACCAATCATTTTAATAATAGGCGCTAAAATAGGATCACTTGGGTCACGTTGAAATAATGAACCTAAAAGCCGGCAAACGATTGAAAATTCATTCATTGTATTCTTTTCCTATAAAGTTTCGCATTATTGTGCGTCTAATAGTAAGAAAATCAACTTTTTTTCTTCATTTACTCTTTATTATTAATATAAATTTTACGGTATTTAATCTCTTAAAACAGAAAAAGCGCGCTCTTATCATTAAGTCTATTACTTAATATAAGAAACGCGCCTAATCCCATGCCACTTATCTTTTAAAACAGTTTTATCATAACGACATTAAAACTCTTTTATGACAACAGCATTTTTATTGTATTAGTTAACTTGCGATATCAAGAAAATTATCTCTTACACCATTTACACGAAACCATCCTGCAATACTGATCCTCTCTTTATAAGTAGGAAGCACTTCATGAGGGAATTGTTCAGAAAGAAAAACAACTAAGCGCCCTCCTTTGGGAGCAACTGTCGCAAGTGGATTATCGTCTAAATCATAAATCACTAATTCTCCACCATCTTCTTTTGTCCAATCCTCATTAAGATATAACACCGTAGTGAGGCGTCGAGTGATATTTTCCTTAAAAGCATCAAGATGTTTTTTATAAAAAGCCCCTTTCTCATAACACGCAAAATGCGCTTCATATTCAAAAAGGCCTAAAAAAAACTCACGATTAACAGCACGTTGAATAGATTCCATTTGCATTAAATAATGTTGGACAGGCATTCCCATTTCAGGTTCTAACCAACTTATTTTATCGCTACGTATTGTTGTTTCTGCTTGTCTATTCTCATGACGGCCAATACGGGCTTGCTGTGCATTATCGCCAAAACAAGCACGTAGTTGCTGAACAGCCTCTGGCGTGAGGAAATTATCCCACACACACCATCCTTTCTCTGCAATTTGCTCAAGAAGTTCTGCTATATTCATTAAGTATACTGTCTGATAAACATGGGAAACTACTTTATATCACCAAGTTAAGTAAAATTACAATATAATAAATTTATCTTTTCGATAATAGCAATTTATCAGAGATAAATACTATAAAAGTAAAAAATAACAAGATAAATAAAATTTTATCTTTTAAGGTTCACAAATAAATTTTATATAAAATATCTTTTTATAAGAGTCACTTACGACTAAACCCACCAAACTCATAAGAAAAACAAATGATTAATTTAAAAATAATACTTAGCTGATATGTTTTCTAGTTGTTCTTTATTCTTATCATAGAAAAATTTAATTTCTCCTTTTACTTGATGATGAATAATTGTTTTTCTGCTTCCTAAACGTAAAAAAAACAGAGGTAACGACTTTGTTTTCTCTGCTAATTCACTTACAGACATAACCTCTACAGAATCAAGCTGATACTCAATTTTATCTAATTCTTTTTTACATTCATTATATAACTCATCCAATTTATTTTTTATATCATAAAGGGTGATATTTTCATTATTTTTAACTTCTTCAAGAATATTTTTAATTTTTATTTTATTCTTAATATAAATATCCACACTTTTATGATCTAATTTATATTTAGAAATTACATAAGGTTTAAATTTTTCATTCATATTATCTTTCTCTTGTGAAGAAAGCGTTTCTTTTCTCTCTTTTAAATCTAATAAAAATTGTTTTATTTTTTTATTTTCACTAACTAAACTTATCGGTTTTTTGATAATCTGATTTATAAAATCAAATTTCGTTTCACTTAGTCTATAACTGAGCTTATTTTTTGATTTCTTATCAGATGACAACGCTAAGCTAATATCATCCAGTTTATTAATTTTATTAGAAACATCATATTGATTAGGGTATGTATCAAATAATTTATTTATTTTAAGTACTCGTTTATATATTCCTTTTAGCTCTTTTTTATTTTTTTCAAATTCTTTTTTATCTTGTTTATTTCTACTATCAAAAATAACCATATTGAATAAAGAATTAATTTTTTTCTGTGCCATTATCTCAAAGTTTTTAATTGTAGCTAAAGGATACCATTGGATACTATTAGTAGAACTTGTTGTGGATGGTGTAAATTTTAAGTCTCGATAAAATTCAAAACCAAGATCAAAAAAATTAAGATTAATATTTTTGTCTGATGTCTTACTTTCTATCTCACCATAACCAATAAATTTATTTATATTTAAATCAAGCTTAAGAAAATTCAATACTATATTGGCACCTATTGCATTTCTAGGAATAGTAACCCCGGTATTGGGGTTAACACTGACATCAACATTAAAACTCATTTCACTCCTTATTTCATTTCCAAATAAAAGTGTTAATTTTTCATTTCCTTCCAATGTTGAATTATATTTAAGCAGATCTTCTGAGATATCGAGCCCTTGATTAATAAATTCACTAACATTCTCTAAACCAATTTTAAATGAAAAATTAGATTGCTTATCATAATTTACATTAAGTAATGTGCTTGCCATTATAGGAGTTACAACGCCATAATCAATATTGTTATTCTTCCATCGTTGATTAAATCCCCCAACACCTGCTGATAAACCAGCAGTGATATCTGTATTCATCGTATTAATAAATGAAAATATAACTTCCTCTTTTTCATTTTTTGAAAGCATCAAGGAGTGTGTTTTTGCATAATGAGCTAATACAAAAGCATTTACGCCAATATTACCTGGTAAATAGAAAGCATTGATACCAAAGAATGCACGGATATCATTGGCATGGTTAATGATAATACGCTCTTGTTCTTTTAATTCATTGACTAAAGAATAAATAATTTCACCTTGTGTTTTTCCATTATTTATCCCTTTAATAACTTTATTAAGCACAGCATAATCTTTACTTATATTTTTTCTTACTCCATATAAAGCTATATTTTTATTTTTATGAGGTAATATTGATGAATTTATTAATGCTTTAATATTAGAGAATAACCCCCTAAATCCAGGATCAATACTTTTAGCTATATTTACCGCCATTGCAGTATATTTTTTTAATGCATACTGTTGTTTTGCCTTATCAATATGGACCCTAGCATTATCAATGATAGAAGAAAAAAAAGGAATATGTTGGCTACTAAAATTTCCAATTGTTTGAGTAGAAAAAGGTTGTCCTGAATGATAATTTTTATAATTATTTTCACCAATCATTGAATAGAAAGATAAAGGAGGCTCCTGTTTTAAACGAGTCACTTCATATTGATAATTCTTAATAGCAAAAATATTTAAAGGATCAAGGTAATATATTTTTATTTTATTACCTTTATCAACAACGAGTTGAATCTGATTTAATATTGGTTTAATTGCTAATATTTTATCTGTTTCTTTTAATGGAAGCTTAACTTTATGCTTTTTAATGATAGCATTACTGTCAACTTCATCATTATAAGACTCTAGTGTAGCGGGTAATCCTGTTGTAAAAAGCTGGTTATCTTTAATTTCCATTATAATATCCAACCCTTTTCTATTTACTTTTAATACATTATTCTCCTTCAATTCAATAACATTATTAATACTTGATAAATCTTGTTTTAAGTGCTCTTCAACTATATACTTTTCATACTCAACAATAAATTTACTATCAACATTATTTGATGTGTCATCGTTTAAATTATATTCTTTTTCAATTTGTTTGAATTTTATTTTATAGAGTTCACAATTATTTCCTTCTACATTATCCAATTCATTTTTAGTTCTTTTATTTCCAATTAAAAAGCCTTCTGAATTAACATAAAGCTCTTTAAATTTAATGTTATTACTATTTTTAGAATCTATATTAAAAACATTATATTTAAACCCACCCTTCATATACTTTTGATATAATCCAGTAAACAAATCGTGTGTTTTTCCCTTTATTAATATTAAGTCCCCATCATCTGAAAGTGTGACACCCATATTATTAAGCAAGGGCATATTAGTTGAACCTAAGTATACATAATTATTAGCACTATTTAAGCTAAAATACTTTTCTTTTTTTTGTTTATCACTATTTTTAGTGTATTTAATATCACTATTATCAACAGATATTACTTTATTTTTTTCTTTCCGCCCATTAAAAATACCGATAGGCGTTAATTTGTTGACTGTAGTTTTTACTTCATTAATCATTGTATACCTCATCATATTGAAAGCATGAGGTAATAATTAATAAGATAAACGATAAGAGATATCTGTTTACAACCAGATTTTTATTACATTATATAAAAAAAAATAAAAGTGATATTATTTGAAAGTAATGATAAAAAAATAGGCAATAATCTAAAAATTATCGCCTATTTTCTAAAATTAAAATATGAATATGAATACTAGATATTTAATAACCACTACTCATATCGACTACACCAAAAGGGGCCTCCCCTTTTTCAATTCGTTGAATATTCTCAACAATAGTATCCATTGCAATATTTGGAATTGTAAAAGCGGCAATATGTGGCGTAATAGAAACGCGAGGATGCGTCCAAAATGGATGCATTCCCGCTAAAGGTTCTTGAGCAAAAACATCCAAAGTCGCATCAGCAATATGTCCTTGTTCTATTGCTTCTAATAAATCTTGATCAACTAAATGAGCACCACGTGCAAGATTAATTAAATAAGAAGAGGGCTTAAGTTGTTCAAAGAGGGAAAAATTCAAGATACCATGTGTCTCTGGTGTATAAGGCAATAAATTAATCAGTAGATTACACTCTTTTAGAAAATCACTGAGCTGCTCTTTACCATAAAAACTTTCAACATTTTTAATCTGTTTTTTACTACGACTCCAGCAACGAACATTAAAACCCAGTTCTGCGAGCTTAGTCGCAACACTTCCCCCTAAGGCCCCTGCTCCTAAAACACCGATAACAAAGTTATTATAAGAGTGGGAAGGCAGTTGCTTCCATAACCGTTGTGATTGTTGACGTTTATAGTCATCCATACGGCGGAAGTAATACATCACTTTAGCAATCGCATATTCTTGCATTTGAAGTCCCATTCCGGTGTCTTCTAAACGCATAACGGGTACGCCTGTTGGTAAGGTACCCGGTTTTTGTTGCTCTTGTTTTAAAATGGCATCAACACCGGCCCCTAAGGCAAAAATACCTTTAAGGTGGCTACGGCTTGCTAACATCTCATAGGGAGGAAGCCAGACCATGGCATAATCTGCGGGTTCATTATCGCCAGGTTTCCAAGTCCGTATATTGGCATTAGGCAGACGCGCCTTCATACCATTAATCCATGTCTCTGCATCAAAAAAAGGATGATAATAAATTATATTCATTTTGCCTTCCTCCAGCATTTTTACCATAGGGTGCGAGGGTTACGTTCTGATTTCAAGTCTCTTTGAATAAGTTGTTAATAAAAATGTTGAGAATGTTAACCAGTTAACGAAAAACTTAATTCTATTTTCAATACAGTCATCCACATTCACATTGGTTTACTGCATAATTTGTCTAGCATTTGTGCATATTGTTTTTTATTTGACTGCTTGATACTAAAGTTAAAAGAAAAACGCATTTAGCAGTTGACGCTTATGCTCGTTTTCCCTATAGTAGCGCCCCGTTGAGAGATGTTAAGCATATCTCCAACAACAATATGGTGAGGTGTCCGAGTGGCTGAAGGAGCACGCCTGGAAAGTGTGTATACGGCAACGTATCGAGGGTTCGAACCCCTCTCTCACCGCCATATTCTAAGATAGAGCCTCGTTTTTTAACGAGGCTCTATTTTTTTATTCGAAAAATACACATTCCTTAATCTTGTTATCCTTTCTATCATACAGAGCCAACTTTATTTCATTTTTCGATGCCATTTTCATAAGTATACAACATTCGCTTTATTTTATTTTTGCTTAATCGTTTTATTTAATAATTTCTAATATTTCAACAAAATCTGATAATTGATTTTTAAAGCATTATTATAAGTTATGTCATTGTTATTTAACCCTATCGTATTTTTATGATAAAAGGACTTTTTATTATCTTTAAATTTTTCTTTTTATGAATAAACGACATTTATTCTAAAATAAAACGCTTTTTATAATTTAAAAATAAATTTAAACTTTATTTTCATGTAGGCAACAGAATAAATACAATAAGATACATTGTATTATCTCTTTACCTTAACTTATTAGTTTAATTGATTTAATTTTCACTAAGCTTTAAGATATACATTAATAATTTGATGTATCACATTATTATCAGCGAATAAAAGCGATATTCTCTCTTTTCCTTATCGCCGTTATTCGGCATCTGACTTCTTATTTTGGTTTAAGCCTAAATGAAAACTCATAAAGTTAACCGGGTTCGCCCCTTTAGTGCATTTATTGATGCATGTGTAAAAGAGCCTTACTCTTTTGCGCGTTTATTAAAAGATATTATTGCAGGGATCACCGTCGGAATTATCGCGATACCTTTAGCTATGGCATTGGCAATAGGTAGCGGTGTTCCTCCGCAATACGGTCTTTATACCGCAGCTATTGCCGGTATAGTCATTGCTGTTTCTGGTGGCTCTCGCTACAGTGTTTCAGGCCCCACCGCCGCATTTGTCGTCATACTTTATCCTGTCTCGCAACAATTTGGCTTAAGTGGTTTGCTAATCGCTACGCTAATGTCTGGTATCATTTTAGTCGTTATGGGATTGGCTCGCTTTGGCAAGCTCATTGAGTATATACCTGTTTCTGTCACACTCGGGTTTACCTCAGGGATTGCCATCACTATAGCCACCATGCAAATAAAAGACTTTTTCGGTCTTGAAATGGCACATGTGCCAGAAACCTATATTGATAAAATTATTGCCTTGGGTGCAGCATTACCTACAATTCATCTTGGTGATACACTTATAGGCCTGACAACCCTATTTGTTTTAATATATTGGCCTAAATTGAATTTGCGTTTACCTGGCCATTTGCCCGCTTTAATTGCGGGTACTGCAGTAATGGGTGTTGTTAATTTATTAGGTCATGATGTTGCGACTATTGGCTCTCAATTTAGTTATATGCTTCCAAATGGTTCTACCGGGCAAGGCATTCCGCCCATTCTGCCTCAGTTTGTCTTACCTTGGAATTTACCAAGCACTGGTGCTTCTTTGGAATTAAATTGGAGTACTGTTTCTGCTTTATTACCAGCAGCTTTCTCAATGGCAATGTTGGGAGCAATTGAATCGCTATTATGTGCAGTTGTTCTTGATGGTATGACAGGTAAAAAGCACCACTCTAATGGTGAATTAGTGGGTCAAGGTGTCGGTAATATTGTCGCCCCCTTCTTTGGTGGTATTACTGCCACAGCAGCAATTGCTCGTTCAGCGGCTAACGTGCGTGCAGGTGCGACATCACCGGTTTCTGCTATTGTTCACTCATTATTAGTATTACTCACCTTACTTGTATTAGCGCCCTTTCTTTCTTATCTACCTTTAGCAGCGATGTCAGCATTGTTATTAATTGTTGCATGGAATATGAGTGAAGCGCGTAAAGTTATTGACCTTATTCGTCACGCCCCTAAAGACGATATTATTGTCTTAGTATTATGTTTATCGCTCACCGTTCTCTTTGATATGGTGATTGCAATTACTATCGGTATTGTATTGGCTTCATTATTATTTATGCGTCGTATCGCGAATATGACCAAAATAACCGAATCCCCTTATACCGATGATGATAAACAATTATTAGTTGTGCGTATTAATGGCCCATTATTCTTTGCTGCGGCAGAGCGTATTTTTAATGAATTACGTGAGCGTAGTAAGGGTTATAAGACCGTTATTATGCAGTGGGATGCCGTGCCAGTCTTAGATGCTGGGGGCTTACATGCATTCCAACATTTTGTGACTGATGTAAAACATGACACGCATGTAATTGTTTGTGATATTCCTTTTCAACCTTTAAAAACCTTAGCAAGAGCGCGAGTCACTCCCATTGAAGGAGAACTGAATTTTTATCCTTCATTACAAAAAGCATTGGATGATTTGGAGTTAATTCAGTAATAGCTTTCTAAAATACCCGAGAATAACTCAGCCTTTAATCACTTATTTATTAATGATTAAAGGCTGAAATCCAAATAATTTTTAATTCAAAAAAATACAAATCAAATTTAAATAAACTTTTAATGAGTCATCAAAACCAAATTACTTATTTAAATAAGATTGAAATGGTTTATTTATCCCACTTCCTTGCACACCCTTTTTTAATAAATCTTGATAAAGTGCATTCATTCCCAGCCAGTGATTTTCACACCATTCAGGGGCTAATAAAGTCGGTTTTCTGGCACTGGCGCTTACGCGATGATAAATAATGTCAGGAGGTGTATATCGGATCATCTCACCCGCGGTATACACATATTGCTCTTGTGTCAATGCGTTAATACGCCCTGCTTTCCATGCTTTCGCTATCGTACTGCCTTCAACAATATGCAAAGGGTGTAATTTAAGCCCATCAGTACCTGTTTCGACAACACGCGTTAAGGTTTGCATATTAAGTAAATGGTCTTCTCGGGGTAATCCTACAATAAGGTGCGTACACACTTTTAAACCTCGACGACGGGCTTCGCGTGTCGTCGCTTGGTAGCACTGAAAATCATGTCCACGGTTAATATGTTTAAGTATTTTATTATGCGCAGTTTGTAACCCTAATTCTAACCACACTTCATAACCTTGGTCATGGTAGCCTTGTAATAAATCCAATACGCTAACAGGCACGCAATCAGGGCGTGTTCCGACGCACAATCCCACAATATTCGCTTGTAATAATGCCGTTTCGTACATTATTCGCAAATACTCTACTTCTGCATAAGTACTGGTATAGGCTTGAAAATAGGCCAGATAACGGCGAGCACGATCAATACGTTTAGCTTGTTGTGTGATTTGTTCTTCAATAGAACTGAATTGTGTTTGCTCATTTGCAAACGAAGAGACATTACAAAAAGTGCAGCCACCACGCCCTAATGTGCCATCTCGATTAGGACAATTGAAACCGCCATGGAGGGTGATTTTATGAATTTTTTCGTGATAACGGCGCTGAAGATCAGCGCCGAACATATTCACGACTGTATGCAGTTGCATAACGTAATTTATTTGCTGGTATCTAACTCAGGAAAGTTTTTTACCACATCATCAATTGCTTTAATTTGAGCTAAGAATGGCTCTAACTTAGCAAGTGGTAATGCAGATGGGCCGTCACAACGTGCATTTTCTGGATCTGGATGAGCTTCCAGAAATAAGCCTGCAAGACCCACTGCCATACCTGCTCGCGCTAACTCTGCAACTTGTGCACGGCGCCCACCCGATGCAGCACCAAACGGGTCACGGCATTGCAGTGAATGTGTTACGTCAAAAATAACGGGGGCGCCTTGAGAAGCCTGCATCATGACATGGAAACCTAGCATATCAACAACCAAGTTATCGTAACCAAAGTTACTCCCACGATCACATAGAATAACTTGGTCATTGCCGCCTTCTTTAAACTTATCAACGATATTCCCCATTTGACCAGGACTAACAAACTGAGGTTTTTTTACGTTGATCACAGCACCTGTTTTCGCCATTGCTTCAACAAGATCTGTTTGACGTGCTAAAAATGCCGGTAATTGAATCACATCAACCACTTCTGATACTGGCTGTGCTTGTGAGGCTTCATGAACATCTGTAATAATTTTAACGCCAAAAGTCTCTTTTAACTCTTGGAAAATTTTCATTCCTTCTTCTAAACCAGGACCACGATAAGAGTGGATAGAAGAACGGTTTGCTTTATCAAAAGAAGCTTTAAATACATAAGGAATATTCAGCTTTTGAGTAACAGTGACGTAGTGTTCACAAATACGCATGGCTAAATCGCGCGATTCTAATACATTCATGCCACCAAAAAGCACAAAGGGTAGATCATTTGCTACCTTGATATCACCAATATTCACCACTTTATGTTGCATATTTATTCCTATACTGTTTGTAAATACTATTTTAATAGTACGTATTTAAATTTTTAATGTAGAACAATAGCATGCTGTTCTATCGAATGAATTTGAATTTTGATCATCTCTGAAATGGGATCTTCTGGGCATTGCTCAACAAAATAGTTTAAGTCAGAAATAGCCACATGATGACACTCTAACTGAGCAAAAATCAGCCCGCGATCTCTTATCTCATAAGGATCTTCGGGATCAAACATTAAAACAGTTTCACTTGCTTTTAATGCTTGCTCCATATTTTTTTCTTCCATTAAAGAAACTTTCAACGTATCTAAAAGCTTACGAATAATGGAGCTGTATTCTGATTCTTCTAAATCAGCGTCTAATAACACAGCATTATTTCCTACATTCCCTTTTAACCAAATTTCTAGGGTATGTTGTGATAAATATTCACCATTTATTGGGTTTAAAAATAGCGTTTGTTCATTAGGAATATCTATTCTAATAATGAGTTGTGTAGGATAAATAACAGGCGCTAATGGTAGGTTTAAGGCTTGTGCAATATAAATAAGAATCGACCCCAGTGAGACAGGAGAACCTATGTGGGTCGCCAATACTTTATCTAACCATAGAGTATCAGAAAGGCAATATTTGCCACTCGCACCACTAAAATGCCACTGTTTATAAAACAGTTTTAACAAGGCTTCTATTTTCTCTTTGGTGTTTCCTTGCTGGGGAATTTCAGCTTCTGCTTGCTCAACTAATTGAGCTAGCTGATAACTCACCGAAGGAGTCGGAAAATCAGGTCGAATGGCCTGAGAGATAAGGATCATGCCCTTTACTAAAGGGGCTTTATTAAATTCGTAATCAGCTATGGTTTCTATCATAATTCCAACGACCTACTGTCACTCGCTCATTACCGCCATAATCACGGAAAGTTTCCACACAGCAGTAACCCTTATCAGTAAAAATTTTGCGTACACCTTCACCTTGCTGCCAGCCGTGTTCTAGTAATACCCAGCCTTTATCAGTTAAAAACTGACGTGCAGTTTCAATGATAATTTCGATATCAGCAAAACCATTTTTACCAGAAACTAATGCGGTTAAAGGTTCAAAACGAACATCTCCTTGATGAATATGCTCATCATTTTCATCTATGTAAGGAGGATTACTAATTATCATACCAAATTGATACCCTGAGAGTGAACTAAACCAACAACTTTCCATAAATTCAGTGTTGTTTAATGCTAAGTGGGTCGCATTCTCTTGGGCTAGCGCAACTGCCTCAGTTTGAAAGTCCACGCCGATAATATGGCAATCAGGACGTTCTGATGCCATAGCTAGGGCTATTGCACCTGTTCCTGTACCCAAATCAAGAATATTTGTTGGTACTGTGGGAAGTTTTTCTAACGCTTGCTCAACAAGGCATTCAGTATCAGGGCGGGGAATTAATGTGGTTGGTGAGACTTTTAAAGGCAGTGACCAAAACTCTCTTTCGCCCACTAAATAGGCGATAGGCTCGCCTTTAATACGCCGAGCGAGTAATTGTGATAATTGCGCTAACTCATCTTGTGAAAGTAACGTTTCATTAAAAGCAATTAAATACGTTCGGGCACGTTGTGTTACATGCCCAAGAATAATTTCAGCATCTCGTTTAGGACTATCACTTTCAATTAATTGCAAGGCTGCTTGATGCAGCCATTGTTCATAATTCATTAATTTAACTCAGAAAGTGCAGAAAGCTGATCTGCTTGGTATTCAGTGACAATAGGTTGAATAAGTGGATCTAACTTTCCTTCCATCACTTCATCTAAGCGATAAAATGTGAGGTTAATCCGGTGATCTGTGACGCGACCTTGTGGAAAGTTATACGTCCGTATACGATCAGAACGATCGCCTGAGCCTAATAAGTTGCGACGCTCAGAAGCCTCAGCTTCATGACGCTTTTGCATTTCAGCTGCACGAATACGCGCCCCTAATACAGACATTGCTTTCGCTTTATTTTTATGTTGTGAACGTTCATCCTGACACTCCACCACAATCCCTGTTGGAATATGCGTAATACGAATTGCCGAATCGGTGGTATTAACGTGCTGACCACCGGCACCCGATGAACGAAATGTATCAATACGCAAATCACTTGGGCTAATGTCAGGTAATTCGGCTTCTGGCACTTCAGCTAATACCGCAACCGTACAAGCCGAGGTATGAATACGACCTTGAGATTCTGTTTCAGGTACGCGCTGAACACGGTGGCCACCGGATTCAAACTTCAATACCCCATAGGCACCATCACCAATTACTTTTGCAATGACCTCTTTATAGCCACCATGCTCACCTTCGTTCGCATTCATGACTTCAATACGCCAGCGTCGCGATTCTGCATAACGGCTATACATGCGGAATAAGTCACCCGCAAATAGCGCAGCTTCATCGCCTCCTGTTCCTGCACGAATTTCAAGAAAACAGTTAAATTCATCATCAGGATCTTTAGGCAATAACAGTACTTGTAGCTGTTGCTCTAAATTATCATTTAATGTTTGTGCTTCTTTCAGCTCTTCTTGCGCCATCTCTTTCATTTCAGGATCATCAAGCATCATTTCTGCTGCTTCGATGTCGTCTTGCACTTTTCGCCATTGACTAAAACAAGCCGTGACGTCGGTTAATTGAGAGTATTCTTTTGAAAGCGCACGAAAACGCTCCTGAGAGGCAATCACATCGGCTTCTGACAGAAGTGCCTGAATTTCTTCATAACGCTCTTGTAGAGCTTCCAACTTAGCGACAATAGAAGGCTTCATTCGTAGATTAAGATCCTGTTAGACAAAGTTAATTATGGGTAATACCCAAACTTTCACGTAATAGATTCAGGCGTTCGATATCACCATCACTGGCGGCCTGTTGAAGAGATTTCGTTGGTGTGTGAATAAGACGATTCATCAATTGATGAGAGAGCTGTTGAATGACTTTTTCCGCATCAGCTCCATTTTGTATCAACGTGATGGCTTTTTCTGTCATTTCTGCACGTAACGTCTCTGCGCTGTCTCGATATTCTCGAATTGCGCCAACAGCACCTTGAGCACGCAGCCAATCCATAAATTGTCCACTTTCTTGTTGGACAATATGTTCAGCCTGAACAGCAGCCGCTTGGCGCTGTTCACGATTATGTTGAATAATTGCTTCTAAATCATCAACGCTATAAAGATAGACGTTATTCAGCTTTTCAACATCCTGCTCAATATCACGAGGTACTGCAATATCCACCAGCAACATGGGTTGATTACGACGTTTTTTAAGCGCCCTTTCAACCATTCCTTTCCCAATAATGGGTAAAGGACTTGCGGTAGAACTAATGACAATATCAGCTTGTGCTAGGCATTCATCAATCTCAGATAACGTAATGACCTCCGCATCAACTTCACTCGCTAAACGCTGAGCACGCTCTTTAGTACGGTTAGCAATAATGATTTTTTTGACTTGATGTTCACGTAAGTGACGAGCCACTAACTCTATCGTCTCACCTGCTCCCACTAATAAAATGGTCAGAGAGGATAACGATTCAAAGATTTGACGCGCTAAGGTACATGCTGCAAAAGCGACAGAAACCGCATTGGCACCGATTTGTGTTTCTGTTCTCACTCTTTTCGCAACTGAAAAAGATTTCTGAAACAAACGTTCCAGCTCTGAAGAGAGCGAGTCGTAATTTTGAGAATCGGCAAAGGCTTTTTTTACTTGCCCTAAAATTTGAGGCTCACCTAATACCAAAGAGTCCAAACCGCTTGCCACTCGCATTAAATGGCTAACAGCTTGATTATCTTGATGCCAATAAATACTGCTTTGCAGTTCATTTGGCTCTATTTGGTGATATTGACATAACCAGCGGATCAATTGCTCATGGCTATTTTCTTTGTCTTCCATACTAAGATAGAGCTCAGTACGGTTACAGGTAGACAGCACAACACCGCCTCTGACAGCGGGTTGCTGTAAGAGGTTATTTAAGGCATCACCCATGGTATCGGGAGAAAAAGAGACTTTCTCACGTAAAGCAACGGGGGCTGTTTTATGATTAATACCTAATGCTAATAACGTCATATCAACTATATCGAGTTATGAATAAATACTGCCTCGCGACTTGACTTAGTGTAAACCTAAAACAGCGCATTTAGTATGGACTCTTTATTTCCGCCATTCTACTTGATGAACAGATTCAATAAAAGAGCTTACTTGAGTGATAGGGGATTTCTATACACAATTTAACGAAATATCGTTAAATCATAAGGTTTATGATACTCTTTTTTTCAACTAATAACGAATTAAAGGAATGTCTCAGCTATGCGTTCACGCTTTTTTTCAACTAAACATCTCCTGCGCCTCATCCCGCTAACGGCGCTATTGCTGAGTGCCTGTAATCTAAATCAGATAAAAACGCAGGGTTCAGCTTCTGATAATGATGTTCAATGGCAAGCTCGCCAACAAGTATTAAAGAATATTTCACAATATGAAACGCGAGGCGCTTTTGCTTATATGGAAGATACCAGCAAAACCTATGCCCGTTTCTATTGGCAAGACAAAGCAGATGAGCGTTATCGTTTATTGTTAACCAATCCATTAGGCACCACAGAACTTGATTTAAATGTTATGCCTGGTGTGATTGAAGTTACGGATAATAAAGGTCAAAAATATTATAGCGATAACCCTGCTGAAATGATCTATCAGCTCACAGGAATGGTTATTCCACTAAAAAATTTACGAGCATGGCTGGTAGGTTTACCCGGAGATGCAACTGATTTCGAGTTAGATGCAAATCATTTATTAAAATCGGTCACCCTACCTGCACCTGAAGGTGAATGGGTCGTCACTTATCAAGCTTATGATTCAAGCACGACTCCCAACTTGCCACAACGCCTCGAGTTAAAACAAGGTGAACGCATTATCAAATTAAAAATGGATAATTGGGATATACAGCAATGACACTAAATTGGCCATCTCCTGCCAAATTAAACCTTTTTCTCTATATTACGGGAAAGCGTCCCGATGGTTATCACAATCTGCAAACCCTATTTCAATTTTTAGATTATGGCGATACATTAACCATTACACCTCGTGATGATACTCAATTAACTATCTTAACGCCTATAGAGGGTGTAAAAGATGAAGATAATTTAATTATTAAAGCTGCTAAATTACTGCGTGATTATTGCCAACAACATAATATTGCTTTGCAATTTTACGGCGCAGATATTCGTGTTGATAAAAAGCTCCCAATGGGAGGTGGCTTAGGTGGAGGTTCATCGAACGCCGCAACGACACTCATTGCACTTAATTACCATTGGCAGGCGGGTCTAAGTGATGAAACCTTAGCCGAATTAGGGATGAGTTTAGGCGCTGATGTTCCCGTTTTTGTAAAAGGTCATGCAGCGTTCGCCGAAGGTGTTGGTGAAATTTTGACCTTTGCTGACCCGAAAGAGCAATGGTATTTAGTTGCACACCCCGGAATTTCCATTCCAACACCGACAATCTTCACAGATCCAGAATTAAAACGTAATTCTCCTATTCGCTCTCTTGGCGCATTATTAAAGGCTCCGTTCGAGAATGACTGTGAAATGATCGCAAGAAAACGTTTTCGTGAGGTTGAATATCTGCTTTCGTGGCTGTTAGAATATGCTCCGTCACGCTTAACTGGGACAGGTGCCTGTGTGTTCGGTGAGTTCGAATCACAAGTTGCCGCTAGTGAAGTGTTAATTAACGCCCCTGAGTGGGTGCATGGATTTGTAGCGCAAGGCGTCAACATTTCTCCTCTGCATTTATTCCGCTCAAGGATACCTGTGTTATTGCACCCGTAAGATGATGTTTACAAACCCTATGTTCATAAACACGTTCTTTACAGGTCAACAATATCTCTCTCTGGACGCAAGCCTGAGGTTTTTCTCGTGCCCGATATGAAGCTTTTTGCTGGTAACGCAACCCCGGAACTGGCTCAACGTGTTGCCAACCGACTCTACACTAGCCTAGGAGACGCGGCTGTAGGTCGTTTTAGCGACGGTGAAGTCAGTGTGCAAATCAACGAAAACGTACGTGGTGGTGATGTATTTATCATTCAATCAACCTGTGCACCTACTAATGATAATTTAATGGAATTAGTGGTCATGGTTGACGCATTACGTCGAGCTTCCGCTGGTCGTATCACTGCTGTTATTCCTTACTTCGGTTATGCCCGTCAGGATCGCCGTGTTCGTTCAGCCCGTGTTCCTATTACGGCAAAAGTTGTTGCGGATTTCTTATCTAGTGTAGGCGTAGACCGCGTTTTAACCTGCGACTTACACGCAGAACAAATCCAAGGGTTCTTTGATGTACCGGTTGACAATGTCTTCGGCAGCCCAATTCTTTTAGAAGATATGCTTCAAAAAGATTTGGACAACCCTATTGTTGTTTCTCCAGATATTGGCGGTGTTGTTCGCGCTCGTGCTATCGCAAAACTGCTAAATGACACCGATATGGCTATCATTGATAAACGTCGCCCTCGTGCTAACGTTTCTCAAGTTATGCATATTATTGGTGATGTTGCGAATCGCGACTGTATCCTTGTTGACGATATGATCGACACAGGTGGTACATTATGTAAAGCGGCTGAAGCACTGAAAGAACGTGGTGCTAAACGTGTATTTGCTTATGCAACTCACCCAATCTTCTCTGGTAATGCTGTTGAGAACATCAAAAGCTCTGTTATTGATGAAGTGATTGTTTGCGATACAATTCCATTGTCAGCAGAAATCAAAGCATTAAATAAAGTCCGTTCATTGACGCTTTCAGGCATGTTGGCTGAAGCCATTCGCCGTATTAGTAATGAAGAGTCAATCTCTGCAATGTTTGAACATTAATTTGTTATAAACACTCATTGCAATTTGAGATAACTAAACCCGCTATAGCATTTGCTGTAGCGGGTTTTTTGTCATTTAATTTTATTGAGAGATTAAATTTTAGTGAATAAAAAACCCGTCACAAAATATAAACGGGTTTATAGGTGTGTATTACAATGCATAATGACAACAGTTATTCACGTAATATCAGTTTATTTTAAATTCCGTTATTATTTTTATTTTATCTATTCTGATATTTATTTATAATAACAACATTATGGATAACGATGATTATCATGGCGACGATAACGTTCATCATGATTACGTAACCACCAATACCTTTCTGCTATTGTTTCTCTACCACCAATACGGGCGCCCGCTAACCAAACTAGAGCACCAATAAAGATCCCCATTAAAGAGATATCGGCTAAAAATTCAGGAAGTCCTAATGGGAAGATATGGCTAAAAAGTGTATAACCCAAGCTACTGAGCATCACAACCATCCCCGTAGCCATACATAAATTACCAACCGCAAATGCATGTTTATATTTCATGTTACACCTCCACAAGCGCGTCATCTGACGATTCAACACCAAAACACTTCGAATAACCTTTTATTCATTGCAGTTATTATAGCCATAAATACTAAGAAGGTATTGTCGAAGCGATCACATCGTTCTGAAATTCACTGACAAATCTTCACAAAAAATGTGTTTTTATTTCTTTTAAAAAGAAAATAACGTTATTTTTAACGCTTTCGCTCTTTTTGTTAAATCAAAACGTCAACATTTCGTTCACTAATGGCTTCTAAAAACGTTCAATGCAATCTATTTTGTGCTTCGGCGCGTAGACAGGTAAACTATGGGCTTTCTTTTTAGACGATAACAATGAAAGGCTATTGTGAGTAAAATTAAACTTATCGTCGGGTTAGCAAACCCCGGTGCAGATTATGCCCAGACTCGTCATAATGCGGGTGCTTGGTATGTAGATTTATTGGCTCAACGTCATCAACAATCTCTAAAAGAAGAGAGTAAATTCTTTGGTTACACCGCACGCATTAATTTGAATGGTAATGATGTTCGATTATTAGTCCCGACCACCTTTATGAACTTAAGTGGTAAAGCCGTGCAGGCGATGGCTAATTTCTATCGTATTGAGCTTGATGAAATTTTAGTGGCGCACGATGAACTTGATTTACCTCCTGGTGTTGCCAAAATGAAATTAGGTGGTGGTAATGGCGGTCATAACGGATTAAAAGACATTCAAAGTAAATTTGCGAATAACCCAAATTTTTATCGTTTACGTATTGGTATTGGTCATCCTGGTGATAAAAATAAAGTTGTTGGCTTTGTATTAGGCAAACCACCAATGAGTGAACAAAAATTAATTGATGACGCTATTGATGAAGCCCTTTCGTGTACAGATATTTTAATGCGTGATGGTTATGAAAAAGCAATAAATCGCTTACATAGCTTTAAAGCGTAATTGTTGTGTTAATAAATTAAACAATTTTCATTATTCTGAGGGCCTAGTTCCCCTCTTCTTTTGTGCTATTAATCCCTGATGATTTAATCAAACAGGGATTTGTTCTATAATGGCGCCAAATTTTTTTAACAGCACACAACAGGAACACTCCCTCCTGTTGTTTTTATGTGACAAGGTGAACGTTTATGGGATTTAAATGTGGTATCGTCGGTCTGCCTAACGTAGGAAAATCTACACTGTTTAATGCCTTAACTAAGGCCGGTATTGAGGCAGCCAACTTCCCATTCTGTACTATTGAACCAAACACAGGTGTTGTTCCAATGCCTGATCCTCGCTTAGATAAGCTGGCTGAAATTGTTAAACCACAGCGTATTTTACCCACAACAATGGAATTTGTTGATATCGCGGGTTTAGTAAAAGGTGCCTCTAAAGGTGAAGGTTTAGGTAACCAATTCCTAACGAATATTCGTGAAACTGAAGCAATTGGCCATGTCGTTCGTTGTTTTGAAAATGACAATATCATTCACGTTTCAGGTAAAGTTGATCCTGCTGACGATATCGAAATCATCAATACTGAATTAGCCCTTTCTGACTTAGATACGTGTGAGCGTGCAATGCACCGTAATCAGAAAAAAGCAAAAGGTGGCGATAAAATTGCTAAAGCTGAGATGGAAGTATTAGAAAAATGCTTACCACACTTAGAAAATGCCAGCATGTTACGTTCTCTGGACTTAACGGAAGAAGAAAAAGCGACTATTCGTTATTTAAGTTTCTTAACGTTAAAGCCAACAATGTATATTGCAAACGTTAATGAAGATGGTTTTGAAAATAATCCATATCTTGAAACTGTACGTAAAATTGCAGAAGCAGAAGGCTCCGTTGTTGTCCCTGTTTGTGCTGCAATTGAATCAGATATTGCTGAGCTAGAAGATGCTGAACGTGAAGAGTTTATGCAAGATTTAGGCATTGAAGAACCAGGCTTAAATCGTGTTATTCGTGCAGGTTATTCATTACTGAACTTACAAACTTACTTCACTGCCGGTGTAAAAGAAGTTCGTGCATGGACAATCCCTGTGGGTGCAACCGCACCACAAGCCGCAGGCAAAATCCACACTGACTTTGAAAAAGGTTTTATCCGTGCTCAAACTATCGCTTATAACGATTTTATCACGTACGGTGGTGAACAAGGCGCGAAAGAAGCTGGTAAAATGCGTGCAGAAGGTAAAGAATATATCGTTCAAGACGGCGATGTAATGAACTTCTTATTTAATGTGTAAGATTAAATAAAATATTCGCTATTTTCTAAAAGCCTTATGTTTTCATAAGGCTTTTTTATAATTAACTTAAAATTATACTAGAGATATTTATTAATATTATAAAAAATAAAAATAATAATTAGCCAATTCTATACTAGAAAAATAATATTTATAATTATTTTTCTATTAAACATCTGATGTTATTTAATAGTAATGTGAAAAATAATGATATAAAAAAATATTTTCTATATTAAAATGTTTACTCGTAATTTTAATTTTGCAAACCATATCCAAATATATCTTATATTAATAAAAATGATCAAGGGTGTATAAAAATCACCTTTAATAGCCTTGGAGAAATAAAGATAAACTCAATAAAATTATACCCATAACGAGTGTCACAACCAGTTATTGATAAGTATAAATAACTAAGTTAAATTATTTAATTCTAAGTATAAAAAATAACATTCAGTTAATTATTAAATACACAACTATCATACACTATTCAATAACAATTAAAACATTTGAAATACTTATAAATTGGGATAATACTTAATTGGATAATCGATTAATGATTGTTACTTATTAAATAAAGGAATGGCTTTACCATGAATAATAATTTTCAACCTAATGTGCGAGATAATAGTGACATCAAAAAGAATGAAAATAATAGTAGCCAATATGGACAGAAAATAATAACCAACTTAAATAATTATATTAACAATCATCCTGAATATACTATTTATCAAAATTCATTAATGAGTAGCTTAATTGCAGGTGTATATGACAGCGATGTCACTATTGCTGATTTATTAAAGCACGGTGATTTTGGTTTAGGAACTTTTGAACAACTTGATGGCGAGCTAGTTGCATTCGACAATAATGTTTTTCAATTACGCTCTGATGGTAACGCACGTAAGGTATTACATTCTCAAAAATCCCCTTTTGCTGTAATGACATTTTTTAATTGTGATATTGAACATCACTTTTCTTATGGTGCATCGCAAAAAGAAATACACCATGTCATTAATCAGTATGTTCCTTCCGACAATCTATTTTGTGCAATCAGAATTGAAGGCGAATTTGAATTAGTTAAAACACGCACAGTTCCTCGTCAAGAGCCTCCCTATCGCCCAATGTTAGAAGCTATCGAAAATCAGCCTACTTTCACCTTTCACAATGAAACAGGGACTATTGCAGGTTTTCGATCCCCACAATTTACTCAAGGAATAAATGTTGCAGGGTTTCATGAACATTATATTAATCAACAACGTCAAGGCGGTGGTCACGTCCTTGATTATTATTTAAAACAAGGCACCTTACAAATCGGTATAATTTCCCGCCTTACCATTGATTTACCCAGCCAATCCGCTTTTTTACAAGCTAATTTAATGCCAGACAATCTCCATCAAGCAATAGAACAAGCCGAAAATTAATTCCAAAAATCACTAACTTTATTCTTAATCTCATTTTTTATTCACTTGCAAAATCAAAGAAGGTTATATGAATACTCCTCATTGGAAATGTGGTGCAGATTTAGTTGTCAAACAATTAGAACAACATGGCATTAAACAAGTGTTTGGTATTCCGGGTGCAAAAATAGATCGTGTATTTGATTCTCTTCTCGATTCAACTATTAAAACAGTGGTGGTTCGTCATGAGGCTAATGCGGCCTTTATGGCTGCAGCGGTTGGTCGTTTAACGGGTAAAGCGGGTGTGGCTATCGCAACATCAGGGCCGGGATGCTCTAATCTTGCGACAGGCATAGCAACAGCAACGTCTGAAGGCGATCCCTTAGTTGCATTGGGAGGATCAGTAAAATCCTCAGATAGATTAAAACTGGTTCATCAAAGCATGGATACCGTTACCATGTTTAATCCTATCACTAAATTTTGTGCCGAAATTGATTCCTCAAAATCAATCTCTGAAACTATGGCTAACGCCTTTCGTCATGCAGAATCAGGAAGACCAGGCTCGGCTTTTTTAACTTTCCCCATGGATATTTTAAATAACGAAGTTAATAGTCCAATATTAGTGCCTAAATCAAAATCCAATATTGGTAGCGCAAATAATGAGGCTATCCAAGAGGCCGTTAAATTACTGCAGAATGCTAAAAGCCCTGTTATTTTATTAGGGCTACAGGCGAGTTACCCTGAAAATGCATTAGCATTACAAAAGCTACTTGATATTTGTCCGCTCCCAATTGTAGGCACTTATCAATCAGCAGGAGCAATCGCTCAACGCCATTTTCCTTTATTTGCTGGTCGTATTGGTTTGTTTAATAATCAACCGGGTGATAAATTACTTTCTCATGCAGATTTAGTCATTACTTTAGGTTATAGCCCTATCGAATATGAGCCGTCATTATGGAATCATAATAATGCCAATATTATTCATGTTGATGAAATTCCAGCTGAGATTGATTTAGCTTACTGCCCTGATTTAGAATTAACAGGTAATATCAAATTAACAATTGATAATTTAACTCAGCATTTTGCTAAACAAGCCACATCTCAAATTATACTCTCAAATAATACTCGACAGGTTTTAGAAAAAATTCGTCGCCAAAGAGAAATTCTGCAACAAAATAGTTATTTTCGACATGGTTCTCCTATTCACCCTTTAACTATTATTCATGAGATGCAAAATATTATTGATAACGATGTAACACTCTGTATTGATATGGGAAGCTTTCATATTTGGCTTGCTCGTTATCTTTATAGTTTTAGGGCAAGACAAATGTTAATTTCTAATGGACAACAAACCATGGGTGTTGCATTGCCTTGGGGAATTGGCGCTTCTTTTGTTCGGCCTTCTGATAAAATTATTTCTGTTTCTGGTGATGGTGGCTTTATGCAATCGTCCATGGAGTTAGAAACTGCGGTTCGTTTAAATACCAATATCTTGCATATTATCTGGGTGGATAACGCTTATAATATGGTAGAAATGCAAGAGCAAAAAAAATATGACCGTTATTCTGGCGTAAAATTTGGAGCAATTGATTTTAAACGTTACGCTGAATCCTTTGGCGCTAAAGGGTTTTCTGTTGAGTGTGCATCTCAATTACGTACTGTTTTACATGAAGCAATGGCCGTTGATGGCCCTGCGGTTCTTGCTATTCCTGTCGATTATCGAGATAACGCTAAATTAATGGAACATATTGATTATAATCTGATTATTTAGTGTATTCTAAACTAATCACATAAAAGCCCCCAATAATATAAAATACTACTGGGGGCTTTCTAATAGAGCGCTACTGTTTATTTTGACTTAAATATTCAGCGACACGAGCTTCAATACTTTTACGCTCACTCTCTGACAAAGAATAAAACATAGCGACATTATTGACATCGACATTCAGTAATAAACCGTAATAATAAGTATTTTTCACATCACCTTTTAACAGATAAACTTCATAGAGTTTTGAAAAAGAAGGCTCTGCAAAATTCATTTTTCCTAATCGAATATTCATCTCTACAATATAGTCATTATGATTTTTTAAAGTAGAAATATACATATTTACTGCAGGATCCTGATTTACGTTATCCAGCCCATTGGAGTACATTTTATTTAATTCAGTGTATATACGACTATCTATACCAAATGGATAATCTAAAGATAATTGATACCACTCAATTGCTTTATCTAAATCTTTCTCAACTAAACAAGGTGCTTCTAAATAATAATCAGCAATAGTTATAGTGCTATTATAGGTAAATTCGTTACTACGAGGTTTTTCTGTTTCTATCCATTTTTTAAAGTAATTCGCTACTTTATTGATATTATCTTTATCTTCACAAATATTCTCCATATAATATTTATAAAGGTATTCACTCGCTTTTTTATTTCCTAAATTATACGCTTTTTCTGCATAAACAAAACTTTTTTGGCGATCTTCATAAGAGTAAAACCTTGCTAGTTCAAGTAGTTTCTTATCATTATCTTCTTGTTTCATTAAACGACTAAGATCATAATTTCTTCCCTCACGAGTTCTTGTCACTATTTCGTACAATTCTAATTCTGGGTTAGATAAATCAATACTAATACGTTTTTCATACTCTTGTGCTTTTGCGACATCTTTTTGAATACCTTCTTTACCCTCTTGATAAATTAAGGATAAATTTATCATTGGGTAATTTTTACATCATTAACACTTTTTTGCTTAAAATACTTACTGTCTATTCCCTATCAACGCTTTTCCATGAATAATAACAAAAATGACTTTTACACTTTGTTGATACTCATTAATGCTAATTTTCACTTATCAAATTAGCTATTTTGATAGATGATGCCGTTCCTCCTGTTATATTGATATTTAGGATAAAATACATATGTCTCATATCTCATTACTTTCTTCTCATGCTCGATTTATTGCTCTACGCCTTCTCCCTAATGAAGATGTCATTATGGCATTACGACAAATAATGAAGGAACAAAACCTGAAATCAGCATTTATTGCAGGTTGTGTGGGGAGTTTAACAGATGTGGTATTACGTTTTGCAGGACGCGAAGAAAATCGCTATCTTACAGGTAAATTTGAAATTGTTTCACTGATTGGAACATTAGATGACCAAGGTGAGCATTTGCATTTAGCAGTTTCAGATGAAAATGGATTAATGTGTGGTGGACATATGATGCCAGGTTGTACAGTGCGCACAACGCTAGAGCTCGTTATTGGTGAGTTAGAGCAAGTGACTTTTAGCCGTCAGCCTTGTAAACACTCTGGTTATGAAGAGTTGGTCATCACGCCGCGTAAATAGTTTTTTATAAAAAATCGCTATTTATGCAAAATAATAAAACCAATAATAACAATTCTTTTTGCTAAGGTTTTTAAACTATGTCTACAACTCCTCTGATTTCGAGTCGTACACTCGTGCTTATTGTTGTTTCTATTGCAATAAATATGATCGGTGGTCAAATCACCTCAATGGTCAAACTTCCTATCTTTTTAGATTCTATTGGTACGCTTATTTGCGCATTATTAGGTGGCCCATGGGTCGCATTATTGACTGGATTATTAACCAATCTATTATGGGGATTAATTAGTGGCCCGATGGCAGCCGCATTTGCTCCTGTTGCCATGATGATAGGATTAAGTGCAGGTTTATTGGCTCGAGCAGGTGGCTTTCGTTCTTTAATCAGAGTCATTGGTTCTGGTGTTATTATTACATTAGCATTAATGATTGTTGCTGTGCCTATTCGAACTTATTTATTTGGTGGCGCAACAGGCAGTGGCGCTGATTTCTTTGTCGCTTATTTTCATGCTATTGGTGAAGGTTTAATCGAATCTGTTGCCATTACTGTATTAGGTGCAAATCTTGCTGATAAAATATTGTCTGCGATTATTGCCTGGCTATTAGTGCGTCAATTACCTCAACGAACACAACGTAATTTTCCAGCGATCGCCAAGGTTCGCTAACATGCATCCCTTTACCTCATTGGCATTATGGCTTTGGTTAAGTGCCAGTGTGCTTTTTTTATCATTAAGCTTGCCACTGCTGATAATCAGCAGTGGCACTTTTATTAGCTTATTGATTTGGAAAGCCTCTCGCTGGCGTTGGCGTTTTATTGCATGGCTAATGATCCCTATGGCAATAGGATTATGGTTAGTCCATAGTGGCTGGTTGGCTTATTGGTTAACGGGATCACCGTTAGATAAAAGTAAACAAGCCATGGCAATAGCTTTATGGTTAAGATTATTAGCCATAATATGTGGTGCACAATTGTGGCTACAATATACCTCGACAGAACACTTCATTAGAGCGCTATTTGCAAGCCGTTTACCGATGAGCCTTTCCTATTTATTAGCGGGGCCTTTATTGCTAGTAGAACAATTACGCCAACAATTACACAATATAAGAGAGGCACAATTAGCACGAGGCGTTCCTCTTGATGGCTCATTTTGGCAACGTTTAACTACGTTACCCGCCATTATTCTGCCTCTTATTAGCCATATATTAAGTGATTTAACCATTCGCAGTGCAGCATTAGATATGAGGGGTTTTCGTATTATTGCAAAACGAACAACGCTATATCCCCCTATCGATACATCACTTCAAAAAATACTCCGTTACTCTATTGGGCTGCTTATCTTGATTGAAGGAGGTTTTTGGCTATGGTGGTAAATCTTCAACAATTTAGTTTTACCCCTAAAGGCGACGATCACCCCATCCTTGGGCCTATTGATCTCCAATTAAAACAAGGGGAGTGGCTTGTTATCCTTGGGGGAAATGGGAGTGGTAAAAGCCTTCTTGCTCAATTATTAGCGGGCTGGTTTCCTGATATATTAACAGGCACTGTGCAAGGCTTGGGAATTGTACAAAATACTGAACTAGATAAAAATCGCTTAGTATCACTCGCTCCTGGTCGCCAACTCGTTCAACAATCGCCTCAATTACAACTTTCAGGGTGTGCGTTTACCGTAGAACAAGAAATTGCCTTTGGCCCTGAAAATTTAGGCTTAAGTGCCAATGAAATTCGATTTCGAGTAAAAGAGGCTCTGACGTTAACACAATGCGACAGTTTACGTTTTCGCCACCCTGCAACTCTTTCAGGCGGTGAAGCACAGCGTATCGTCATTGCTAGTGCGCTTGCTATGCACCCTAAATTACTATTGCTTGATGAAGCCTTTAGCCGTTTAACACCTAATGCAACACAGCAATTACAACTACGCATAAAACATTATGCTAAAGAGCATAACTGTAGTGTGGTGATCCTTGAACGTAATTTATTACCTGCAATGATGCTAAGTGAACAATTTTTATTGTTAGAAGCAGGGAAAATGAAAGCAGCAGGTACCTTAGACTCTATTTTCCCTTTCTTATTTTCAACAATTAATGCACCTGATTCATGGCAAGCGTTACATTGGTTAATTGAAAATCATCATTGGAATAAAAATATTGTAAATAATGATAAAGCCTTACTTAAAGCTTTTAAGGAATTTTATGCTACAACTTGATAAAGTGACTTATCGTTGGAGCGATGATGTTCCACCTTGTATTGCTCAGTTATCCTTGACGTTAAATCAAGGAGAATGGATAACCCTAGTGGGGGATAATGGCGCAGGTAAATCAACCTTATTACGTTTAATCGCAGGGTTATTAACGCCAAATGAAGGTGAAGTCAATTTAAATAACACCCCGCTATCCCAGATGAAAGCACAACAACGGGCACACTATATCGGTGTTTTATTTCAAGAACCTGAACGACAAATTTTTCATAATACCGTTGAAAAAGAGATCACATTTGGCCTAAAACAGCGCCAGTTTCCTAAAGCCGAAATAAAAAAACGTTTAGATGAAACATTAGCGCTTTGTGGCTTAAGTGAGGTTATTGATGTTCATCCGTTAGATTTGCATGCAGGTCAACGAAGAATGGTTGCTGTGGCAAGTCTAAGTATTTTGTCACCAAAAATATTACTGCTTGATGAGCCAACACGTGATTTTGATGCCCATTGGCTGTCTTGTTTTGAACACTGGCTTCATGTACAAAAAAAATTAGGGACAACGGTCCTTGCTATTAGTCATGATCTTGATTTTACTGCTCGTCATTTTGAGCGTGTTATTCATTTATCATCAGGCAAATTAATTGCTGATGATTCTCCTGAAAAAGTACTAATGAATTCAACATTACAATCTCTTTCTGATATCCCCGCACCTACGTTATACTCATTAAGCCAAAAACTAAAACTTCCCATTAAAAATAACCCAATAGAATGGGCTAAAATGCTAGTTGAAATGAATAAAAATCATAAAATTAATTCATAATAATCTTAAGGCCTACCTATTATTCGTGTTCGCTGTTGTTTATTTTATTGCTGGAGAGAATAAAATGGAAATCATTCACACCTTATTAGACTCATTGGGCCATTTATCACCTATTACATTATTCTTGTCTATTATCTTAATTACTGCGGGAAAATCGACTATAGGGATCTCTTCTTTTTTACCCCCGGCATCCTTAATGCTTATCTTTATTTTTGGCGCTTGTTTACCCTTTTATTCTCCAATATTTCTTTGGTTAGCCACCAGCTGTGGGGCTTTACTAGGTTCAATTGTTAGCTATGAATTAGGTCGTTCTATTTACCACTTTCCTCGCCTTAACGCATGGGTTAAGCGTTATCAATCAAAAATTAATCGAGTTCAACAATTATTAAAAAATAAAACTCACTATATTCTGTTTATTTCTCGATTTTTAGCTGTATTTCGCTATTTAACTCCTTTTAGTGCGGGCTTATTAAAATTACCGGCGCGTGGTATTTATATTACCAGTACTATTTCTGCCTTAGTTTGGTCGGCTATGTTTGTTTTAATTGCGACAGGTGTGCTTTCCATTGTTTTGTAAGCATTCTCATTAATACATCCTTTTAGCCATTCACTTAATGTAAAAAATACCCTACTTTCTTTTTACTCAGCAATATTATTTAAATATTGCCTAACCACCCATTTTTTCATTTTATTTTTTATTATCGATAAATTGGCTATTTTTTAGCTTATTTTGTTATTTATTTAGTAAATTACTGATATTTTCTTTTGCATTTCGTGCATATCACCCTAATTATGATTAAAAATCGCATAATTATTATGCCGATCACACTTTGTTATCTTCTTGTTTTAATTTCACCATGTCACCTCACAATTTTTTAACATCTTGTATTTCTATAAAACTTGTCATGTTGTATACAAGTTGATGTGAAACATTCACCTGCGTTTTTATGTACAGGAACAACATCATGAGAATAAGAAAAACAAAGCTTGCCATCGGTATTGTTGCTGTTATTGCTGTTATCTCATTAGCAATAGCTGGCAAAAAGGAGAATGCGAATAAACAATTTCTCTCTGTAGCAACAGCCTCAACAGGAGGAACGTATTATCCGATGGGGGTTGGATTAGCGAATGTATGGAGTACACACCTTAAGGATAGAGGCGTTCAAGTTACTGGACAATCCTCTGCGGGATCAATAGAAAATATTTACTTGATGCAGAAAAATGAAGCTCAACTTTCTATTTTACAAAGTCTTTTAGCCGTAGAAGCTTACGACGGTGTACGCAACTTTGAAGGTAAACCAGTAAAAGAGCTGCGTTCAATTTCTATGTTATGGCCTAATGTTGAACACTTTGTTTTAATGAATAACAAAATTAAGACAAGCACATTAGACGATATTCGATCTACACGCTTTTCTGTTGGCCCACAGGCCAGTGGTACTGAGCAATCTACAATCATTATTCTTAAAGGCGTTAATTTAACCAAAAAAGAGATCACCCCTGAATATTTAGGGTATGGCGATACTGTTTCTGCTATGCGAGATGGACGCTTAGATGGCGGAGCATTGCCTGCAGGTGTTCCAGCTTCGGCAGTCACCGATATGTATGCCAGTGGTGTCAGTGCAACATTATTAGAAGTCACAGATAAGCAACTGGATGACATCAATAATGTAGCAAATTCTTGGTTTCGCTTTGAAATACCCGCGAACACATATCCTCGTCAAACCGAAAGGGTCAATACTATTGCTCAACCCAATATCTTAATGACCACAACCAGTATTGATAATGATTTAGTGTATGAACTCACTAAATCAATGTTTGAAAATCTTCCCGAGGTTCATCAAGTTCATAGTGCAGCTAAATACATCACCACAGAAAATGCATTAAAAGGTGTTTCTGTGCCACTACACCTAGGGGCCTACCGCTATTACCAAGAGATTGGATTAGAGATCCCTGATTATCTTATTCCACCAGAAGCTCAAACGCAGACTAATAATAAATAATAGGAGTGAGTTATGACTAATAATGACCATCTAACTCCGGTAGAGCCACCCGCATTAGATAAAGAGGCAAGTTCTGGCAGTCGCCAACTTGCAGGTATCTACCTGAAAATGACCACAACCCTTGCAATATTAATCTCGCTTTATGCCATTTATTCTAACGCGTTATCAAATACCCAAGAATTTTATCGTAATACTATATTCCTGAGTGGTATTTTAATTTTAGGGTTTATTCTATTCCCATTCTCTAAGCGTTTTTCAACGCCAAAATTTAATGGATGGGATTATCTTTTTATTATTTTAACATTAGTTAGTTATGGTTATTTTTTCTTAAATTATGTCGATCTTCATGTAGTGAGAAAGAGTATTCCAAATACCACAGATTATGTTATGGCGATATTGGGTATTATTGTCCTTTTTGAAGCTGCAAGAAGAACGACGGGTTATTTCATTCCAGGACTTGCAACTTTCGCCATTATTTATGCTTTATTTGGTCAATATTTTATGGGTATTTTCGGTCATGCCGGATTTTCCGTAGAACGGTTGTTATACCGTTTATTTATGACCAGTGAAGGCATTTTTGGAATTACTCTTTCAACCGCATCAACCGCTATTGTGGTCTTTATTCTTTTTGGTTCTTTCTTAAGTGTGAGTGGTGCCACTGCATTATTTAATGATTTAGCCCTTGCTATCGCAGGACGTCGTCGCGGTGGTCCTGCGCAAGTTGCAGTTATTTCCTCTGCATTGACAGGCTCTTTAAGTGGAAGCGCCGTCGCTAACGTAGCAACCACAGGAACATTTACGATCCCCTTAATGAAAAGTATTGGGCTAACTCCCCGTTTTGCAGGTGCCGTCGAAGCAACAGCATCAACCGGTGGAATGATTATGCCTCCAATAATGGGTGCTGCCGCATTCATTATGGCGGGCTTTTTAGGGATTTCGTATACCACCATCGTCATTGCCGCCATTATTCCTGCACTGCTGTATTACGCTGCATTAATTATGGCTATTGATATTGAAGCCAAAAAGCAAGGGTTAAAAGGATTAAGCAAAGAGAATATCCCACAAGTTAAAGCAGTATTAAAAGCGCGTGGTTTATTATTATTACCACTGGTCATTGTTATTGGCACTTTATTAGTCGGTAAAACCCCTATTTATGCTGGATTTTTAGGTATTCTAACTATTATTGTCGCCAGCTGGATAACACCCGATAAAACAGTTCGTATGACCTTAAAAAAAGTCGCTGAGGCGTTAGCAGAAGCGGCACGTGGTTCAGTTCAAGTCACCGTGGCGTGTGCGGCAATTGGGGTCATCATCTGTGTCGTGACGATGACAGGTATTGGTGCGACATTGGCCTTTAACATTGTCTCAATGACGGATAATACATTATGGATGATCTTATTAGTTGTTATGCTGGTGTGCATTGTTTTAAGTATGGGTTTACCTTCAACCGCTTTATATATCGTCGTTGCCGTTACAGTGTCACCTATCTTAATTAAAGCGGGAGTTATGCCTTTAGCTGCCCATTTTTTTGTATTTTGGTTTGGTGCATTATCCAATATTACGCCACCTGTTGCATTAGCCAGTTATACAGCAGCCAGTATTGCACGAGCGGACCCAATGCAAACATCGTGGGATGCTGTACGTTTAGCACTTCCCGGTTTTATCATTCCATTTATTCTGGTTTATAACCCTGCTTTATTGATGCAAGGTGATAATTTAGGTGTATTCTCTATTGGATTAATGATTATTACTGCATTAATCGGAATTTATGCACTGAGTATTGCAACAGCAAATTTCTGGATTGTAAAAACAACATGGTTTGAACGTATTGCTTTTGCAGCCGCCGCAATTTTAATGATTAAACCCGGATTATATACCGACCTTCTGGGCGTAAGTTTGATCATATTAACGGGTGCATTCCACATGTTACGGTCTAAAAAACAACTCGCCCATATGGGACATGTGTCAGGGGAAAACTAGATGATACAAAAGATCTCACGCCAAAAAGCATCGCATCAAATTCTTGAGCAGATTAAGAAAAATATTCATAACGGAACGTACCCTGTAGGGGAAAAGTTACCCTCTGAAAACGTACTCGCTGACGCCTTTGGTGTCAGTCGAGTCCCCATCAGAGAAGCATTAGGTGTATTGGAAGCCAGCGGAATTGTTACTTCACGCCAAGGTGGTGGTCGATGCGTTATAGACCATTCGATACTCAGTAAATATGAACCTATTGTTATGGAGATTGCTCGTCCTCAAGAAATAGATTCGCTGCTTGAAATGCGTGAGGTCATTGAACATGAAGCGGCAGCAATTGCCGCTTTACGTCGTACACCTGAAGAATTACTTGCGATTGAAAATGCACATCAAGCTTTTATTCTAGCAACTCAGCAAAATAAAAATATTGGTCATGAAGAAGATTATCAGTTCCATCGCGCGATTATGGTCGCTTCTCATAATCCTTTTTTTGTTAGGATCTTAGATAACTTACATGAGCTTTATCTGGGTGTATTAATGTATTCATTAAGCCAGAACAAAGGTCGGGATGCTGAAACAAAGCGCGTTATCGCAGAACACGACGCTATTGTTGAGGCGATTCGCCAACAAGATCACGATGAAACAAGCCACAAAATGCGACTTCATTTGACGAATGTACGTGGAAAATTAAAACGCTTACAGCAAAAAAAACGTTAACTCTCTATTTGTAAAGTGGATAAGACTATGACTTATGACGTAATTATCATCGGGGCGGGATTAGTCGGATTAGGCGTTGCAAGTGCGCTACAAGAAAGCCAGCCTGAGCTTAAATTATTGGTGATTGATAAAGAATCTGGCCCTGCGGTTCATCAAAGTGGACATAATAGTAATGTTGTTCATTCAGGTATTTATTACACACCTGGGAGCCTTAAAGCAAGGCTAGCAAAACAAGGCAATATCACCACTTATGCGTTTTGCCAACAACACAATCTTTATTACGATCGTTGTGGCAAAGTGATTGTCGCGACTAATGAAAAAGAGCTAAATGCGTTAGAAAACATTTATCAACGTGGCATTGATAATGGGCTTGAAGTGATCAAAATGACCGAAAGTGAACTGAAAGCCAGAGAACCTTATGTTAATGGCATTGCTGCATTATTAGTTCCTGATGCAGGTATTGTGAATTACTCTGAAATTGCAGCAAAACACGTTGAAATTATTCAATCTCGTGGCGGTGAATTTACGTTTGGTCAAACGGTAACAGCTATTAATGAAACAGATGAACATGTAACAGTAACGACATCTAACAACCAATTTACAGGTAGGTGGTTGATTAATTGTGCAGGATTATTTAGCGACCGTATTGCTAAAATGGCAGGTTATGATACAGGCATGAAGATAGTTCCATTCCGTGGCGAATACTTTATGCTTAATGCCAATAAAAACCACTTAGTCAATCACCTTATTTATCCTGTTCCTAACCCTGATTTTCCGTTTTTAGGTGTCCATTTTACACGTATGTATAACGGACACCGTGATGTTGGGCCTAACGCAGTATTAGCGTTTAAGCGTGAGGGCTATAAAAAAAGCGATATTAACTTAAAAGATCTCGCTGAAGTTCTCACTTACAAAGGATTTTGGAAAATTGCTGGAAATTATTTAGGTGAAGGATTGGCAGAGCTTCGTCGCTCATATTCACGTAAACTCTTTACTCAAAATGCACAGAAATTAATCCCTGATTTACGTGAAGCCGATATTCATCCTGGTCCCGCAGGTGTTCGTGCTCAGGCTTTAACCAATGACGGTAAACTCGTCGATGATTTCCATTTTGTCAAAGGCAAACGCTCATTGCATGTGTGTAATGCTCCCTCTCCGGCAGCAACCGCTTCAATTGAAATAGGCCGTGAAATAGTCAGAGAACATTTTTTATTGTAACGATTAAAAAACATCTTTATTAAAAATTAAATAATAGCACTGGCGTTAATCAGTGCTTTTTATTTTCACTTCAATCTAACTCTCTTTTAATGCTTCCCCCATTAACCACTGCTGAAATATTTCCATTGATGCTGTCATTGGCTTTGATTTTAAAGATGTTAACCAATATTTCCCTATTTCAACGTCTATTTTAAACGGTTGCACTAACTGACCACGTTCAATTTCTCTTGAAAACATCTTTGCGGGCGCTAATGCAACGCCGCCTTCATAAATCGCGCTTTCGACCATTAAACGTGAAGAATCAAAAATAGAGCCTGTTACTTTTATTGGGGCCATATTTGCTTTTTCAAACCATTGCAGCCATTCATCTTCTCGATAAGAACGATATAAATTTTCATTTATTAAATCAGATGGATATTGTAAACGTACGGCTGTTTTTGGTGAGCATAACACCGTTAATGGCGCTGAAAATAACGCCTTATTGTGAGTTAGTGGCCACAGCCCTTCGCCAAATCGAATGGCAAAATCAAGCCCTTCTGTTGCCAAATTAACCACATTATTATTTGTTCTTAAATTCACTTCTATTCTTGGATATTGTTGTTTAAATTCAGCCAATCGGGGTAATAACCAACCCACGGCAAATGTCCCTACAGTGGCAATTGAAACAACATCACGGTACTCACCCCGTTCAAATTGCTTAAATACACGTTCAATGTTGCTAAAAGCCGTTGTTAATACAGAAAATAAAATATGTGCATCATCTGTCATCTCTAGGCCACGGGGTAAGCGCTTAAAAAGTATCACCCCAAGACGCTCTTCTAGCATTCTTACCTGCTGACTGACCGCACCTTGAGTAACATAAAGCTCTAATGCTGCTTTGGTAAAATTAAGGTGCCTTGCTGATGCTTCAAAAGCGCGTAGTGCATTAAGAGGAAGATGTGTTCGCATAATATTCTTAGCCATTAGATTTTCTATAAGCTAAGGCGATTTATTATCGATTGTCAATAAACTAATTAAATAGGATATTGCAGATGATAAATATACAGCTTTTTATTTATACAATAACTGACTATTTATATTGAGATTTTCTTTACTAAATTAATATGAGCATCAATTTATATGTTTAAAATAACATTTCGTCAGACCGCCGTGATCGTAGTTTCATTAATATCTCTATTTGCTTCTCCTCTGCTATGGGCTAAAACAAATAGTACTATTGAAGAACAATTAAGTGTGCTTGAAAAAAATAGCCAAGGCCGTTTAGGGATTGCCTTAATTAATACTGAAAACAATTCACTCATTACCTACCGTGGTGATGAGCGCTTTGCAATGGCAAGTACCAGTAAAGTCATGGCTGTTGCGGCGGTTTTAAAAGAGAGTGAAAAACAAGCTGGATTACTTGATAAAAATATCGTAATAACAAAATCTGATTTGGTCGCTTACAGCCCTATTACAGAAAAACATTTAGCAACAGGAATGACACTGGCTCAATTAAGTGCTGCGACCTTGCAATACAGTGATAATACAGCGATGAATAAAATAATAGACTATTTAGGTAGCCCTGCAAAAGTGACTGAATTTGCACGCTCAATTAATGATGTTACCTATCGCTTAGATCGCAAAGAACCTGAATTAAATACAGCCATTCACGGCGATCCTCGTGATACCACCTCTCCAATTGCAATGGCAAAAAGCCTACAAACGTTAACGCTAGGTGATGCGTTAGGACAATCTCAACGCCAACAACTCGTCACGTGGTTAAAAGGTAACACTACAGGGAACCAAAGTATTAAAGCAGGTTTGCCAACACACTGGATTGTCGGCGATAAAACAGGCAGTGGCGATTATGGTACAACTAATGATATTGCTGTTATTTGGCCAGAAGATCATGCGCCATTAGTTTTAGTCGTCTATTTTACCCAACAAGATCAGAATGCTAAATATCGTAAGGATATTATTGTGAAAGCCACGGAAATCGTGACAAAGTCTTTTACTTCATCATTAACAAAGCATTAATAACAAGTTTTATAATTACAAGTAACAATAAAAAAGCTGAGTACAATTTTATTTGTCTCAGCTTTTTTTATTTTTTATTATCGTTTTACTTTAATTCAGTTATGTGATGTGTGTTAAATCATTGTAAATAAAATATTTACCCTTTAATTAAAGCGGTAAAGAAAAACTGACTTTAACCGTCTCCATTGGCACTTCCGTTTTTATACTTTGAATACTAGGAATTTGTGTTAAATAGTCAGCATGAAAACGGCGATAGGTTGCTAAATCTTTTGTCACTATACGAATTAACGCATCACACTCGCCAGCCATTAAATGGCATTCAACAACTTCAGGTAATACTTTGATAGCCTTTACAAATTCCTCGATAGTGTCAGCATCCTGAGCTCTAAACCAGATCCTGGCAAATAAAGATAACCCTGCATCAATCTTACTGCCATCTAATACAGCAACATAGCGCGTGATCACACCTGACTCTTCAAGTAAACGCACTCGACGAAGACAAGGAGAAGGTGAAAGTCCAACCTCTTTTGCCAGCTCAATGTTCTGGATTTTACCATCACGTTGAAGAACCTGTAAAATATGTTTATCTATCTTATCTAATTTTATTGACATCAAAGATTAACCTTAATTCTATTTGTGGAATTTTATTGCCAATTAATTCTTTTTGTTAGCAACAAAGCAACCCGATTTTTTCGGAATCATCATATAATCTTTCCGCTAGATTTCACAGCAAAAACGATGTTTTCCTCAATCTATCTCTATCAGGTGAAAAGATGGAATTTAACACTTTATTATTATTCGCACTGACTGTACTACCGCTTATATGTACACCTGGCCCTGATATCCTTTTTATTTCATCCCAAGGGCTATCAGGGGGAATGAAATCAGCGTGGATTGCGAATGCAGGCGTCATTTCTGGCTATTTAACCCATGCAGTACTGAGTGCATTAGGGCTTGCTACTTTAGTATCAACATCCCCCCTTTTATTTCATTTACTTAAATGGGTTGGTGTTGCCTATATCAGTTATCTTGCCGTTAAAATGTTAATATCTGCCTGCAAAAAAGGACAATTAGTCCTTGATGCCACAAAAATCTCATCGTTATTTCGTAAAGGTTTTTTAACCAGTTTTCTTAATCCTAAAGGTTTATTAGTTTATCTCGCTATTTTACCAAACTTTATTGATAATCATAATGATGTAGCAACACAATCATTACTGTTATCTGCGATATTTATCACGACTTGCTTAATTATTTATGGTCTTCTTGGTACCTTTTTTGCGTATATTGGCTTAAAAGGTGGATTGAGTGATAAACGCCGTCGTTATAATGAGGGTATTGCAGGTGGATTACTCACCTTTGCTGCCGTTAATCTGGCTTTAAATTAGCCATAATCCTAAACACTATTAATTATTCTAGTCAGTATTTGACCACAAAAGTGCCCTTATTTTAGTGGTCGAATATCTGCCCATAATAATTGGCAATTGGCAGTTAATGGTCTTATTTCGCCTTCACGAATATCCGGTAACCACCAAGCTCCCTGTCCTTTCGATAAACGCTGGCAAGTTGCACCCGTTAATGTCCATTCACCTTTCGTCACATAAATTAAGCCTGCATGAGAACTTGGCAATATTCGTGGTTGTGTCACTAGCGTTGTTTCGGCTTTCCAACATGTTCTACGAACCATAATATTTAAACATTTTACGCCACCTTTAATTAATTCAGATTTAACATGTATATCACCTGAAAAATCAAAGGATTGATAAGTGTTTGTGACAGAATGACTTAAAAATCCTGGGCTATTTAAATTAAGACCATTACCTTCTAATAATACCATTTGCCGATCAATATCAGGAAACTGCCCTAATGAGCCATTATCTTCAATCGAGGTTAGACACGCACGCCATGAAAAGTCTTTACTAACAGGCCAACAAACGATTTCTTGTGTTGTGCCTTTTTGATTATTCCATTGAATAAACGGTAACTCTTGCTGATCAAAACAACGTAGCTTCATTGTATCCTCCTGCAATATCTGGCTAGTTAGTCTGATAATGAGGTTAAGATTTAATCATTGGAGATTACCGTTCATAAATCAATAGCTAACTTTTAAAAATGTGCGCTAACATCTGCTATTTACGCCGTAATTTTCTGCATCCTTCACCGATAATTTCCATTCCTTTTTCTGTCCGACTATTCCACTGAAAGGAGGAATTTAAACGAAAGGCATGGTTAAATTGGGAACTGGTAGAAAACATTGATCCCGGTGCAATACTGACGCCCCTTTCCAAAGCAAAGTGATAAAGTTTATTAGCATCGAATTCAGATTCAAATTCTAGCCATAAAAAATAACCGCCAATTGGAATATTAACTTTCACATCTTCAGGTAGATGAGTTTGTATAGCTTGCAACATGCGATAACGTCTTTGTTCTAACAATAATCTTAAACGACGAAGATGCGTGTCATAACCGCCTTGCGATAAATAATCGGCAATCGCTTGTTGCGTTGGCATACTGGCTGATACCGTGCTCATCATCTGTAGCTGCTGTATTTTTGTTGCATGTTTTCCAGCTGCAACCCAACCAACGCGAAATCCTGGTGCAAGACATTTAGAAAACGAAGCACAATGTAATACGCTATTCGTTTTATCAAAACCTTTTACTGGCATTGGTGCTTTCTGGCTGTTATACAACTCACCATACACATCATCTTCAATAAGGGTTATCTGCTTTTTCGCTAATATATCCACCAGCTTAACTTTATTTTCATCAGGTATTGTTCCACCTAATGGATTTTGGCAATGGCTCATTAACCAACAGGCTTTAATATCATACTGCTCAACTACTTTTTCAAGTTCATCTAAACAAATCCCTGTCACGGGATCTGTTCTGATCGCAATCGCTTTTAAACGTAAACGTTCAATAGCTTGTAATGCGCCATAAAATGCAGGGGATTCAATAACGACCCAATCGCCCGGCTCAGTAACTGCTTGCAAGCTAAAACTTAATGACTCCATTGCACCCGCAGTGATGACAATTTCATCAGGAGAGACATGAATACCTTGTAAAGCATAACGTTGCGCAATGTTACGGCGTAACTTTTCATTCCCTGGTGGCAAATTAATGACGGAACTTTGAGGCGCTAAATGTCTTGCTGCTGACGCTAATGCACTACTCAATTTAGGCTGAATAAATAAACTTGGATCAGGAAATGCCGAACCAAAAGGAATAATATCGGGATCTTTACATGCTTGAAGTACATTAAAAATAGAAGTGCTGATTTCTACATTTTCACTCATGTGCAGCCCTTTACTGGCCGTCACTTGACCAAAACGCGTGTTACGATGCGCAACGTAATAACCCGATTGTGGTCGCGCCGTTATCCACCCTTGGCTTTCTAATAACTGATACGATTGTAAAACTGTCATTAAACTTAAACCTGATTGTTTCACCGTATCCCGTAATGAAGGTAAACGGTCGCCCGATTGCCAGATATTATCTTCAATCTGTTGGCGTATTTGCGCTGCAAGCTGTTCATATCGAGTCATATAAAACTGTTCACCTCAAAACTGTTATAGTCATTTTTAAACTTATTGTCACTATTATAGCTTACTGTCATATGGTCTACTAATCCACACGATTTACCTGCAATTTACATTTATATATCAATAAAACGAGGTTTTTATGCTTGGGTTAAGTGCCTTTGATTTGGCGCGTATCCAATTTGCGTTCACAGTTTCTTTCCATATTATCTTCCCCGCAATTACTATCGGACTGGCTAGCTTCTTAGCTGTATTGGAAGGTTTATGGTTAAAAACGCGCAATAAGGATTATTTAGCGTTATTTCATTTTTGGTCAAAAATATTCGCTGTTAACTTTGCTATGGGCGTGGTCTCTGGTTTGGTCATGGCTTACCAATTCGGAACCAACTGGAGCTTTTTCTCTGACTTTGCGGGCTCCATTACAGGCCCTTTACTAACTTATGAAGTCCTCACCGCCTTTTTCTTAGAAGCTGGGTTCTTAGGTGTCATGCTATTTGGTTGGAATAAAGTGGGCGAAAAACTCCACTTTTTTGCAACCTGCATGGTGGCATTAGGCACCTTAATGTCTACTTTTTGGATCTTGGCTTCAAATAGCTGGATGCAGACCCCACAAGGGTTTGAAATTATTAACAATCAAGTGGTGCCGGTAGACTGGATTGCCGTCATTTTTAATCCCTCTTTTCCTTATCGCCTTGCCCATATGGGGGTTGCTGCGTTCCTTGCTTCCGCTTTCTTTATTGCCGCCTCTGCAGCATGGCATTTACTGAAAGGTAATAAGACATCAGCAATGAAAAAGATGCTTTCAATGTCGTTGTGGATGATCTTAATTCTAGCACCAATTCAAGCACTCATTGGGGATGTTCATGGTTTAAATACCTTAAAACATCAACCTGCTAAAATTGCAGCCATTGAAGGCCATTGGGAAAATAAACCCGGTGAAGCCACCCCTTTAATTCTTTTTGGTATGCCTGATATGGATGCTGAAGAGACGAAATATAAAATAGAGATCCCTTATCTTGGCAGCATGATCCTTACTCATAGCTTAGAAAAACAAGTTCCAGCACTAAAAGAATTTCCTAAAGAAGACAGACCTAACTCACTCATTGTTTTCTGGTCATTCCGCATTATGGTTGGCCTTGGCATGTTAATGATTTTAGTCGGCGTTTGGGGAACATGGTTACGTTATAAGAATAAACTTTATGAATCTAAAGCTTTCTTACGCTTAACTTTCTTAATGGCACCTTCAGGACTTATCGCTATTCTTGCCGGTTGGTTTACCACCGAAGTAGGACGTCAACCTTGGGTTGTTTATGGCATTCAGCGAACACGAGATGCCGTATCTGCTCATGGCGAGATGCACATGAGTATAAGCTTGCTGGTCTTCTTTGTAGTTTATGGCTCCGTGTTCGGTATTGGATATGCCTATATGTTAAGACTGATCCGCAAAGGTACACCGGAGGTGCATCATGGGAATTGATTTGCCAGTCATTTGGTTCATCATCATTGTATTTAGTACATTAATGTACATTGTTATGGATGGTTTCGATCTTGGAATAGGTATGCTTTATCCTTTCATTAAAAGTAACCAAGATCGTGACTTAATGATGAATACCGTTGCCCCCGTGTGGGACGGTAATGAAACATGGTTAGTTTTGGGTGGTGCAGCATTATTTGGTGCTTTTCCACTTGCTTACGCCGTTATTCTTGACGCATTAGCAATGCCATTAACCTTAATGCTTGTTGCACTAATTTTTCGTGGTGTCGCTTTCGAATTTCGTTTTAAAGCCGATGACAATCACAAAGGATTTTGGGATAAAGCCTTTATCTTTGGTTCTATTCTAGCCACTTTTACACAAGGCATTGTCGTTGGGAGTGTTGTTCAAGGTTTACCGGTTGTGAATCGCACGTTTGCAGGCAGCTATTTTGATTGGTTATCTCCCTTTGCACTCTTTTGCGGTTTTGGCTTAGTTATCGCCTATTCATTATTAGGGTGTGGCTGGTTGATTATGAAAACTGAAGGCCATTTACAACAAAGCCTGTATAAAGTTGCTAAACCTCTAACATTGGTCATGCTTGCTGTTATTGCGGTTGTGAGTGCATGGACACCGTTAGCACAACCTACCATTGCTGAACGTTGGTTCTCTTTACCTAACCTATTCTTCTTTTTACCTGTTCCTCTTTTGGTGTTGTACAGCACTTGGTTGATTTTGCGCTCAGTAAAAAAACAAGGACACTATCTGCCTTTCTTTGGTGCACTGGCCTTAATTTTATTAGGTTTTGCCGGATTAGGTATCAGTATTTGGCCTAATATTATTCCGCCTGCCGTGAGTTTTGTAGAAGCATCTGCACCACCAGAAAGCCAAGGATTTATGCTTGTTGGTGCCCTATTTATTATTCCAATTATTCTTGTCTATACATTCTGGAGTTACTACGTTTTCAGAGGAAAAACCAATTATGAAGAAGGTTATCACTGATCCACAAATACAAAGCAAACCCTCATTATTAAAAAAATGGGGCTGGCTAATTACTATTTGGTTTTGTAGTGTTTTAGCCTTATTTGCAGTTTCTTCTCTTTTCCGGTTTTTAATGACGCTTGCAGGAATGAAAGTGAAGTAAAAGCAAAGCATACACAGCAATACAATAAAATAGCACCGCACGATATGGCGAGCTATAAAAGCGGAAAAAGGGCTGAGATTATTTTCAGCCCTTTTTATATTTAATGATAACAATCCTTTTATTACGCTATAACCGATGTGTTGTTACATTTGATGTAACACTTATTAGAGAGTGTACTTTTAATATCTCATCTTATAGTGATTGATTTATGCTTACATAAAAGAATGATAGAAATAAATACTTTTACTTTTCTATGATTAACTAAATTTAAACCAAACTCCTTGATAAAATAATCACAAATACATCATTTTTGATTAACGATAAGTGATAAACTCTTTTTTATTCATTTAATGCAATAATTAAAGATATAAACAATCCTATAAAAAGTCATCCTCTCTAAAAATAAAATAGAATGGGTGTTGAATTAGATTACTAAAGTAATTATGATACCGCCGCCTAGAGGTTCATATCAGTATTATTTTATAAAGACATGTTAGTGTCTCATTTAGATGTTACCCATATGATTAACTAAAAAATTGAGTCCATCTCCTTATTAAATATTGTGTGGTAGACGCTAATATCTTTCCAATATACATATTTTGATAATTTAGAATTATCTTAATTGCTAAGAAAGATGACCTAAACTAGGCTTACATTTTGTTGCTACTAAATTTAAGGATGAAGTCATGAATTGGTATTTAGAAGTTATTAAAAATAATTACGCTAACTTTTCTGGACGCGCTCGCAGAAAAGAATATTGGATGTTTACACTGATAAACACCATCATTATTACTATCCTGTATGCAATCATGTTTTCATCAATAGACATGAATACAGGTGAAATGGGCGGATTAGGTTCAATTATCAGTATTATTCTAGGTATTTATTCTTTAGCAATTATTGTGCCTAGCCTTGCGGTCACTATTCGCCGTTTCCACGATCAAGATAAATCAGGTTGGATGTTCTTACTTGCCTTTATCCCATTTGTTGGTGGATTAATCGTTTTTGTCTTTATGTGCCTTGAAGGAACTAAAGGCGACAACAGATTTGGCCCAGATCCTAAAGCTTAATCTACTGTTGATATAATATGATATACAGTGAGTACCCTATTTTATCAGTTTACTCACTGTATTTATTCCGTTTTTTCTTTATGACTCCCTCTCTTTTTTTAATCCTATTTTTTCTCTTTTAATTTCCCCTTCTCTGTTATTTTCCCACTGTTCTATTTTATTTTTTTGTGGTTCACTTATCTAATACTGTCTATTTAAGTATCAACATGACATTACCACCTGTTAATTCTCTTTATTATACTGATTTTTAAGTTTTTTCTTTTTTGAGAGTTTGAACTCAATCACACAATGATGAGTAAAGACTTCACTTCACTTTACTAAATCAATGTTAGTGTTGATAATGACTATCATTATTAATTGAAAATGATAATATCTACATCGATAAAACAATTAAATGAGTCAGGTAAAAAAACGTGAGTAATCCAAATACACCTCAAGAAAAAAACATTTATAAACCCGCGCCTCCTCGTCTAGTTCAAGTGAAACGTATTACTGACGTTACACCAGGAATGCGCTGCATCACTTTTACCAGTGATGATTTAGATACTTACCCAGCAGATACGGCTGGCGCACATCTGAAAATATTTTTGCCTTTAGAAGGTCAAGTTAAACCCACTGTACCTGGATTTTCTGAAAAAGGGCCCAAATGGCCTGAAGGCGAACCAAGATCGATTGTTCGTACTTATAGTGTTCGTGCAATTCGTCCTGAGCAAAAAGAGCTAGATATTGAATTTGCTGTTCATGATGATGCCGGCCCTGCTATTCATTTTGCGTTAAATGCTAAAGAAGGTGATTATATTGGTATCACGAATCCAGGTGGTCCAGATCCCTTATTAGCACCAGCTTCACATTATTATATGGCCGCAGATCCAAGCTCATTACCCGCACTAATGGCTTTAATTGAAACCATGAAACCCGATGTTCAAGGTAAAGTTGTTATACGTGTAGAAAATGAAGCACATCGCCAAGAAATTAAACACCCTAATGGCTTAGACATTATTTGGTTGATTGGCTCTGTTGAAGAACAGACTCAACACTTAATCAATGAATTTATGTCGTGGAAATTACCCGCTGAAGATGTTGCATTTTGGATTGCCGGTGAAGATAAAATTATTCGCGCATTAAGACGCCATATTCGCCGTGATAATGGTTATGATCGCAGTTTGATTTATGCCATTCCTTACTGGCGCTTTGGTTATGATGAAGAAGGCTATCATGCTGAACGTCATCATGTTATGGATAATGAAGATGTAAGTTAAGTGATAAATTAAAGATTAAACGTTGGCTATACAGGCTGCATATTAACTCCCTCAATAATATGCAGCCTTTTTTATTTATACAGAAATTCCTACATTCTCTTAGTCATTATAAGCAGCGAGTACATGCTGGCATAATGTAGAACGGACACAATCTTCTTGCATAAACTTAATCACACCCACTCGATTATTGGCTTCAAATCGAGCAAGCGCATCAGCTAATCCAGAATGCACACTAGAAGGTAAATCACACTGTGTAATATCTCCATTCACAACAACAGTGACATTTTCCCCCATTCTGGTTAGAAATAATTTCATTTGATTTACAGTAACGTTTTGCGCTTCATCTAAAATAACAAATGCATTTTCAAAGGTACGCCCTCGCATATAGGCAAAAGGCGCTATTTCGACTTTACCGATTTCGGGGCGTAAACAATATTGTAAGAATGAAGCGCCTAAACGTTTGACTAATACATCGTAAACAGGACGAAAGTAAGGTGCAAATTTCTCTGCAATATCTCCCGGTAAAAAACCTAAATCTTCATCTGCTTGTAAAACAGGCCGCGTAACAATAATCCGTTCTATTTCTTTATTAATTAAGGCATCAGCCGCCATTGCAGTACTCAAAAACGTTTTGCCGCATCCGGCTTCTCCTGTCGCAAAAATAAGATTTTGATGTTTAATGGCATTCATATATTGGCGTTGTATTTCATTGCGAGGAGAAAGTACTCTTTCATCACGCTTTTCTCTCGCCATACCTATGGTATTGATATCGCCAAATCCTGGTAAAACCATAACATTATCTCGATGTGCTCCGTTACGTTGTTCTTTACGTGAAGTGCGTTTATTTTCTCGGCGTAAACGTGTTGCTGCTTTTTGTCTACTCATAATGGTATTTACCCTTGTTAGTCTTCAAAAAGTCATCGATATCTCTTATTTGTATCCCTGTTACTTATCTATAAGTCCCCTTTAGACTTTATCTAACTGTAGAAAACAAAAAAACCGGTCACAATTCTGAACATTAACTATCAATGAGCGATTGTTGCCGGTTTTCTGTGGGTAACGTGATATTTCCGTTGCTTCTGTCATTCATATTCCCCATCATGGAGTTAGAGTGAAAATTAACGAAGCTTTGTGACAGTATAATGACAAAATAAAAATATTTTCAATATGATTGAAGTTGATAACAAGACAAAGTGAATATTAATCTAACAATGCACATTATTTAAGGGGAAATAAATGAATTTCTTACGATTACCCTTTGTTTATTGGTTACTACTGAATCTTATTCCATTTATTGGTTTTGAGCTTCATTCAGGTACGCTAAAGATGGGTTTCTTTTTCTATTTAGGTTTACTCACCGTCACCACATCTGGGATCTGGCTTTTTTATTGTCTCTCCTTTTTTATTAAACAGAAAACCTCCCCGAATCCAAATCATATACCTAAAGAATTAGTCACCAGCGGCCCTTATAAAATTAGCCGTAACCCAATGTATTTAGGATTTTTAGATATCAGTATTGGATTATTTTTTATTTTTGGTAATTGGGGATTTTTAGGTGCTGCGATTGCCTTCTTCTTGATTACTGACCGCTATACCATCGTACGTGAAGAAAAAATATTAAGTGAATTATTTCCACAAGCGTGGCAACAATATTGTCGCCACGTTCGTCGGTGGATGTAGTTACTCGTTAGTCAAAAAACTAAGGTTGTTTACAATTGTTGGCTAAACGATAGCCCGCTTTCGTGGCTTCATTTTCTGTTTTGAAATAGACCGCATTTTTATCTGACATGGTTTTATAACCCGAACAATGGGCAAAATGATAAATCTTGCTATTAATATTGCCTTTAATATCTACGGGCTGTACTGCGCTAGTTTGCTTTGGTGTTTCAACTTTAGCTTTAGTTACTGGCGTAGTATTTGATGCAGATAATCCGATTCCGCTATTTTTATGCCCTAATTGCCATTTCATTTCGCCTGTAACAAAGGGATTATGATAACCAACAACACGTGCTATACGATTATCACGCTCTTTTTCCCATGCCGTTGGTGGATAGGCATTATCCCAAGCCATTAATAATTGTTGTTGCTGACGTGACATCGAGAGATTATAGCGGTCATGTAAATAGAAATAGACCCTGGCGACTTGGCCTTTCACTTCATTGCGTGGCTCAAACGTACGCGAAGCAAAATCGACACGGCTGCGACATTGCCCATATTGATAAGGTGCTTGTGCAGGTAATTGTCCAAAGCTAAAATTGCTACGATCACCGTTAACTTCACCAATAGAGGGCGCTAAATTATGTAAGTCTGCTTCGATTTTGCCAAAAATAGGATCGCTTTTTACACATTGAGTTCGACCTCCATTTTGCCAACATTGACGCTGATGCCCAAACACCCATGCGGGAACAATATGCTCCCATTCAATACGCGCTGCTCTTGTTTGTTGCGTTCTCACTTGATATCCGCAACTGGCTAAATCAACACGCCCTCCCGATTTACCTACCCATTCCCAATCACAACCACAATAAATCGTTCCTTGTGATTTTTGATTTTGATCATAATAAATACGTTCTTTTGCTATCTCTTTCGCTTTCGTGAAATTTGTAGGGGCTTGTGCTTGAACATGTAATGTAATAATAAATAAACTCAACACAACCGCGGTATAGTGTAATATTTTTCTCAAAGTGGTATCTGCCTTACGCTTTATTTTATTAAACCAAATAAAAATTATCTTTAATAACCAACTGATAATCTTATTTTTATTTTATCTAATATTACCTTTTTTTGATTTATTTTGGGCAATCTTTCTTACTATTTTTTATATGAAAAATAAAACAATAAGCGTGAATGGTGATAGAAAAAGCCGTTATTCTCCACATTAACGTAAACGGGATTTGCTATGGTTTGTCCATCACTGATTTAGAGAGATTAAAAAAATGAATGAGAATATGCTGAATTTAATGGATGAATTAGTTGAAATAACAAAAAAGCATGCGAATAACGAAGATGTTAAAGCGCATGCAAGTTTGGAGTCTGAAAATAAATTACGGATCCAGATTATTATTTCTGACAAAAACGAACTAGATATTACATTAAATTCACTACAACACGCCATGTAAACAATTATACACTCGGACGCTTGCGATATAACCATAATCCCGGCAAGGATAGCCCGATAGAAAGCGCTCCGACAATAAATGAAGCTTTAAGGAAGTTCGTAACTAAAGCTTCAAAAATCTCCTCGCTATAGCCAATTTGTGTTAACTTCACCACCGAGATCATCGCGATATAAGCATTAATCCCAGGAAACATAGGAATAACCGCCGCAACAGTAAAGACTTTAGGATGTGCAAGCCACCAGCGTGACCATTGAATACCAATACAGCCCACTAAAATGGCAGCACAGAAACTGGCCCATTCAATGTTCATTCCACTCATCATTAAGATTGTGCGTGAACCATGCCCTATTGCCCCTAATAACGCACAATATTTTAGTGCCCGCAAAGGGACATTAAATACCATTGCAAAACCCACTGCTGGAATAGCTGCTAAAATCATGTCTTCAATAAGGGTAAGGATAATCGTTATTATGCCCAATCTCTTAACTCCCATACCGCCATCGCTAAAATAACCCCTAAACACGTCGCTAACGTCAACATTGTTGCCATCGCCCAACGGGCTAATCCTGTATTAACATGCCCTTTAAACATATCAGCAACCGCATTAATTAAAGGAAATCCGGGAACAAGCAATAAGACACTGGCGGCCATTGAAATAGTTGCGGTTGTTTGAAAGTAGGAAAGTTTTAATAATAAACCTGAAACAGACGTAGCAACAAAAGCGGTAATACAGAAATTAATTAATGGATTTATTTGACGATGCGTTAATGCTTGTCGTACAAACATCCCTAATCCACCGCCAATAGAAGAGACTAAAAAACCATCCCAATTGCCCCCATTTAATTTTGAGAAACAACCGCAAGATAAGGCAACCATAAAAATAATCGCCCAACGTGGGTAACGTAATGGTTTTATATGTTCAAAGCGCTTTCTTGCTTCGTGAATATCCGCGAGGTGATGCTCCACCAAAATCACAATATGCTGAACTTCTGTCACAACATGCATATTAATACCACGATCAACAATCTTTCGTGTGGATGTTTGACAATGCCCATTAACGATCGTTGTTAATACCACTGCATTAGCAGAAATTGCACTTTCAACTTGATGTACACCTAACGCTAAACCGAGACGGGTTGAAAGTTGCTCAACTAGCATACTTTCTGCACCATGTTGCAATAACAACAAGGCAGTTTGAATACATAATTTGGTAATTTCACGCTGTTTATCTTGTGAAATGGCTGAGCAGTCAGCCATTATCTCATTGTCCATACCATGCCTTAGTTTTAATCAAAAACGAGCTATTGCTAATATAAAGTTTATCAGCATAGTCTGTTTTTCGCTCTATCATCTTTCAAGACTATTATGAACAAATAAAATATTTAAGGCTGTAGGTAGATCAATTTTTGTTTACTCACTCACTTATTAGTAAAATCTGCTTTTTTTAGAAAAAACAGTTAAATAATATATAAAATAATAAAGGCGACAACGTATTTGGCGCCCAAAATAATGTATTACGTCATTTTATCGTAGAAGTTAATTACTCAACCAATTCATTAGCTTTAACATACGATTCATCCAGCGTTTCTGCAACAAATACGGGAACACCGTAAACAGCAGAAATAACAGTCGAGAGTTGCACCAGTTGCTCTTTATCATTTTTTTGTGGATCTGCTGTCATTATCATACCAGCACAATTTTCACTAAGCAGTGCCTTACCCTCTTTTAGCCAACGCCTTACGGCTTTCATACCGTCCATATCTTCTTTTTTATGCTCTTTCTCTTTTTTATTAATGGATGGGTAAATCAATACAAATTTTTGTTTTTCACTTAGTACAACATCCATTTCAGAAGTCCAGTTATTGGCATCATCCAGCGTTTCTGGAAATATTTTCATGGTAATAACAGGAAATTTCTCAACATCCATGACAATAAAATTTTGGTTATTCAACATAACACTTATCTCTCATTAAAAAATAACAAGCTCCACTTTAGAATGCCTATCATTCTCAATCAATGAAGTTCCTTATGTTTACATAAAAACCGCATTAATAAACAATTGCGCCCTATCTATCTTTTTTTATCTAGTATTGAGATGAAAATGTATATCCGAAATGATAAATAATTTTTTATAAACCAAGGTGAAAAAGCCCCTAAATAACTTAGGGGCTTTAGCTATTTTTTTACTTTTATGAGAAATTTTAGCGGACAACTAATACAGATTGTTTTGCATAAGCAACAATACCTGATGCATTTGAACCTAATAGATGTGTTGAAATACTTGGACGGCGTGAGCCAATCACAATCAAATCAGCATTAATTTTTTCAGCCAGCTCTAAAACTTTATCTCTTGCAGATCCAAAAACAGCAGAATACTCAACTTGCTCATTAGGCAAATCAATACTATCAGCTAATTCTTGCAGTTGTTCTTGTACACGCTCTAGTGCTTTATTTGCAAAAGAACTTAGCATGTCATAATGGTAGCTATAGCTAATAGAGAAACGTGAAATATCAGGAATAGCATGGAAAAGATGCAGTTTTGCGCCTTCTAATTTAGCAATATAAACAGCGTGTTGTAACGCTTTAGTGGTTAACTCATCTTCTGAAATATCAACAGGTACTAGAATTGTCTTGTACATAGCAACTCCTCATTATCAGATTATTGTCTGTTTATTATTGTAGCGTTAAACCCACAGCTTGCTTATTTAATCTTCCTCAAGATGCCATTTATGCAATTGTCGATGAATAAAAGGTGTCACAACTAACCCAATTGATAAAATAAAAACACACTGAAGAAATAATCCATAAATCGCAATAAAAAAGCGCCCTGTTGGGGTTGCAGGTGCTGGCTCTACTGGTTGCCCACTTAACATGGATATTGCATTTAACGAGGACTCCATAAAACTATGTCCTTCAATTAAATAAAACCCTAATACACCAGGTAATAACCCTAAAAAAAAGAAAATAGAGCCAATTACATAATAGCGTAAGATGCGTAGAATAAAATGATCGAGCCTTAAAAGTTCTTGGGTAAATTTTTCCATTCTTATTCACTCTATAGACTGTTTACTCAATCAACTGCTTATTGAATAAATAAGATAAACTACGCAAAAAAAAGTAAAAAATATGCTACGAGGAAAACTCATAGCATATTAATGAATAGCTTAACGAACAACTAAAACTGAAATTTCAGCATAACGAACCACACCCGCGGCTGTTGAGCCTAATAGGTGAGTACTGATATTCGGTCGGCGTGAACCAATCACAATTAAATCTGATTGGATCTCTTTTGCTGTTACTAAAATTTCATCACGCGGTGAGCCAAAAGTAACCGTATAAGCGACCTTTTCAGCAGGTAAATCCACCGAATCTACCAACATTTGCATATCATTTTCTGCTTTCACCGTCGCTTTGTCTTTAATTTCTGGATAACCCAGTGAATAAGCATTAATGATTGCCGAAGAGATAGGAAGAACATGAATTAAATGTAAATTAGCTCCGGTTTCTTTTGCTAAATACACAGCATGTCGTACCGCTTTACTGGTTAACTCTTCTTCAACAATATCAATAGGCACTAAAATCGTTTTATACATAATAACTCCTCTCAACTCTCCATTTGCCTTAATCCTATCGCAATAACCTAAAGATTACTGTGAGTGAATTAACTAAAAACGCCGAATCTCATTATAAACCTACTTTAATTATTAATACGTTAAGCTAAAAAGTAAAAGATCTTATTCAAAATAGTGTATATTGTGTCGCTATGTTAATGAGTGGAGTTGGTTACGAATATTGCGGATAGTATCAATTAATTCTGATGCCGTTAATCCTATTGGCCCAATACCCTTTTCAACTAAAATATCAGCCGCCATCCCATGTATCCAAACAGCACTTTTTACCGCATCTGACATCGTCATTCCTTGCGCTAAAAAACTCCCCATAACACCCGTTAATACATCACCACTTCCTGCCGTTGATAAACCGCTATTACCTGTTGTATTGATTGTTATCTCCCCAGTTGGAGAAGTAATAACCGTATTTTGCCCTTTTATAATGGCCCAACAATGGTAAAGCGTTGCAATTTCTTTCGCTGAACCTTCTCGATCATTTTGAATATCTCGCAATGTGCAATTAAGTAAAATAGCCGCTTCTTTGGGATGTGGCGTTAGCACACAGTATTGATTAAGCGATATGGGGGATTTTAATTTCGCCATCAGTACCAATGCATCGGCATCAAAAACATAAGGTTTATCGTCAATACGTTGTGCTAAAATCGTTGATAAAATACATTCAGAGTCTGTCGATAATCCTAAACCACAGCCGATTGCCCATGCGGAAATCGCTTGCTGATTGATCAATGCAAATGCTGTTTTTAGCATTAATTCTGGCGCGCTATCAATAAAAGGAAGAGGTAATTGCGATTGTGCAAAACCAAGAAATACTTTTCCACACCCTGCTTTTAATGCACTTTTTCCTGCTAATACAATAGCGCCGCTCATTCCCTCGGCACTCCCAATAACGCCTAATGTACCAAACGTTCCTTTATGTGTATTTCCCGTTTTACGCTGACAAAGTGCAGGATATTGCGTTATTGCATATAATAGTTGTTCTTTTTTCATCTTACTTTTTCCTTCACCATTTCCTGCATTTTTTCTTATTGCTAATCGTGATGGATTTTCCATGCTCTGTTACACTCAATCTTTAAAGTATAGCGTGATTTCAACGAATAAACGGGACGGCGTATTATTTGTCTAATTGTTATACTAACAATTTCAATCTTATAAAATGCTTTAGTTATAGCTATTCATACCTCACCAAGACTTTGCTATTCTATTGACCTAATTTGATATGATACGTAATTAAAGACAAAGGAAAGTAGATAATGAACGAGAAATTTAAAACACAAGCAGATGTTGAGACCTTAGCCGAAGAAGTGGCATGCCTAAAAACCTTAGTCACTTATATGTTAAAGGCATTAGGTCAAGCCGATGCTGGCCGTATTATTTTAAATATTGAACGTGCTATTAATGAAGTTGATGACGAAAAACACGCTGAGACATTCCGCAATACAATTAGCCAAATTAAGACAGCTTACCGTCAATAATTAATTGATTTTTGATATTGAGTACTAGCACATATTTTCAATCTATTTTCTAAACTTTTTGTGCTGCACAAATAAACAAAATTTAGTTTTAAATTTCTATATACTCAATCTCGAAATAAACCATTCTTTATTCATTTAGCTACCCCTCTACCCTTATAGAGGGGATTTTTTTCTCTTCTTTTCATTTTCCTCATTAAATTATTTTCTTGTCGTATTAATGATAATTTTTTCTCTGACACACTATTTTCATTGTATGAAAGGTATAGAACACTCTTTTTGTTAAGTATTTTTAATGTTAATCAGTTCAAATCTATAAAAATAAAAAATACACTATCATATACATAATGATTATAAAATAACCTATATAATACAATACATTAAAGTTATTTAAATGTTAATAAAATATAGCTTTGCTATTTTATATTCTTATTTTTATATTTAAACTTTTATTTTCTCATTTTTAATGCAAATAAATATAAGTATCATAAAATGTAAATAAAGATAAATCCTAATATTCTTTCTTAAAAGACGTTCTCTTTATTGCATATTATTCGACGTTATTAGGTTGTAGAACTCTAGATTATTATCTTTAAAGACAATAAGAACAATAAGATCGCGCTTATTAAGGTTAATAATATTAATTATTTATATTTTTACACTTATTCTGATTTATCGTCATTAGTGTTTGTATGTTACACTCAATCCGTACGCACTAAAAAATAAACCATGAGGCTTTATAATGAAACCACTTCTCTTATCTCTGCTGTTATTACCTGCTGTTGCATTTGCTAACCCAACTAAAATGGCAGACGACTACTGCGATACGTTTAAAGATATCTCAATCAAAGCTTATGACACTAAAGAACCTGCTGAGAAAATTGCAAAAGAAGCTGTCGCATCATTAAATGCAAAGAAATTTGATTTTGCAAAATTAGAAGCAACTGAAGCACAATTTACTGAAGGCACCATCGAAGTTGTTAATTCTTTACGTGATGCAAAAGCTGAAATTGGCTCTCGTGCTGAATTTCAAGAAGGCCTAACACAAATTGTTGCCGCATGTAAAATTCAAATGGTCTCTGCATTAAAAGAACAAGAAAAATAATTCTCTCATCAACAAAATGAGTAGCAATCAATTTAAAGAGTAGAAATTATCCTGCTCTTTTTTATTTAGCCCTCTCCATCACTTATTCATCTTCTCTTATTCTTCCCTTTTGCTTTTCATTTCTCTTTTTTTCTTTCTCTATAACTAACTCTCTATACTCTAAATAATTCAAGATGTAGCTAGGCGACAAATGAATGAGTCGCTAGGAG